>JAZJXP010000017.1:5658-109998 GCA_040390835.1 Pseudomonadota bacterium
CAAAATAATACGACAGTATTATTTTGCGCTAGCGAAGGCGCCGGAACGAAGTAGTAGGGCGTGTGCCCGTGAGCTGTTGTCGCTGCCGACATGTTTTCTCCTGGAATCCTGATGGTCGTGAATCTTGTTCGAAGGCTTACCTTGCCGCACCGCTGGCCAGCAGAGCGGTGAAGGACATCCCGCTCGGCCAGGATCTGGCGCCGGTGCAAAAGGTGGCCGCCAAAGAGGCCATGGATTTTGACACGGCGGCCGCCAAGAAACGCGCCATCGCCATTGCCAATGTACTTAACACGCCGCTCTACATCGTCCATGTATCCTGCCAGGAATCACTGGATGCCATCACCCGCGCCCGTGCCCACGGCCAGCGCGTGTTTGGCGAAGTGCTGGCAGGCCACCTCGTTATTGATGACAGCGTCTACAAGAACCCGGACTTTGCCCAGGCCGCAGGCCACGTCATGAGCCCACCTTTCCGCAGCAGCCATCATCAAGAGGCTTTGTGGCAGGGTCTGCAAGGCGGCAATCTGCATACCACGGCCACTGATCACTGTACCTTCTGCGCTGCCCAAAAAGCCGCAGGCAAGGATGACTTCACCAAGATACCCAACGGCTGCGGTGGTGTAGAAGAACGCATGATGGTCTTGTGGGATGCAGGCGTCAACACAGGCCGCCTGACACCATCAGAATTCGTCAAGGTCACCTCCGCCAACTGCGCACAGATTTTCAATATCTACCCACGCAAAGGCGTGATTGCAGAAGGCGCCGATGCCGACATCGTGCTGTGGGATGTCAATGGCACCAAGACACTGTCCGCCAAGACACAATTTTCTAAAGGTGACTTCAATGTCTTTGAAGGCCGCACCGTCAAAGGCATACCAACGCACACCATCAGCGGTGGCAAGCTGGTGTTCAAACAAGGTGAATTAATGGCAGAGATGGGAGCAGGGCGTTATATCAAACGTCCATCCTTCTCGCCCATGTTTCAAGCGCTGAACAAAATGCGCGCATAAGGAGTCAGAAATGAGTACAGCAAATCTACGCATCAATGGTCAGCGCCTCTGGGCCTCATTGATGGAACTGGCACAAATCGGTGCCACACAAAAAGGTGGCGTCAAACGCCTGGCCCTGACTGATCTCGACAAACAAGGCCGTGACCTCGTCGTCTCCTGGGCCAAGCAGGCTGGCCTCGCCGTCACCATAGACCAGATAGGCAATGTCTTCATGCGCAGGGCAGGCAAGAACCCGGCACTGCCACCCATCATGTCCGGCAGCCATATCGACACCCAGCCCACCGGCGGCAAGTTCGACGGCAACTACGGCGTACTCGCCGCGCTCGAAGTTGTGCGCACCCTCAACGACCACAACATAGAAACAGAAGCACCAATCGAAGTCGCCTTCTGGACCAATGAAGAAGGCTCGCGCTTCGTCCCCGTCATGATGGGCTCAGGCGTATTCTGCGGCGCATTCTCGCTGGAAACGGCCTATGCTGCCAAAGACACCGAAGGCAAAACCGTAGGCGATGAACTGGAACGCATAGGCTACAAAGGCACAGAGGTGCCCGGCCAGCACCCCATCGGTGCCTACTTTGAAACCCATATAGAACAAGGCCCGGTACTCGAAGATGCCGACAAGGTCATCGGCGTCGTCCCCGGTGTGCTTGGCCTCTCATGGTACGACTGCGTCGTCACCGGCATGGAGGCCCACGCAGGCCCCACACCCATGGCCCTGCGCAAAGACGCCCTGCAAATCTCCACCAAAATCATGCAAGAAGTCGTCAACATCGGCAACCGCTATCCGCCCTATGGTCGCGGCACTGTAGGCATGGTGCAGGTGTTCCCCAATAGCCGCAACGTCATCCCCGGCGAAGTCAAGTTCAGCATAGACCTGCGCAACGTGTCGTCCGAATTGCTCGACACCATGCACAATGAAATCCTCGCCTTCGTCGATAAGACCAGCAAGGACAGTGGCCTCAGCATCAGCGTAGAACGCGTCTCCTACTATCCCCCATGCCCCTTCCACCCAGACTGCGTCAACGCCGTACGCGAAGCCACAGCCACCCTGGGCTACAGCACCATGGACGTAGTATCCGGCGCAGGCCACGACGCCATCTACACCGCCAGACTCGCTCCGTCAGGCATGATCTTCGTACCCTGCAAGGATGGCATCAGCCACAATGAAATTGAAGACGCGAAATCAGAACACCTGGAGGCGGGGTGTAATGTGTTGTTGCATGCGATGTTGGGGCGGGCTGGAGTGGTGGGGTAAGCTTATCTGGAAAAATTCAGATAGGCTGTGATGGATGCTTGTTGTTTAATTTGAAGTTTTTTGACTTTGTCGATTTCTACTGCAAGCATCTTTCTTCGGTTTTAACTGCATCATTTCATGCAATCCATACCGCAGCGCCGTGAGCAATTGCAAGCTCACAGGCGCGAATAATATTGCCCAGCCTATGCTGATAGGTTTCATCATGATCTAAAGCATCCAGCAAGGTTTTGGCTTCTGTCTTCAACGTGACAACATCATTCCCAAGTACAAGAATATCCTGGTGCTTGAGTGTGCATAGTAAAGAAAGCCCGAGTTCGACGCTTTTCGTTGATCCATAAACTGAGCTTCTCCATATCTCTGGACCGGCCAACTCTGCTCCTGCTGATAGAGGTATCTCGCCTGAAAATTTTCCAGTGAGTTCATCGAAATACATTACTGAAACAATAAGAGACATTTTAATTATTGTAGTTTATATGCCGTCAATGGATGAAATTACTGAGTCAATCGCAGAAAATATGACATTGTATCTTGCTTTGAAATACTCTCGATTTGGATTTATTCTAAATTGATCTAATTTTTCGTGAATTAATTTTTCAGCTAATTTGCAATCACTGACATACCATTCTTCTACCACTAAAAAATGGTCTGGTGAGCTTGTAGATCTGCTTAGCTCATTGGCTCTTATGTCGCAGGTCCTGCTGGTTAAGCCGACCTTGAAGATATCTTTAGAGTGTGCTGCTGACCTCATTACATAAATATACCCACTTTGAGGTGAAATTGTCTTCTTGGGCTTGTTAACTAATATGCTATTGTCTTGATCGAATTCTTCAACCCAGGATAGTGTCTGACTAACCCAAGTACGCCCATGTATAGGTAGTCCGTTTTTGTCACGTCCCTCCACTTGGGGCGGTAGCTTTTTCCAAAAACCGCTTGTTTCAACTTTGTATGCAGGGGCAAAGAACGTGCTTATGGTTGGTGAGCGTCGATTATTTTTTGAGAGAACATATGCTTCTCTATATGAGATATGTTCACTTGATTTTACAAGTGAAATTATTTTTTTATTTTTAAGTTTTTTTCTAAATTCAGAAAAATTTGTTGGGTGCCTTTCTACGGAAACATTTTCTTCTAAATCATGAAAATATTTTGGCAATATCAGGCAAGTTTTACAGAGTTCAAATAGCGCTTGATATGTATTGATTGTTTGTGAGGCTTTCTCAAAGTTTTTTTGCAATTCGGTGGATATGAATTCACCTTTCTGATTTACATAACTGTCTCGGTCATCCGTTTTCCCCCGAAAAGTTTGACCGCAATCGTGATATACATATCTTACATCGATCGTTTTCTTATCGAGATCGAAACGAACAAGAACTACTGTTTTCCAAAGATTACTTCCCTCAATTAGAGGTTCAGCCCTTAGGCTACGAGTTTTATCAGGTGTAATATGCGCTCGACTGGAAATTGGATGCATATCTGCAAAATCTGATTTTATTTTTTCTGTTTGAACTTGTAGATCACATATCTGTCCAGCTAAAAGCACCATGCTTACTTCATTGTCAAACCGGACAAGGGAGACAGATGAGAATCCATATATTTCGCCATTGTTTGTTGAAAACTCTAGATCTAGAGGATTACTGGTTGAGTTATATGAATATATTTTTTTGTTTTCAGTGTGTTTTTTTATATTATCATCAAGCTCATCCAATGAGTCTGAAGTTACATAGTCAATGAAATCATCAAATGAAAACAAATGATCTTTTTCTTCACGTAACTCCAATGTAGCGTATTTGGGAAGAAATTCATGGAATGCTTCAACAACATTGAATGAGCCAGGGAGGTCATGCAAACTACCGTTGAATATTCGGCCGTTGTATTCCACGTTATATTCTCGCAGTAAAGTGTCCGCGGGAAAACCAAGTCCATTCTGTTGCTGAACGCGCACTAAAGCATATGCTTCCTCGACATTTTTTTTAGCTTTCCTTTTAAAGATTGGATTTGAATTAAGTTTGGTAAGTTCTTCATCTAATCTCTCTCTTGACGGAGTTCCTTTTTGGGGTATTGCCCAAAAAGAGATTTCTGCCATCCGGTCAGTGTGCTTAACCATACAGATTTTCTGTGCCTAAGATGCGGTTATGTTATCGCAAAATTGAGATTTTTACCTTAAAGTATTTTTGTTGAAAAGTTAACTATTTTTCGCTCTAATGATCTCATTTGATATGTCAGCCAAATTGCTCACGGCTTTTTTTTGTGGACTCCGGTTGTAATCATCAAGGGGATATGCAATGTTTCGGAGTTCAGTAAGAAATGCACATAATTAGATGATAATCAGGTATATTTTCTCTAAAATTAGGACCAGTTTTACAGAGCTTGTCTTGGTAATTGTTTTTGTTGCAGGACGTCAATTATGACGCCACTTATTTTAGATGATCAGACAAGAGTAACCTGATTTATTAGTCATTCTTCTTCCCCGGAAAACACACAACAATCGCATCAGCAACAGCCCTGACACGCGCCGTGCGAGCAAGATCACCATGCATGACCAGCCAAACGTCGTAGCTTTCATGGCGGTCTGGCCACAAGCGGGTGAGTAGTGGATCGTTTTCTGCGAGATGGACTGCCAGTTCTGCGATGCCGAGTCCGGCGCGCGTGGCTTCCAGCATCATCATGGCGCTGCTGACTTCCATGGTGACGCGGGCGTTGGTGATAGACAGGCCGCAGATTTTTTCTGCGTGGCGGGGTGCGATGCGGTGCTGGTAGGTGATGATGTCGTGGCCGTCGAGGCCTTTGCTGTCTGCTGTTACTTCGTGTTTTTCCAGGTAGGATTTTGCGGCGAACAGGCCCAGCTTGCGCTTGGTCAGGTGGCGGGCTATCAGGTCGGGGTCTGTAGGTCTGACGAGGCGCACGGCAATGTCGGCCTCGCGCCTGGTGAGGTTGCTCAGTTGTGTTGCCGTGCTCAGCACGATGCGGATATCGGGGTGGCTGGCGTGCAGCTTTTGCATGGCGGGGATGACGAAGTGGCTGGCCATTGTGTCTGACGTGGCAACGCGCACTACGCCTGACAGGCGGTTGTCTATCCCGGCGATTTCGCGCTGCAATTTGTCCGAGGCTTTTTCCATCATCTCGGCGGCAGCCAGTGCATGTTCGCCTGCCGGTGTTGCGACGTAACCTGAAGGCGTACGCAAGAACAGCCGCGCATTCAAAGCCTGTTCCAGCGCAGCCAGCCGCCTTCCTGCGGTGGCCTGGTCGATATTGAGCGTAGCCGCTGCGCTGCGCAGGGTGCCTGCTCTATAAATCGCCAGAAAAATTCTTGTGTCGTCCCAATCCATACTTAGTGCAATCACTTTAGTGTGCGTAGATAGTCATGACTTTCACAAAATCGTCCCAGCAAGGCTATCGCTTTTAGGAAACCACCCTTGCAAGGGTGGTTCGTTCCGTCGACAGACAACATGTTGTCTGAAACTCCGACTACACCGGAGCGACGAAGACAGTACGAATAGTACCGAATCTTGCCAAATGAGGGAGCTTCAACGCAGCTGGGGCGGTTTTGTGAAAGTCATGTGGTGATGCATTTTTGCATCAGACTGCTGATTTTATGCTTATTTACTGCATCATACAAGCCAACTACCATGCTCCCAGGTTTATTGAAAAGGGGTTCTCATGAGCAGGTTAAACGGTGGGCAAAGCGGTATCAATCTGGTGCATGAATGCAAAACGTCGGAGCGGGTAGTGGCAATGACAGGCAGCCCGCGTCTGGGCAGGTTGGATGAAGCCCTGATCTTGCTGACACTGGCGCTGGGTTTCATGATGGCGATGGTGGATGTCACTTCGGTCAATATCGCGCTGCCTGCGATTGCCAGCAATTTCTCTTTGCCGCTGAGCCGCCTGGTGTGGGTGGTGGATGCCTATACCCTGAGTTTTGCTTCGCTCTTGCTCATTGGTGGTGCGCTGGCCGAGAGGTTGGGCGCAAAGACGACTTACCAGGCTGGCTTGCTGACCTTTATCCTGGCGTCACTGTTATGCGGCATGGCTGACAGCGGCACTTTGCTGATCATTGCGCGGCTATTGCAGGGCCTGGGGGCGGCATTGTTCATGCCTGCCTCATTGAGCCTGATGAGCCATACTTTCCAGGATCAGAAGCAGCGTACAAAAATGCTGAGCATATGGTCGGCCCTGGTTGGTGTTGCCAGCGGCAGTGGCCCGCTGATAGGCGGCCTGCTGGTGCAGCAGTTTGGCTGGCGCAGTATCTTCATGGTGAATATCCCGCTGGGGATACTGGGTGTGCTGATGGTGAGAAAGCTGATACCAAAAGCACCAGCACACCCAAGGCCACTGTCCCTGCTCAGCCATGCCTTGCTGCTTGCTGCGCTGGTCAGCCTGACCTTCATCCTGATCGAAGGCCCGACCTATGGCTGGCAATCTGCACTTGTCCTGTCTCTGCTGGCTGGCATGTTCATCAGTGCGCTGGCACTGATAGTGCAGGAGCGGCGTGGCACTCATCCCTTGCTGCCACGCGCCCTGTTTGCAAATGCAACCTTCCCGGCGGCGAGCTGCATAGGTTTCCTGATCAGTTTTTCTACCTTTGCGCAAATCTTTTTGCTGGGGATTTTTTTCCAGGATGCCCTGCACATCAGTGCCAGCCAGACCGGTTTGCAGATGCTGCCCGTGATGTTTTCTTTCATGGTCGGTAATCTATTGTCGGGCCAGGTTTCTGCCAGGGTGGGCACGCGTTACCCGCTGTTGTTTGGCACGGCCATTGCAGGCTTGATGGCACTGTGCATACTCGTGACTACGCTGACGTGCGACATGGCATCCGCCTTGATGCTGCAGTTGCTGACCCTGTGCGTCATGATCATGAATGTCTCGGTAGGTTTGGCTCTGCCTGCGATGACCGCCACCGTGCTGCAAGTATGTGGAACCCGCTATGCAGGCAGCGCGTCTGCGGCCGTCAATGCCAGCCGCCAGATTGGTGCGCTTGTTGGCGTGGCCATCATGGGCGGGATTTTTCATGCGACCGCAGACTGGGCATGGCGCATGCCTGTGGCTTTTGTGGTGCTGATGAGCAGCTATGCGCTTGCCTGTGTGTTGACGTATCTGTTTATTCCCAGATTCAAGCAAGATTGATTGCGCATGCAAAATCAGGAGTGGCCTGGTCATTCCTGATTGGTTGGGTAGTTTCTGTAAATCTCTAAACTCATGTCCCCGCATCTGCAAATGAAGGCCAGACGAACGACGTCGTGTTTCCGTGACCAGTAGTAAATATTGGCAGGGGTGGCCACTCTGAGTTTTTCTCTTCTTCTCATTAGCGTCAGGAATGTGACGTCTGCGTTACCAAGGCGAGGCTACGCATATCGTCGAAACAGGAAAATCCTGAAGTCGTAACAATTTGTAAGAGATTGTTCTTGTGATCATTGTCCGAATGCTGGATACTTTGCCATCTTCCCTACTTTCATGCCTTTTCTGTTCGTCCCATCCGTCTGTTTGTTTGCAGCAATTCTCTAAGTTGATTTTTTTCATCAAAGGAAATATGCATGGCTATGCTTGAGCGCGCGACTGAGCGCCACCTTCTTCATTTTGACCTGGCGCGACACTTGCCAGCCAACACTCCTGACATTATTGTCACCGATCCCAATGCCAAAACCTTGCACGCTGCCGCGGCTAGCCCTGCGGCCAGCTTCAAGCTGCATGTGGCGATGAATGAATACGATATTACGCCGCACACTGATCAGTCGCTGGTCGAGGGGCGGCAAAAAAATGGTTTCCTGAAAATGGTGCCTGACGAGGTCGTCAGCCATTATGCCGAGGTGGATCTTCCGTCTGATGCGGTGGCGCTGATGTGGGTGACTACGCCAGTGATCGTCGACGGCTATGAAACCGAGCGCACGATCTCTATGGGCATCCATGTGCCGCGAGACGCCAGGTTGCGCGACGTAAGACGCAAGCTCTTGCGCGCCAATCCTGATGAGGCCTTGCACCCCAAGCTTGCTTATCGCCAGTTTGGCCAGAATTTTTTGTCGACGCAATTGCAGGCGATAGAGACCACGCCTGATCATATCGCCAATTACCAGGATGCGTATGAGACTGCAGTGGCATTGCTGTTCAAGCATCCTGAACTGATCAATCTCAACCAGGCTGCTACTGAAGGCGGGCCGGTGACGGTGATCGAGGCATGCATACGGCGTGCCCTGAATGATTTTAATCTGGTGGTGCTGAAGATACTTGAACATCCTGATGACTGGTCTACGGTAGAGCGCGTGTATGACGGCGACCAGCCAGCGGTGGGGGATGACGGCAAGCCGGTATTTACCATGGGCCTGCATCCTGATGTGCTCGATGCGATCAGCAAGGCGTTGTCGCGGGCGCTGGTGTATGCCAGCCAGGCAGAAGAGTTGCGTGGCCAGACCTGGTCTACCCAGTACGGCACGACCGATGCGGCCTATGACGGCAAGGTGCAACCCAAGCATATGCTGCGCTCAGAGAAACTGCGCGCCTCAAGCGATGTGCGCTGGCGGCTGAAGAACCTGACTCCCACCGATGGCCTGGTGTTCGAGCCGGATGTGCGCTACCAGGCTGCACCTTCTGGCAGCAATTGGCGGGCCGAGGGCACCTGGTCCAGCCGTGAAGACAAACCCAGCTATGCCTTTGATGAAGACGCGCAAAAAGCCTTGGCCGACCAAAACCTGTTTGTCGTGCTTGATGACATGACTGGTCCGCTGCGGGCTTTGCCCAATGCTGCCGGGCGCTATGCGGCGCTGGTCACTTCGCCCAGCGGCAGGCATGCCCAGGTTGAATGCATACTGATGGGTGGTGGCACGATTTTGCAATACCTGGTCACATCGAATGGTGCAGCATTTGGCAAATCGTATTTTGCGGTAGGCAAGGCGGATGAAGCCAAGAAAGTGTTTCACTTCCCCATGCTCTCCAGCGGTGCGAATGGCAACCTGACCATCGTCCTTAAAAATCACTGGCTGCGCCATTTGTCTTGCTATGTTGAATTTCTCGATGTCAGTGGCAAGGCCAAGGCACCTGAGAACTGGACTTCGCGCTTCCCCTTGTTAGATTCGGTGTTTGACAGTGACAGCTATAAACGCTATGTCGGCATGGTCGACCCGGTAGAAACCATTATGGGCATCCCGCTGTCTGCCGATTCTTCTCATTTCAATGTACCGGTGCCGCATGATGCTGGCACCATACGTTTCACCTGGGGTGGCCTGGGTTGCGGCACGAATGACCCGGTGGCTTGCCCGCCGGGCATAATCATGACGGTGGTCATAGAAATGGCGCTGCCTACGATGTTGCTGGTGGCGGGGGCCGCCCTGACGGCTTCTGGCGGCATGATGAAACTGCTGAAGCAAAAACCGGTATATGGCGCTTTGCTGGCAGCTTTTGTAGGGATGTATATCGGTTTTGCTGACAACCCCGCCAAGGCTGCATGGACAGTGGGTAAAAAACTGCTGGTCGTACTGGCCAAGGCTGGCCTCGGTCAACTGACGCAAATCATTGCCGAGATGATAGCCGTTGGTGCTGCCAAGAAAGCTATCCCTTTCATCAACGTGGCCCTGTTACTGGCTGATATTGCTGCCACTGCGGCGCAACTGGCGCAGACTACCAGCGCCATACGTCAGTCGCCACGTGCCCACGTCACTGAAGTCACCCGCAGCATAGACTTGCGCGTTACCGTTACCTCCAGCAAGCTGTACAAGAAATTCCCCGACCATCACCATCACTTGAGCGTGGTGGTAGCTTATGACAATGGCGCGACCCTGCCAAGGCTGGTCAAGACCTTGCCGCCAGAAACCATCAGTGACGATATCATCGTCAGCTTCGATGGTGTGCCCGCTGCTGGCAATCTTCGGGTTCTGGTGTTCTTCTATGCCGAGAACGGCTGGCAGTCAGGGCAGGGGGCTAGTGGCTGGCTGAAAGCCGAGGGCAGCAATGGCCAGGCCGTGCTCACTGTGCCACCGATAGAAATCGACATCAACGAAGTGCCACTTGGTGCCTGGTCAATCTATGAACACCAGGAAAAAATCACCATGAAAAATGGTGAGCATGTCTGGCAGGCGGGACCTGCACCACTGGCGACCATGAAGTCGCCCTCAAGTCAGCATGGCATCATAGAAAAACTGCATTCCATCACCGTGGCCCAGTATCCAGAAATGATAGGTTATGCCTGGAAGGCCACTGACCTGCACCTGCCACCTGACGTTGCATCGCGGCCAGCGACCAATGCCAGCATGTACACCACGCAAAACCTGTCGGTGCTGCAACATCCGCAAAAAGCCTACGCTACCCAGCATGTCGGCTTTACTGGTGGTGGTGGCATAGGCTATGACGTGGTATCGCCCGACGATGGCAGTGGCCGCAATTTTCTGATCGACCCCAGCCGTGGCGTCTATCACGAAACCCGCAATCCTGACGGTGGCTTCCATTTGCGCCGGGTGGCCCTGCAATATGGCCACGTGCCAGAATTCAATGCTGTTGCCAACCAGAGCTGGGGCCGCTTCCCCGACAGCATAGACCAGATGGTGGTACACCCGCATGGCTATGTGTTTGGCATCAACCGCAGCATCCACAAAATCTATCGCATTGGTTTGCCTACCCAGGCTGGCAGTGATGCCAGCGCGCCACTGGCTACGCTGATGTCGGGTGAAGGCAAGCGACACGGCCTCATCAAGACGCCGGTAGCAGTTGCCCTGGCTGTAGATGGGCGTGTGCTGGTGCTGGAGTCAGGCAATGCACGCGTCCAGTGTTTTGATGTGAATGGCAATCCGGTTGCCTACTTTGCCAATCCCGAAGGCAAAGAACTGGCCAAAGTACCTGTCATGGCGCTGCGCCCTGGCAAGCTCAATCTGCTTGACATGGCGGTTGAGGCCAAGGGCCATATCTTTATTCTTGGTCACACTGGCAGTGGTGCCAAGCCCGAAGACTACCGCATGGATTTGTACGACCCGGCAGGTGTCTTCCTCGCCAGCACGGGCAACTTCACTGCGGCGCGCATTACCGTTGACTTGCTGCGCAACCTGTTTGCCCTTAATTACGAAGTGTTGGCTGGCAAAGATGGCCGCCCCGAACCTGGCATCAGCCACTGGCGTCCACCTGCACCTCCACAACATTGATTCACTAGGATATATCAATGAAAACATTCGCCGGAAAATTTCAGTTCACCGTTGGTAACCATAAGCTCATCCTGTGGGAGCAAAGACTGGGCCTGATCAGCAAAGACCGCACTACCATCCGCAAAAATGGCACTGACACCTATGTGCCACTGCCAGCCGATGCGGGCAGTTTTCTTGCCATTGCCAAGGGTGATGGCACATTCGTGCTGCAAGCCAGCAATGGCGAGATCGTCAGCTTCAACGAAAATACCCCGCACCTGATAGCCACCACGTGCCCTACCGGCATGCCGCTTTACCCGGTGCATGTCCGACCCTTGCGCTTGAAGCTGAATCGTCTGCGCACTCCCGTTAGCGGCAAAGTCAACCTGCGTTTTTATCTTGAAGGCCGGGATTCGACAAAACTGTTTGACCTGATATGGAATCCTCAATATGTCGAAGTGGACGATATCAGCAAGACGCGTTCCGTGAGTAATCTGAATAGCGTGCCCATGGCAGGCGACACGAATGCTGTGTGGACAGCCGTGCAGCTAGGCGATGGCGTGGACCAGATGCAGGCCAGCAAGACGGTCACGCATTTTGACTTTACCCCGGCTGGCGCTGCCATCGTTGAGCTGTCCGGTGAAAATCTGGCTGACGTCAATTTTGGCCACGCCAATTTCAGTCGTGCTTTGCTCAAGGACACCATTCTTACCGGTGGAACCTTCAACAAGGCCAGTTTTAGCCGCGCCACACTTGATGGTGCCGATTTTAGTGGCTCGGCCATGACGGGGGTCGATTTTACTTTCGCCTTGATGAAAGGCACTAACCTGAGCACGCTGACCGGCGGTAATTGTGATTTTTCAAACTGCGATCTGCTTAGCGTCATCAATAGTGCGCCACTTGTGCTGACTTCTACCGCTGCTGCTCCCATGCGCTTTGTGCGCAGCAAACTTAAATACGCCCTGATTGGTAAAGACTGGAGCCACAAGATACTGGCCTATGCCCGTATCACTGAGCGACCAGGCAACATCGACGAGCTCAACGCGCAGTCCGCCGACCTGACAGTCGTTGACCTGAGCGGGCTCAGCGGGGCAAGGGCTAACTTCAATAATGCCATCATGCGTGGCATCAAGCTGTCCAACGCTAACCTGCCTGCCGCCCAGTTCAAGGCCAGCATCCTGGAAACCACACTGGAACTGCCAGCGGCAGACTTTACCAATGCCAGCCTGACAGGCTGCAGCTTTGAAAATGCCCTCCTCTCGGGTGCCAGCTTTTCCGGCGCGCGCATGGATGAAACCACATTCAATGGCGCTACCATGCGCCTGACCAACTTCAGCAATGCCTACCTCAAGGCAGTTAACTTTAGCGCTGTCGAACAAAAAATGATGACTGGTGCCATCTTCACCCGCGCTTTTTTGGTTGGCTGCGACTTCAGTAATGCCGACTTGTCTACTTACGACACTATCGCTGTCAACATGACCAGTGCCTACCTGCAAGGTGCCAATTTCACGGGGGCAAAACTGGATGGCACTTTCCTCACCGATGCTGGCATTTCCGAAGGCGAAGGCAGTCTCAGCGTCAAGCTTGGTGGTATCACCTTCCCCGTCAACTACGAGGCGACGGAGATCGATCCTGAAATTTCCACCAGCGCCAACACTACTTGCCCCATCGGTGCACCTGGCCCCTGCACTGAGGACAAAATGCATACCCTTAAACCTTTCCCCACATCGTGGCCGTGGCCAGGACGGCTCAAGCAGTTGCAGAAGAAACGGAGATAAACAGGCAAGGGTTGGCCAGTGTGTGAAGAAGGTGATACGGAGACAAATAGTCCGCACCAGAGGACAGACTGACCAACTCCCTGAAGGGCAGGGGATCTCGTACTCTTTGCAGTAAACAATCAATGCAGAGGGTCCGGCAGGCTGTTTCTTTAGTTCCAGTTATTCGGCAAATCCTTAAACCTCTCATCGAGCATATCAATCAGGCTGCGCACAACCGGTCTTATCCATCGCCTGGACGGAAACACCGGGTGGACGATGCCGTGTTTCAGTATCCAGTAGGAGATGAGCTGGACCAGGCGGCCATCCTTCAATTCTTCTTCCTCATCACTGGCAGTGTCATGACGCCTGCACCAGCGATGGCAGCCAGGCATCAGCAGCGTGTGCCCAATACCTTGACGACCAGTTCGCTGGCTTCGAGTTGCAGGGTCACGCCCAGGCGTTCTTCCAGCAGGGCGATGCGGCGGCTGAGTTTGGATTTGGGTATGCCTATGTATGGCACGCCCAGCCATATTACTGTTTACCGGAATCTGATCAACAGCTATACCAGGGCAACAGCGAGCAAGTGAGCTTTTGAAGCGTTAAGCCTGCTTGCATGGAACAGAAGGGCTTCCTTATATGCATAGGGAAGCCCTTTCCTGTCTTCATCCAGCCAGGTTCAGGCCAGGTGTTACTGCATGCATGGGTCGCAGGCTTCTTTACTGTATTTATTGCGGCAGATGTTCTTGCCCGGATATTTTTTCTCGAGCTCAGCAAAGTATTTGCAGGTCGATTCTTTCAAAGGCTTGATTTCTGGTAGTTGCATTTTGACGCCATTCTGGTCAGACACGCTGAGGCGCGATCCACTTGAATCAGAGCGCAATTCTATGGCATTGTCACTGTTCCAGAGACGCAGGGCGCTGCTTTCGCCTTCTGGCCCGGCGACGAATAAAGCCAGTTGTTTATGTTTGCTGTCCAGGGTAATCATGGCGTTGCTGCCATTGTCCTGGGTGACGTAGCCACCGCGTTCTATACCTTCTTCGTCATAGATGATCATGCCAGCAGCATTGCTGCCACGTGGCGTGACTTTCCCGTCCATGATGGCATCGGGCAGGTTGCCGCCAAGGCGGGCGCGTACTACGCCCTTGTTATCTACGATGACGATTTCCTTGGCTTTGATAACACCGCTTTGATCCGGGCCTTGCGCCTGGGTAGGCGAGGCGATGAACCATACGGCGATGCACAGGAAGGCCAGTGCTTGCAGCCAGAACAGTTTTTTCATGCGCTTGTTGGATTGCTCGCAGTCAGCCAGCCTTTGCATTAAATCTGCATTCATATTTTCTCTTTTTTAAAATCAGGGTTGATGTTTGCAAATGAGTTTTACTCATTTATTTTTTTAGGATGTCTTTTGCAAATCAGATGACTATCCGTGGTGGATAGAGATAAGCGCATTTTAAAAGTTTCATCATGGAAACTATTATTGCACATATGAATACTATTGCGTTTGCAATTTAGCGTTGCGTGTTTAGAAAGCAGATTGACCCGTCGGCAGGACGGACCGGTGAAACAAGCAGGAGGCTGGTATCAGTAAAAAAGACGCATGTGCATGACCAGATCAAACATACGCATGGATATCAAACTCATCAATCTGCTCAGGATTCATGAACAACTTACCGTATTCCAGGTATGTACCTGATTTCAGGAAAAGCCCGAATAATTCTGCATCGATGTGCTGGTCTTTTTTCATGAAGCTCATGATCTTGATGGCTTCTGAGAGGGTCTTGCCTTTCTTGTAGGGACGGTCGGCGGCGGTCAGGGCTTCGAAGATGTCGGCTATCGCCATCATGCGGGCGGGGATGCTCATGTCGGCGGCGGCCAGGCGTTTTGGGTAGCCGGTGCCATCCATTTTTTCATGATGACCACCGGCGATTTCTGGCACTCTGGCGAGATGGCGCGGGAAGGGGAGTTTTTCCAGCATCATGATGGTTTGTATCATGTGTTCATTGATCTTGTAGCGCTCTTCTTCTGACAGGGTACCGCGTGCCACGGTGAGGTTATAGACCTCGCCACGGTTGTAAAGATGTTCGGGCACCTTGACCTTGAAGCCCCAGGGGTTGTCAGGTGTAATGGTGTCGCGGGGTGATCTGGTGAAGATATGTTCTGGCTTGTCGCTCAGCAGTTGTTCCTGCACTGGCAAGTTCGGTTCTGTTGTGCGGTTCTTGCGTTCTTTTTCATCGTGAGAAATGCCGATGCGGTCAGACAGTGTCCTGAGCCAGTGGCGTCCGGCGATGTCTTGTATGCGGGCGATTTTGTCGGGGGCCATGAATTCGCCACCTTCATTGCATTCGGCGAGGAAGGTGAAATCGCTATCCAGTTGGGCGATGCTGTCATCCAATTTTTTCTTGAGTTCTGCGGCATCATTGCCAGCGCTGTCTTTAGCCATCGCTTGCCAATAATCGATCTGTGCATCGCGTTTCAAGACTTCAAAGCGCATGCGTATTTCATGGATGCGGTCGTACAGGGTTTCGAGTTTTGTGGCTTTGTCGACGATGTATTCTGGCGTGGTGACTTTGCCGCAATCATGTAACCAGGCGGCGATGTGCAGTTCTTCCCATTCTGCTTCGCTGAGCTGGAAGCCGGCAAAGGGGCCTTCGGTTTCCTTGCAGGCAGCCTGGGCCAATAATTTGGTCAGCACCGGCACGCGCTGGCAGTGGCCGCCAGTGTAGGGGCTTTTGGCATCAATGGCGCTAGCAATGAGTTGTATGAAGGCTTCCAGCAGGGCTTTTTGTTCCTGTATCAGGCGCTGGTTTTCTATGGCGACCGCCGCTGCACCAGACACTGCTTCGGCCATTGCCTGCCTGCCCGGGTCTATGTCGGCATCATCTATCACCAGGGCGATTGCACCGACCAGGGTGTTGTTTCTATCTTTTAAGGGAATAGCGATCAGGGTGGTGGTGTGGTCGGTGGCAGGCAGGGTGCTGAAGTAGCGTGCCAGGTCGCTTGCCTGCAACTGGCAAATGCTGCTGCGGGATTTGCAGGCCTGTATGATGGGGTGGTTCTCATCTGCCATGCTGATGCTGTGTGCGCTGGTTTCCAATACCTGATGATCAACATAGGCTTGCACCACTTGCATGGCCTTGTCTTGAGGTTGGTAAAGGTACAGGATGCCGGATTTAGCTTCGGTGATTTCTGACATTTCCTTCAGTACCCGCGCCAGCAATTTATCGTAATTGGTTTCAGATGCCAGGCTGCTGGCAATGTCGAGGAAGGAACGTATGGTCGCTTTCATGCCGCGCATGGAATTGCTGAGATCGGCAATTTCCTTGATGCGTGACTGGATATTGATAGGGCTCTTGAAATCGAAACGGGCAATCTTGCTGGCTTCGTCATTCAATTGCTTGAGCGGATTGGATGCCAGGCGCGAGAAGTAAATGGTGACAGCTATGCCTATCACCAGCATCACCAGAAACAATAAGCTGGTTTGCTCGCGCATCCTGATGATATCGGCCAGCAATTCTTCATGCGGGCTGGCGATGAGTATGCGCAAGTCATGGCCGCCTGGAATTTGTATCTTGCCCTGATAAGTGGCCCAGGTTTTATCGATTGCATCCAGTGTCTGGCTACTGTCACCAGCACTGCTATCGAGTTCGCGTATTTTGTTGAGGACGGGGGCATTTTGCTCCGCCAGGGTAGGCATGCCCTGGGTGCCATCCAGTTTAGTGACGATTTGCGGCCTGTAGGCGGGTTGTTTGCCGTTTTGCCAGGCCAGCAATTGACCCTTGCTATCAATCAGCGCGATTCTGGTGGATGGGGTGACGTTGCTGTTCCTGATGGTTTCATGGATGGTGGGCATTTCTATGTCTATGCCAACGACAGCATCGGCATCGACAATTTTTTGTGCATAGGTGACACCTATCTGGCCGGTCGTGAAAAAGTAATAGGGTTCGCTGACATTGGCCTGACTGGCGTTTTTCATGGCGGTTTCATACCATCCACGCTGACGCGGATCATAATTGCGCAAGGGGATTTGCTGACGACTGATTTCATTGAGCCTGTCATCCAGATACACCAGATGCTCGACCATCTTGCCCGCATCCATGCTGGTGCTTTGTACTATCCATGTGGTCTTTGCCGGTGCCTTGAATACATCTTGCCCACCATTGGATTTGGCATATTGGCGCAACAGGAAAAATTCACCATTGGCAAAACCCACATAAGCAGACGTTGCAGATTTGACGCTGATGATGGCCTTGGCCAGATAGTTAACATGGGTCAGGCGCTCATTCAGGTCTTTGCCTGTAATGGGATGTGATTGGGCAAGTATCTCTGTCTGGTTTTTTACTGGTTCATAAATATCTTTGACATTGCTGGCGACTTCATTACCTATCAGGGCATAACTGCTATTGGCTTGCGCCAATATGATCTGGCTCATGCGGCTGAATTGCACGGTGCCCATGGCAATGGCAAAGATGAGGATCAGGCCGGTGAAGAAATAGGAAATGTAAATGTGAAAGTGGACATTTTTCCTGATGCGCATGAATTACCCGCCGGAGTTTATCTGCTACAAGATGAGAGTGTGTTTTTGAAATGCTTTTAAGATAACCCCCCATGGTAGAGCTTTCTTTGTCTTAGTGCAATTGAAAACACTACTTGTGCGTTTTGTGACACTTGCGGGCGGTCCAGGCTTATATGCGTCTTGCCAGGCCGATTGTCTTGTCTATCCATTTCTGCCTTTGTGCTGGCTGGGAATTGATGACCGGCCCCAGGCTCAGGATACTCACAGGTTTAATGCCACAGAACTCAAGGACAGTGCGCTTCATTTGATGTATGCCAGGGGCGCGGTAATACAGTCCAAAAAACCAGGGTGGTGTATCCATGGTAATAAGCAAGTGGGCGGAACGACCTTTCAATAAGCCTTCGGGAAAACTTTTGCCGGGATGGTATTTGAACGCAAAACCTGGCAGCAAGACACGATCCAGAAATCCTTTCAGCAGCGCAGGCACGCCACCCCACCAGATGGGAAAGGCGAAGCAAAGGTGCTCGGCCCATAGCAAGGACTCTTGTGCCATTTGCAGATCGGCCTCCAGAGACTGTATGACTTTATAGCCTTGGTGCAAGATGGGATCAAACATCAGTTGGTCCAGCCTTAATATCTGCACATCATGACCTGCTGTGCGGGCTGCCTGTACATAGATATCGGCGAGATCAGAACCAAAACTATTGCCGCTGGGATGGCTGGCAATGACTAACACACGCTTTTTTTGCATACTGTATCCAAATTGATGAACCTGGCTACAGTGTGCACCTTGTCCCTAGGGGCAGAGTCAAGCTATATCAATCAGCATGCTGAAAGGCAGGGAAACTGGTGCAGGCAGCTTGTTGCGCTGCAAGTTGTGTTTGCAGGCAATCGTGGATTTCTGCCTGCATTTGCAGCAGGCTGGCATCAAGCGCATGAAGTTTTTTAATTTCCGCTTTCACTACAGCACGCTTCTCGTGCAAATGCCGTGCTATCAATGCCCAGTCTGGTTCGCCGTGCGCTGTATGTAGCATGGGTTCCAGTTCTGACAGGCGAAAGCCCAGGCTTTGCGCTTGCCTTATCAACTGCACTTGCAAGACATTTCTCTCCGTATAAACCCGGTATTTCCCCAGGCGTTGCACCTGGCCAAGCAAGCCTAGGTTTTCATACAGGCGTATGGCTTTTGCCGAGGCATTTGCCAGGCGCGCGAGTTCTCCTATATACATCCATGCTCCTGTCTCATAAGGGAATTTAGGTATTAATGGGTAAATCGATGTGAAACCTGGTGGCTTGCCCTGGCATGGATTCAAAGCCTATGGTACCGCCCATTCTTTCTACCAGTTCGCGGGTGATGGCCAGGCCCAGGCCGGTGCCGCCGTTTTGACGGGTGTCTGAAGAATCTGCCTGGGCAAATTTCTGGAATATCCTGTCGCGGAATTCATGCGGTATGCCGACGCCGTGATCAATGACGATGATGCGCAGCTTATGTCCGCGCTTTTCTGCTTCGATGTTGACCACATCATTTTCAGGTGAATACTTGATGGCATTTGACAACAAGTTCGACAAGACTTGCATGAAACGCTGGGTATCGACCGAGATACTGATATCCGGCATTTGTTTTGCGAGCCGCAGTCTGACCCCGCGCTCTGAGCCAAAGGTTTGATTGGCTTCCACCGCCTGTTGCAGCAACTCGCGAATGGCGATCGTTTCAGGGCGGAATGTCATCTTGCCGGCAGTGAGTTTTTCCATATCCAGCAAGTCATTGATGAGGAAGGTCAGGCGCTGGCAATTTTTGTTGGCGACATCAAGCATCTGTTTCATGCGCTCTGGATAGCTGCCAAAGACACCGCCAGAAATCAGCCCAAGTGCACCAGAGATAGAAGTGAGTGGAGTACGTAATTCATGGCTGACTGTGGAGATGAATTCGTTCTTGATGGTTTCAGTACGCTTGCGTTCAGTAATGTCGCGCATCAGGGCGATGAACAGTGGCTGTCCTAATCTTGAGACGGTGGATACTGACAAATCAAGCGGGAACAAACTGCCGTCCTGGCGGCGTGCTTCCACTTCGCGGCCTATGCCTATGATGCTTTGTATACCAGCCTGTTGTGCTCGTGTTGTATCGTTTTCTTGCACTGGATAGGGGATGATCTGGCGTATATTCTGGCCCGGTAATTCATCAACAGCATAATCAAAAATATGTGCTGCTGCGTTATTGACGCTGAGGATGATCTCCTGATCATCAAAGGTGATGATGCCGTCCAGCACATTGTCTAGTACGGCGCTGGTATGAGCCGCCTGGTCGTGTAAGTCTTCTGCGGCTGCTCTTCTTTCGCTGATATCCTGGAAGGTACCGTAGACGCGTACACAGACACCTTCTTCAAATTGCGGGAAGCCGATTACGTGTACCCATCTGTCATTGCCCTTGGCACTGAGTATGCAAAATTCGCTGTCAAAGGAAATGTTTTCGCGTATCGCCCTAACAAATAATTCACGAATTTCTTGCTGGTTTTTTGCGCCTTTGTAAAAAGCGATGGCATTGTCAACGCCGCATTCAAATGTCTCATCAACTTCATGTATCTGTCGCGTGACTTTACTCCAATGCAGTTTGCGTGACTTGACTTCAAATTCCCATGTACCTATGCGGGCGGCGGCATTGGATTTTTCCAGCAATTCATAAGCGTGTTCGAGTTCTGCTTCCGCTTCTTTTTGCTTGGTGATGTCAGCATGGCTGCCTGACATGATCAGGGGTTCACCATTTGGCCCCCAACTGACGACACAGCCCCTGTCATGTATCCAGATCCAGTGACCATCTTTATGGCGCATGCGGCTCTTCAGGTCGAAATATTCGATTTCGCCTCTGAAGTGTTGTTCTATCATTGCGCTGGTCAGCTTCAGGTCTTCGGGGTGACATAGCTTGAGCCAGGTATCGACGGTAGTGGGCTCCAGTTCTGCCAGGGTGTAGCCCAGCATCTCGGCCCAGCGTTCGTTATAGACGGTTTCACCGGTGAGGATATTGCATTCCCAGGTGCCGATATTGGTACCCTTGATGACATTGACCAGTTGGCGCTCAGTTTCATATCTGTGCTTTTGCACACGCGCTGCGCTGATCAATTGGCCCAGGGTACTGAACAGCGGTTTTAAAAATTCTGTGACTTGCTGATCATAGGCGTCTGGATTGTTGGCGATACCAACCAGGGCTATCAGTTCGCCATCGTATTGCACGGGTATACACAAGAAGCATTGCAAGGCATCGAAATGTGCAGGGAACACTTTGTCGAGCGCTTCTGCAGCATTGTCGATGACTGGTTGCCCTGATCTGAGGGCAGCACCATATCTGGATTTTAATTGCAGGCAGGCGATATCCCTGGCGGTAGTGTCCAGGCTGGTGCTGGCAATATTCGGGCCAGGCGTATTCCAGGCCAGCATCATGCTTTTCAGCGCAGGGTTGCTGACAGTATTATTCTTGACTTCGCAAATGAAACCATAGGTGCTGCCTGTCAGTTTCAAAATCGCTGCCAGCAGCGATTCAAAACCTTTTTCCTGATCTGTCTCGCGTATGAACAAGGCCTGTGCCATGGCAATGGCATCGCTGAGTGCGCGTTGTCTTTGCAGTTGCCTGTCTAGTTCCTGTCGTTTCATGACGCCGGTGATCCAGTCGGCCAGCAGGCGTACAAATTCTATTTCGACTTCTGAAAATGGAAAGAGCCGGGGTTCGGTATGCCAGATGCAGAGTGCTGCATCATCTCTGGCGTTGATATGCAGGCGAAGTCCAATCAGGCTTTGTGCCTGCATCTGTACAGCGTGCCGGTATTTGCTTTCTGCCAGATCAGCAGCATGGATGAGTCCTTTGCCTGCCTCATCCGGCAAGATGCACAGAGGAATAGACCTTGTAGTTGCTACTTCCGGATGCAGCGAGTCACCTGACTGATGTGCCAGGCTGGTTTTGCCGCCAGCCTGCACGCGGCTGATCTGGCCGCAGGTCATACCCAGGTAGTCGCAGGCCATGGTCAGGGTTTGTTGCAATGCTGCTTCAGGGTTTTGATATGACAGTGAGGTGATGGCAGTTAAGGCCAGCAATGCATGCAATTGTCTTTGCTGTTCTTCACGGGAGAATTCACTCTCTACGCAATCAGCCAGGTCGCGCAAGACGGCCAGGTCTGCAGGGCTGAGTATACGTGGTTTGGTATCGATAATGCATAAGGTACCCAGGCGCTGGCCATTGCGCGCCCGCAAAGGGGCACCGGCATAAAATCGTATATAGGGGGCATGGCTCACCAGGGGATTATCGGCAAAGCGGGTATCCTGGCTGGCATCAGCGATATACAACACATCAGGTTTCAGGATTGCATGACCGCAAAAGGAGATATCCCTGTCGGTTTCGCTGACGTCCAGCCCCTGCTTTGATTTGAACCACTGACGGTCAGTATCTATCAGGGATACCAGGGCAATCGGGGTATTGAACAAATGGCGAGCCAGTCGCGTCAGGCGGTCAAAACGTTCTTCTGCAGGCGTGTCGAGTATGGCGCAGGCTTGCAGGGTTTGCAGGCGCAATATTTCATCGACAGGAAAGTCTGGTGCTTGCATGGATACTAGTCAGTCGCCAGACCTGGTTGCCAAACCGTCCAACCATTTTTGCAGACCTTCGCCATACAGGGGTTTGCTGGCGAAATAGCCTTGCATGGAGTCGCAACCGAGCTGGCGCAGGCATTCTCGTTCTGCCGCAGTTTCTATGCCTTCGGCAATCACGCTCAGGCCCAGGCCATGGCCCATTTCTATGATGGCCTTGACCAGACCCTGAGTTGCGGGCAGTTGGTCTATGTCGATGACAAAGCTGCGGTCTATCTTGAGTTCACTGACAGGCAGGCGTTGCAGGTAAGACAGGGAAGAATAACCGGTACCAAAATCATCGATAGACAAATCCAGGCCAATGGCACGCAAGCGGTTCAGCAATTCTATGGTGCTGCCGGGGTCTTCCATGATGCCGCTTTCGGTAATTTCCAGCTTCAGCAATTTTGGGTCAAGGTCATACTGGCGCAACAGGGCTGCAATCTGGTCCGGGAAGCTGGTATCACGCAAATCATGGGTGCTGACATTGACGGCAATGGTTTGGCCGGGATATTTTTCTTGCCAGTTTTTGAGTGTGACGATGGCTTGTTCCAGCATCCACATGGTGAGCATGCTGATATAGCCAGTGCGTTCGGCAAAGGGGACAAACTCTGCAGGCGAAATAAAACCGCGTACTGGATGTTGCCAACGCACCAGTGCTTCAAAACCATAAGCCTTGCCAGATTGCAGATACAGCTTGGGTTGCAACCACATTTGTAATTCTGATTCCCTGACGGCAGAGCGCAAGTCAGACAACAAACTGAGATGGGTCAGGCGTGAAGCTTCTTGCGCATCGGTGTACCAGGCAGATGAGCTGGCGCTGCGTTTGGCCGCATACAGGGCAACTTCAGCATTTCTGATCAGGGTCATCAAGGGCAGCGGTGTGGCTGTGGTGATGGCAAAGCCATATACCAGACTGACATCGACAGAATGCGGGCCACACTTGACAGGATCTGCCATGGCGGCATCTATGCGTTGGTGCAAGTCTTCTATCGCAGTTTTGGAACTATCATGGCAGAGTATGGCAAAAGCGCCGCCAGCCAGTCTGGCCAGCCAGGGTTTTTGTGACGCAGTATCGTTACTGATAACGGTTTTAAGGCGCATGGCCACATCTGATATGACAGTATCGCCAGTATCAAAACCCAGGGTTTCATTGATGACTTTCAGACGCGCCAGGTCCATCAGGATAAAGCCCTGATGTGGCAAGCCCTGGCCTTCATGGGTTTTGAGCAGCAGTGTGCGATTGGGCAAGCTGGTCAGGCTGTCGTAATACGCCAGACGTTCGACAGCTTGTTCGCGTATGCCTATGGCTTCGGCCATGGTATTCAGGGCTTCACCGACGCGTGCCACTTCTTCAGTCTTGCTGGGGATGAAGCGGGTCTGGTAATCGCCTCTGGCAATTTGCAAGGCGCTGGTTTCCAGACGTGCCAGCGGCCTGACCACGCTACGGGTAGTCAGCCAGGCCAATACCGCAGCCAGGATCACACCGAATACTGACAGCATGGCCACCATCTTGCCAGTTTCTTCCAATTCCAATTGTGCTTCCGCCTGATGAGCCTGGATTAATTCCTGCTCGCGCTTGAGGAAGGTTTTTGACTGATCCAGCAAGGCATCCAGCGCAGGTTTTACCCGCGTGATAAAACTGGTCTTGGCGGCATCCTGGCCTTCGTCCTCTAACTGGTTGACGGTGTCAAGATAGTGTTGATTGTAGATTGCCCGCTTTTGCTTGAGGGCTTTCAGGCTTTTTAATTGCTCATCATCACTGAGGCTGGCTTCGAGATCGCTGATCAGGCGATCTATGCGGCGATTTTTTTCATCGACGATGGTGTATTCAGGAACACGTTGTTCATAAGGAACAGTCAGAAATTGCAGCAGAGCCCTGCCGACGTTTTCTGTTGCCACGCTGAGTTCTTGCACGTACAAGAGACTTTGCACCTCTTTGCGGGCAAATTGCTCATTACGCGCAGTCATGTTGCGAATTTGTGAAATTGGCAACAATAATACTATGCTGAATAAAATCAGCAGCAAACCATAGCTGAGTGCCAGCCGCATACCTATACGGCGCAAGCGCAAAAGCTGAATCAGGCGATTAAAGCTGTTAGACATAAATATGGTCGGTATGTGGTCTGAGCCCGCTACAGAAGGCGCTTTTTTTGCTTTATGCAAAAGCCACAGGCACGTCAACGGCCTGCTGCTACAGGCTTATGTTAATGCACTATTAACAGCGAGAGCAATACTATTGTGAGGGAGCGATGCCAGGGGATGGGGTTAGCGTGCTATCAGTATATACAACATCAGCACATTGGCGACGATGGACAAGACCGCCAGCATACGCCAGGTAGCCAGCGGGTCGCGCTGGGCCAGGGGCTTGGCTTGCGGTGCAGGCAGGGGGTGGGCGGCACCACGTTCCAGTGCCAGCAAGAATTCTTCTGCTGTTTCAAAACGATCGGCCTCGTCGCGTGCAACGGCTTTGAGCAAGACATTTTCCAGCCAGTGTGGCAAGTCAGGACGATAACGGCCCGGCGAAGCAGCCTCACCAAATTTGGGACGCTGGAATGGTTCCACTTCGCCATAGGGGTAATGGCGCGTCAGCAAATAGTAGAGCGTGACCCCGGTGGCATACAGATCCGTAGACCTTGAAGGTGCCGCACCCTGGAATTGCTCAGGTGCTAAAAATGATGGTGTGCCCGCCATGGTGTGGCTGGCATTGCCCTGGCCATCCTGACTGTCAAAGCCTGATTGTGCTACACCCAGATCAAGGATGCGGATTTCATCATCTTCACCAAGATGGACATTGGCAGGTTTGATATCCCTGTGCAAGATGCTGCGCCTGTGCAGGGCACCAATTGCACGCACCAGCTTGCCGCCATAGGCAACTGCTTCTGGTATGGTGAAATGCTGACCAGCTTCCAACCTTTGTTGCAGGGATGCACCGGCATGCCAGGTTGACAGGTAATACAGGTAATTTCTTTGATCGGGGGTAATCACCTGGGGGAAGAAGCGCGCCACGACGCGTTTCGCCAGCCATGCTTCATGCGCAAAGGCTGAGCGTTCTTGCGCATCATTGGCCTTGTCCGGGTGCAGGGTTTTCAACACCAGTAGCCGGTGATGTGACGGTTCGCTGACACGATACAGTACTGTCGTCAGCGAGGTATGCATGACTTCTTCTATCGTATAACCATCCAGAGTCTGACCGGGCTTCATGCGTGGGGGCACGGGCAGGGCATGCAGTTCACTGATGGCATCGCGCAGTTCGCCTTCTGGCAAGCTATCTACACGCGCTATCACTGCGCTGCAATTATCTTGTGATCCCGCTTTCAGTGCGGCTGCACATAGCGCTTCGCAGGCGGCTTCACTGCCCAGGCTGCCTGCACTGACTTGCTTCAAGAAATCTGTCAGGTCGTATTCTGTGAGGCTGGCCCAGATACCGTCACAGGCCAGCAGGAAGACATCGTTAACACGCAATTCGCCCATGCCATGATCGATGACGAGGTGGTTGTCCAGACCGATGGCGCGGGTCAGGACATGCTGCATTTCTGGCCTGTCCCAGACATGGTCCTGGGTCAGTTTTTGCAGCACGCCATCACGTAGCAGGTAACAGCGGGTATCGCCCACATGGGCGCTGTAATACATGCGCCCGCGCAGTACCAGTGCAGTCATGGTGGTGGCCATGCCTGCCAGCTCACGACGTACCGAGCCTTGCTGTTGTACCCAGCTATTCATGGCGACCAGTACTTTGTCCAGCGCTGTCGTCACTTCCCAGGTATCGGGCGTGGCATAGTAATCGGTCAGCAAACCGCGCACCACATATTCAGCCGCTTCACGTCCGCCTTCATTGCCAGAGACGCCGTCGGCTACTGCCAGCACCATGCCCTTGCAGGACAGCTCGGGTTCGCCTGGCGTGACCATGCCGACAAAGTCTTCATTACGCGGGCGCAAGCC
Source organism: Pseudomonadota bacterium (assembly GCA_040390835.1). Taxonomy (GTDB): domain Bacteria; phylum Pseudomonadota; class Gammaproteobacteria; order Burkholderiales; family Burkholderiaceae_D; genus Undibacterium. The sequence goes on from JAZJXP010000017.1 coordinate 31,827, forward strand.
GGCGACGCTGTGATGTCCGGTGCTGACGGTAAGCGGCATATGCGATTGATTAAATTTTTGCTGTAGTCATGGCGGCAGAACCCCAGGTAGTGCGCCAGCGTTTCTTGACCAATGATAAACCCAGCAAGGCGACGATGGCGAGACTGGCGAAAATCGACAAGCCTATCTGATAACTACCGGTGATCTGACGTGAATAACCCATACTGGCTGCAAGGTAAAAACCACCTATGCCACCGGCCATGCCAACCAGGCCTGTCATGACACCCATCTCTTTACGGAAACGCTGAGGAACCAGCTGGAATACCGCACCATTACCTGTACCCAAGGCCAGCATGGCGACCACAAACACACATACTGCTGCAGTCGCTGACTGCAAACCTATGGCAGCAATGAACAAGAAGGCCGAAGCGACGGTGTACATGACAGACAGGGTTTTGATACCGCCTATGCGGTCGGCAATACGGCCTCCCATAGGGCGCACCAGTGAACCGGCAAAGACGCAGGCGGCAGTGAAGTAACCGGCTGTTACTGGCGTTAAGCCATATTGAGTGTTGAAATAAATTGTCAAGGAAGATGCCAGGCCAGAAAAACCACCGAAGGTAACGCTGTAAAAGAACATGAACCACCAGGCGTCTTTGTCTTTTAATACTGCCAGATATTCAGTCAGGGATTTGCTTGGTGCGTCGCCCGGTGCATCCTTGGCGAAAATCAGATAAACCGCCAGCGCAATAAATAAGGGGATCAGTGCCAGGCCAAACACATTTTGCCAGCCAAAGGCGATTGCCAATGCTGGCGCGAACAGGGCGGCAAAAGCGGTGCCGGAATTGCCAGCACCCGCTATCCCCAAAGCAGTGCCCTGATGTTCAGGCGGATACCAGCGCGATGCCAGCGGCAATGCCACGGCAAAGGCAGAGCCTGCGACACCCAGGATGACGCCGAGGAACAGTAGTTGTTCATACGTATGCAAATTACCCAGCCATGCCCAGCATAAGCCTATCAGCACGACGATTTGCCCTATCAATCCGGCTTTCTTGGGTTTTAAATGATCTACCAATACACCCATCACGATGCGCAGCAGCGCACCAGCCAATAAGGGAGTAGCGACGATCAGGCCTTTTTGTGCAGCAGTCAGGCCCAGGTCTTTAGAAATCTGGATGGCGAGTGGCCCTAACAATACCCAGACCATGAAACTCAGATCGAAATAAAAGAAAGAAGCCAATAAGGTGGGCGTGTGCCCGGCTTTCCAGAAGGAAGTTTTTTGCATGATCGCTCCAATAGTGAACACGCATGCCACTTGCAAGGGACGTGCCATCAAAATGTGCATGCCTTTGCCCTGCTTTATGATTAAAAACAAAACTTACTGCGCGAAAACTGTGCGTCATCGGAATTAAATGGTGCAATGCACCAGAATGGCTATATTTTGTGTGAAGCCAGTGAGGATTTTGGGGGCATGCTTCAAGAAGTGGCATTAAGCTTGCCGCCAACTGGAGATTTGTCAGTTTTTCGCTGTGAAAACCATATTAATGCGTAGTCAAATTGGTGCAGGCTTATAAAAACAGGCAGGTCTTCGCTCTCAAGAAAATGAACTGGCATTGCTCTTGCTTAGAGTTTGGGGAGACAAGCAAAGGAGCAGCCATGAAGAAACTTAAGCTAGTGATGGTAGGGAATGGTATGGCAGGTGTGCGTACCCTGGAAGAATTAATCAAGATCGCCCCCGACCTGTATGACATTACCGTATTTGGTGCAGAACCTTATGCCAATTACAACCGTATCCTGCTATCACCTGTATTGGCAGGTGAGCAAACCATCAAAGACATCATGCTCAATGATGTGGACTGGTATGAAGAAAATAATATCACTCTGCACCTGGGCAAGAAAATCGTCAAGATAGACAGGGCACGTCGCCTGGTGATCGCCGAAGATGGCACCCAGACTGAATACGACCGTTTGTTGCTGGCGACAGGTTCCACACCTTTCATGCTGCCTGTACCTGGTAAAGACCTCAAGGGCGTGATTGCCTACCGCGATATTCATGACACCAATGCCATGATAGACGCAGCAGAAAAGCATACGCATGCTGTCGTCATCGGTGGCGGCCTGTTGGGCCTGGAAGCTGCCAACGGCTTGAAAATGCGTGGCATGAGCGTCTCTGTCGTGCATTTGCCTGGCTGGTTGATGGAGCGTCAGCTCGATCCTGTTGCTGGCAAGATGTTGCAAAAATCCCTGGAAGACCGCGGCCTGAACTTCCTGCTGGAAAAAAATACCGAAGCCATCATTGGTGACGATGATGGTCATGTGAAATCCATACGCTTTACCGATGGTCTGGAAATCCCGGCACAACTGATCGTCATGGCAGTTGGCATACGGCCCAATACAGCGCTGGCAGAATCTGCTGGCCTGTACTGCAATCGCGGCATCATCGTCAATGACACCATGCAGACTTATGATCCACGCATTTATTCCGTCGGCGAATGCGTTAATCATCGCGGCACAGTATATGGCCTGGTTGCACCTTTGTTTGAAATGGCCAAGGTCTGTGCAAATCATCTGGCGAATTTTGGTATAGGTCGTTACCAGGGTTCAGTCACATCCACCAAATTGAAAGTGACGGGCATAGATCTGTTTTCTGCCGGTGAATTCATGGGTGGTAAAGACACTGAAGAAATCATATTGTCTGACCCCATAGGTGGCGTCTACAAAAAGCTGGTAGTCAAAGACGACAAGCTCATTGGTGCCTGCCTGTATGGTGATACTGTGGATGGCAGTTGGTATTTCAAACTGCTGCGTGAAGGCAAGAATATTTCAGAAATCCGCGATTCCCTTATGTTTGGTGAATCAAATACCGGTGACGTCGGCCATGAAGGCCACACCAAGGCCGCCGCCATGCCGGATGAGGCCGAGGTCTGTGGCTGTAATGGTGTCTGCAAGGGCACCATCGTCAAAGCCATCAAGGAAAAGGGCCTGTTCACGCTGGATGATGTGCGCAAGCATACCAAGGCATCGGCATCTTGCGGCTCTTGTACTGGTCTGGTAGAGCAGATCATCATGTTCACTGCAGGTGGTGATTATTCGACTGCATCAAAAGTCAAGCCCATGTGCGCTTGTACTGATCATAGTCATCAGCAAGTGCGTGATGCCATCAAGGCCAACAAGCTGCTGACAGTTTCTGGCGTGCAGGAATTCATGGAATGGCGCACACCTAACGGTTGCTCCAGTTGCCGTCCGGCCATCAATTATTATCTGATTTCTACCTGGCCGCGTGAAGCCAAAGATGATCCACAATCACGCTTCATCAATGAGCGCTCACACGCGAATATCCAGAAGGATGGTACTTACTCCGTTATCCCGCGTATGTGGGGCGGTGAAACCAATGCCAGCGAATTGCGCCGGATTGCAGATGTTGTCGATAAATTCAAGATACCGACAGTCAAGGTTACCGGTGGTCAGCGTATCGATTTGCTGGGTGTGAAGAAAGAAGATTTGCGCGCAGTATGGCAAGACCTGGGAATGCCATCCGGCCTGGCTTATGCCAAGGGTTTGCGTACAGTAAAAACTTGCGTGGGCAGTGAATGGTGCCGTTTTGGCACACAAAATTCCACACTCATGGGTCAACAGCTGGAACGTGAACTGGCGCGCATGTATTCGCCGCACAAAGTCAAGCTGGCTGTATCCGGGTGCCCGCGTAATTGTGCAGAGGCAGGTATCAAGGACGTTGGCGTGATTGGTGTTGATTCCGGTTGGGAAATTTATGTAGGCGGTAATGGTGGTATCAAAACCGAAGTCGCACAATTCCTGGTTAAACTGAAAACCCATGAAGAAGTCATGGAATATACCGGTGCCTTCTTGCAGTTATATCGTGAAGAAGGTTGGTACCTGGAACGCACCGTGCATTACCTGGCCCGCGTTGGTCTGGACTATGTGAAGAAAATCATATTGGAAGACCACGAGCGCCGCAAGGACCTGTATCAACGTCTATTGTTTGCACTGGAAGGCGAATCTGATCCATGGCATGAACCAGAGAAAGCCCAGGTCGATACACGTCAATTCGAACGCTTGCCAGCATAACGCCATTTTTTGAGAGGAAAAAACATGAGTCAGGAATGGCAAGTTATTTGTCGCGTTGAAGATATCCCCGTACTGGGTGCACGGGTAGTAGCCCGTGCCGCCAAGCCGGATGTGGCTATCTTCAGGAATACAGAAAACAAGGTCTTTGCGCTGCTGGACAAGTGTCCGCATAAAGGTGGGCCTTTGTCACAAGGCATCGTCTTTGGTGAAAAAGTCGCTTGTCCCTTGCACAACTGGAATATCGAATTGGCTTCTGGCTGTGCAATTGCACCCGACGAAGGTTGCACGCAAAAATTTAGTTTGAAAGTGGATGCAGATCAGGTATATCTGGATGCGAATGAGTTGCGTACACTTGCAATAGAGGCGTAGAAAAAAATGCGCTGCATCACCTACTATGGTGATGCAGCGTGCACTTAAAGGCATGTATGACTGAAACCAAATCTACCTGTTGTTATTGCGGCGTTGGTTGCGGTGTAGTAATTGAAAGCGAAGGCGGGCAGGTTGTAGGGGTACGCGGTGACCCGGATCATCCAGCCAATTTTGGCCGCCTGTGCAGCAAAGGTAGTACCTTGCATCTGTCGGCGGATGCAAAAATACAGCAGCAAGTCAGGGCTCTGTATCCTGAAATGCGTGATTCTGCCGCCGGACGCGAAGAAATGCGCGGACAAGAACGTAAGCGCATTGACTGGGATACCGTCATTGCCACTATGGCCGGCAAGTTTGCTGACACCATCAAGGCGCATGGTCCGGACAGTGTGGCGTTTTATATTTCTGGTCAGTTGCTGACCGAAGACTATTACGTCTTCAATAAACTCGCCAAGGGTTTGGTGGGCACGAATAATATCGATAGCAATTCACGCCTGTGCATGTCCAGCGCGGTGGCTGGCTATAAGCAGACCCTGGGTGCTGACGCGCCACCTGCCTGTTATGAAGATATAGACCTGGCAGAAGTTATTTTCATCGTTGGTTCCAACACGGCCTATGCACATCCGATTTTATATCGCCGTATTGAACAAGCCAGGGAAAAAAATCCTGCGCTGAAAGTGATCGTCGCTGATCCACGCCGCACTGATACCGCGCGTGAAGCGGATTTGTTCCTGCCTATCTTGCCGGGTACCGATGTTGCCCTGTTCAATGGCATGTTGCATCTGTGCCTGTGGGAAGATTTAATCGATCTGGCGTATATCCAGGAACATACCGAAGGCTTTGCCGAACTCAAGCAAACCGTGCGTGATTACACGCCTGCGGCTGTCGCCAAAACCTGTGGCATCAAGGAAGCTGACCTGGTGCAGGCAGCGCGCTGGTTTGGTCAGTCCAAAGCCAGCCTGTCGCTGTATTGCCAGGGCTTGAATCAATCTTCATCAGGGACTGCAAAAAATGCGGCACTGATCAATCTGCATCTGGCTGCCCATCAAATCGGCAAGCCGGGTGCCGGGCCGTTTTCTCTGACAGGTCAGCCAAATGCCATGGGCGGGCGCGAAGTCGGCGGCATGGCCAATCTGATGTCTGGTCACCGCGACCTTGGCAATGCCGAGCATAGGGCAGAAATTGCTGCCTACTGGGGTGTAGATGATGTGCCTGCCACACCCGGTAAAACCGCAGTGGAAATGTTTGAAGCTGTCAGGCAGGGTGAGATCAAGATCATCTGGATAGTCTGCACCAATCCCGCGCAATCCATGCCAGAGCAAAACCTGATACGCGAAGCCCTGCAAAAAGCCGAGCTGGTGATCGTGCAGGAAGCATATGCCAGCACCGCCACCGTACCCTATGCCGACATACTTTTGCCAACCAGCACCTGGGCCGAGAAGACTGGCACCGTCACCAATTCAGAACGCCGCATCTCCCGCGTGCGCCCCGTCATACCTGCACCGGGCGAAGCAAAACACGACTGGCAAATCGCCAGCCAGTTTGCCCAGGCACTTGCCCCCTTGCTGGGCAAGTCACCAGCGAACTTCAAGTACGATAGTGACGAACAGGTATGGAATGAGCACCGCGACAGTACCCGTGGCCGTGACCTGGATATCACTGGTTTGTCCTACGCCATACTGGAACAGCAGGGGCCGCAGCAGTGGCCTTATCCGGCTGGTGCCCGCACTGGCAAACAACGTTTGTATGAAGACGGTATTTTCCCTACACCAAATGGCCGTGCACGTTTTATCAATACCGTGTATCAGCCTGTCAAGGACGCAGTTGATGCGCGCTATCCATTCTCTTTGAATACCGGTCGCTTGCGCGATCAATGGCATGGCATGAGCCGTACGGGTACTGTGGCACAGTTGTTTGCCCATGTTGCTGAACCGGGCATCTGCATGGAAGCCACAGACATGCAAAGGCGCTTCTTGAAATCAGGTGATCTGGTGCATGTCAGCAGCCGTCGCGGTACTGTCATTTTGCCGGTAGTCGAGAGTGATGAGCAACGAGCAGGCCAGGTTTTCATCGCCATGCACTGGGGTGAGGAATATGTATCTGGCCGTGGTCACGCGCAAAATGCCAGCTATGGGGTGAATGCCCTGACATCACCGGCGATCGATCCCAGCTCCAAACAACCAGAACTGAAAGCCGCTGCCGTCAAGATTTTAAAAGCAGAATTGCCATGGCGTTTTGTGGTATTCGCCTGGCTGAACGGTGAAGATGCTTACAGCGTACAAACTGCCTTGCGCCCTTATATGCGCGAGTTTGCCTATGCGTCCTGCACACCATTTGGTCGCGACAAAGTGGGTGTGATTTTCCGTGCTGCCAATGAAGAAGCGGTAGCAACTGAAGTACTGGAAAAAATTGAGAAGCTGTTCGGCATTGAGGGTGCGGACGTCTTGCGCTATGACGACAAGCGCCGCAGTGTTTCTCGTCATATCCTGGTGAAAGAAGGCGGTCTCGCTGCGGTGGCACTGGCAGGAGATGTGTCTGCTGAGAGCTGGCTCAAGGACTTCCTGCAGGCGCAGGAACCAGTCGCCAGACTGGGCCGCCTCTTGCTCATGCCAAGCACCACGGCACCGCAGGGTTTTTCCGCCCGTGGCAAAGTGGTTTGCAGTTGCCTGAATGTGACTGATACAGAAATCAACAAGGCACTCAGTAGTATGGATGGCTTGCCTGCCGATATCCTGACTGGTTTACAGGGCAAACTCAAATGCGGAACGAATTGCGGTTCTTGTGTACCGGAACTCAAGAAAATGATCAGTTTTAACATGCAAGAAAAAGTCGCATAAAAGAACATGAAGATAGAGAAAATAGATCCAGCTTCAGAAGCCGCAGGCAGATTGATAGCCATGTCTGATGCTTACATGGCTGCATTGTATCCAGCCGAGAGTAATCACTTGTTAAGCGTGGACGCATTAGTGCAAGATAATGTAATTTTTCTCGGTTGTCACATAGACGGACAACTGGCTGCTTGTGGTGCTGTCACAGTCCTGTTTGATGACGATGAGCAGCTAAGTTATGGTGAAATCAAGCGCGTATTTGTGCCGGAAGAATTCCGCGGCCGAGGTTTGTCCAAGCACATCATGCGCGCGCTGGAAGATCACTTGCAGGACCTGGATATCCGCGTAGCCCGGCTGGAAACCGGTATCAGACAACCCGAGGCGCTGGGCTTATACTTCCGCCTCGGTTATGCCGAACGGGCTGCTTTTTCTGATTATGAAGAAGACCCTTTGAGCGTCTTCATGGAAAAGATTTTATCTACCTGAAATCTTAAGCTGTCTGCCTGCGCAAACTCAGCAGCATCGTCCCGAATGTGATGAAGGCTGCACCGACTATGCGGTTAATCCACTTCACAAAGCGCGGCTTGACCAGCACATGCATGGCACGTGCAGCCAGTTGCGCATACATCAAGTGGGTCAGGTAAGACAGACTCATGAAGATTGCCATCAATGCAAAAAACTGTGGTGCCAAAGCTTCACCTGGTGTGATGAAATGCGGGAACAGGGCTGTAAAAAACATCAGAGCTTTGGGATTGGTAGCCGCTGTCAGAAAAGCTTCTGAAAATAATTTACGGGGACGTGGCTGCTTATCTGCCTGCCCGTTATGGACATCATGTGTCAGCGCACTGCTTTTTCCAAACAACTGTTTTGCACCGATATAAAACAGGTAGAGCGCACCTATGATCTTGACAGCTGCAAACAGCATGGCAGATGAATTCAGCAAAGCCCCCAGACCCAGAAAAGCAGTCGTTGACAAACAAAAGATACCGCATACATTGCCAAAGGCTGACCACATGACAGCACGCGTGCCATAACTTGCGCCGTTTTTTAAAGACAGCAAGGTGGCGGGGCCGGGGCTGAGTATGGCCAGGCTAGCCATGGCGGTAAAGGCAAGCAGGGTTTGGGTTTGCATCGCTAATTCCTGTATTGATTAAAAATATCGTTCTACGTCATCTTTGCGCCAGTGGCTTGCCTTACCGGGATACCGGCAGGGTCAAAATCTTCCAGACAATAGACATTGATACCAAAATTATCCGGCGTGACGCGTTTGCGGTGAAAAGGGTAGATGCCGCAAGTTTTGCAAAAATAATGATGGGCAGTATTGCTGTGAAACTGGTATTCGCTCAATGATTCCGTGCCCGCTAACAGCTTGAATTTACTTTCATGCACTTTGACCATCAAGGCGTTTTTGCGGCGGCATATTGAGCAGTCACACATCGTCAGTTCAGGAAAATCTGTCTCTATTTCAAAGCGCACCGCACCACAGTGGCAACTGCCCTGATATTTTTGCATGGGGCGGGAACTGGATATTTGCATTTTTAAAACTCCTGAGTCTTCATCAAGGATCATCTTAGAGCAAGCTTGAACGTGTGTACCGGTACAATTCGTTGTCAGAAACTGTGCTGCCATGGTTAATTCACCATGACAATTCTGTGTATATTTATTTAAGCTTGCTGCAAAGCCTTGTCTGCCTGTTTCAGGTGTGTCCAAATGTAAGCCATACCTTGGTATCGTTGTAATGATTTGGCAATAGACTTATCATGCCGGGTCTGTGTTGCATCTCTACACTCAAACTACACTTAGTTTACTTTCAACCATCTCATGCAGCTCATTCTTCGGACTATGACCGCACATCGATATATCAGTACTGGCGGCCGATAACCATGCGGAATTCTTTTTTTGCAAGACCTGTAGTTTCAAGAGTATCGCTTATTGCGGCCTGTATTGCTTTAGCGTGGCTACAGCCAGGTTCAGTGTTTGCAAATGATCTGCCTGCGGTACAAACTGTCGCCAGGGATGTGCTGGTAAGAGAATTTCAATTTAGTGGTAATACAGTCATCAGTACTGCAGAATTGCAGGGTATGGCAACGGCCTATCTTGGCAAGCGCAGCACTTATACTGATCTGGAAGAACTGCGCACCCGCATTTCACGCCTGTATGTGGAGCGTGGTTATCTGAATTCTGGTGCTGTCCTGATCGTGGCAGAGGGGAGCGAGCATTTTCCATCAGGGATAGTCAGCATCCGTTTGATAGAAGGGCACATCTCTGAAGTCCGGCTAAAGGGTCAGGGAAGATTGCGGCCAACTTATCTGCAACTGCGCCTGCTCAGAGATGACGAAGTGTTTAATATGCCAGTCTTGCAGCAGCGTTTCCAGCTCTTGCTGACTGACCCGCTGTTTGAAAAAATCAATAGCCGCATCATCCCCGGTGACAAGCCCGGTACTGCGATACTGGATATTGATGTCGTCCGTGCCAAAGCCTATGGCCTGAATATCTATGCCAATAACTATCGTGCACCATCGATAGGATCAGAAGTGCTGGGCATGTCAGGCTGGGCGCGTAATCTGAGTGGCTATGGCGATTATCTGGAAGCCAGTATCGCTCACAGTGAAGGCGCTGATCCCGTGCATCTGGGCTGGACCATGCCCGTCAATAGCCGTGGCACTTCATTGAAACTCAGTCTTGACAAAGGCAGCTCATCTGTTGTTGGTGAATCCCTGGCGGCGATCGATATCAAAAGCCGCAGCTCGGGTTATGAACTGGGCATGAGCCAGACTTTGGCGAATAGTCTGCAAAGAAAAATTGAACTCGGCCTGAGTTATAACCAACGCGATAGCCAGACCAGTTTATTGGGGGAGGCGTTTTCCTTCACACCTGGCGAGCCTGATGGCTATTCAAAAACCAAAGTACTACGCTTTTCCCAGGAATGGACAGAGCGCTGGGAAACTCAGGCCCTGGCCTTGCGCAGTGTGTTTGCTTTTGGTCGCAATAATATAGACAGCAGTGATACCAGCTTGCAGGTACCAAATCAGCATTACCGTATCTGGACCGGTCAACTGCAGTATGTGAAAAACCTGGGCAAGACCGGTGATCAAATTATCTTGCGTGCTTCTGCACAGCAAACGCCAGACCGTTTATTGCCGCTGGAAAGATTCTCCCTGGGCGGTGTTGCTACCGTACGCGGTTATAGAGAAAACGCTGTCGTACGCGACCGTGCCTGGTTGCTGAATGCAGAATACCATTATCCCTTGCCAGTCTGGCTGGAAGCCGGGCACAAACTCAAGCTCATTGCTTTTACTGATCTGGCGGCAGCCAGCAACCAGGGTGAGACAGCGCAAAGGCTGGCCTCGGTAGGTGTGGGAATGAACTGGCAATGGCAAAGCTGGACAGTCGACTTGTTCCTGGCTAAAAAACTCATCAGCCTGCCGGGACAGAGCAATGGTAATTTACAAGACCATGGTGTGCATGCCCAATTGACTTACCATTTATTTTGAGAGTGCGGCATATGCGTATCAAATTTGCCTCACCAGCCAAACATATGCTGATCGTCAGCCTGCTGGCACTTTCAGTTCAGAACTCTTCATTTGCAAATGATGCTGCGCTGGATCAGGGTCTGCGCGAGTGTGCCAGCGGCAGCTATACCCAGGCACTATCGGACTTGCAAACTGCTTACGCCAGGTCTGATCAGACCGCAGATAAAGTCAAGGCCGCGTCTGCACTGGCGCAGACTTATATGCAGACGCACCAGGCTGCCAAGGCAGAGTCTTATCTGGTGTATGCCTTTGATCATGCCAGCAATAAACTGGACAAGGCTGGCTACGCCATTGATTTTGGCAACTGGCAGCAGCAACAGGGGCATGCAGAACAGGCGCGTTATTACTACCATACGGCTCTGCAATTGGCTGGATCTGATGCCGCAATCGCCGTCAGCGCAGGGTTGAACCGGCAAAAGCTGGAAGCAAAAAAACAGATCGCTGCAGCCAATCTGAAAAACCTGGAGGCGCTTTGGCTGCGCGTGATACAAGCAGGAGAGCAGCCGCAAATTGCTCGCTATAGCCTGAATCTGGGTGTGCAAGCCAAGGCCTTGGGAGCAGAGGGGCAAACCTTGGCTTTCCAGGCATTCGACTATGCGCGCAAACTCGCCGCAAAGCAGGGGCAGGCAAGATTGCAACTGGAAGCGCTTGATCAGCTTGCGCAACTATACGAAGAAGCTCGTCGCTTCGATGATGCCCTGGCCTTGACGGACCAGGCGCTGCTGACTTCGCAGGGTCTGGAAGCGCATGACTTGCTCATCAATATCGAATGGCGTCATGGCCGCATCCTGCGGGGGCAAGGAAAAAATACTCAGGCAATCGCCGCCTATCAAAGAGCACTCGACCATATAGAAGCGATACGCACAGACATACCAGTCGAATATCAGGATGGCCGTTCTTCTTTCCGCGAAACACTGGAACCAGTGTATCTGGGACTGGCGGATTTGTTACTGCAGACATCCGATCAGTTGGATGCCGTACAAAAGAACACACAATTGCGTCGTGCCCGCGATGTGTTGGAATTACTCAAACAAACTGAATTGCAAGATTATCTTGGTGACCGCTGCGCTGTTGATACTGCCAGGGCTAACCGCAGAAATAGCAAGAATACTGTGATTGCCGATGATACGGCGATACTCTATCCCATCATCTTGCCCGACAGGCTGGAGCTTTTGCTGGAAACAAGCAAGGGCATGTACAGCCATAGCATACCTATGTCTGCCGCAAAGATGCGCGCCGATGTGCTGGATTTTGGCAATATCCTGAAAGACAATCTTTCTTTCAAACCTCAGGCAAAGCGGCTGTATGAGGTCTTGCTGGCACCAGTTGATGCCGAACTGACGCAGCAAGGCATACATACATTGGTTATCGTCCCAGATGGCGTATTGCGCCTTTTGCCTTTTGCAGCTCTGCATGATGGTCAGCAATTTGCCATAGAAAAATATGCGATAGCGGTTGTGCCTGCCTTGAGTCTGACCAATACCAGTGCGCGCAGCCGCGATGGGGGGGCATACAAAACGTTGCTGGCAGGCATGAGCGAACCGGGTGCTGTAGTTGATAAATTGCCCGGCGCAATGGTTGAGCAACTGCTGGCAACTAATCCGCAAACAATTGTAAATGGCAGGCAAGTTGCCAGAGCCGTGCTGACGCGCAGCCTGCGTAACATCCCCAAGGCAAGCGACAACACTGTCTTGAGCAAACCAGCCCAACATCAGCAATTGCAGCAAATGCTGGCGCTAGCTGGCGTCGATGAAGAAATCCGTACGCTGGAAAAACTGACCAGTAGCCAGACTTTACTGAATGCGAATTTTACCGTTGCCGCATTCAGCCAGAAAGTAAAAACAGGTGATTACCAGATAGTGCACATTGCTTCACATGGTGTGTTTGGCGGGACTGCCGACAGCACCTTTGTCATGGCGCATGATGACTTGATTACCATGGATAATCTGCAGGGATTTTTAAGAGCAGGTGACATGAAAAATCAGGAACTGGAATTATTGACTCTGTCAGCCTGTGAAACGGCAGAAGGTGATGACAGGGCGCCGTTGGGCTTGAGTGGTGCGGCTCTAAAAGCCAGGGCCAGGAGTGCGCTGGGTTCATTGTGGCCAGTATCTGATGATGCCGCGACTTTGTTGATGGGGCAGTTTTATCGTCGTCTGGCAGAACCTGCCACGAGCAAGGCGCAGGCTTTGCAAAAAGCACAGCTGGAATTGATGAAAAATAATCAGTTCAGTCATCCATTTTATTGGGCACCATTCATCATGGTCGGGAGCTGGTTATGAAGACTAAGCGATTGCATAAATTGGGCCTGCTTAGATTAAACCTGTTGTTGGTTTTTGGAGGCATGCCTTTATTTGCTTATGCCGGGGCCACCACGGATGGTACGGTTGGTGCCGTACAAAACCTGAGTGGCAATTTCGTCGTGCCACAAAGTCTGGGTACGACCAAGGGCGGTAATTTATTTCATAGCTTTAAAAACTTCAGTATAGAAAATGGTGAGTCTGCCACATTCACTACTACAACGGCGTTGCAAAATGTCATAGCCCGTGTCACTGGCGGTGCAGCCTCGAATATCAATGGCTTGCTAAAGCTCAGCGCCTCTGCTGGCAACCAGCCGCATTTTTATTTCATCAATCCTGCTGGTGTGATTGTTGGTGCAGGTGCTGCGATTGATGTACCTGCAGGTTTGCATATCAGCACAGCAGACTATGTGAAGTTTGCAGATGGTAATTTCTATGTCGATACAGCCAAAGCCAGTACCTTGTCTGCTGCCGCGCCTGAGGCTTTTGGGTTTCTGGGAAATAATTCTGCCGCTCTCGAATTCAAGAATGGCGCGACTGTCAATGTCCGCCCGCAACAGGCACTGACACTGGTCGCGGGCGATATCACGATCAATGACGCAAGCTTGCTCGCACCCGGCGCTGAAGTGCGTGTAGCTGCAGTGGGCAAGAACAAGCAGGAAGTCGGCTTTGCTGGTGATTTGCCCAAAGCTGACGGCAAGCTGAGCATAGTCAATGGTGGCAGTATCAATGCATCGGTGAGTGGCAATGTCGATGGTGCTCAGGTGCGCATACAGGCAGGGGAGATACTTATTGATGGACAGGACGCACGCAAGCCAACCGGCATCTTCAGCAATGCCAACGATGGTGGTGCAAAGTCGGGCGATATTCTTATCGCGGCAAACCAACAGCTCAGCATATTTAATGCTGGGCGCATTTCCACTTCTACCTTCAGTTCTGGTAATGCCGGTTCCATCAGGCTTGATGCAGGTAGTGTCAGCATGGATGGCAAGGGTCAGGTGACAGGTATTTTCAGTCAGGCTAATGAGGCTTATGGCAATGCCGGTAGTCTGGACATCAATGTGGCTGGCAAACTCAATATACTGAATGGCGCTGTCATTTCGTCATCAACCTATACTTCAGGTAACGCAGGCAATGTCCGTGTGAGCGCCAACGAAATAATGCTGGACGGGGCAGAGGCCAATGGCCCATATACAGGTTTGCTCAGCACCACCAATAAAGGAACTGGCAATGCTGGGAATGTTGAAGTCATAGCCAAAGGCAAGCTCAGTATATTGACCAGTGCACAAATATCATCAGCTACCTATGCCACCGGGCAGGGTGCTGATGTCAAGGTCAATGCTGCAGAATTACTGATCAATGGTAATGGCATTTCCACTGGAATCAACAGTATTTCTGGTTCTACAGGCAATGCTGGTAATGTAAGCGTCAATGTCAGTGGCGACACTACGATCTTGTCTGAAGGTGGTATGTCGACTTCAGCGTTTGATGCAGGCCAGGCTGGCAAGATCAGGTTTGTTGGCAACAGTCTGCATATTGATGGTCGAGGGTTGGAGGCAGGAATTTATAGCGATGCCGGGGATTTCCGTACGTCTGCCAATTTCCGTGGAGGTAATGGTGGTGACATTGATGTCAGCGTGGTAGATAAATTATCTCTGACTGGCGGGGGGCAAATATCCACCACCACTTACACACGCGGTAATAGCGGTTCTATCAATGTTGCTGCCAATACCCTGCTTTTGGATGGTGATGGTAGCGGCATTCTGGCAGAAACAATAGGCACAGGTAATGCGGGCAATATCGCAGTCAAGGCAAGTCAATCTCTGCAAATACAAAACGGTGCCAGGATTTCTTCTGCCACCCATTTTGTTGGCAATGCCGGTAGTGTCAGCGTTAATGCTGCAAGCCTTGATATTGATGGCAAGAGCCTGGCAACTGGCATCTATAGCGATGCTGGCACACAGGCGCAAGGCAATGCCGGTAATGTCGATGTCAATGTGGCAGGCAATCTGTCATTGAAGGATGGTGGCCAGATATCGTCAGCGACGACCAGTTATACCACCGGTTCGGCTGGTACCGTGAAAGTGAATGCCGCCAATATCAGCCTGGATGGCAAGCTCGGTAGCTCAATCAAGGATGATGAGGGTAATGCGAAAGTCTTGAGTACGGGCATCCTCAGCAGCGCCAATGCGGGCGATGAATCTACCAGCAGGTCGGTCGGCAATGCGGGAACGGTGAATGTCACTGCGGGCCAACTGCAGATGAGCAATGCAGCACAAATTTCATCGAGTGCTTATGCCAAAGGCAAGGCTGGTGAAGTCAATGTCAGTGCCGGTAAGATTCGTGTGGACAGCAATGCCATCATCAGTTCAGAAGCCGGTGCTGCATCCAGCGGCTATACAGGTAATGTCAATATCAAGGCGACAGATAGCCTGGATATAAATCAGGGCGTACTGTCGATACGTAATGCCGCTCAAGTCAGCACCGGCAAATTACCGGCTAAGACCTTGCTGGCAATTGATGCCGCAGATATCATATTGCAGCAGGCGCAGATCACTGCTTCTGCCAGTGGCAATGTGGCGGCCAGTGACATCAAGATCAGCTATGCTCACCGCCTGCTTGCAAAAACCAGTAATATCAATACCAGCGCATATGAAGGTAATGGCGGTGCAATTACCGTCCAGGGTAAAGGAGCATTGATACTTGAGCGCTCACAAATCACCACTTCGGTAACCGGTTTGCAGACAGGCAATGGTGGCGACATCAGTATCAGTGCGCCAGCACTCATCCTGCGTAGCGGCTTCGTACAGGCAAATACTGCAGCCAAGGCTGCCAGCGGTGGTAATGTGAATATACAAGTTAATGCCACCATCGCCAGTGGCAATCAATTGCTACTTGGTGGTGCACCACAAAAATTTGATGGTAGCGGCAAGAATTTGATACAGGCTGCAGCACCTGATGGCGTGAATGGGCTGGTCCACTTGAGTAGCCCGCAAGTCGATTTTTCTGCCAGCTTGCTGAATTTGAATGCGCAAGCTTATGAGTTTGCTGACCTTGCTGCAGACTTGTGCAGGTTGGGTAGCGGCAGTTCCTTGAGTCTGGTCGGACGGGGGGGCTTGTTACCGACTGCTACTGGTTTGTTAAGATATTGAGTTGCCATGACCAAGTCCAGACGCCTGCAGGATTTTTTTACTCCGCGCTTGTTGCAAGTGCTGGGCTTGCTGGTGCTGCTCGCTTTAGCCGTGATCTTGTTGCGCCTGTCTGCGGTGATTGCGATAGACAATAAAATTCTCGACCTGCAATTCAAAATATCGCGTGAATACTCTCCTCAAAAAATAGCCATAGACCCCATAGTGGTAGGGATTGATGAAGCTTTTCTGGATGAGGTTGATGAGCCATTGAGTCTGAATCATAGGCACTTGGCCAATTTTTTAGATGCCATGAGCCAGGCTGGAGCCAAGGTAGTAGGAATGGACCTCAGCCTGCCTGAAAAGCGCTTTGATACTTTGATCTCAACCCGCAAGGATGCGCTCGATTTCCATAAAATATTGCTGACAGGACTGCTGGAGAGTATACAAACCACGCCAGTGGTTGCAGCCAAAATCTGGGATTTGAAGCATGCGCATTACCGTGATATCCAGGTGGATTACGCTGCGGTACTAGGCATGCAGGGAGAGCAATTCCAGGCTGTCGCCTCAGCTGAATTTTGCCGCGACAGTGACCAGCGCATACGTCGTTTCCCGGGACGGGAATGCCAGCCCGATCGCAGTGAACGCGGTCTGGCGACTGAAATAGCGGCAGCGGCAGGTGTACGTCAGGACTGGAATGGCCTGATCAATTACCGTCTCGGTGAACGTTTCAGATATATCCCACTGCAAGAAGTCTTGAAGCTAGCTGAGCAGGGTAAAACCGCGGAATTGAAACAGCGTTTTGGCGGTAAAGTCGTCTTGCTGGGCGCAACCATGGATGCAACGGATCTCGTCGATTTGCCAGTGTCACTGGCGGAGTGGTTGCCAGCAAGTGACCCCAACCCTGGTGTACTCGCTCATGCGCAGTTGTTGCGCAGCATACTGAACCAGCGTTTATTACAACAGACAGGCACGCCTGGTCTGTTTGCTTTGTGTGCCTTGTTTGCCCTGTTCTGGCTGGGGCGCAGCATACGCATTAAATTGCTGATGTTCACAGTGGCGACACTTGGTTTGTTCGCGGCCAGCAGCATCGCCATGCAGTACGATTTTTGGTTGCCGCCGACGGCGATTTTCCTGACCGGGTTGCTGGCCTTGAGCAGTAGCAGTGTGTGGCAAGCCTGGCAGCACTATATCGACAAACAACGCTTGAGCAAGGCTTTTTCTGGCCGCGTCAGCCCGGCTGTCATGCAGGAGATAGTGGAGGGCCGTATAGACCAGACTTCACAGAGCAGGCGTTTACATGTTTGCGTTTTGTTTTCGGATATCCGTAGTTTCACGACTTTGTGTGAACATGCCCAAGCGGAGGATGTGGTTAGTCTGCTCAATCGCTATTTTGCCGTCATGAGCAAGATCGTGCATGAGCATGGCGGTACCATAGACAAGTTCATGGGGGACGGCTTGATGGCATTTTTTGGCGCACCCAAGCGAATGGACAATCCGGCGCAAAATGCTTTCAATTCCGCGCGGGCGATGCTGTTTGCACTGGATGCGTTGAACCTAGAATTCGCAACGGAAGGCAAGCCTGCAATTCGAATAGGCGTTGGCTTGCATGCGGGCGACGCGGTGATTGGTCAGGTCGGGTCAGCAGAACGGCATGAATACACGGCGATAGGTGACACCGTGAACACGACAGCGAGGATAGAGGGTTTGTGCAAGGATGTAGGTTATCCTGTCGTCTGTTCTGAGACTGTAGTTGCCAGTCTGGCTGAAGCAGATACCTTGATTCCGCTTGGTGATAAAAATCTCAAGGGACGTTCTGCTATTGCCGTATGGGGTTGGCAGCCAGTATCTGTTGTTACAGAAATTTAAATACGCAATCTAATTAATGAGTGTGAATATGAATAAAAATATGAACGCATTGAGAACTTATCTGACCATCATAGTCAGTCTCGTCACTGTATTGAGTTGCGGCCTGGCACGTGCTGAAGCTGCGCTTGGCATGGTGCTTGACGTGCAGGGCAATGGCAAAATGGAAGTCAATGGCACGACGTCCAAACTGCAATTGCTGGCCTACCTGCAACCGAAAATGCAAATTACGCTGGAGGCTGGTGCCAAGACTTCGCTGTCTTTATATGCGACACGTTCGGTGTATCAACTGACCGGCCCTGCGACAGTGACGATAGAAAAAGATGGCGTCAGCAGTCAGCAAGGGCAAAAGGCGGTAGTCCGACCTATGGCAGAAAAGCTGGTGCATGCGGCGGAAACCAGTAATGTGATTGCAGGTGCCGTGCGCATGCGCCAGGTGCCGCCACGCATCGTTACCGTCACACCTGAAAACAATTCCTTGTTACTCGGCAAGCGTCCAGCATTTAACTGGATTTCTGCTGAAGCGGCTGAGTTTGAGATCAGTATTTCTGACATGGATGAGAAGCTCATCGTCAGCGAAAAGACCAAAGAGAATAACTGGCTACTGCCAGAAAAGATAAAACTGGAAGAGGGTGTAACTTACCGCTGGCAAGTCGCTTATGTCTCGGCCAAAGATGGCAAGACATATACTGCCCGGTCTGAATTTAAAATGGCCAGCAAGGCCGAAGCCAATAGCCTCAACGAATTGAAGCCCGAAGACAATGCAGGAGTCGAAGACTGGGTCATGTATGCAGCCATGCTGCAAAGCAAGCGCGCTTTTGGTGAGGCCAGACTAGTCTGGCAACAGATCGCCAGGCAGCGACCTGATTTGCAAAAGCTGTCTGAAGCTGCACCTTAAAACTCCCCCTGTTCATGAAATGAGTTGTAATAAAAAACGCCACGTTCCTAACAGAGCGTGGCGTTTTAGCTAGGCGGTGTATTTTATGCTGCTGTATTCATGCCTGTATCAAGAAAATCGACATGGAAATCAACAATCACCTGGCCCGCAATACGCTGGACAGAACCATCCTTGTGCATGCGGCTGACAGTCTTGTCTTCGCGTGAGCGCACATCAATCTGGAATTCAGGGTGGCTCTTGGCAAAGGCATCCTGTATGGTTTCCCTGACTTGTGCAATCAGGGCTTTTTCAGCAGCTGATACAGTATCAATCGCATCCTGCGCATTTTGCTCAGTCATGGCAATAGCTGCCTCAGTGTCACCAAAGAACTGATCCACCGTCTGTCTGAATTCTCTTTGTGTCGTCACCACGTATTGTATTTTGGCGATAGGGAAGAGACTATGGACGATGCGTGAAGCCATGACACGCTCAGGGTCCGTCGTCATGACAGTCAGACTGTCGGCATTCTCTTCAAGTATCACCCAGTGATGATCTTCTACATAGGCGCGCTTGAAGTTCTTCAAGGCATCAGGGCGTGTGCGGTCTGCCTTGTAAGGCTGGTATTCGCACTCAAAGAAAGTCGCCAGGGAATTACCTATATCAGACAAGTTAACTTCAAATTCATCGATGAGGATTTCTTCCACATCCACACCCTTGCGGCGTGCTGCGCGCGCAGCCAGGCCCAGTTCAGGTATGGACAGTATCGATGATTTGATCAGTGAATCAAACTTGGTATGAATAACCTGTGGTGACATCAGGCGCTGGGCAAAAGCCACAGCCAGTGTATTGCGCAGGTATTTGAAACCTTCTTCCAGCAATGGCGGGAACTGGCAATCATTGCGGTTATTGATGAGTTGCAGCACGCCCAGCAATTCATTGCTTTGCTCGTGGATCAGCGGGCCAACCATCATGTGCTTGGTGCGAAAGCCGGTGCGTTGATCAACACGGCGCAAGAATTCCAGTTTGGGCGAATGCTTCCTGAGTTCAGTCTCGTCATACACGTTCAGAATATTGACAGTCTGCTTGCTCATGGCGACAAAGCCAGCCACACTTTTTTCAGAGATAGGCAGGGCAAAATCCTTGAATGAGGTCAAACCAGTCTTGACTTTGGATTCGATGGCGTTTTTCTTGTAGTTCACCGAGTACAAAGTCAGGCGTTCACAATCAAACAGATTGCAGATATCGTGCGACAGATCGAGCATGATTTGCTCGATATTGCTGGTCGAATGGATAGCATTCGTAATGGTTTGCAGATTCTTGAAGAAATGTAAGCGAGCATGCACGTCCTCTTTATCATAGACATCATACTTATCTTGCTGGACACGGCGTACAAAACTCATAAATTTGCTTTCATCGATGGAATTTAATCCCGGCTATTTTGCCACAGCCGGGCTATATCGTCATTGCGACACTGATAAGCTTCAGCGCGTTTTTTGCAAAAGCGGGTGTTTGTTAATTGCCTCAAAGAAAATATAGATATTTTATGGCTATTTCCACAAAAAAAGGAGGCATTTCTGCCCCCTTGCTGGAACGTTAATTTACCAGATCGTAATACGTTTTTCAGGTGACACGTACATCTTGTCACCTTCCTTGACGCCAAAAGCAGAGTAAAACTCTGGCAAATTCGTCAAGGGGCCATTGCCACGGAACACAGAAGGGGAATGTGGATCAGTATTCACCCTGAGTATGGTTTCGCCATCGCGTGACTTGCCACGCCAGACTTGTGCCCAACCCATGAAGACGCGCTGGTTGCCAGTGTAGCCATCAATCACTGGCGCTGGCTTGCCACCCAGGGAAATCTGGTAGGCCTTGTAGGCAATGGACAGGCCGGAATTGTCAGCAATGTTCTCACCCAGGGTAAGTGCACCGTTGACCTTGTAACCCGGCAGCGGGCTGTAGGCACTGTACTGGGCGATCATGGCTGCCGTCAGTTTGCCAAAATTGGCCTTGTCTTCCTTGGTCCACCAGTCACGCAAATTACCGTCGCCATCTGACTGGCTGCCAGAATCATCAAAACCATGGCTGATTTCATGGCCTATGACTGCACCTATGCCGCCATAATTGACAGCATCATCGGCTGCCGCATTAAAGAATGGTGGCTGTAGTATCGCTGCCGGGAAGACAATTTCATTCTGGCGCGAGTTGTAATACGCATTCACGGTTTGCGGGCTCATGCCCCAGTCAGTGCGACTGACAGGTTTGCCCAGTTTTGCCAACTGGCGCTGGTATTCATGCTCGCGTCCACGTATGACATTGCCGACCAAATCGTCCTTGGCGATGTCCAGCTTGCTATAGTCGCGCCATTGATCAGGGTAGCCTATCTTGGGATTGAATTTGGCCAGTTTGGCCAGGGCTTCTTTCTTGGTTTCAGGGCTCATCCAGCTCAGGGTTTCTATACTTTGCTTATAGGCCAGCAGCAAGTTGTTGACCATGGTTTGCATGCGCGCCTTGTTCTCAGGCGGGAAGTATTTTTCTACATACAACTGCCCCAGGGCTTCTGACATGGCTTCTTCTACCCGGCCTACGCCGCGCTTCCAGCGTACCTGGTTCGCGGGGACACCGCGCAAGGTCTTGCTGGAAAATTCAAAGTCCTGATCAACGAAACGCTGGCTAAGGAAAGGCGCAAAGGCATTCAGGGTTTGCCACTTCAGATAAGTCTTCCAGGTATCGAGAGGCGTGGCAGCGATGATCTTGCCCAGGCCGCTGAAAAATTCAGGCTGACGCACGATGACATAATCCATTTTGCCTGCCATGCCTATTTCACTGAAATAAGCATTCCAGTCAAAGCCAGGCAGTAATTGCTCAAGTTGCTTCAAGTCTGTCTTGTTATAGGTTTTGACGGGATTGCGGTTTTCCACCTTGGTCCACTGTACCTTGGCGATCTCGGTTTCCAGCGCCATGATGGCGGCAGCGCCTTGTTCCGGCTTGGTCTGTCCACTCATGCCCAGCATTTTTTCCAGATGCTTGAGATAGGCTTCGCGAAAGCCCTGCAACTTGGCATCATCCTGTTTCAGATAATAGTCACGGTCTGGCATGGTCAGGCCATTCTGGCTCAGATATACCGCATAGCGGCTGGAGTCACGGGCATCCTGGTTAATGCCAGCCGCCACGGGCATGTTCACGCCCAGTTTGCTGAGTTCTGCCATCAAGGCAGGCAGTTTTGCCTTGTCTGTGAGTGCATCTATACGGGCGAACTGGTTTTGCAGTGGCTTGATGTCAAGCGTATTTGCGCGTGCTTCATCCATGAAGCTATTAAACAGATCGGCAATTTTTTTCTGGTTTGAACCGGCAGCAAGTTGTTTGTTGCCAGCCAGGGTCTGGATGATGTCGTAAGACCTTTGCTCAGACAGATCACGTAACTGGTCAAATGAACCAAAGCGGCCACGGTCTGCCGGTATTTCTGCTGTTGCCAGCCACTTGCCGGACATGTGCTGATAAAAATCGTCTTGTGGTCGGACGGCCTTGTCTATCCACTGCAAGTCTATGCCAGATTGCAGTTTGTGAGCAGTGACTGTGCTGTTGGTGTCAGCACTGCCAGCGCTTGCATTTTGTGCAAACACCGGCGTTGCCAGCATATTTGTAAACAGGCTGGCAAGAGCGAGAGAAATCAGGGTACGTGACATGGTATGTCCTGGCTATGAAGCTTGTTGTGTGGAAAGATCTATAGATACCCTGTTTTAGCTAAAGTTCAGGAGTTTTAGAGAAACTTATGCTGCAGAACGGCAAATGTGAGCTTGAAAGCAATATCAATATCAAAATAAGCGGGTTAATTGAATAGCCAGGCAAATCACGCTGACAGTCAGTATCGCAAATGGCTTGATGACAGGAATGGGAAATCGCGGGTGTTCAGGCATGGACGGTGCTATGACCATCCATAGGGCATCTGGCAAATGTCTGTGTTGAATCAGGTCAACACGCCACTGAATCTGGTATTTTTGTGATTCATGCCAATACTCAAGCTCGGCATGTAGCCAGCCAGTATCACAACCATCATCGTGGCCAGTGATCTCTTGTCTGGTACTCAAGACGCGCACTTGCACTTTGGGCCACAAGGCTATTTGCAATAGCCTGACTCCATAAAGCAGACCAAGTACATAGACGAGTAATAAAAGCAGCTTCATTTAAAGAGCAGAGTGGGTATCAATCGCTTGCATATTGCCGACTCACACTGCTCTTGTAAATGAATGAATTTCTTTATTTGTTATGTCTGTTATGTCAGGCTTTTTCTATACACAATAAATCCTGACCTGTCTGCCACCTGGCGATACAGTTTTTGCGCAGTCTCGTTAGTTTCATGGGTTTGCCAATATACGACGGTAGAGCCTGCCAGCTTCGCCTGTTCATACACTGCTTCTATCAAGGCAGCGCCCACACCCTGACCACGTACATCCGGGCTGGTGAATAAATCGTTCAGATAGCAACTGGCTTCGATACGGCTGGTGGTTCTGTGATACAGGTAATGCGCCAGCCCGACCAGGCGGTCATCTAGCTCAGCCACCAGGGCATGCACCGGTTCATAGCCATCAAAAAACCTGCCCCAGGTCCTGAGTGTGACTGCTTCTGGCAAGGCGTTTGGGCCGGTACGTTCATAGAACTGGTTATAGCCTTCCCATAAGACAGACCAGTTGGCGAAATCTTCTTTTGTCACTGCACGGACTACTACTTTATTCATTTATTTTCCTTATCATTTTTTTTATTCGGTTTCAAACAATTGCTGCTCCATGACATCGGCCAATGCATGAGAATCAGAGTCATTTTTTTTACGTAAACCGTCCACCATATTCACTTTGTCTTGCGTACTTTTGTTCTGGCTGGTTTTCCATTTTCCGCTAATGCGATGTATAGGGATTTCTATGCCAACGATCAAGTCCATGATCCTGTCTATGAATTCTGCCGGCGCATCGCCGACTTTCCAGGGGTTTTCGAACTTACGCTCAAAATTGTCACTGAGGTCGTTGAGCAGTCGCAGGAATTCCTGCCTGTCATCGACTATACGCATAGGGCCATGTGCATGTACTACCGCATAGTTATAAGTAGGCACAACTTCGCCACTGCGTTTTTTCTCTTCATACCAGCGCGGGCTGATATAGGCTTGTGCGCCCTGGAAAATCAATAGCGCATCCTGACCTGAAGCCGCACTTTGCCAGACCGGGTTATTGCGGGCGACATGGCCACGCAAGACGCCATACGGTGCATCTGTCGTTGGTGCTGAGATGAGGAATGGGATGTGATTCGCCTCAAGTTCACCTGCTTGCAAGCTGACCAGTGCAGCCAGTGGATGCGCCTGTATCAGCGCGTGCAAGACTTCAATACGTTCTTCAGCAAAATGACTCGGCATGTACATGGCTTACTCGATTTCTATGATGACTTCGGCATTAATGGAGTTGGCGATATAACAGTGTTCATGCGCCATATGATGCAGTTCTTCACGCACTTGCAGACTTGGCTGTTTGTCACCACTATAGCTTTCTTGCGGGCGCAGGTGAATGCGGGTAATCGCTTGCTTGCCCAGTGCATTTTTATCCATGACGCCTATCGCCAGGTCTCGGTATTGATCTACCACATAGCCGCGTTTGGCGACGAAGAATAAATAGAACAGCATATGGCACGATGCCAGTGCTGCGACCAGCGCTTCTTCCGGATCGACATTTTTTTCTTCCGACATCGGTATTGGGACAGATAAGGGGGATGAAGAAGCAGGCACCACCAAACCGCCGTCAAATTCCCATGCATGCGCACGGCTATAGCGATTGTCGCTAAAAGCCTGTTCGCCACGTTCCCATAAAATTTTTGCCTGGTATTGATGCATTTTTACTCCATTGCGATGAATTTGCGTTAATCTTATTCCTGGTATTGGCTATTGAAAAGTACCAATTTTATAAAAAATAAGAATGCCAATTTGGTGTAAGCATGCATATTTCTCAAATGATTGCCGGTATCGTCCTTGAAAGACAAAGCGAGCTGCCGTTGTACCGGCAGTTGTATGCTGAAATACGAAAAGCCATTTTAGCGGGCCAGATGTTGCCCGGCATGCAGTTGCCACCCAGTCGCGAGTTTTGCCAGGTGTTGAATATTTCCCGGCAAACGGTCTTGAATGCCTATGATCAATTACTGGCAGAAGGATATTTGCGCGGCTCGGTAGGGCAGGGAACTTTTGTGAATGAGGAGTTACCTGCAATCGCCGAGCGTAGCAAAGCGCTGGTCAGCAATGTACCTGCGACACAGGTGATGGGCAGGATTTCAAAGCGCGGATTAAAGCATATTGATCCACGCGGCAGCACGCGTTTTCATCAGGGCAGTGTACGGGCATTCAGGGTCAGTATGCCTGACCTGGATCTATTTCCTTTCGATATCTGGGCAAGGCTGGATGCACGCCATTGTCGTCACCCCAAAGGACAACTGGGCTATGGTGATCCTGCCGGTCATCTGGCTTTGCGTGAGTTACTGGCGGTTTATTTGAAGGCAGCGCGTGGTGTGAATTGTGCACCAGAACAAATCCTGATCACATCCGGCTCGCAACAGGCGTTGTATTTGCTGAGTACCATGCTGCTGGATCCGGGTGAAAAGGCTGTCGTGGAATACCCTTGTTATCGTGGGGCAACCGCCGCCCTGCATGCGGCACAGGCCGATATTTGTGCTGTACCTGTCGATGATGAAGGCATGGATGTCGCATATGTGGCTATGCATTATCCCGATGCCAAAGTCGCTTTCGTCACACCTTCCCACCAAATGCCCTTGGGTATGACCATGAGCCTGCAAAGGCGCATGGCATTGCTGGAGTGGGCACAGGCAAATGCGGTATGGATAGTGGAAGACGACTATGACAGTGAATATCGCTTCGGTAGTTCACCACTGGCATCCTTGCAAAGCCTGGATACGCAGCAAAGTGTCATCTATGTAGGCACCTTGTCCAAGGTTCTATTCCCTGGTCTGCGGCTCGGTTATCTTGTCTTGCCGGAAAAATTGCTGGAACCCATGATACAGGCCAAGGCTGTCGTCGATAAACACACCAGCATTATGCCGCAGATGACGCTGGCTGACTTTATTGCAGAAGGTCATTTTGGCAGGCATATCAAGCGCACCAGAAAAGTGTATGCCGAACGCCAGGCTTGTCTGGTAACTTGTCTGGGAAAGGAGTTGGGAGATGAATTGATTTGTGGTGCACAAGATGGCGGACTTGATCTGGCCGTGTATTTCAAGCAGGTTTACGATGAAGAGCAGATCATAGACGCCGGGCAAAAAATTGGACTGGAGTTGCGGGGCCTGGGGCACTACGCTGATGTGCCCGGAAAAACAAACAGACCGGCAGAAAGTCCTGGCGGTCTGTTACTGGGTTTTGCTTCCCTGACTTGTGCTGAGATAGAGCGCAGCGTCAGCAAGCTGGCTACGCTCTTCAAAGCCGCTACTTAGCGATCAGGCAGCGATCATCTGCACTGCCGTATCTGCGTTTGCATGGCGGTTGATCACACTGATGATGGCGCGCATGCTGGCCGTTGCCGCATCATCTGCAATGCCGGCACCATGCTGGCTGCTGCCATCATTGATACGTGCTTCGATGATGCTGATGTATTGTGAACGACCATGCTGTGTCACTTGCTGCTCTTGTTTATCAATGATCCTGACTTGATATCCAAGCACCTGGCAGGCATTGATCTGTGCTTCAACAATACCATGACCTACACCTTGGATAGCTTGTGGCTGTCCGTGGTGCAGCAGATCGACATGCAAGGATACTTGTGCCGGATCGGATGGTGATGTCCTGTGATGCAGGACGGGGTTTGCATGATGAGCTTGATAACTGATAGGGGTTGCTGGCGCGAGATAGCTGTCGCTGAAAATCTGGTGTATCTGTTGTGCCGTCATTTCTTTGCCACTGTCGTCGGCCACTGTCTGCACGACACGGCTGAATTCAATTTGCATGCGTCTTGGCATGCTGATGCCATATTCCTGCTCCAGCAAGAAAGCCATGCCACCCTTGCCAGACTGGCTGTTGACGCGTATCACTGCGTCATAACTGCGACCAAGATCGGCCGGGTCTATCGGTAAATAAGGGACTTCCCAGATGGCGTCTTTTTGTTGCTGGGCAAATCCTTTTTTGATCGCATCCTGATGTGAGCCAGAAAATGCCGTGAAAACGAGGTCACCGACATATGGGTGACGTGGATGCACAGGTAATTGATTGCATTCTTCTACGCACTGCCTGACGCTATCGATGTCAGAAAAATCCAGGCCAGGATCAACGCCCTGGGTGTACAAATTCAAGGCCAGTGTGACGAGGTCAACATTGCCGGTGCGTTCGCCATTCCCAAACAAGCAGCCTTCAACCCTGTCTGCACCCGCCATGACAGCAAGCTCTGCGGCGGCGACTGCCGTACCCCTGTCATTATGTGGATGCACGCTGAGGATGATGGCATCGCGTTGCGCCAGGTTCCTGTCCATCCATTCGATCTGGTCGGCATACACATTCGGTGTCGCGCATTCGACGGTGGTCGGCAAGTTGATGATCATCTTGCGTTCAACTGTGGGCTGCCATATGGCGGCAACGGCATCACAGACTTCTTTGGAAAAATCCAGCTCGGCCATGCTGAAGGTTTCTGGTGAATATTCAAACACCCATTCTGTCTCTGGCATGGCATCAGTAAGTTGTTTGATGAGACGCGTGCCATCAGTGGCAATCTGTTTGACTTCTTCACGTGATTTGCCAAATACGATGCGACGGAAGGCTGGTGCTATCGGGTTATACAAATGCACGATCGCCCGTTTTGCACCGCGCACAGAATCGACAGTGCGGCGTATCAGGTCTTCGCGTGATTGCGTCAATACTTCTATCGTCACGTCATCTGGTATACGTTGTTCTTCTATGAGTTTGCGGACGAAGGCAAAATCAGTTTCTGATGCAGATGGGAAGGCGACTTCAATTTCTTTCAGACCAATCTTGACCAGCATTTCAAAGAACCTGAGTTTTTTCTTCGCATCCATAGGTTCTATCAGCGCCTGGTTACCATCACGCAAATCCGTGCTCATCCATATCGGTGCTTTGCTGATGCTGCGGGTGGGCCACTGCCTGTCGTGCAAAGCGATTGTAGGGAAGGCTTGATATTTTTTAGCTGGATTACTCATCATGATGTTCTTTTCCTCGGGCTGGCACAGTGCCTCAGCAAGGCGCTGATATTTTTCAATTTGTGAATGGATGGTGATGTAGCGGCGCCAAGCTAACCGGCTGCCACAGAGATACGCGAGGCCGGTTAACTGATCAGTAGTCGTAGCGCTAGTAGATCGCAACTAAGCAGCTTGTGCTCAAGTGGCAGCGCAGACTGTGGGCGTGCAAGGCCAGACATGACGCTGATTGCGCCTGCTGAATTCTTTGCTGATGTGCCTGATGGTGTCATGCTGTTTTTCCTGATGTCAGGAAGCCTGTGCTGGGTACTACTGGGATATAAAGGTAATTTTTGTTACTGGTGTTTCAGGCTGGCAGGTATGCCGCTTAAAACTGGACAAGACGCAACTTATAGTAGCGAGCTTGCTAGAGATGGTAGTAGAACTAGAGAGGCTGGCACAGGCATCAGCGCTGCTTGCAGCTTGGCGCTGTCAGCAGTTTTTCTTGCAGATGTCGATGTCAAAAAAGAGTTCATATAAAGACTGTAAGAGAATTTGCCTGTACTCGTCAAGCAAAATTTTCTTCATCAAGCAGGATATTCAAAATTCAGCGATAAGCATTGAGCAGTTTTTGCCAGGTGGGATCGTGAGCGGCATTCTTCAAAATGCTATTAATTTGCTGTTGGACCCTGGGCATATTCAAAGGAATCAGAATCTGCCTGTCATACTGGTCATGCGGTTTTTTTGAAATATAAAACTGACCCTTCAGCTCAGGGTGGTTTTTCATTTCATAATCGTAATTGGAGCGGCTGATGATAGCTGCATCTATGCGATCCGCCAGCAACTTGCGAAAGCTATGTTCTTCGCTACTGGCATCGTCACGCTGAATTTTTCCTTCGGCGATGAGTTCATTGACACCGTAATAGTAATAACCCAGAACCAGACCTATGCGCATGCCAGTCATGGATTTTGCACCTGTGAACTCGAAGGGATGATTTTTTGATGAGACGACATCGTCGATATCGTTCATGACTGGCAGAGTCCACAGAAATTTTTGCTCTTCCCTGTCGTTAAACCAGACCGGGCTGACACCAATTACCAGTCCATCCAGATTGCCGGAGTTGACCAGCAAGTCAAGACGGCGGCGTGGCAAATAAATGAGTTCAAAGCGATATGCTGTATTTTCTTTATTCAGATAACTCAGCATGTCATTGTACAAACCCCGCCCCGTAACTTGATCCAGTATTAGCGGCGGCTTCAGATGGTAGCTATACACTTTCACCATCTCGACGGCGTCAGAATGCTGCCAGCACAGGCAAACCATTAATATCAATGCTGAGCAGATTTTATGCATAGTCGCAGTCTTGCTTCTCTAGACGGAAACGCGAAAAAAAGATGAGGTGCTCGATGAGGTGCTTATACCAGACTTACACCAAACTTATACCAAACTCCTGTCCCGGGTATGCTTGAAAGTTTATATGAATTCGAAAAAGAAAATAGTTAAATTTAGTGCAGCTATTTTTTGCTAAATTTATAAGAAAATGTCAATAATGCAAGTCCAACTATGATCATCGGGAACGACAACATTTGACCTGCCGAGATCGTCATTCCGAGGATGTTGACTTCATAGTCAGGGGTACGGAAATATTCTGTGAAGAAGCGTGTGCAGCCATACAGCGTCACATATAAGGCACCGACTGCCAGCCTTGGCCGGGCTTTGGAGGCATATAGCCAGAGTATGATGAAGACCAGCAAGCCATCAACCAATGCCTGGTAGATGGGGGAGGGGTGAACCGGGTAGTTGATGCCAGGCCAGATCATGGCCCAGGGCAAGTCTGCAGATGCTACGCGTCCTGGTAATTCATGGTTGATGAAATTACCCAGGCGACCGGCAGCATAACCCAAAGGGACCAGTGGGGCGATGAAGTCATAGACATCAGCAAGATTAAACCTGGCCTTGCGTGCCCACAGGTACATGGCGATCAGTACGCCGATGAACCCGCCATGGAAGGACATGCCACCTTTCCAGACTGCAAATATTTCCAGCGGATTAGCCATGTAATAGGAGAATCCGTAAAAAAATACCTCACCCAGGCGACCACCCAATATCACGCCGAGTACGCCAAAAAACAACATGTCGTCTATGTGTTCACGCGTCCATCCCTGCGCTGCGACATGCGGCTGCCTGAGCCTGACACGACCGAGTGCGATAAACTGGGCAAAGGCCAGCAGATACATGATGCCGTACCAGTGGACAGAGACTGGGCCCAGGTGAAAAGCGACAGGGTCAGGATTGGGATGAGTCAGCATGGATGATTTGGTAAGTTAAACAGGTGCGCAAATGCAGCCAGCACAGCAGAATGATTGTCCTTGCGCCAGGCCAGGCCAATTTCAACGGTAGCGCTGGCTTCTGGCAAATCGAAATACAGTACACCGGGGCGCTGCAAATTTGAGACGGATTGTGGCACAAGTGCGATTCCCATGCCAGCCGAGACCAAGCCGACGATGGTTTGCATCTGTATGGCCTCCTGGCCTATGGCTGGCGTCAGGCCCGCCGCATGGAAGCAACCCAGAATGGCATCATGCAAAGCCGGGGCAATTTTTCGTGGAAACAGGATCAAAGGCAAGTCAGTGCAATCGCTCAGACGCAATTGCTGACGCCCCAGGGCCTGGCTTTCAGGTACTGCCAGCATCAATGGTTCTGACAGTACTTTTTGATAATTGAATAAGCCTTGCAGTTTTTCAGGAATTGGCGGTATCAAAAAACCTGCATCAATTTCGCCATTTTCCAGCGCCGCCAGTTGTACGTCTGTGGTGGCCTCACGCAGCTCTATGTGGACATCGGCATGATGGCGGCGAAATTCCCGCAATGCCGGAGGCAGCACGCTATAGTCAGCAATGGAGACAAAGGCCAGCGACAGATGGCCGTAAGTGCCACTGGCGGCTCTTTGTGCCAGCTCTGGCAAGGATTGCGCCTGTTGCAACAAGCGTCTGACTTCGGGCAATAGTGCCTGTCCGGCTGATGACAGCGAGATATTACGGGTATTGCGGATAAACAGTTCTGCCCCAAGTATGGCTTCCAGTGCCTGTATGGCTTGCGATAAAGGTGGTTGAGTCATGTGCAGACGCGTAGCGGCTCTGCCAAAATGCATTTCTTCTGCAACGGCAAGGAAGTAACGTAACTGGCGCAACTCAAGATTTCGTAATTCGGGTAATGACATCTGGCAGGTCAGCCGGTATTTTGCGGTATTCGTATTGAGGCGGTATGCATGCCCGGGGAAAATAGTCCGGGTTTGATACGCACGCTGAAATTAACGGCGATGAGTTTTTTTGTCAAAGGCGCGTTTGACGCGTTCTTTCTGGATTTTTTCAAAATGAGCGTGGTCTTTGCGCTTGTCCAGACCCAGCATGCGTTCAAGAATTTCAAACCATACAAAGGCTGCGCTGGCACCACCTATGATCCACCACCAGGACATAGTGGCAAAAACCCACACATCTGCCAGCTTTAAAACCAGCATGATGAATAAAACGATGATGATGAACATGAGAGACATCCTTTGTTTTGAAAAACTATCAAACTCGCTGTTGCAGATCAATTGAGTTTCCTTAATTTTACTGCAGGTCAACCCCGGCATGGGGATAAACGTTAAAATTGTCAAAAAGCGGTAGAATGAATGAGTTTTTAACCTGGAGAAAGCAATGAAATACTCTTTATTGGTAGGTTCGGTGTTGGCAATGGTGGTTTCTGGCTCGGCAATGGCAAACGCTGATCTGGCGAAAGCAAAAAACTGCATGGCTTGCCACGCAGTGGACAACAAGGTTGTTGGCCCCGCTTATAAGGATGTAGCCAAGAAATATGCTGCGGATAAAACTGCTGAAGCCAAACTGGTACAAAAAGTACTGAAAGGCAGCTCTGGCGTGTGGGGTGCTATTCCTATGCCAGCCAATGCACAGGTGAACGAGGCAGAAGCAAAAACCCTGGTTAAATGGATTTTGAGCTTGAAATGAGCTTTGGCTTGATGCAGACACTTTGATCTGCATCAAGTCTTCAGACAATAAAAAACCTGGCATTGCCAGGTTTTTTATTGCTCATAAGAACTGCTGGGGGTTTGCATAACACCGCAGTTTAAAGTTGCAATGTCCTGCACACAGCAGTTTTTACTCAGTTATTACTTCACTACGCGCAGCAGTTCACGTTTGCCGCCTTTGTATGTGTACAAAGTCAGTGTGCCGTCTTTGATGTCGCCTTTGTCATCAAATGCGATATCGCCTGTTACGCCTTTGTAATGAATTTTCTTCAGTTCTGGCAGGTATTTTGCTGGTTCAGCAGAATTAGCTTTTTTCATTGCTTCTACCATGACCATGACGGAATCATAAACATACGGTGCGTAAATTTGGACGTCTATACCAAATTTTTTCTTGTATGCAGCTTTCCAGTCATCATTGACTTTCTTCTGTGCGTCCAGAACACCGCCGGCTTCAGCGCAAACTACCTGGCCTTCGCCAATGCCGTTGTCAGCCAGTTTAACCAAGTCAGTTGTACAGATACCGTCACCGCCCATGAATTTGGCTGTAATGCCCAGTGCTTTCATCTGACGCAGCATAGGACCAGCAACTGCATCCATACCACCGAAGAAGATTACGTCTGGGTTTTTAGCCTTGATTGTGGTCAGGATGGCGCTGAAATCTGTGGATTTGTCAGTTGTATGTTCTTGCACAACAACTTCTGCACCCTTGCCTTTGGCGCCCTTGATAAACTCAGCAGCTACACCTTCACCGTAGGCTGTTTTGTCATCAATAACAGCGACTTTTTTCGCTTTATTGATTTGAACAGCAAAGCGGCCCAGTGTGCCACCCAGTTGACCGTCATTGGCTACTACACGGAACGCGCCTTTGAAGCCTTGTTGTGTGTATTTTGGGTTAGTTGCAGATGGGGAGATTTGAACGATGCCAGCGTCGTTGTAGATTTTGGATGCTGGGATAGTTGTACCGGAGTTCAAGTGACCGATAACGCCGTTTACTTTCGCGTCAACCAGTTTCTGTGCTACGGTTGTGCCTTGTTTTGGATCGGCACCGTCATCTTCAGCCAGCAATTCGAATTTGGCTTTTTTGCCACCGATCATCACGCCTTTGGCGTTCAGTTCTTCGATCGCCATTTTGGCGCCGTTTTCATTGTCTTTACCCAAGTGGGCGATCGCGCCGGAGATAGGGCCAACGTGACCAATTTTTACAACCAGATCTTGAGCTGCCGCAGCACCAGCGAAAGCGAAAGCAATTGCGCCAGCCAGTGGAATCATTTTAGTTTTGAACGACATGAACATACTCCTAAGGATTAAAAAGTAGGATAACAGTACTGCATCTCTGACTTATTCAGATAACTGAACAGCAAGAAGGTACAACAGAAAAAATATTTCGCAAAGCTATTTTGTGTGGTTTTTTCTCCAAACTGACGTTTTTTATATGCCCCAATATCGCACCCTTGACAAGCTTGATCGCAAGCTTTTGAACCTGCTCCAAAAAGACAACCAAACCCCTACCAGAATACTGGCTGACAAGCTGCATATCTCCCAGCCCACCTGCCTGCGCCGCATACGCGAATTGCGTGAGGCTGGAGTGATCAGTGCCGAAGTGGCGATGGTAGACAGCTTTGCCCTTGGCTATGGCATGCTGGCCTTTCTGGAGGTGTCGCTGATCAATCAGTCTGACGAATTCATGCGGGAATTCGAGGCGCGCATGAATAAGGAAGCTGAGGTCATGCAGTGCTATTTTGTGTCTGGAGAGTATGACTATTTTCTGGTTGTCCACATCATTGATATGGACGCCTACTACCAATTTGTGCGGCGCGCCATTTCCGGCTCTGGCAATGTGAGGCATTTCCATTCCCGTTTCCCCATGAAGCGTGCCAAATTTACGACACGCATTTCGTTTGATGAAAAAGCTGAAGAGTTACCTGTGCGTATTAAAGGCAAATAAAGACAAATAAAGACAAATGATTTGGCCTGTTTTGTCAGTTAACGTCGGATAAGGGCGAACGGATGACAAAAAGAACGCAAGTTGTTGCAGATAGAAATTCAATCTGGCAACTTGCGTGAGGGGAAACTGGTTTCAATGCCATCCCGGGAGGGGGAGAGCTTGCAGGGCAGGGCTGTGCCTGCCTGCTCGTCTGTTTGTTTGTGATCAGGGTTTGAGATTAAATTCTTGCTTCAGGCTGGCTGCAGGACGATTTTGTTTGCCTGGCGCTGCATGCCGGTAAATGCAAATTCCACATCGGGCTGCAAACCCGAAATGATGTCTGCAATGGCGCGGCCAGAACCTGCACCCATGGTCCAGCCCAAAGTGCCGTGACCGGTATTGAGGAAAAGATTACTGATACGGGATTTACCTATATAGGGGACGTTGGAAGGCGTCAGTGGCCGCAAGCCTGTCCAGTACACCGGATTGTCATAGTCACAGGCATGCGGGAACAGCTCACGGGTGCGTCTGGTGATGGCTTCACAACGGGCGGTATTCAGTTCCCGGCCATAGCCATTGATTTCACATGTGCCGGCGACACGCAGGCGGTTACCAAGACGCGACACCACGAGTTTATAACCGTCATCAGTCAGAGAGATCACAGGCGCCTGATCAGGGTTGGTAATTTGATAAGTAGCTGAGTAACCTTTGCCCGGATAAATCATCAGGGATATGCCCAGGGGTTTGAGCAAGCTTTGAGAATGGCTGCCCATCGCCACAACGAATGCGTCTGCGCGCAAGGTTTTGTGCCGTCCGGCTGCATCAATAATTTCTACTCCGGTAATTTTGGCGTTGGCCCCCGTACCTTCAGATAAAAGCCGGGTCACTGTGGTGTTGAACTGGAACTGCACGCCTGCTGCGGCTGCTTTATCGGCCAAGCCTGTCGTGAATTGATAGACGTCGCCTGATTCATCGGTTTCAGTATAGTCGCCACCGACGATTTTATCGCGTATGCCTGCCAGCGCAGGCTCCCTGCGTACCACTTCGTCAGCATCGATAGAATCGCGCGGGCAACCCAGGTCACGCATGAGTTTTGCTGCAGGCAGTGAGCTATCGAACTCTTTTTGATCGGTGTAAAAATGCAGTATGCCCTTGCTCAGGTTGTCATACTGTATGTCGGTTTCTTCACGCAGGCTGCGCAAAGTGAGGCGGCTGTATTCAGAGATGGCGACGATCTGGCGAATATTTTCTGCTGTGCGGCCAGGTGTGCATTCCCGCAAAAAGTGCATGCCCCACAGCCATTGCAGCCATTCTGCACGTGGCCGGAACAATAATGGGGCATCTTCTCTCCCCAGCCATTTCAAGACCTTCAGCGGTGCCGAGGGATTGGCCCAGGGTTCAGCATGGGAGACAGAAATCTGGCCACCATTGGCAAAGCTGGTTTCTTGTGCGGCACCTGGCTGGCGATCAATAACGATCACCTCATGCCCCTGCTTTCTCAAAAACCATGCGGAAGACGTGCCAACAATGCCGGAACCGAGAACGATGACTTTCATGGGTAAATCTCCTGTGTTTCATCTTATGTGCGATGAAGGAGATTGTAGAAATACTTTGCTTTCTCAGGTAATCAGAAAGCTACTTCAGATTTTTATTTTTAAACATGAATGAAATTTTTATGTTTAAAAATAAAAATATTATTAATTATTTTGATTATTTAGGTGTCTTTGCCTTGGTAATTTCCTGGGTCACGGCACGGGTGATCACTTCTTCCAGGGTTTTATGCAAACCTGAGCGTATTTCCGTTGATAAATTTGCCACGGCAATTTGCAAAACATCGGCCAGATTGTCCCGGATCCTGTGTTCGAGGACGAAATCGATGCGTGTCAGAACCTGGCGCAAGACGTTTTCGCGCAGGCTTTGCTCCAGCACCTGCCAGTCTTCTTCCGTTTTTCCCGGATAGTTATTGTCGGCCTTGTCATTGATTGTTGCTACTGCATTGTCAGTATTTGGCTCATCCGTTGCAGTGACTGTCTTGGCAGCAGGTGTGAGTAGTTCTTCCGGTTTGATGACCTCAGTCAACACAGGAATGCTGGCGTCTATTTGATTATTCATTTTATTTCGCCACAGAGTGGGTAAGGGTATGGCCTTGCTGTTGGTAGTGACGGTAGCGTTCGCGTCCGGCGAGTTTATCTGCATCATCCGCAGAGATGACTTCTATCATGCGCTGAAACTGCTGGAAATTGGCTGGCGTGGCTGCAGTCAGGTTGATCAATAATTCATAATGCGGACAAGCCGCATGTTCATCATGGCTGAGCACGATAGGGGTCATTGCCGACAAAGGATCGGTCAGCATGACGTGAGGTAAAAATTCAGCTTCAGTAAGCGTCCACAAGGCATCATTCAGCCGCTGCAGATACGCGCGGTCATGGTGGTACACCACCATCTTGCAATTGGCGGCATGGGCCTTGCGTATCAGGCGGCAAGAGTAATTCAGCTTGTCCGCCACATTGCTATGAAAATCTATGCGTGTCATGCGAACTTAAAATTTAAAACCATCATCTGGCTTCTTGGGCTGGGACTGGGGCTGAGGAGTAGTCGCTTGCCTTGCCGCTTCCTGTGTTTTGGGCGCTGCTGGCGGTGGTGGCGGGGCTGCAGGTT
This sequence comes from Pseudomonadota bacterium, assembly GCA_040390835.1. Lineage (GTDB taxonomy): Bacteria > Pseudomonadota > Gammaproteobacteria > Burkholderiales > Burkholderiaceae_D > Undibacterium. The sequence continues at coordinate 68,556 of JAZJXP010000017.1, forward strand.
CAGCCGCAGCATAGCGGTAATCTTTAGGCAGCTTGCTAGTGGCAGGATAGCCAGCTTTGCCCAGGGCATCTTTCCAGTCATCCACACTATAGCCACGGAATTTGACATTAGCAATCACCAGCAATGGCAATTGCAAATCACCACCGACTTGCTTCATTTTTTCCTGGTCTGCTGCCGTGTTCACGGTTTTTTCGGTAAATGGTATGCCCAGGTTTTTAAGCAGGCTGCGACCATCATTACAGGGGGAGCAGCCGTTGCTTGAGTACAGAGTGACCGGATTTTTTGCGACGACAATCGCCAGTTCAGGTGGCAGATTGCCGCCTTCCAAAGTATCGGGCAGTTTTTTCTTCTCTACCTTTTGATTGGCAGCAGGCGGTTGATCACTATAAGTGACTTTGCCATCTGGCCCTACTGATTTATACATTTGTGCCTGCGCTGACGCCACCATGAAAATGCTGGAAATCATGCTACAGATCAGGACCTTTTTATTGAATGTCATATTTTTCTCCTAAAGACTCAGGCACTCATGCCATTGTGACGCAATAAAGCATCGATGACCGGCTCGCGGCCACGGAATGCCTTGAATGAAGCCAGGGCAGGGCGCGAACCGCCAGCCTCCAGGACTTCAGTTTGAAATTTTTCACCGATAGCACGCGACAATGTACTGCCTGCTTGCCCAGCATGCTCCTCAAAGGCGGCATAGGCATCGGCAGATAAAACTTCAGCCCACTTATAACTATAATAGCCTGCCGCATAGCCGCCAGAAAAGATATGGCTGAAAGAATGCTGGAAACGATTGAATTCTGGCGGTTGCATGACGGACACCTGGGCGCGTACAGCCTGCACAATGTCTTGTACGCTTTGTGTGCCATTTGGTTCAAAAGCATCATGCAAACGCATATCAAACAGGGAAAACTCAACTTGACGCAGGGTTTGCAAACCAGACTGGAAATTTTTTGCAGCGACCATCTTGTCATACAACCCACGTGGCAGTGCAGCACCTGTATCAACATGAGCAGTCATGTGCTGCAACACATCCCATTCCCAGCAAAAATTTTCCATGAATTGTGAAGGTAATTCAACCGCATCCCATTCCACGCCAGAAATACCGGAGACAGACAAGTCATCAACCTTGGTCAGCAAATGGTGCAGACCATGACCAAATTCATGGAACAGAGTAATCACTTCATCATGGCTGAACAGGGCAGGTTTTGCCACGCCATTCATGGTGACTGGTGCGCTGAAATTACAGGTCAGATAAGCGACTGGGGTTTGCACTCCATGCGCGGTCAATCTGCGACCACGTGCATCATCCATCCAGGCACCACCCCGTTTGCCATTACGGGCATACAGATCAAGATAAAACTGACCTATCAGTACGCCATTTTTTTCAAGCCGGTAAAACTGCACATCCTTATGCCAGACGGTTGCCTGGTCGGGTTTGATGTCGACTGCGAACAAGGTCTGGATGACACGGAACAGGCCATCAACAACCTTGTGTTCAGGAAAGTACTCTTTCACTTCCTGCTCAGAAAAAGCATAACGCTGCTGCCGCAGTTTTTCGGATGCATAGGCCGTATCCCAGGCCTGCATATCGCTGATGCCCAGTTCGTCTGCCGCAAAGGCACGCAATTCTGCCAGGTCTTTTTCTGCGTAAGGACGGGCGCGTTTTGCCAGATCTTCAAGGAATAAATTGACCTGCGCAGGTGAATCAGCCATCTTGCTGACGAGCGATACTTCTGCGAAATTCTGGTAGCCCAGCAACAAGGATTCTTCCTTGCGCAGGCGCAACAGCTCCGCCATGATGTCGCTATTATCCCACTCTGCTTTGCTGCCCAGCTCAGAGGCCTTGGTCGCATTTGCACGGTAAATGGTTTCGCGGATCTGACGGTTTTCTGCGTATTGCAACAACGGGAAATACGAAGGGAAGTGCAGGGTAAATTTATAGCCTGTTTTGCCGTCAGGTTCTGCCGCTGTTTTGGCTGCCTGCAAGACATCTTCTGGCAAACCCTTCAGCTCGGCCACATCTTCTACGAACAGGCCATAATCATTGGTTGCATCCAGCAGATTTTCAGAAAACCTGGTCGACAGGGCAGCCTGTTTTTCTTGTATCTCTGCGTAGCGCAGTTTCTTGTCCTCGGCCAGTTCTGCACCACTCAACTGGAAGTCGCGGATGGCATTCTGGATAATGGTTTTTCTGGATTGCGGCAGGCTGGCAAATTCAGGTGCCTGCAGCAAGGCTTTATAGCCAGCAAACAGGGCCAGGTTTTGCCCCAGCTCTGTCCAGAACTCAGTGATGGCTGGCTGGTTCTCATTGTAGGCAGCACGCAACTCTGGCGTATCGACAACTGCATTCAAATGACCGACTATCCCCCAGGCGCGCCCCAGTTTTTCTGTGGCGTTTTCCAGTGGCTCTACAAACCTGTCCCAGGTAATCGGGCCAGTGTTTTTTTCAAGTTCAGCAATGACTGCACGATTTTCCTCAAGCAGGGCCGCAATCGCTGGGCCTACATGTTCAGCACGGATGTCGGCAAAACGCGGTAAATCGCTAAAGTCGAGCAGGGGATTGTCTTGGGTCATATTAAATTCTTTCAGCGGCTTCTATGGTGTTGACCAGTAACATGGTGATCGTCATGGGACCGACACCGCCTGGTACTGGCGTAATATAACCCGCGACTTCTTTACTTGGCAGATAATCAACGTCGCCGCAGAGCTTGCCTTCGTCGTCACGGTTCATACCTACGTCAATGACGACTGCGCCAGGTTTGATCATGTCTGCCGTGACGATATTGCGCTTGCCTGTCGCCACTACCAGAATGTCTGCATTGCGCGTATGCGCTGCCAGATCACGGGTCTTCGAATTACAGATGGTGACAGTAGCACCCGCTTGCAAGAGCAACATGGCTTGCGGTTTGCCAACGATATTCGAGGCACCGACCACCACAGCATTGGCCCCACGTACCGGATAATCGATGGATTCCAGCATTTTCATCACGCCATAGGGTGTGCAAGGGCGGAACAGGGGTTGACCCGTCATCAACAGGCCAGCATTGCTGATATGAAAACCATCAACGTCTTTTTCAGCGGCGATGGCTTCGATGACCTTGTTGGCATTGATATGGGCAGGCAAGGGCAGTTGCACCAGGATGCCGTTGATTTTTGCATCTTTATTCAATCTTGCAATGTGCTCAAGCAAGGCTTGTTCTGTCAAATTTGCATCATATTTTTCCAAAACCGAATAAAAACCGCAGTCTTCACAAGCCTTGACCTTGTTGCGCACATACACCTGCGATGCCGGATTTTCACCGACCAAGATGACGGCCAGGCCTGGCTGTTTGCCTGCGACGCTCAATTTGGCAGCGCGTATTGTTACATCGGCACGGATTTGTAGGGAAAGCTGGGTTCCACTGATGATTTGGGCAGTCATGGTTGTATAGGAGCAGTCGTTAGTAATAGGTAAACCAAGATTATAAGGGATGGCGGTGCATGGGACATGTCCATTGATTAAGCTCACGCTTTTGCCATCAGTTGCTGCCATCAATCACGGCCATTTAACATTGTTTTTCAAGTCGGCTAGTAGCGCAATTAATTGCGTTATTAATAATCAATTTTTGCTATTGAATTACCTTTGTGTAAGCCTTTTATTTCATTTGGTTATGGAATTGTATCGCTTTGTTGTTTTCTGTCCGCATTCTCCGCGTATTGATTGACTTCAAATTTCAAGAATGGCTTCATACATATTGTGAAAATTAATTTTCAAAATATTTTTCATTGTGGCTGGTTTAGCCGCGATGTAAGACCAGAAATAAACCCCTAGGAGAGAGATATGCTGAAGGAAAAGGTAATTTCAAGATCGCTGCGCGTGATGTTTTCTGGCGGCTTGATGATGACAGCAGGCATGCTGGCACAGCCTGCATTTGCACAGGATGACGCCAAAATACAGCGCGTAGAAGTAACCGGTACGAGTATCAAACGTGCCGAAGCTGAAACCGCATCGCCGATACAGATCATCAGCCGTGCAGACATCGACAAAGCTGGTAAAACAACCATTGCTGAATACCTGCAAACTCTGACTTCCGATGGCGCCGGTTCTTTGCCAACCAGTTTCGGTAATGGTTTTGCTGCTGGTTCTACGGCAATCTCCCTGCGTGGTCTGGGTGCCACTTCCACTCTGGTGTTGCTGAATGGCCGCCGCATGGCGCAGTTCGGCCGTGCCGATGACGGACAAAAAGCATTTACTGACATTTCCACTATTCCTATGGAAGTGGTTGAGCGTATCGAAATCCTGAAAGATGGCGCATCTTCCATCTACGGTGCCGATGCGATCGCCGGTGTCGTCAATATCATCCTGAAAAAGAACTATGAAGGCGTGACAGTCAGCGCCAGTGCTGGCACATCCGGTTCCCGCGATGCGAACCAGACTAAAGCTTCCATCACTGCCGGTTTTGGTAATCTGGAAAAAGATAAATACAACATCATCGTCAATGCCGAGGCTTACAAGTCCAACGAGTTGATGAACAGCCAGCGTTATGATCGTGACTGGATAGGCACCGGCGACTGGCGTCGCTGGGGTTACCCTATGGTGACAGTAGGTTCTTTCACTTCTGGTTATATCGCCGGTAATAACAGTGCACAACCAAATCCTGCCGGTTCCCTGCGCGATCCAAAAACACTGAACTATGTCTCCTTGCCAGGTTGCTCGACTTTGTCGACAACCAAAGTGCAAGATCCGGGCGGTGGCTGTCTCTGGTACGCAGATCAGTTCCGTACCATGCTGCCGCAAATTGATGGCGTGAACCTGTTCACCCGTGGCACTTTCCAGATCAATGATGATTTGCAGGCGTATGCTGAATTTGGCTATTCTCAACGTAAGGCAGCATTCACTGTAACGCCGCCTTCCACATCTGCCAATGTGTTCTTCCCTTCAAATCCAAGCAATTTGAACGGTAACATCAACTACGGTAACACCGTTCTGATGTCGGCTTCGCATCCGCAAAATCCGTATGGCGCTGATATCCGCCTTCGTTACTCCATGTTTGACGTAGGTGCGAACCGCCGTATTGCTGACAACTCCTTCTATCGTGCAGTCGTTGGTTTGAAAGGTACGATGGCTGGCTGGGATTTCGATACAGCTATCCTGCATTCTGAATCCAAGCTGCATCTGGACTACACCAACACCATCAATATGAATGTGTTGAAGTCTGCTCTGGGCGATCCTAAGAGTCCATACTTCCCATACTACATCGGTACTCAAGCCAGCAAAAACAATCCGGCACTGTATGCGGCCATGGTCAAGACAGCGACTATCGATGCACCTACCAAAATGGACATCGTCGACTTCAAGGCTTCCCGCGAGTTGATGGCTTTGCCCGGCGGTATGATGGGTCTGGCGGTTGGTGCAGAATACCGTCGTGAATCCTATAACATGCCATCTCTCGATGGCAGTAAAGACGGCTCCATCAATGCCAGCTATGTAGCTGCCAAAGGTGATGAAACAGTGTCAGCTGTGTATGCTGAATTGCTGGCTCCTGTTGTAAAAACTCTGGAATTGTCCGGCGCCCTGCGTTACGACAAATATTCTCACTTCAATTCCGTGACACCAAAGGTCGGTGCCAAATGGTCTCCAGTGAAAACATTTGCCCTGCGTGGTACTTACTCTGAAGGCTTCCGCGCACCTAGTGCACCTGAATCCGGTACAGAAAGCTTCAGTGCTGGTACTGCTTCCGTCAGGGATCCAGTCCGTTGCCCGAATGGCACACCACTGCCAGGCGCACAGTCTTCTGATTGTGCAGCGACTTTCACAGGCTTCAAAGTCGGCAATCCTAACCTGCAACCAGAAACATCCAAAGGCTACACTTTGGGCGTAGTCTGGGACCCACTGCCTAATAGCAGTATCGCAGTCGATGGCTGGTTGATCCGCCGTAACAATGAAATCAACTCCATGTCCTTCCAGACCGCAGCTGGTTTGCCAGGTGTATTGCGTCAGGATAATAACCTGACCATCAATGGTGTAGTAACACCAGGCACAGGTACCATCATCGGTGGCGCAGCGCCTTATGCCAACTCCAGCTACACTGAAGTCAAGGGTGTGGACTTGAACGCAAAACAGCGTTTCAACCTGGGTGAATACGGCAAACTGACTGCTGACGTCAACTGGACTCACGTTATCTCATGGTTGCGTGTTGACGGTGCTGTTCAGCATCAATATGCTGGCACACACGGTAACTGCGATACATCCAACTGCGCAGGTACACCAAAAGACAAAGTCAACTTTGTACTGGGCTGGGATAAAGGCGACTGGAACGTGACTGGCGTTGTCAACTATCGCGGCTCCATGAAAAACATCAATGAAGAAGGCCAACCATGTGCCAACAAGTTTGCTGACGGCACTGACGCGCCAGCAGGTTGCACACTGGGTTCCTTCACTACGCTTGATATGTCTTTCCGCTACAAGGCAATGAAAAACCTGGAAATCTTTGGTTCCATCTCCAACCTGTTTGACAAGGTTGCACCACTGGATCCTTTGACTTACGGTTCCATGGGTTTCAACCCTATGGACGGCAGCGGCGCAATTGGCCGTTACTTCAAAGTTGGTCTGAAATATCAATTCAAATAAAAAGTAGTTGCAATAAGTTTTACGCTGATTAAGGCGATTGAGAGGGCGATGATTTATTCATCGCCTTTTTTTATTTCTGGAAATCAGGTACTCATCAGCAACGACAACATCATTGCCCAAGTCAACCGCAACGGCGGCAGTGCGGTATCAAAACCCAGCCATTCGAAAGCACGGCAAAGCCTTTAGACTGCCAGCAGGTGACTACGCCCATCTAGCTATATCGCGTTTCCATGCAGTTGCCTCGTGCACGTGCATCATGCTTGGATGTATTGATGGAGTTTGAGCCCCGGAGGCTACTATATTAAGATGCCATATTATTGCTTAATCATATCTTGAAAAAATAAGGGAAATGTATGCCTGTTAATACTGATGATTTGTATGCGACACATCAGTTCCCGGTGCATCGCGAAAAAGCTGATTTTCTGATACACGCTAAACTTGAAAATGGGGAAGGGGAAAAGTGGGAGCAGTTATGGGCCAAGCAAATTGGCACCCATAAATTTGTTATCTGTTGCATTCCATTTTTTACTTGTGACATGGATTTGGGTGATGAAGTGGAAACTACAAATGACTATGTATTCAACCGTGTTCTAAGGCCATCGGGATATAAAACTCACCGTATCTGGTTTGGTAATTCTCTGGACGCGGATACTGACGAAGTGGCTCAGACTTTGCAGAATTTAGGAGCTGAGCGGGAGTGGTCTTCCAGGAATCTGCTTGCTGTTAGTGCAGCAAGTAAAGAGATCAATAGCAGCGTATTGAAATATTTGCTGCATCAGCATAATCAACAACGGTTGATCTACGAATCGGTAAGACCCTGAAATGATCGGAGCAAGAAATGTTTTATCATCGTATTGAAAGCCCGCAGACGATCAATGTGACTGAGATCAGAAACTTGATTTCCCCCGGTTGGCGCGTGGTCATTCAATTTGGCTCTACATCGTCATATACCTCTGAATTACTTGCCGAATTAAATCAGGCTGCAAAATTGATAGGCCCTGATCTTCAGATACGATTTTGGGGGCATTATAGTGAGCAATTTGATGCTTCCGTGCTGCGCTTTATTCCAGATGCGGAAAACATCATCATAGATGGCATGAATAATTGCATTAATATTTGCGATCTTTCATATCTGCGTAATTTAAAAGAATTGAACCTAGGTGCATCTGGGTTTGATATTCCAGATATATTATCTATTGAAGCTCTTCACGGACTGGATACTCTCTTCATGGGTGAAAACAAAAAATCAAATATTGACCTGATTCATTTAAGGAAATATCTGAATTTGCGCGATTTCGGTACAGGAGGGCAAGTCAAAAATATAGATGTGATTACGCAATTGCCACGGCTGAGTATTTTGTCGCTATTCCAAATGAAAAACACGGTTGATTTGAGCTTTGTGTCAGAAATTCAGGGTTTGCAGGACCTGTCCATTAAATTTGGTGGTTATGAATCAATTGCAGATATTGATGCTCCAGATTTGCGGGAGTTGAAAATTATGAGGGTACGAGGGCTTAAAGAACTTGGCGATATCGGCAGATTTCCTAAGTTAGGAAAATTGGAAATAGAGGGTCAAATTCAATTAAGTAATGTAAAACTCGGCGCAAATCCTATGTTGAGGAATATCTATATCTCGACATGCAAAACATTGAGTCATATGATTGGTTTCGAAGGTTTACCGAAGTTAGAGCAATTATGGTTGTTTCGAACGGCACTGAATTATGACGAATTTATTTCTGTAAAGATGCCTTCATCGTTACGGAGGATTACCTTTTTCAATGGCGGAAAGAAAAAAGATGAGTCGATTGAAAAACATTTAGCCTCGAAAGGCTATCAAAAGTATCAATTTTGAAGTGTGGCGACCTTTGTCAGGTAGGCTGGGACTTACCAATCTGCCTGACATTAATCAAGTTGAATTTACACAAGTGTTGCTGTCAATGGTTGCACCAGCATATCAATGGTGTTAGTCGTCTGAGGTTCAGGTAAAAGCTACACTTTAACGCTAGTTTGAAATATCAATGGCGAAGTCAAATAGTAAGTTTGCGGCTAAAAAGATTGAAGGGCGATGATTTATTCATCGCCCTTTTTTATGTCTTCAAAATAGTTGCGAGCAATTGCAACAACTTACTGGCGGATTGACAATCAAGCAAGTATTGCAAGCAATAAGCGTGCTAGTAATTGATTTCAAGGATTTTGCACTGCACACCAAGCATCATGAGCTAAGTTTTAATAGAGAGCTTATGAATAAAATAAAAGAATTTTTCAGTTTATTTGCTGCGTTGCGGCGTGAATTTCACAATGTGAAATCATATATCGCTATTTGAAAAATTAAAAAGTCCTGTTAAAATACTTGCGAGAACAAAAAACTAGCCGTAATTTGTCGATTCGCCCCGCGCGTTTCACCCTGACGCGCAATAACAGGAGACCCCTTCTATGTCACCCCAGATAGACCAGGTGCTGGCCCAGGCCGCCAATGATCCCGATGTAGTTGAAACAAATGAGTGGCTGGATGCGCTTGAAGCAGTCATAGAGGCCGAAGGCCCTGAACGTGCACATTACCTGATGGAGCGCATGGTTGACCTAGCGCGCCGCCGTGGCGCCCATATCCCGTTTTCCAGCAATACTGCTTATGTGAATACTATTCCGGCTGACCAGGGCGAACATTGCCCGGGCAACCTGGAAATTGAAGAGCGCCTGCGCTCTTACATGCGCTGGAATGCGATGGCCATGGTGGTCAAGGCTAACCGCGTTGATGGCGACCTTGGAGGTCACCTGTCCAGCTTTGCCTCTCTGGCGAATATGCTGGGCATAGGCTTCAACCATTTCTGGCATGCGCCGACTGAAGATCACGGTGGTGATTTGCTGTACATACAAGGCCATTCTTCCCCTGGTATTTATGCACGCGCCTTCCTCGAAGGTCGTCTGACTGAAGATCAATTGCTGCATTTCCGCCGTGAAGTCGATGGCAAGGGTCTGTCTTCTTACCCGCATCCAAAACTGATGCCTGACTTCTGGCAGTTCCCTACGGTCTCCATGGGCCTGGGCCCGTTGATGGCGATCTATCAGGCACGCTTCCTGAAGTATTTGCACGCACGCGGTATTGCAGACACTGAAAAACGCAAGGTATGGGCATTCTGCGGTGATGGTGAGATGGATGAACCAGAATCCATGGGCGCAATCGGCATGGCCGGGCGTGAGCAACTGGACAACCTGGTCATGGTCGTCAACTGTAACTTGCAACGTCTGGATGGCCCGGTACGCGGCAATGGCAAGATCATCCAGGAACTGGAATCTGATTTCCGTGGCGCAGGCTGGAATGTTGTCAAAGTCATCTGGGGCAGTGGCTGGGATGAGTTGCTGGCGAAAGACAAAGACGGCATCCTGCAAAAAGTGATGATGGAAACCGTTGATGGCGAATACCAGAACTACAAAGCCAAGGATGGTGCCTATGTGCGCGCCAACTTCTTTGGCAAGCATCCAAAATTGCTGGAGATGGTCAGCAAAATGTCGGATGACGACATCTGGCGTTTGACCCGTGGTGGTCATGATCCACATAAGATTTATGCGGCATTTAAAGTCGCCCAGGAAAACAAGGGCCAGCCTACCGTCATTTTGGCGAAGAGTATCAAGGGCTTTGGCTTTGGCAAATCCGGCGAAGCACGCAACACCGCGCACAATACCAAGAAGCTCGACGATGAAGCCATCAAGGCCATGCGTGACCGCTTCCAGTTGCCGATTGCTGACTCTGAGCTGCCAGCTATCCCATTCTTCAAACCGGCTGATGACACGCCAGAAATGCAATACCTGCATGCGCGCCGCAAAGAACTGGGTGGCTACCTGCCACAACGCCGTCAAAAAGCCGACGAAGCTTTGGTCGTGCCAGAACTGACAGCCTTCCAGGCCATGCTGGAACCAACGGCTGAAGGCCGTGAAATTTCGACGACTGCTGCTTATGTCCGTATCCTGACTGCCTTGCTGCGCGATGCCAGCCTGGGCCAGCGCGTGGTGCCTATCATGGTCGATGAATCCCGTACCTTTGGTATGGAAGGCCTGTTCCGCCAGATCGGTATTTTCAGCCAGGTTGGGCAGTTGTATGAGCCTGTCGATAAAGACCAGGTCATGTACTACCGCGAAGACAAAGCCGGTCAGATTTTGCAAGAGGGTATCAATGAAGCCGGTGGTATGAGTTCATGGATCGCTGCGGCGACTTCGTACTCGACCAATAACCGCGTGATGATTCCGTTCTATACCTATTACTCGATGTTTGGCCTGCAGCGTATTGGCGATCTGGCCTGGGCTGCTGGCGACATGCGCGCACGCGGCTTCCTGCTCGGCGGTACAGCTGGTCGTACGACACTGAATGGTGAAGGCTTGCAACATGAAGATGGTCACAGCCATGTATTGGCATCTACCATCCCTAACTGTATTCCTTACGATCCTACCTTTGCGCATGAAGTGGCAGTCATCATGCATGATGGCCTGCGCCGCATGGTGACCGATCAGGAAGATGTGTTCTACTACATTACCCTGATGAATGAAAACTATAGCCACCCAGGTTTGAAAGCCGGTCAGGAAGAGGGCATCATCAAGGGTCTGTACCAGTTGCAAAAATCCGAGCAAACCACCAAGCACCGCGTGCAGTTGATGGGTTCAGGCACCATCTTGCGTGAAGTGATTGCCGGTGCTGAATTGCTGCAAAATGACTGGGGCATTGCTGCCGATGTCTGGTCTGCTCCATCCTTCACCTTGCTGGCCCGTGATGGCCAGGATGCTGAGCGCTGGAACATGCTGCACCCGACTGCAGAAGCACGCGTGCCTTACATCACTCAATGCCTGAAAGACACGGCTGGCCCTATCGTCGTCGCAACAGACTATATGCGTACCTTTGCTGAACAGGTACGTGCCTTCATACCTAAGGGCCGTAGCTACAAGGTCTTGGGTACAGATGGTTTTGGCCGTTCTGATTCCCGCGCCAAACTGCGTGAGTTCTTTGAAGTCAACCGTTACTTCGTGGTCATCGCTGCGTTGAAGACATTGGCTGATGAAGGTGCCTTGTCTGCATCCGTGGTGGCGCAGGCGATTGCCAAATACGGTATCAATGCAGATAAACCAAATCCGGTTACTGTGTAATTTTACGTCTGACACCCACTAACATTTCCTGTCTCTCTCATTTTTAGGGAGAGACAGGATGAGCGTGAAGCCAGCGTAAAAACCTGGATTCACCCCAACCGCCCTGCGATAGAGCAGGGCGACAATGGAGAAAACTATGAGTAGCGTAGAAGTCAAAGTACCGGATATTGGTGATTTCAAGGAAGTTGAAGTCATTGAGCTGATGGTCAAAGTCGGCGACACCATCAAGGTCGATCAGTCACTGATCACCGTAGAATCAGATAAAGCCAGCATGGAGATTCCATCCAGCCATGCCGGTGTGGTTACTGAAATTAAAGTCAAGGTCGGCGACAAGGTTGCTGAAGGGTCTTTGCTGGTCATCGTTGATGCTGCGGCAAGTGCTGCAGCGGCGGCACCTGCGGCAGCGCCAGTAGCTGTCGCGCCCGCCCCCGCACCAGCGGCCCCAGCACCTGTAGCTGCTCCAGCGCCAGTCGCAACTCCTGCCTCAGTCCCAGCGGCAGCAGCACCTGCTGCGCCAGTAGCAACAGCCAGCGCAGGCAAGGCTCATGCCTCACCATCAATACGCAAGTTTGCGCGTGAACTGGGTGTTGATCTGAGCCGCGTTGCCGGTTCCGGTCAAAAAGGCCGCATCACGCAAGAAGACGTACAAAACTTCGTCAAGGGCATTATGGCGGGCAGCACTGCTGTTGCTGCGGTTTCTGCCCCGGCAAAAAATGGCAGTGGCGTTGGCCTCGATGTATTGCCATGGCCATCACTGGATTTCAGCAAATTTGGTGCGACCACGACTTCACCTTTGTCACGCATCAAAAAACTCAGCGGGCCTAACCTGCACCGCAACTGGGTGATGATCCCGCATGTTACGCAATTTGATGAAGCCGATATCAGTGACCTCGAAGAGTTCCGTAAATCCTCGAACGAAGCCCTGGTCAAATCCGGCGTCAAACTGACGATGCTGGCTTTTGTCATCAAGGCCAGCGTTGCAGCATTGAAGAAATTCCCGGCATTTAATTCTTCTCTCGATGCGACGGGTGAAAACCTGATCCTGAAGCAGTATTACAACGTCGGTTTTGCAGCAGATACACCGAATGGCCTGGTGGTGCCTGTCGTTAAAAACGCAGACCAGAAAACCCTGTCACAAATCGCGGTTGAAATGGGCGAGTTGTCTGCCCAGGCACGCGATGGCAAGCTGAAACCTGCTGACATGCAGGGCGCAACCTTCACAATATCTTCACTCGGTGGCATCGGTGGCACGGCGTTCACGCCTATCATCAATGCGCCTGAAGTGGCGATCCTGGGCTTGTCCAAATCCAGTATCAAACCAGTGTGGGATGGCAAGCTATTCCAGCCACGTCTGATGCTGCCTTTGTCACTGTCGTATGACCACCGCGTCATTGATGGTGCCATGGCTGCCAAGTTCACCGCGTATCTGGCTGATGTACTGGCTGATCTGCGTAAAACCCTGCTGTGAACGGAGACCAGACTATGAGCACTATCGAAGTCAAAGTACCCGATATCGGTGATTTCAAGGAAGTTGAAGTCATAGAATTGCTGGTCAAGGTGGGTGATACCATCAAGGTCGATCAATCATTGGTGACAGTGGAATCCGACAAGGCCAGCATGGAAATCCCGTCCAGCCACGCCGGTGTCATCAAGGAGTTGAAAGTCAAGCTCGGTGACAAGATTGCCGAAGGCAGTTTGTTGCTGGTGATAGAAGCGGAAGGCGCTGCGGCAAGTGCTGCGCCAGCGGCTGCTCCCGCAGTTGCCGCTGCTCCTGCATCTGCTCCAGCAGTCCCCGCTGCTGCCGCGCCTGTCGCACCCGCTGCAGCAGCACCTGCCGGTCCAGTCGGCATCGTCGAAGTCAAAGTACCTGATATTGGTGATTTCAAGGAAGTTGAATTCATCGAAGTCATGGTCAAGGTTGGCGACAGCATCAAGGTTGACCAGTCGCTGATTACCGTCGAATCCGACAAGGCCAGTATGGAAATTCCATCCAGCCATGCCGGTACGGTAAAAGAAATCAAGGTCAAGGTCGGTGACAAGGTTGCCGAAGGCAGCTTGCTGTTGCTGGTGGAAGCCGCTGGGGCAGCGTCTGCTCCTGCCGCCGCCGCTCCGGTTGCGACAACTGCTGCACCAGCCGCTGCTGTCGTCCCCGCACCAGTCGCTTCCGGTTACACCGGCAAGGTCGATGTCGAATGCGACATGATGGTATTGGGCGCTGGCCCTGGCGGTTATTCTGCAGCTTTCCGTTCTGCCGATCTGGGCATGAATACGGTGCTGGTCGAGCGTTATTCCACGCTTGGTGGTGTCTGCCTGAATGTCGGTTGCATTCCATCCAAGGCATTGTTGCACGTGGCTGCGGTGATCGATGAAACTGCATCGATGGCAGCACATGGCGTGACGTTTGCCAAGCCAGAAATCGATATCGACAAACTGCGCGGCTACAAGGAGGGCGTCATCAAGAAAATGACGACTGGCCTGACAGGCATGGCAAAAGCCCGCAAGGTTAATGTGGTGCAGGGTGTGGGCCAGTTCCTCAGCCCTAACCATATCGAAGTCACAGCGGCAGATGGCAGCAAGAAAACCGTGCTGTTCAAACAGGCGATTATTGCGGCTGGTTCTTCTGTGGTGAACCTGCCTTTTGTACCGGCTGATCCGCGTATCGTTGACAGTACAGGCGCGCTGGAATTGCGTCAGATACCAAAACGCATGCTGGTCATTGGTGGCGGCATCATCGGTCTGGAAATGGCGACTGTGTATTCCACCCTGGGTTCACGCATTGATGTCGTTGAAATGCTGGACGGCCTGATGCAGGGCGCAGACCGTGACATGGTCAAGGTCTGGCAAAAATTCAATGAAAAACGTTTTGACAACATCATGTTGAAAACCAAAACGGTTGCTGTTGAAGCCTTGCCTGAAGGTATCAAGGTCACATTCGAAGCCGCAGAAGCTGGCGCAACTGCACCCGCACCCCAAGTCTATGACCTGGTACTGGTTGCAGTGGGCCGCAGCCCCAACGGCAAGAAAATTGCTGCCGACAAGGCAGGCGTGGCCGTGACTGACCGTGGCTTCATCAATGTCGACAAGCAAATGCGCACCAATGTGCCGCACATCTTTGCGATTGGCGACCTGGTTGGTCAACCCATGCTGGCACACAAGGCCGTGCATGAAGCCCACGTGGCAGCAGAGGCGGCTTCCGGTGAAAAAGCCTACTTCGATGCCAGCGTGATTCCATCAGTTGCTTACACCGACCCTGAAGTCGCATGGGTAGGTATGACGGAAGATGAAGCCAAGGCCAAAGGCGTCAAGCTTGAAAAAGGTCATTTCCCATGGGCGGCGTCTGGCCGTGCAGTAGCGAATGGCCGTGATGAAGGCTTCACCAAGTTGCTGTTCGATGCAGAAACCAAGCGCATCGTTGGTGGCGGCATCGTCGGCACGCATGCGGGTGACATGATAGGCGAGATTGCCCTGGCGATAGAGATGGGTGCTGATGCGGTGGATATAGGTAAGACCATCCATCCACATCCTACCCTGGGTGAGTCGATAGGTATGGCTGCGGAAGTGTACAAAGGTGTCTGTACAGATTTGCCACCGCAACGCAAAAAGTAAGCAAGTAATTAAAAAGTAGTGTGAGGCAAAGCCCGGATACAGGAAACTGTATCCGGGCTTTGCTTTTTGTCCTTGAATTTGGCTTCAGAATCTGAACTAGCTCTTGTATTTGCAGTCATAGACCCATAACATCGTTTAAATCTATTGACCGGGGGATACAATGAAATTTTTTGCACCATGTGCCATGACGCTGGCACTAGCCAGCATCGTCTATCCAGCGCTTGCACAAAACCAGGGCGCGGCTGCACCAGCTCCAGCACTAAAACCTGCGGGCAAGGCACAGACTGCCAAGGACTTGCTGCCTTTCCAGGCAACCGAGAAGCTCTTGTCAAATGGCTTGAAAATCATCATCGTGCCTACTGGCTTGCCAAATCTCGTATCCCTGCAAATCCCGGTGCAGACTGGTTCGCGCAATGAAGTCGAACCCGGCAAATCTGGCTTCGCTCACTTCTTTGAACACATGATGTTCCGTGGCACCAAGGAAATCCCGGCAGACAAGTACAAGGATATCCTGACCGCCACAGGTGCGCGGCAAAATGCCTACACCAGTGATGACTTGACCAACTACCACACAACCTTTTCCAAGGAAGACCTGGAAACCATCCTGAGAGTAGAAGCAGACCGCTTCCAGCATCTGTCGTATAGCGAAGATGACTTCAAGACAGAATCCCGTGCGGTGCTAGGTGAATACAACAAAAATAGCGCCAACCCCATCAGCAAGCTGTTTGAAGTCACGCGTGATACTGCCTTCCAGAAACACACATACAAGCATACGACCATGGGCTTCCTCAAGGATATTGAGGACATGCCCAACCAGTTTGCCTACTCTAAAACTTTTTTTGACCGCTGGTACAGGCCGGAATATACAACGCTGATCGTTGCTGGTGATGTCGACCCCAAGGCAACGATAGCCCTGATAGAAAAATACTGGGGCAAATGGCAACGCGGTAAGGTGCAAGCACCTGTGCCCGTTGAGCCAGCAGCGAATGGCCCCTACTACAAACATGTACCCTGGCCTAGTGCGACCCTGCCTTATGTGACAGTGTCTTTCCATGCGCCGGCTTTCTCAGTCACGAATAAGGAACACGCCGCCCTGCGCATGTTGCTGTCGCTGTCCTTTGGTACCACTTCTGATCTGTACAAGCGCTTGCAGCAAGATGAACAAAAAGTTGACCAGTTGTTTGATTACACACCTGACAATGTAGACCCGGGCTTGGCGACTATCGCAGCCCGCGTCAAGAAGCCTGAAGATGTGGTCTATGTCAGGGATGCGATATTGAAAAAAGTCGCGGCACTGTCGCAAGCGCCTTTGTCAGATAAGGAATTGGAAGACGCCAAGTCCGCACTCAAATATGGCGTGATACGCAGCCTCGATAATACTGACCAGATCGCCGGTACTTTGGCCCGCTTTGTTCATTACAAACGCTCATATGCCACCATCAATCAGTTCTATCAAGTCATCGATAGCCTGACACCTGCCGACTTGCAAGGCGCTGCGAAAAAATACCTGGTCGATGAAGGCATGATAGTCAGCACACTGGCCAGCAATGCCTTGCCTGCTGAAATTTCTACGCTGCCAAAATTGGCCAGCTTCATAGAAAAGCCTGACTACAGCAAATACAATGTACTGGTGCAGGCATCCAAATTACCGCAGATACGCTTCAAGCTGGTATTCAATGCCGGTTCTGCACAAGATCCTGTTGGCAAGGAAGGCTTGGCGCGCATGACGGCAGCAATGATAGACAATGCCGGTTCCAAAGAGCGCAAGATAGACGAAGTCAAGAAAGCCCTGTTCCCCATGGCTGCCAGCTTCTCTGCCCAGACTGACAAAGAGATGACAAGCTTCACCGGTTCCGTGCACAAGGATAAATGGCAAGACTATATGCGCATCGCCATGCCGCAATTGCTGGAGCCGGGCTTCCGTGAAGAAGACTTTCGCCGTATCAAGGATGAGCAAAAGAATGCACTCTTGCTCGACCTGAAAGACAATAATGAAGAAGAGTTCGCCAAAGAGCGCCTGCAAACCAAGGTCTTTGCCGGTTCTGCCTATGCCCATCCGGTATTGGGTACTCTGAAGGGTATAGAAGCCATCACCCTGGATGATGTCAAACAATTCTGGAAACAGGCATACACCAGCGGCGCACTCAATGTCGGTATCTCGGGCGACGTCAATGATGAGATGGTGAATACCCTGAAACAGGCTGTCGCCAAACTGCCAGCAGGCAAGGGCCTGCCTGCGATTACTGCGCCAGTTGGCAAGGCAACGCAAGGTCTGGATGTGGAAATCATAGAGAAAAATACCAGAGCAACGGCAATATCCCTGGGTTTGCCTATCACGGTCACGCGCGCCCATCCTGACTTTGTATCGCTATGGGTAGCCAAGACCTGGCTGGGTGAGCACAGAGCCAGTTCATCCCACCTGTATCAGCGCATACGTGAAATACGCGGCATGAACTATGGTGACTATGCGTATATCGAAGCCTTCCCAGGCGGCATGTTCCAGTTCTTCCCGACTGCCAACCGTGCCCGTCAATCGCAATTGTTTGAAGTCTGGATACGCCCGGTCGCGCCTGAAAACGCCCACATGGCCTTGCGTGTGGCAATTACTGAACTCGATAAAATGCTCAAGCAGGGCTTGAGCAAAGAACAGTTCGAGATGACGCGTGCCTACCTCATGAAGAATGTCTTCATGATGACAGCCACCCAGGATCAGCAACTCGGTTATGCATTGGATGCGCAATGGCATCACACGCCAGAGTTCACAAAAATGATACGCGATAAACTGGTGACACTGACGGCTGAAGAAGTCAATGCCGCCATCAAGAAGCATCTGAATTCTGAAAACCTGTCAGTGGTCGTGATTGCCAAGGATGCTGCTGATTTGAAAGAGAAACTGGTCGCAGATGCGTTCTCGCCTATCAAATACAATTCCGACAAACCCAAGGAATTGCTGGATGAAGATCAGGTCATAGGCAAACGTAAGCTGAACATCAAGGCCGAGGCTGTCAGCATTACACCAGCGAGCAAGGTGTTTGCTGATTAAATTTGATTAGTCCAGAATAGTAAAAAAGTCCTGCAATCAATCATGATTGCAGGACTTTTTTACATGCGGATAGTGCTCAGAATTACGCAGCTTTTTGTACAATCAAACCTATGGATGTCACCACATATTTTTCAATCTGCAAACGCAAATGGGTATCTTGTAGGTAGGGTGCCATGTCTACATGACCATCTGCGTAGCCATCGCCTTCATCCCAGTCTATTTCTATATGGTGGCCTTGCGATTGCAGGGTAGTGATGATGTCTTCGATATCGCGTTTGCGGAATAAGACAGTCGAGCCAGCGTCAACAGTATCTTCATTCGATGACATATTGAATTCGGTAGTGTGCACTGCAATGCCACCTGGCTTCAGACAATGCATGGCATTGTAGACAAATTGCTTGCCATGTTCGATGGAGCCCAGATGTTCAAAGGCGCAGGATGACCAGAGGAAATCAAATTTGCCATGCAGCTCTTCACTGATATTGTTCATGTCGGCAAACTTGAATTCCACCAGCCTGCGCAATTCTTTTTCATCGCAGAGATTTCTCTGGTTGATGGCTTCAAAGCCATTTGCATGTTGAGTTGAATCAACCCAGCCTTTGGCTTGCGCTTCTTCTGTAAATAAATCTGTGGCGATGATGCTGGCGCCATGTGCCACGAAGACGGCTGTCAATGGCTCGGTCCCAACAGCAAATCCCAGACCCAGCTGGCCTTCTTGCAGCATGCCACGTTCTTTCAACGCCTGGGTGATGAAAGCCCATTCCCAGATTTTTCTATGCATGTGGCCAGGCCTGTCGCCCATGCGTGCAGTCCAGTATTGAAAAACGTCGGTGCGCATCATTTGTTCAGTGCACATGGATGATTTCAACAACTCTGCGCGCGCAGGTGGTGGTGACTGCAGATAATCGTGAGCGGGCTTGAAACCATCTTGCCAGGCACGTACGGGTATCAATGGATCCTCCACCTCTACATGCGCAGGTGCTGCAGGCTCAACCGGTGTCACAACAGGCGCAGGTATCTCTACCGATGCTGGCTTCACAAATTGCTGCCGGATTTTTGCTGCCAACCCGGATTGCCGGAATTGAACCGGGAGTACACGCCAGACTGGTAAAACCAATTTCAAAATACTGGATTTCATGAAATAAATCTTAGCTTGAATTGAATAAACTGCACTTATGCCGTATGCGACCAAGTAGCGCGCTTGCTGCCATTCTTCTTATAATAGCAATTGATTTGCCAGTCTGACTATTAAATTATTCAATTGACATAGTCATCACTACTTGCTTGCAGATAATGGTCTTGCAAATAAGCAAGTTACTGAGATTTTGTAGGTATTCTCGGTGATAACTCAAAATAATTCCCGCGCAATATATAAGGACCCTGCTTTGGACTATAATTTTTAGTAATATTGATTTACGACAATCAGGAAAGCCTCAAGATGAATACCGCCACCAGCGTCGACAGTTTCACTAGTCCTGAATTTCTGGCAATGGAGCGCAGCATCATCGATGACTTTGTCGATTGCACACGTGAAGCTTGCGAAGAAGCAGAGGTCTGCGTCAAAGAACTCAATAATCAGGGTGGTGCTGCTTATGTACACCGCCTGTTCCGTGCCATGCATTCGCTCAAGGGTAATTGCCAGATGGTTGGATTGATCCCCTTTGTTGAGTTATTGCACAAGCTTGAAGAGATCGTCACCAGGGTGAGGGCAGAGCAAGACCCTTATTTCCGCGAGTTGGGTGAATTTTTATTGCTGGCCATCGATGAAGTCGAGGATTTGCTCAATGACTTGATTGCCAATGGACATACTAGCGATGTCAGACGCAAGAAGCTGTATGAGTTGTGTGATGCGTTGGAAAAGACCAGCAGCAAAGGTTTTCAAGCGCAGCAATTCAAGGATGCGATTGCTACGCTGGATGGTAAAGTTGCCAACAAAGAAAATGTCGCCAGGGCACCGCGGGTATTGCTGGAATTATCAGATGACATGGCAATGATGTACAAGTTTGCCCAGCAAATTGATAATCTCAGTATCTATAGAAAAAATCGCAGCGAACAAGCCGCGCAATTAACTGAAGCCCTGAACGAAGCCCTGGGTTTGCCGGTAGATGCCCGGCAGTTGAAGGCGGCTTCCTTGATGCACGATGTGGGAATGGGCTTTATCCCGCATAGCATTTTTAATAAGGAAGCGGGCTTATCCAGAGAAGAACAGAAGATAGTACAGGAGCATGTGGTGACCGCCAGCCAGATACTCTTGCGTTTTGGCGACTGGGATGAGGCGGCCCGTATCGTGCTGGACCATCACGAACGCTATGATGGTTCTGGCTATCCAAATGGTTTGCAGGGACAGCAAATACATCCTGGCGCAAGGATGTTGGCGATAGTGGATACCTTTTGCTCTATCACCAATGAACGCTCTGACCGTAGTTACAGGCGCAGTTTGCTGAGTGCGATTTCCGAGATCAATGCCAATATTGAAAGCCAGTTTGATGCGGGCATGGTGGAAGTGTTTAATGATGTAGTGCGCAAGCTGATCGCCAAACAATAGCCCTCATCACAAGTCATGCAGATAGTATGCAAGTAAGCAAAGTACCTGACATTTCACACAAGGATGTAGTTCTACGTAATATACGCCGCAGTGATGTCGAAGCCTGGTTTGCCTATCTCAAGAATCCGGAAGTGATCAGGCATACCAGCTGGAACCTCAGTAACGCGGTCGATTTGCTACCGCAGTTCAGTGCCTATGAAAGTGACGAGATCAATTCACCCATACGCCTTGCCATTGTCACTAAAACAGATGACAGCCTGATAGGCACAGTTGGTTTTC
Source organism: Pseudomonadota bacterium (assembly GCA_040390835.1). GTDB lineage: Bacteria > Pseudomonadota > Gammaproteobacteria > Burkholderiales > Burkholderiaceae_D > Undibacterium. Next base: position 89,775 of record JAZJXP010000017.1, read on the forward strand.
ATACCATTTCAGACATCAATCGCAGTGCAGAATTAGCCTATGACCTGGCATCTGAGCACTGGGGTGAGGGCATCATGCAAGCTGCAGCAATGGCGCTCTGCGGCTGGGGTTTCCGGCAGGCTGGCTATAACCGTATACAGGCGACGGTGCTTGAAAGCAATTTCCATTCAATACAATTGCTGGAGCGCATGGGCTTTGGGCGTGAGGGTTATCTGCGGGCTTTTCGCATGGTACGGGGCACACCAGGCAATTTCTGGATGTATTCCCGTTTGCATCCTGGTATTGACGGCAAATAAACAAATTGCTATAGCGCTATGGTGAGACTGAGCATGATTAAGCAAGACTGTTTTTTTCACGCAAAGCTTGTTGCATAGTGTTGGACATATACTTGTGGCTTGAGTTAGGCTGGCATTGGACAGCATCTCAATCATTTTGAGATGCGCGCTGTATTCAATTGCCAGCTATCGTCTGCAACGGCCAGCAAAGACCAGGAACGCAAGCATGTTGTTAAAACGCTCAAAAGAAGAAGTTGTCTTGCTCATGCTTTGTGGTCTGAGCATACCCAGCATCCTTCCTTTTGGCATCGTCCGCTTGTTCCAGGGTAATTTGCTCATGGCAACGGTTGATTTGTTGATCGTACTTGGCATGTTGTGCATCATTGTGTTTGTCTGGCGCACCCGGCGGGTACGTCTTGCCGGTATTGCTGTCACCGTGTTTTATTCCATGGGCATGCTGGCGGCAGTGTATGTCAAGGGCGTCCCTATTGCCTACTGGGTCTACCCCACCATGATTGCTGCCTTCTTTATACTCAGAGCGAAAGAAGCACTGATGATCAACAGCGTGTCTTTGCTATGCCTGATCTTCATTTTACGTAATGCTATGCTGTTGCTGGACTTGTCCAGTCTGGTTGTGACCCTGGTGTTGATCAATCTGTTTTCATATATCTTTTCTGACCGTACCAGCCTGCAGCATTTTGAGCTGAACCAGCAGGCAGAAAAAGACTTTTTGACGGGGGCCGGTAACCGTCGTGCTTTTGACAAGCAACTGCAGACCATCTGCGCTAAAAACGGTGTTCATACTGATGTTTGCATATTGATACTCGACCTTGATCATTTCAAGAGGATCAATGACCAGTTTGGTCACATGGTCGGTGACCAGGTCTTGATACAATTTTGCTCGCTGCTACGCTCACGCATACGTACTGCAGACAGTTTTTTTCGTTATGGTGGAGAAGAGTTCATCGTCATCGCCATGGGCATAGATGATATTGCTGCAGCGCGTTTTGCTGAAGAATTGCGCGCTCTGGTAGAAAAAGCGCAATTGCTGCGCGACTATCCTGTCACCGTATCAATAGGAGTGGCAAAGAAAATGAACGGGGAAGATAGCGAAGCCTGGTTCCAGCGTGCTGACGCCAAGCTTTATGAGGCAAAACTATCCGGGCGCAATGCTGTGCGCGTGGCCCGGGAAGAGCGTGTTTGAACTGAGTTTTTCTGCTTAATTTTGCTTGTCTGAGTTCTGCTGGTCTGAGCTATCGACGATAGCAGCACCTTCATTCGCTACGACGATCTGCTTTTCCAGCTCACTGTCCGGGCGATAACTCCAGGTGGGCATGAAGAGCAAAACGAATAAGGAAGCCAGTGCTGTAATCGCACTGATCCAGATGACAAACTGGTTGGCAGCGATGCGTTCAGGGTAGATGTGGGTGACTGCACCCAGGCCTATGGCATTCGCAGCAGCTACAAGTACTGCACAAGCATAATCCTGAAAGCGCCTGGCCTTGTTGGCGCTCCTGGCCCAGCGCGGGTCAGTGTTATAGCTGGGCAGGTGCAGGTGAGCATCTTCCAGTCTTTCCAGCGTGGCCAGGAAATGCCGCAAATTGGTGATCGAGCGCTCAGCCTTGTAATTCAAAAATGCCAGGCAGATAGACGCCACAGGAAACCCCATGACCAGCCATTCTATGGGCAGTTTGCTATTTGGCTCACCGGGCTTCAAGGCCACCAGCGCGGCCAGCAGGCTGACCACCAGGGTCACATACAAGGCCAGCGCCTGATGTCTTTGTGCTATGCGGGTATTGACTTCCTGGTTGGCAGCGATGAAACGGTAATTGGCATCAACATGGGATTTTGACATAGGGTGGCTTTCAGCGATTTGGAGCAAGCCGCCATTATCGCTTAAATTTTCGCTGAAATTCTCACTGAAACTGCTCATTCCTACACTCAAAATGCCCAGGTAGCAGAGATGTAGGCCGTTTTGCTGTCTGGCAGTTGCGCCAGTATTGCCTTGCTGGGTCCGCCATAAATACGCAAACCACCATTGATACTGATGCGGTCACCTTGCCAGCCGAGTGCCGCGGTGATGATGCGGCCATTGTCTTCTGGCGTCCACAATACGTCCAGAGAAGGTTGCCAGCCATTCTCTTGCCAGCTCCAGCGTGCAAACACATTCTTGCGGCGGATATTGCCCGAGGCAGACAATGCCTGGTTTTGCCAGGCCAGGTTATAGCCTATGACTTGCTGCATTTGTGGTAAGTAATTCACGCTGCCCTGCAAAGCCAGGTTGCGCTTGTTCCAGTTTTGCCATTCGCGGTCTGACAAGGCCGTGCCATCCCACCAAGCTTCGAGGAAAAAGCTGTGCTGCGACTCTGTTGTGTAGTTCGCACCCAGCATGGCTTGCACGACATTGCTTTGCGTATTGTTTTGCCATGGACTGGTGCGTTGCAGTAGTGTGGGATCTGCATTCATGCGCAAGCCTGTGTTTTGCCGCATCAGGCGCAGAGATGCATGTACTTCCATTTCATCTGTCGCTACCCACGAGGCCGCAGCGCCAAGGCTGCCACCACTCTTTTGCCCATAACGGCCAAAGCCATGCAAATCGACGCCACCAGCACGGTGATAAATCCGTGCTGCCAATGCCTGTTCATCTGCTATATCTGTCGTTGAGGCATGGCCGGGATTGACCCACACCAAAGTTGCTGATGTATCCGCAGTGAAATAATCAATACTCGCCAAAGGCTTGCCGATGACGGTAGTGCTGATCAGCGAGCGCCGCTTTTCCTGTGCCACTACATCATTCGGGCGAAAACCATAACCCACATCCCATGCGATGTTTTTTTTACCAGCACTGAACTGCCATGCGCCATCACCCAGGCTGCCATAGAGTTCATTGAGCCATGCCGTGGCCTGGGTGCGCCCGCCATCATTCATTTGCCCCTGCAAGGTGGCAACAGCATTAATGCCTTTGCCACTGGCCCTCAATTCGGTTTCCACTACACCCAGTTGCGTGTTCTTGCTGCTCAAACCAGGGGCGAGTTGATTGGCGATTGCTAGCTGACTGGCACTATTGTTGGTATAACTATTGACCAGACCACGCACCTGGCCGCTGAAGTCAGTATCTTCAGCGATGGCAAAAACAGGCGTGCAAAGAAGAGCCGTAAGCAACACTTTCAACGCAGGATTTGTAAGATCTGACATGCTTACTCCAGACTTGGGTTCTTGGCCAGGAACATGGGGTTCAGCCATTGTTCAGGCACAGTCTTTTGCTTGCGGCTGAGGTAGCGCACGCGCGTCTCTTTGTGGCTGCTTAATTGATCCAGCAAGATCATCTCGGACACCGCAGTCGGTGCTTGCGGTTTGTCTAGTACAAAGCTAGCCTGCTTGGCGAGTTTTTCTGACTGCACATATAAATCTGCCTTGATGGGTTCATGACGGGTCTTGCCCAGCCACAGTTCTATGCGCTGATAAGCCACGGACTTACGCACCGCATTCAGACTCAGGTGCACGCAGGGTTTTTCATTGCATTTTTCTTCACCGACGATCTTGCCTGTATAGTCTTGCGACCAGCTCATGGTGGCGATGTCACCGATAGAGGCATCCCCCAATAATTTTTGCATGGGCGTGATGCGCAACGGGCGCTGGCTGCCGGGCAAGAGCATCCAGAAATCATCACCCAGCATCAAGACCTTTTGGCCTTTTTCTGCCGGGCTTTTCATGAGCACCAGGGATTGATGGTTGACCTGTGAAAAAACCAGGTAATTTCTTTCCTTTTCCTTGCTGCCATCCTTGGCAAAGGTGGTGATCTCGGTTTCTACCTGCATGTTTTCTGTACCGACCCTGAACTGGTCAGCCGCTTTCAGGTAATCACTGACTTCATCTGCCCGGGCCAGACCTGGGCCTGCGCTTGCTGCCAGTAGCAAGGCGACGACGTGTATAGTTGTTTTCATTTTTATTCCAGTCTTAGTTATGTGCCAGCGCATCGACGATAGATTGACGCAGGGTCTTGCGGGCGATGAAGGCCGATGACAGCATGGACAGGGCAAACATCATGAACACCGTGATGGCATACATGGCGGCATCAATCGTGATCAGTAAGGGGTAACCGCTGGAGCGCCCCGGTGGTGGTGGCATCTGTACAGGGAAGATAATCAGCAGCAGGGCGACCGTGATAGCCAGGGCTGCTCCGGCAATGGCTCCTGTGCCACCCAGTATCATTCCTTCAAAAGAAAAGCTGCGTATCAGTTGCCCTGGCAAAGTACCCATGGCGCGTAGTGTGCCGACTTCACGGGTACGTTCTATGATGGCCATGGCCATGGCATTGGCAACCACGAACACCACGATGATGCTGATGATGGCACCCAGGGCACCAAAGATGCGGTTATACAAATCGCGTACAGATTTATAAAAGAAAGCTTGTTCCAGCCAGTTTTGTACCGTCAGTTCAGGGAATACTTTTGCCAATCTGGCTTGTGCTGGCAGGGTCGCATCCATGGAGTTCAGAAACACACCGAGGCTGGAAATGCGTTGGGTATTCAAGAGTTTTTGTGCTGTCTTGATATTCGAATACACCAGGCGTTTGTCCAGATCAGGCACACCGGTGGATACCAGGCCCTTGACGGTGACATCAACTGCATTCAAGGCACCATCGGTAGTACTGGCCATCAGTGTCAGGCTGCTGCCGGGTTTGGCTTTCAGGCTGCGTGCCAGTGCTTCACCCAATACGATTTCAGCTTCTGCTGATTCGGTTTGCAGGAGTTCACCTTCCTTCAGTGTCAGAGTGGGACCTTTGACCGAAAATTCTGCGTCAGGATCTATACCTATTGCCAGCATGATGGTGGACTTGTCGCCATTGCTGATCAGGCCACTGTATTCTATGCGCGGCAAGACATAGCGTACTGCAGGGTCTGCCAGCAGCTTGCTTTGCAGGGCTGCAGCGTTGTCCAGACCATATTGCAGAGGCACATCCTGGTCGCTGGTGAAGTGCTGGGGTTTGCCTATGATGAGGTGACCAGTGCTGCGTGCCGATATCTGCGCCAGACCTTCATAGGTTGAATACGCAAAGCCACCAGCCAGCAGGATAGCTGCTGTACCCAGTGCCGCGATCACCACGGTAATGGCAGAACGACGGCGGTTGCGCAGGGTATTGTAAAAGGCGAATTTGAGCCAGCTGAGTTTCATTGCAATCTCCCATCCAGCAGTGACACTATGCGGTCACTGCGGCTAGTCAGGCGGTTATCATGGCTGGCGATGATGAAGGCCACGCCTTCGGCATGACCACGTTCACGCATCAGGTCCAGCACCTGGTCGGCGGTATGTGAATCCAGGCTGGCCGTGGGTTCATCGGCAATCACCAGGCTGGGGCGTTTGATGAGTGCACGGGCAATCGCCACCCTTTGGCGCTGTCCACCAGACAAGGCGTCCGGCAAATGCTGGGCATGTTCGTGCAGGCCAACCGCCTTCAGTTGCGCAGCCACCCGTTCACGTCTTTCTGCGGCAGGTACACCCGTCAGAAATAGTGGGTAATCGACATTCTCAGCCACCGTCATGACTGGCACCAGGTTAAAGCTCTGGAAGATAAAACCTATGGTGTCGCGTCTTTGCAGTGTCTTTTGCGTTTCATTGTATTGATTGATGTTGACACCATTCAGCAAGATATCACCGGCATCGGCATGGTCTATCAGGCCGCACAGATTCAGTATCGTGCTCTTGCCGCTGCCAGATGGGCCGGTCAGGGCCAGCAACTCACCACGCTGCAGGGTCAGGTCTACCCCTTGCAAAGCCTTGACGACATGGGCACCCAATTGGTAGGTTTTATGAACTGCATGCAGTTCTATGGCAGGTGCCAGGCTCATGATGGGATACCTTTCAACATGGCCTTGGCTGCTTCCGCCTGTGGCGCATTTTGTTTGACCACTTCATTCAGGTAACGCTTTGCATCTTCAGGGCGTTTTTGCTCATTCGCCAGGCTGGCAGCGCGCATCAGCACCGAACCACGAAAACCGGGTTCTGCCTTTTCAAATTGTTTGTGTTCCAACACTTCATTCAAAAGCTTGACCCCACGCGGGCCGCGATTCATGAGAGCTGGCACAGCCAGGAAAGTGCTGGCGGCGACATATTTGACTTCCAGTATCACGGGCGTGCTGCCATGTGCTTGCGCATTTTCATTGGCGGCGGCCAGTTGCAGGGCTTTTTCGAGCATCGCCATGCCATCTTCTGCATAAGACATTTTTTTCCAGGGAAACATGGTGGTCACCGCCAGCCTGCCTGTGCTGGCACCGGCATAAGCCATGATCAGGGGGCTGGCGGGGTCTTGCTTGAGCAATTCATTGAAAGCACTGGCAGCAGCTTCTTCACTACCTTTGCCAGACTGGGTGAATTGCTGGAAGGCAGTTTTAAACTCTGGCTCAGAAAATGCCATGGCCTGGCTGCTGACGAACAAAGCCAGGCTAGTTGCCAACAGAATTTTTTTGCCAGCAGTGAGGTGACGAGCGCGCATGTGGATCTCCGGTTTGTTTACATGTGATTGGTGTTTGCAGCAGGGGAGAGATTAAAGGCAGGCCACTGCCGCCTCAATCCAGATGCGACGAGGCAGAGAAGTTTGCCGTGAATGGTAGTAAAAATGGCGCGAATGGATGGGGCCTTGCGCTTGGGATTTTGCTTATATGGAAATATTGGCAAGACAGGAAAAATTTCCTGAATCGTGCAATACTAGAATTTAAATATAAATTCCCTAATAAAATAACGAAAAAAGACGAGAAAAAGACGAGACCATGAAAACCCAAGCCAAAGAATTTATTGTCAATAAAAGCAATTTATTGGAGTCCAGATTCAAGCCTCTGCATGTACCTGCCGAGGCAGAACTGCAAGACGGGCAAGTAGTGTTACAGGTAGAGCGTTTTGCCTTTACTTCCAATAACGTGACTTATGCTGCCTTTGGCACTGCCATGCATTACTGGAATTTTTTTCCTACGGATGAAGGCTGGGGCAATATCCCGGTTTGGGGTTTTGGTGATGTGCTGGCCTCGAAAGCGGAAGGCGTGCAAGTTGGTGAGCGTTTTTATGGCTACTATCCCATGGCTACCCATCTGACAGTGCAGGCGACGCGTGTGTCACCTGGCGGTTTTGTCGATGGTGCTGAACACAGGCAAGCCATGCATGGTTTATACAATCATTATGTTCGTACAAGCACTGACCCTGGCTACACCAAAGAATCTGAAGATGTGCAAGTCTTGCTGCGCCCCTTGTTTATTACCTCTTTCATGATTGATGATTTCCTCGATGACAATCAGTTCTTTGGTGCAAAGACTGTATTGATTTCCAGTGCTTCCAGCAAGACCGCTTATGGGCTGGCATTCATGCTCTCGCTACGCAAGGACAAGGCTTGCAAGGTCATCGGCCTGACTTCTACAGGCAATCTGGAATTTGTACGGAACATGGCTATCTATGATGAAGTCATCAGCTACGACCAAGTGACTGAGCTGGCTGCTGATCAGGGCGTTGTGTATGTCGATATGGCAGGCAATGGACAATTGCGCAGTCAGTTGCATCATCATTTTGGCAACAACATGAAATATAGCTGTGCCGTAGGTGGCACGCATTGGGAAGAACTGAGCGGCGGATCAAACCTGCCTGGCGCAAAACCGGCTCTGTTTTTTGCGCCAGCTCAAATCAAGAAGCGCATGGCAGACTGGGGGCCGAATGGTGTGCAGTCTCGTTTAGCCCAAGCCTGGCAAGCCTTCATGCAACCGGTGATGACCGCAGAAAAACCATGGATGCAGGTGATACACGGGCAAGGTGAGGCGGCAGTCCGGCAAGTCTATGATGATATGCTGGGTGGAGCCGCTCGGCCCGATCAGGGCAATGTCCTGACATTGCTCAGCGGTGACGCTGCTTAATTTTTCCAGAGGGCGGGCAAATCGCCAGATTTCCTGCCCTTGATGATGGCTGCATTGATTTTGTTAATGACTTCCGCTTTGGTATTCATACCTGCTGTGAAATGGATGGGATCAACCAGCAAAGGCTTGGCAAACACCTTGACGCCATAATTCATTTGCGTTTCGTTACGCAGGTTCTTTTCATCCAGGTAAAGATTCAGTTCCGTTTCGAGGTCTTTTGCATTTGGCAGTCGTGAATTAACAAGCATCACGTCCATGCGACCAGATAAAAGTTTCTTCAGGCGTGAGCTGTTTTGTGGCTGATCTTCCTCCACCTTGAACGACACATTACGCAATTTGTCGATCTCATCACCAAAGCGTATGCCCCTGACTACGCCTACAGATTTGCCTTGCAAATCACTGATGCCAGCATATTTCATATGCGTGTCATCCCTTGCCACGACCCACACAAAATCTGAAAAAACGGCTTCTGAATATCGCATGGTTTTCAATCGCTCGCTATTTTTCGACAAGCCAAATCCCAAACCTTCACCCTTGCCTATGTTTTCTATGACGCGGGGCAGTGGGTAACGGCGCACCTCAAATTTCACATCCATGGCGCGTTCAAAATAGGCGATGATTTTTTGATTCTCTGGCCTGATGGGCGCGATCTCGCCGTTTTCATCGCGGGTTTCTGCGAGTAGCAAAGGCAGGACAGTGACGGCATGTGCTTTTGATTGCAGGCAGCACAGACAAAGCATCATCCCTATAAAACGGGAAGCGCTCAGCAAAACGGCGTGATACTTGTCTGACATGCAATGTTTTCATGCGGAAATGATGTGCGATGATACCTTTGGTGATGTATGGTTGTATAGCTGTCTTAGGTAAGGATTTGTTAAGCGAAGCTTGATATAACTTAATCACTACAAAGCCTTACCAAAATAAACATTAACAAATTTCAAAAGAGCTAATTAATTTGCTAAGATGGAAATAAGCTTCTTTAAAGTCGCAGTTTTTGTAGAAAAGGAGACATCATGCCCCTCGTTACAATTACCGTCTGCAAACCCAAGTCCCTGTTGTTCAAAGAGACAGTCTTGAATGCCGTGCATGCGGCATTGATAGAAGCGGGTGTGCCAGAGAAAGACAAGTTCCAGCGTATCTTGGAACTGGACCCAGAAAACTTCCGCTTTGACACTCATTACCCCGACTTGCACAAGGACAGGAACCAGGATTTTGTCCTGATAGAAATACTCTGGTCAGTCGGCCGCAGTGTCCAGGTCAAGAAAAAATTACTGGATACCCTGATGAAGCGCCTCTGCGACAAGAGCATGAATCCTGAAAACATCATGGTCTGCTTCAGGGAAACTGCCTGGGAAAACTGGTCATTCGCCGGAGGCCGCCTGCTTCATACCTGAGTGTAGTTTTACCCAGGGTCGCCAGTCTGCCATCAGTCTGGCCAGGCAGGAAATATCAGACAAGCACAGCGAAGTTTTTTGCTGGCGCTGGGTAAGTATATCCGTCAGAATAACTAAAACTTTATAGACGGAGTAAGCATGATGGGAAAAACCAGACTGGAAGCATTCAGCGACGGCGTTATCGCCATATTGATCACCATCATGGTGCTGGAAATGAAAGTGCCTCATGGTGGCACGCTGGATGTGCTGCTGCCTGTGTGGCCGGTATTCTTGAGCTACATCCTGAGCTTTGTCTATGTTGGTATTTACTGGAATAACCATCATCATATGCTGCATACCTGCCGCAAGGTGACTGGTGGGATTCTATGGGCCAATCTGCATTTGCTGTTCTGGCTTTCGCTTATTCCCTTTGCTTCTGGTTGGGTAGGTGAAAATCATTTTTCCTCGGCACCAGCGGCTTTGTATGGTGTGGTTTTGCTGATGGCAGCGATTGCTTATTTCATACTGCAACAACAGATTATTGCTACTCAGGGTGAGGATTCCTTATTGAAAAAAGCCGTAGGTACAGACTGGAAGGGTAAGCTTTCACCTATTACCTATGCGACCGCAATCCCTCTGGCTTTCTGGTATCCCTTGTTGTCGATGGCCTTGTATGTGGCGATGGCCTTGATATGGCTGATACCTGACCGCCGCATAGAAAAAGTCTTGAAAAACCACGAAGAATAAATCCCATGCGCATCAATATATTTGCCGTCACTCTGGTGGTTGGCTTGGTTTTTTGCATGCCCAGTCTGGCTGCTGATCAACCAGGCAATGACCAGACTATCGTTCTTGTCACCGCTACCGGGAAAATTGACGGCAGTTTGCAAATGCCAGTCAGCAAAGGAAAATTGCCTGTGGTACTGATCATTGCAGGTTCTGGTCCTACCGATCGGGACGGCAATTCCATCGGTCTCAAAGGCAAGAATGATTCGCTGAAAATGCTGGCGATATCCATGGCGCAAGCGGGGATTGCATCGGTACGTTTTGACAAGCGTGGCATCGCTGCCAGCGCCAGCGCGGCGACATCCGAAGCTGATCTGCGCTTTGAAACCTATGTGCAAGATGCAGTTGCCTGGTTAAAGCTATTGAAGGCGGACACACGTTTTTCGGATGTCGCTATTCTGGGCCATAGCGAGGGTTCTCTGATCGCCATGCTGGCCGCCCAGCAAGAGCAGGTCAAAGCATACATATCTGTGGCGGGCCCGGCAAAAAATGCCGCTGATGTTTTGCGTCAGCAATTGCAAGGGAAGTTGCCACCACTTCTGGCGACCAAGAATGAAGAAATCCTCAGTTCACTGCAAGCTGGAAAAATCCATACTGATGTGCCAGTAGAATTAAGATCATTGTATCGCGACAGCGTACAGCCTTATCTTATTTCCTGGTTTCATTACACGCCAGAAAAAGAGCTAGTCAAACTGAATTGCCCTGTATTGTTGATACAGGGTGACAAGGATATACAGGTAGATACTGCGCAATTGAAGGCCTTGATGGTGGCCAAGCCAGAGGCGGACAGCTTGCTGGTACATGATATGAACCATGTCCTGAAAATTATTCACGGGGACATGGCGCAGCAAATGTCTTCTTACACAGACCCGTATCTTCCTTTGGCTTCCGAATTGAGCACCGGCCTCAATACTTTCTTGCGCGATAAACTCAAGAAAAAATAAAACATCTGCAGCAATGGATTGCCATTAGTAGCAGACTGTCTTAGGATGGAAATTGATCCGTATCATAGAAGCGGACATTTCCAAATATCTGGGGACAAGATGACAAATCAATCGCAGGGCAGGGGCGGGGATAGTGCTCCTCCCGACATCAAGACGGTCATCGACAATGAAGCAGTTTTCCCGCCATTGCGCCGGGTGAGCATGTTCCGGCCACTGGTCTGGTTGCGATTGGGCTGGCAAGATGTTCGCGCTTCTGGTGGTTCCAGCATTTTTTATGGTGCGTGCTTCGCCGCCATGGGCCTGATCTTGCGGCTGGTGCTGAATAATGCACCGGAATATTTGTCTGCCCTGACATGTGGTTTTTTGTTGGTAGGCCCTTTGCTGGCGTTGGGCTTATACGATATCAGTCGCCGTCTTGAAAATGTGCGTTCAGGTTTGTTGGGCAGTGTGTTTTCCATGCGGGGCCGCTGGAGCAATATTGGCGTGCTGGCTGTGGTGTTGGCCATCATCATGATGGTGTGGGCGCGTGCTTCGCTGGTGATCTTTGCGCTTTTTTATAACAAGGGCATGCCGACCATGCAGGGTTTTCTGGCGCAATTGTTTTCACTGAATAATCTGGAGTTTTTGGCTGTCTATATTTGTATTGGGTTTGCCTTTGCCAGTCTGGTATTTGCCATCAGTTGGGTGTCCATACCTCTGATGCTGGACAGGGATACGGATGCCATCACTGCCATGATCATCAGTTGTGTGGCCTTGTTCATCAATGTGCCTGCGACCATGGTCTGGGCTACACTGATCATAGTAAGCGTGGTGTTGAGTTTCATGAGCTGGAATCTGGGTTTCGTGATACTTATGCCAATTATTGGGCATGCAAGCTGGCATGCTTATAAGGATGTGGTTGGCAATGCTGCTGATCGTCCGTAAGGTGGTAATCAGTAAACGATAAATTGATCATGAGTAGCAAGATTGAACCTTAGTCCATACCTTAAATTGATCAGACCTTCACATTGATATCGCCAGCAGCACCACTATCTTTTTCTGGTTCACCCAGCTCTTTGGCTTGATGATATGCAGAGTCCGCCTCTGCATCATGACGCTGGTTTTGTGCATGTTCATGCAAATCCAGTGTGACCGGTTCTACCACCGTAACAGCTTCTGGTGCTGTAACTGCATCAGTCTCTGCTGAGCGCGGTTTTTCTGTTGTGTTGGCTTGAAGACCATCTTTCACACGAAATGCAGCTACTGCGGCAGAAATCAGGGGATTGATGCTGGCCTGTATGCCAGTGCCACTAGCGCTAGTGTTGACTATGGCACTGTTGTTGACGGGTGTTGTTTGCAGGGTACTGACATTGCTAATCACCGGAGTAGCAACTGTCGTTGAAACTGGACTGATCGGCAAAGGAGGATTGTTAACAGCAAGCTTGTTTGCCGCTGTGGTCGCCTGATTGATCGTATCGAGTGTCTTGCTGACCTCTGCAAACGTAGAAGAGTTGTTGGGCACGGTCTTCGCATTTGTTGATGTTGTGTTTGATGTGGCGCTCTCATTTAATTTAATCGAATTTGCCGCAACCTGATTTTCCAGCTGGCTTTCGGTCAGCAGCGACGATGGTACTGCAGAGTTTGCTGCAAGCTTATTTGCATTCGCTATGCTTGCCTCTAATGTCGTGGATGTATCCACTGGTACTGCAGGTGATGTCTGAATATTTGTTTGAGCTGTGGTTTGTGAATTCAGCGGTTGCGAAGACACAGCGCTTGTAATCGCAGCCGACTCTGCTGCAGTTTGCAGGGCATTGGTGTTGCTACCTGTACTTGCATCAGACGCAGTTGCAGAAATATTTGTGCTGTTCTCCTGATCAGGTGCTTGAGTATTTAATGTCGCATTCGATGCTATGTCTGTCGCTATGGCAGAAGTTATGTTGGCCGTGGCATCTGCAGCTGTGTCAAGAGTTGGATTGACCGCTGCACTAACTTGCGAATTAATTTGCGAATCCGTTGCCGCGTTATTTGGGGCAAGCGCTTCTGCAGTAGTTGTTTCTGACGATGCGGATATTGCAGGCGTAAGCTGAGAATTGCTCACTGCATCATTTGCGCTGTCGGCGTTGACAACTGCTGTCTGCGTATTCCTGGTGGTATCAATCGCAGTTCGCAACGCTTCATCTCCCAATGCTTGCTGGAGTTGTACATCGGCGGTGGTCGTTGCGGCAACTGTGTTCTCATTCAAACTGGCTGATGCATTGTTGTTACTGACATTGTTATTGTTATTCGTATCGGTACTTGAAGTTGGACTTGTCATTTCAGTATTTTGAGTATCAGTCGAACTGGTCGTCGCCAGAAGATTTCCAGAAGCCAATTCCTGATTTTGTGCGATAAGCGTGCTCTCGGCACTACCCAGTACCTGCAATGCTTGCGTCAGTAAAGATGTCGTGCCCGCTGGATCTTCAGTCAGGGCGTTTTGAAAAGCATTCACATCCAGTGTCAGAAAACTGTTGTTGTCAGGTTGTGCGAGATTTTGCAAATTGATCCCAATTTTCCCCAATTGCTCGAACAGGCTGCTGCCGTCTGCATTTTGTGCGCCTGCATTCATGGCTTGCAAGAGACTGTCGCTACTGCTGGGTATCAAGGGGTTTTCGGCCAGATTGGAGTTGCTGGCTTGCAGTTGGTTAAATGTGTCTACAAATGAAGTCGCAATAGCAGTCAACTGGGCAATGTCTGCTTTGGTTTGCGTGGCATCAGCCTGCGTTACCGTATTCGTGGTTGAGCCATTCGTTGACACATTGGCAGTTCGCCTGCTTTGCAAACGCGCTGTGTAGGCCAACAGTTCACCCAGCGCAGAAACATCAACAGTGATGTTATTGCTACCTATTGCAATTGCATCAAGCAAACCGGGGTTGCTGGCTATTGCTGGCGACAGGGGATTAATCGTACCCAGATTAATTGCCGATGCTGCTTGCAATGCTGGCGCAGTCACTGAACTGATGGGCGAGATAATCATGCACTACCTGCTTTCTTGGAACTTACTTTTATACGTATTTATAGCCTATATCTACTTTCGTAAGTGCTCTGTACGCTGCCCCGCTTAGTGAGGCTGACACAAAAAATCCTCATAGTGTTTAGCTATGAGGATTTTTCAGGCAGCAAGAAAAACTACTAACTTGCTACGCGTTTGTCATTTATTTCAATGGTGGAATAACTTGTGGCACCAGCGCTTTAATTGGCTGTTCTTTAAGTTTTTTCTCCAGCAATTGAATCGCTGCTTCCAGTTGCTGGTCTTTGCCGTTGAAGGTGGCATGTGGCAGATTTTCTACTTCTACGTCCGGTACTACTCCTATACCTTCCACCAGCCAGCGGCCATCCATACCAAACTGTGCATTTTCGGCAGCCCTGATCATGCCATTGTCAGACAGGGTATTGTTATCTGACAGCCAGACACCGGCACCTGCTGTGCGTTTGCCTACCAGCGGACCCAGCTTCAGGGCCTTGACACCAGCGGCAAAGGTTTCGCCGTCAGAGTAAGTCAATTCATCCACCAGCACGACCAGATGACCACGGAAGGTCTGCTGCATATTGGTGTACGGTGCAGAGGTTGGTGAAGCCCAGTAAGCCCAGGCTTTGCGCAAGAGTTTTTCTATGATCCAGCTATCGATATTGCCACCGCGGTTGCGGCGTACATCAATGATCAGGCCATCGCGTTCTATATTGCTATAAAACTCTCGGGCAAAGCTGTTGATATCTTGTGTGCCCATGGCACGCAAATGGAGGTAGCCAATGCGGCCTTGCGATGCCTTGTTGACTTGCTCGCTACGGCTTTGCTCCCAGTCGCTGTAACGCAGGTTGGCATGCTTCATCATATTGACTGGCGTGACGATGACAGCGCGTGCAGTCTGGTCGCCGCGTTTGACGTGCATCAATACCTGTTTGTCGGCCTGATTGGTCAACAGGTCTGAGATGTCACGTGCTTCCAGCACGGGCTGACCATTGATGGCGGTGATGATGTCACCTTCCCTGATGTCCAGATCTGGTTGTGACAGGGGCGTGCGCTCGGATGGTAATTCCGGTTCAGTATGATAGATATGATCTATGCGATAGCCGGTAGCCGTGCGGCTCAATATTGCACCCAGTGAAGCGGCTTGTCCTTCCGGTGCTGCACGACGTATATCACCTGGACGGGTTTGCGAATGCAGGGTGCTGACTTCGCCGGCCATCATGCCCAGTACATCATTCAACTCGGCCCTGTCAGTGATGCGGTCTACCAGCGGTGCATATTTGGTACGTACCTTGTTCCAGTCTACACCGCGCATTTTGTCATCAAACAAAAAGTCCCTGTGCATGCGCCATGCATCGGCATACATTTGCTGCCATTCAAGTTTGGGGCTGAGGAAGAAAGCCCAGTCGTTAATACTGACTTTGGATTTGCTGACATCGCCCGGTTGTTTCGCACCTGCCTCGACAACAAAGAATTCATTAGGGCCAGTGCCAATTTGCTGGCGATAAAACACATGCTTCTTGTCGGCGGACAAATCAAACTGGCGTATATTGCCCGCAAAAATATCAGGTTGCGGGGATGTCTTGCTGATCGTCAGGGTCTTCAAAGTGCCCTTACCATCTGTGCCTTCCAGTTCTGAAAAATAAATACGCTTGTCGTCAATGGCGAGGTCGCGGTAATTGCCATAAGCCAGCGGCACTTGGTACAAGCGCTCGGCCAGGCCAGCATACTGTATTGATGGCAGGGCAGGCTTGGTTGGTTTCTTTACTTCCTCAGCTTTATCGGCAGGTTTGTCTTTTGACTTGTCTGCGCTCTTGTCCTCAGTTTTGTCTTTGTCTTTGTCCTTATCTTTTTCTTTTTCTTTATCTGCCGCTTTGTCACTGGATTTGCTCAACTCATCGTCGGCCTTGAAAGGAAAGCGATTTCCTGCTTGCAGCGCCAGCGCATACAGGCCAGTACGCTTTTCGAAATGCGGCCCCATATTGCGGTCACCCCAGGGTGCACGGTTGCTGACCTGGAAGTTACGTTCAGAGTAAAAGTACAGCCAGTGTCCATCGGGCGAGAATACCGGGGCGTGCGAGTTATACCGGTCGCTGGTGACAAAGTGAATTTGTTTGCTTTCTACAGAGTACAGGCCTATCTGCGGTCTTTGCAATTTATTGTCAGCCCTGACGATGGCGATGGTTTTGCTGTCGGGTGACCAGATCACTTCTTCCTGTCTTTCCGCACCAATTTTGCCAGCATCATCAATGACTTGATTGGTCTTGGTCGCCAAATCCAGCAGCCACAGCCTGCCGCGTTTGTCGGTATGCGCCAGCCACTTGCCATCAGGGGAGGGGATGATACGGTAGCGGTGTACGTCACCATTGCTGGTCAGGACTTCTGGTTTGCCGAGGCCATTGGCAGGGAATTTCCAGATTTCATTTTCGCCCGTGGTATCGACGATGGCGTAGACGGATTTGTCATCATGCGAAAACACAGCTTCCCGGGCGCGGGCATTTTCCGGCACGGGCAAGTCTATGCGTCTTTGCGGGCCTGAGCCTGCAATCGTCAGGCGACCGCGGGCGGTGAATAGCAGGCGTTCTTCCTTGCCAGCGATTTCTATATTCGATACATACTCCATAGGGTTTTTGATCTGGCGTTTGCGCTGCTGATCAAAGTCGGATACCAGGTCTATGGTCAAGGTCTGGTCTTTGGCACTGGCGATATCGAGTACATGCAAGTCGGCACCGAGCTGGTAGGCTATCTTGCCATCAGCAACGCTGGGGTTGCGAACTTCCCAATCCTTGTGCTGGGTCAGGGCGCGGGCATCTGTGCCATCAGGGTTGGCGCTCCAGATATTGAAGGCACCGCTGCGGTCGCTGACAAAGTAAAGCTTACCCTTCCACAGCATAGGGCGGCGGTTGTTGCTCTTGTCTTCAGCAAATAATTGCGTGGCTTCGGTTTTAGCCTGTACATCATACCGCCAGACTTGTGCAGTGGCACCACCGCGATATTGTTTCGCATTGTCGTTCGTCATATGCAAGCCAAAACGGGTGAAGTACAAATACTTGCCGTTGTCGTCGAGCACAGCTTCATTCGCATCTGCTACCGGGAACACTCTGCGCGTCAGGGTTTGCGGGTTGATGGCTGCGATGATGCGGTGCGATGCCGGGCCTGTGCTATTGAGTGTCGTCACCAGGACTTCTCCACTGGCTGTCCAGCCCAGTACGGATACCTGGTCATTTTCGAAACTGATGCGCTTGGGCACGCCACCTGTCATCGGCATGACGTAGGCCTCGGTCGCGCCTTCGTAGGCAGCAGAAAATGCCAACCATTTGCCATCTTGTGAAATGGCGGGCAAGACTTCTGCCGCAGGATGGCTGGTCAGCCTTTGCGCCTGACCACCATTGCTTGCCACTTTCCATAGATCGCCTTCAGCCGTGAACACGACGGCATCACCGCGTATGGCGGGAAATCGATAATAGGCCGGTGCCGCAAGTACGGTAGTCATCAGACTGGTTAGGCTAAGAGCGAGGGCGAGTTTGCTTGGTCTCATTGTTATTCTCGAAAATGGATGTGAATTGTTTTTTAATAAATACTTATGTAAATTGAAATCAAAATTACAAAGTCGTGCTGCAAAAAAATAGCCTCAAATACATGCAAAGGCTGGGTGAAAGCGCTACTCAATGACGGGATTTGCAACATTCTGTAAGCAGTTTTTCATTTATTCCAAGGGAAATCAGAAACACTATGTTTTACAGTTACATTTGGCTGCCAGACGTTTCTTGAATTGTTAAAAATTATGAAGTACCCTGAATGTTGAGTTTCCACTTGGAAATAATTTACTTACGAGCAGACCAAGGGTGCATCATGAGACAAGTCAGCTTGTGTAAAGTTCTTTTAATTCTGGGTATGTCGGCGGAAATTTCCACAACGTCGGCGCAGAATGTGACATTTTCAATTGATACGCAGGCTGAGCGCAAGACTATCAGCCCGTTGATCTATGGATACAACGCCTACGCTGACGGCACTGGCCGTGCTGGTTGGGCCAATCAGGGCGGGCAAGCCAGTTTGCAAAACCTGAATTTGCGCTCGCGCCGTTTGGGCGGCAATAACATGACCAGTTATAACTGGGAGAATGGCGTCAGCAACTCCGGTAATGACTGGTGTCATTCATCCAATGCCGGCGTCAGTGCTACTGCCGGGGCAGGCAATCCCAATTCAAACAATGGCCTGGCTTATTACACGCCTGGTGCGGCCTTACAAAGCTTCCAGGACCAGTCACTAGTGCTGGGCACTTATTCCTTGTTGCAGTTGCCTGCCGCTGGCAAGCTGCCCAAAGACATCATCAACCTCAACCCTCCAAGCACTTGCATGGGTTCCCAACTTTGGCAAAGCACTGCCGGGCCATCGAATGTGGACACGGCGCGCTGGGTCAATATCGTCAATGACAAACCGGTTGCGGCCGGTGGCCTGAGTCTGGCACCGGGCTTGAATGATGGTGTGGTTTATATTGATGAAGAAATCAATTTTCTCGTACAAAAATATGGCAACGCGTCTTCAGCAAATGGTGTAAAGGGCTATGAACTGGATAATGAGCCTGATCTCTGGCATCACTGGACAACAAACAGTGGGGAAAGTGGCACGCATGCCAATCTGTATCCCACACTGACCACGGTCACTGATGTCTTGCAGAGAAATATCAGCCTCGCAACAACCGTCAAGCGCATGGATGCCGCCGCTGAAACTTTCGGACCGGCAATCAGTGGCTATCTGGGTTTGTTCAGCCTGTGGGCAGTGTGGGATGGTTCAGCCTCGCATCAGCCATCTGACTGGGCGCAATACAATGTAGAACCCTATTACAGCAATAATACCGGTGACCGTTATCGTTACAACGGCATGGCCATGGCCAATGCCTATCTGGCAAAAATGAACCAGGCTTCGCAAAGCGCTGGTCGCCGGTTGCTGGATGTGTTTTCTTTCCACTACTATCCACAAGCTTCTTACAACGCCACTGACCGGGTGCAGGCCGCGCGCAGTTTGTGGGATGCGACTTATGTAGAACCTAGCTGGATTACCCAGACCGGTAATGGTTTTACCGATGGTCGCGCTTTGCAAATGCTGCCCAAGCTGCAGCAATCCATCAATGACTTTTACCCCGGCACAAAAATGGCCGTGACTGAATATGATTTCGGTGGCAAGAGTGATATCACTGGAGCCATTGCACAGGCGGATGCACTAGGTGCCTTTGGCAAACAAGGCGTGTATCTCGCGACTTATTTTGGTGATGCTGAGCAGTACATCGCTGCCGGTTTTAAAATTTACAGAAATTATGACGGTAATAAATCTGTTTTCCCAGCCACGTCGGTCAAGGCAGTGTCCAGCAATAATACCAATGCGGCAGTGTATGCAGCGGTTGATGTCAATGACCCTAACGTCATACACGTCATTGCGATCAATCGTCAAAGCAGTAATGTCACGAGCAGCTTTCAACTCAGTCACCCTGTAAACCTGAAATATGCGCAGGTCTGGGGCGTCAGCGGCAGCAGTACCAATATCACTGCCAGAAGCGGGCTCAGTAATATCTCCAAGAACAAGTTCAGTTATACCTTGCCAGCTTTGTCTGTGCTGCATTTTGTCCTGAAGCCTTAGAACCAGTCTACGATCTTACTGCGCGAGCGCAATGTGAGTCTACGCGGGGCTCATGCGCTGCTCAAAATGCTCATGTACTAGAGTACATTCCGCTTTTTGCGCTGCGTTTATGTTGCACTGATTGTTACCCTGACCCCGCTGACGCTCGTTCGCTACAGATCGCAAACAGGTTCTTTAGCAAAAAAGCCACCGGCGTACTGGTGGCTTTTCACTTGAGTCAGACTAACTGGCTCAGACAGCAGCTACTTTCAAAATCAGCTTGCCATTGTTTTCACCCGTGAACAGTTTCTGGAATGTCTCAGGGGCAGGCTCAACAGCCACGATCCGTTTACAGAAA
>JAZJXP010000017.1:110008-124820 GCA_040390835.1 Pseudomonadota bacterium
TCACGGCTTTTCAGTTTGCCAGACATGATCCAGCCACCCATGACCATCGCAGCTTCCATGGCACGTGGGTAAAAGTCGGATACCATCACGCCTTTCATCGTTGCGCGCTTCACCATCAGGTTCAGGTAATTTGATGGGCCTTTGATTGGAGTAGTATTGTTGTACTGAGATATCGCACCGCAAATCACAACGCGGGCACCAAATGCCAATTGCGCCAGGGCTGCATCAAGGATATCGCCACCGACATTGTCGAAATATACATCAATACCCTTAGGGCAGTGTTGTTTTAGTGCTGCGCTGACATCTTCACTCTTGTAATCTATCGCGGCATCAAAGCCCAGCTCTTCGGTCAGGTAGCGAACTTTATCGGCGCCACCGGCTATACCGACGACACGCGCACCCTTGATCTTGGCAATCTGACCAACGATAGTACCGACCGCACCTGCCGCGCCGGAAATGACAACGGTATCACCTTCCTTGGGTTGACCGACTTCCAGCAGACCAAAGTAAGCAGTCATGCCTGGCATACCAAGCGTACTCAGATACAGTGGCAACGGTGCCAGTTTTGGGTCTATCTTGCTAATGCCATTGCCATCAGAATAAGCGTATTCCTGCATGCCCAATATGCCGCTGACATGTTCACCGACAGCAAATTTGGGGTTATTCGATTCAACTACCTGACCAACAGCCAGCGCGCGCATGACTTCGCCTATGGCAACTGGCGGCATATAAGAATTTTTGCTTTCATTCATCCAGCCGCGCATGGCAGGGTCGAGCGAGATATACAGGTTTTTGATCAAGACTTCGCCTGCTTGCAAGTCACGCAACTGCTCTGTGACATGATTGAAATCGCTGGCTTTGACGCTGCCTTGTGGACGGGCTGCAAGTTTGAATTGAGAGTTGATGGCGTTCATGTTTTTCCCTTGTCGGCTTTAGTGGTTATTTGCAGGTAACTTAGTGATTACTTACTGAGCCAGCAAAGCGCTGACCATGGAGAGCAGTATAGGACGCATATTGTTGCCCGATAAGGTAGGTATATTGCATAATATTGTTGTCAAAAACAGGACAATAAAGAAAGGTGATTCATGCCGAATCCACAACACCTGGCCGTATTTGCCTCCATCATCCGCGCTGGCAGCATCAGCAAGGCGGCCGTTCAGTTAGGTTGTGGCAAGTCTTTGCTGTCACGACAACTGGCGAAGCTGGAGCAGGATTTGGGTGCCCGCCTGATACAGCGCTCCACCCGCAAGTTGACGCTGACCGAGATCGGTGAACAAGTCTTGCATGAAGCCCAGCGCATAGATACCGCACTGGCCAACATAGAACAAATGGCAGGCCAGCACCAACAAGAAGTCAAAGGGCGCTTGCGCGTTACCTGCCCCATGCCCGCTGTCTCAAGGCTGGTACCGGTCATGATGGAGTTTTGCCGACGTTATCCGCAAATTGATTTTGCCCTGCAAGTCGAAGACAGGCTGGTCGATCTGATTGCCGGGCAAATTGATGTCGCCATCCGTGTTTCCCACCTGGAAGACTCCAACTTGATTGCACGCAAGTTGGTGGATAGTCAGCGCATACTCTGTGCGGCACCTGCTTATCTGGCCAGTGCAGGCCATCCTGTGGTGGCAGAGGATCTGGCGCAGCATGCCTGCCTGTTGTATATCAACGCTGCAGGCAGGGCCAATGATGAATGGACTTTGCTGGAGCATGGTGAAATCAGAAAAGTCAGAGTGAGCAGCCACTTTCAATCAAATAATGGACTGGCTCTGGTAGCTGCTGCCTGTTCGGGGGCTGGTATTTTGTTGATAGACAGGCTGATAGTCAGCAAGCACTTGCAAAGCGGGGAGTTGGTGGCAGTGCTGGACAATTATCAATTGCCCAGCGGCTCACCGGTGTATGCAGTGTATCCCGCGCGGGACTGGCTGGCATTGAAGACGGCCACTTTCGTGGCCTTTTTGCAGGAACGATTATTTACTGGCGTCTGATGCTGCGAGTGGTTGGCTTTTACCAATATTCTGGTCAAGGAATTTTTCTACACGACCCCAAAAATCAATATTGTTTTTGAGCAGGAAAAAGCCGTGGCCTTCTTCCGCATATTCAACCCATTCGACGTTGGCGTTCTTTTCCTTGACGGCTTTATAGAATTTTGTGCCGTGATCTATCGGTACACGGTGATCACGTTTGCCGTAAGCCATCAATAAAGGGCGGGTCAGCTTATCGGCATTTTGCAAAGGTGAAGTAGCTTTCAGTTGAGCGGCGTCCTTAACTTGATCGCCAATCAATACCGGCATGCCATACCATTTCCACTCATCTGAAAAATCACTCCAGTGGATGTCGTACATGAGGTTGATATCTGTGACGCCTACCCACTCTATGCCACAGCGGAAAACATCCGGGTCTTTGATCAGGCCCATCAAAGTAGCATAACCACCGTAACTGGCACCAGCAATGCAAATACGCTTGGGATCAGCATAGCCTTTGGCAACAGCCCATTTGGCAGCATCAGCAATGTCATCCTGCATGGCCAGTCCCCATTGCTTGATGCCAGCGCGGAAGTGTTTGCTACCGTAACCTGTGCTGCCACGATAATCCGGCTCTACGACAACATAGCCGCGAGAGGCAAGGAACTGCGCTTGCGGATTCCAGCTCCAGTGGTTGCCGCGTACATAGGGGCCGCCATGGACCAACACCACGGTCGGCAGGTTTTTGCCGTTGCTGTTTTTGGGCAGAGTCAAATTGACAGGTATCTGCATGCCATCGCGGGCCGCGTAGTTCAGCATTTCCTTCTCAGCCATTTGTTCCGGTTTAATCTCGGGCTTGCTGACGCCCAGGCGTGTCAATTTCCCTGTATTGAAATCAAACAATTGCCATGCACCAGGTGCGATATCCGAATAAGAATAGACCAGAGCAATATTGGTTTTCAGGTCCGAAGGGAAGTGCAAAGAGTTATAAGTATCTGGCAAAAGCGTATCGATCTGCTTTTGTTTTTCAGCGATGGCTTCATCAAACCATATAGTCGCAGGTCTGCTCATTTCATAGCGCAGGCCTAGCACTTTCTTTTGTGGGCCGTTATACACCAGTTGCCCATCAAAATCGTAACCTTTCAATGAAATCACTGGTTCAGGGTCCAGTTGATTCTTTTCCAGATCAAAACGGTACAGCGAACTAAAGTCCTTGCCATTGTTGGCGCGTACATATAAATCACCCTCGGGGCTAAAAAATACGGGGGTAATCCTGTCATTCGATGTCCAGTCTGACGTGGCCAGCTTACGCCAGGCATCGGTTTTGGGATCTTTATAATAAATGATCGCTTTTTCGTCTTCAGTCGTTACTGCAATACGCGGTACACCTGCCTTGTCTATCAGCCATCTACCGACTTTACCAGGACGGGTAACCAGCTCAGTATTGCCGGTCAATGTATTCAGTCGATACAGATCATGCACATTGGAACCAGCTTCTACAGCTTGTGTGACATAGATATCCGGTGAACTGGAACCATGTGCAATATCGAGGAAATGAGTGTACCAAGGCAATTCATTACCGACAACCTTGGTACGGGCGCTAGTGTACTGGTGCGTTACCAGACGCAAGCGCTTGCTACGGTCCTTATTAACTGCATACAGACCATTGCCAAAAAAACGCTGTGCTTCCTTGTATTGCAGGTCGGTCAAGTCATACACCAACCTGTCATTATTTATCCAGTGGAACGAGCGTACATCCTTGTCTTCATAATTGGCAATAATTTCAGGGCGCAGTTGACCAACTTCCAGCACTGCCAATACCATGCGGTCATTAGCACCCTTCATGATCATGGCAATATTTTTGCCATCAGGAGAAAGGCGCGCATCACGGAACTGGGATTCCTGGAAAAAACTGGCAATCGGAATAGATTCAGCCGCGGCATGCGAAACTGGAGCCTGAAGCAAGAACAGGCTGCCGAAAACACCAAAGGCGATTTTGAGGGCGAGAGGCTGGTAAAAGTGATGCATGCGCGCTTTCATTGCTGGAATGGAATTGCGCATTATATACAAGATAAATTCAGATTAAATACAGATTGATAAATGTTAAGCATGCTTTAGAGGCAATGCTCTTGGCGTAAAAAATGGCCTGTATTGCTTTCACAATACAAGCCATTTTCTTTATCTTGAAGCTCAGGCTGCGTCTTTGACTTGCTGTATTACGACACGCAACATGCTGATCAGCTCATCAATTTCTTCCTTCGTCACGTTCAGGGCTGGCATGAAGCGCAGCAGGTCAGGGCGAGGGGAATTGATCAGCAAACCTACTGGCTCCATATCACGCGCAGCTTCCACCAGCTTGCCGCCGATATTGTCACCCAGCTTCAGGGCACGCAGCAAACCAAAACCACGTTCGCCTTGCATGCCGAATTCTTCAGACAGTTTTTCCAGTTGCTGGCTCAGGTATTCCGCTTTTTCCTTAACCGATGCCAGGAAGCCAGGTTTGGTCAATTCCTTGAATACCGCGATACCGACAGCTGCCATCAAAGGCGCACCGTTGTAGGTACCTCCCTGGTCGCCAGGAACGAAGCAGGCCACTTCTTCACGGCACAGTAAGGCACCCAGTGGTACGCCGCCGCCTATGCCTTTGGCCAGGGTCATGATGTCTGGTTCTATGTTCGACAATTGATAGCCAAACAATTCACCGGTACGACCCATGCCGGTCTGAACTTCATCAACGATGAGCAGCAGGCCATGTTTTTTGGTCAAGGCACGCAGGGCTTGCATGAACTCAGGGCTGGCGGGGATCACGCCGCCTTCACCTTGTACCGGCTCCAGCATGACGCCAACGGTTTTGTCGGTGATCAGTTTTTCTACTGACGCGATATCGTTCAAGTCTGCTTTAGGGAAGCCGCTGACTTGTGGAGCAAAAATCGTGTCCCAGCCTGGTTTGCCGGATGCAGACATCATCGCCAGGGTACGGCCATGGAAACCATGGTCAAAGGTAATGATTTCAAACGCGCCGTTCTTGTTCAATTGGCCCCACTTGCGTGCCAGCTTGACTGCGCCTTCATTGGCTTCTGCACCGCTGTTAGTGAAAAACACGCGGTCAAAGCAAGAGTTTTTGGTCAGCAGATCAGCAAACTCCACCATAGGGGCATTGTAAAAAGCCGGGGAGGGGTTCAGCAATTTTTTCGATTGCGTTACCAGTGCATCATGAATCACGTCAGGGCAATGTCCCAGGCAGTTGACTGCCCAGCCTTGCAGATAATCCAGATATCGCTTGCCCTTGTGATCAGTCAAGTACATGCCCTTGCCTTCAACGAACACGAGTTCGGGGCGTGGGGTGATGTACATCAGGGAATTTACGTTGTACTGACTGAATTCCATTTCAAGACTCCTAAGGTCGTTACAGTGGGTGGGGTAGACAAAAATTCAAGATAAATAGGGCTTACGCAAAATTGTCCCAGCAAGGCGCCAGCGACGACGACAGTACTTTAGTACGGCTAGGAGCTGCAACGCAGCTGGGGCGGTTTTGCGTAAGTCCTAATAAAAAAAGCCACAGGGCGGAACCTGTGGCTGGATATTCGTGGTGCAGCTTTTTACGCGCACGCTCACTCCTACATCGGCCCAGGCTCGCTTGGCGAGTTGCGACGTCGTGCAATATTCGGTGAGGACATGTCAGCAAAAATTTTCATAAAACGGATAGTAGGACTTTTTTTGCAATGCGTCAAAATAAATTTTCGGGCATACCCAAAAAGCCTGTTTGCATCAATTTGCCAGATCAGCCTCAGAAGTAAATGAATCTGCATAGAACTCGTCCGCAGGCAACTGGCATTGCGCTGTAAAGTCGCGCCTGGCTGAGTCGACCACGATAGGGGCACCGCAGGCATACACTTGATGGCCTGACAAGTCTGCATGATCAGCTATGACTGCCTGATGCACAAAACCGCTACGACCAGTCCACTCATCTTCAGGCAAGGCGTCGGAAACGACAGGGATGTAGGTAAAGCCTGGTATTTGCTTCTCCCATTCCTTGCACAGCCTATGCATATACAGGTCAGCAGGGCGACGTCCACCCCAGTACAGGCTGACAGGGCGCTTGGACTCCAGATGTATCAAATGTTCCACTAGCGCCTTGATAGGGGCGAAGCCAGTACCGGAAGCCAATAAGATAATTGGCTTTTCACTATCTTCACGCAGGAAGAAAGTGCCTTGCGGGCCTTCAAAGCGCAGGATGTCACGCTCTTTCAAGGTAGAAAATACCTGGTCAGTGAACAGGCCACCCGGCATATGGCGTACATGCAAAGTGATATGCTCATCCAGATGTGGTGCATTCGCCATGCTATAGCTGCGGCGCTTGCCGTCCCTGAGCAGGAATTCTATATATTGGCCGGCGCGGTATTGCAGGCGCTCATTGGCTGGCAATTGCAAGGCGATGAGCATGACATCGTGTGACAGTTTTTCCAGTCTGGCAATGCGGCTAGGCATTTTCTTGACCGGGTAATCACCGTCTGCGACGATTTCGCGGGCTTCGATGGTCAGGTCGGACTGTGGTTTGGCACAGCAGAACAAGGACATGCCCAGGGCTTCTTCAGCCTCGGGCAGGGCGCGTTGCTGGTGCGGGCCATGTTGTACCGTGCCGCTGGCTATCTTACCCTTGCAAGAACCGCAAGCACCATTTTTGCAACCGTATGGCAATATGATGCCTGCGCGCAAAGCGGCTGACAATACGGTTTCATCTTCTTCACAGCTAAATTGACGGCCACTTGGGGTGACGCTTACTTGAAAAGTCATACTATCCTGAACATGAAAAAACAGTTTAAACAAATTGGCAAGCCACGCTTGCTTATCATAGGTTGCGGTGATGTAGGCATGCGCCTGCTCCCTTTGTTGCGCCAGCATTTTCGCATCTTTGCCCTGACCAGCCAGACCGGGCGTTGCGCAGAATTGCGCGCTGCTGGTGCCATTCCCTTGATAGGAAATCTGGACCAGCCACATACCCTGGCGCGCCTCAAAGGACTGGCAGACCGGGTTGTGCATCTGGCACCACCGCCATCTATCGGTAGTTCAGACAAACGCACACAAAATTTGACCGCCATTTTACCTGACAAGAGCCGCCTTGTTTATATCAGTACTACTGGCGTGTATGGTGACTGCGGCGGGGCATCGTTTGACGAGACCAGAACGGTCCGTCCACAAAACGCCCGCGCCCAGCGCCGTGTGGCTGCTGAAAACTGCCTGCGTACCTGGGCCAGACGTAGCAATTCCTGTCTTTCCATTCTGCGGGTGCCGGGTATTTATGCTGCTGACCGTCTACCGATTGAACGGCTGCACAAAGGCACTCCAGCTCTTATTGAGGCTGACGATGTGTACACCAATCACATTCATGCCGAAGATCTGGCGCAGTTGATCAGGCTGGCATTGTTCCGGGCATTACCCAATCGGGTTTATCACGCAGTGGACGACAGTGGCATAAAGATGGCTGACTATTTTGATCTGGTGGCGGATGCATTTGCATTGCCAAGGCCACCACGCTTGCCACGCGCCGAACTGGCGCAGCAAGTCAGCCCGGTATTATTGTCTTTCATGTCGGAATCAAGGCGTATGCAAAATCAGCGTATCAAGCTGGAGTTGGGTGCGCGGCTGCGTTATGCCTCGGTAGCTGACGGTGTGAACGCGGCAGCAGTAGAATCAGCCGTAGTACCAGCAGTGCTGGCAGTAGCAGTAACAAGCGGCAAGATAATATAGAAGCAAGAACCCAGGTTTTCTGTGCTGTCAAAGCCGATTTGCCCGCCCATTTTTTCTATCATGGTTTTACTCAGACTGAGACCCAGGCCAGTGCCTGCATATTTGCGGGCGGCCTTGGCATCTTCCTGGGTAAATTTCTGGAAGATACTGCTCTTGAATTCTTCTGAAATACCTATGCCATAATCTTGTACTTCTATGCGTATCTGATTGTGCTCTACCGTGGCACGCACATTGATTTGTCCATGTGGCCGTGAGAACTTGATGGCATTCGACAGCAAGTTGGACAAGACTTGTACAAAACGCTGCGAATCCACACGTACCAGTACAGCATGATCTACCTGCGTTTCATACTGTATGCCTATGTCGAAACTTTGTGCATATCCCTGATTTGACTGCAAAGTGCTGTCTATCAATTCTGCCAGTGGCAGTGTTTCGAAATGAAATTGCATGCTGCCATATTCGAGCTTTTCAAAGTCCAGCAAATCATTGATCAGTGTCGTCAGGCGCTTGGCATTGTCATTCGCCATCATCAGCATGGAGTGGGCTTTTTCCGGAATTTCTCCGGCAACACCGCCTACCAGAAGACCCAGCACACCACGTATGGAAGTCAGTGGTGTGCGCAATTCATGGGAGACGGCAGAGACAAATTCAGTCTTGAGTTTCTCTACCCGTTTTTTCTCGGAAAGGTCATGCACAATAATGACGTACAAGACTTGCAAGCCCAGGCGTACACGGGTAATTGCTAGTTCTACTGGTACATCCAGACCATCTTTTTGCTTGGCCAGCAGTTCTCTGCGCTCACTTTTTCCTGCCACTTCAAATTGTTTTTCACGGTCGGTTGTGCGCAAATGTGTAGTCAGGAACTGCAGGGATTCAGGATCTGGGAAAAGGCTGAACATGTTCCTGCCACGCAGACTGCCATGGGCATACTTCAACAAGACTTCTGCAGAACGGTTGGCAGATTCTATGAGGCCGTTTTCATTCGTGGTTAGTATGCCTTCAGCTGCATTGTCGAGTACTGTGCGCAGGCGTTCTTCACTATCATGCAATTCTGCGGTTCTTTGTGCGACCAGGCTTTCTATGCCAAAGGTATGGGCCGTTGCCACCAGTAGATAGGCGCCCAGCAGGCCGGTGAACAGCAGACCACCTATCATGGTAATCCAG
Source organism: Pseudomonadota bacterium (assembly GCA_040390835.1). Lineage (GTDB taxonomy): Bacteria > Pseudomonadota > Gammaproteobacteria > Burkholderiales > Burkholderiaceae_D > Undibacterium. Next base: position 118,879 of record JAZJXP010000017.1, read on the forward strand.
GTAATCCAGGCGACATGGGTGCGCCAGTATTCTGACGAAGGTTGCGCCTGCAAGGCAAATTGCCGGCCACCAAAATTGATGGTGGACTGGAACAGATAACCCTGGTTCAGTCCAGCGATTTCATCGATGAATATCCCCTTTTTACCAGGGTAAGAAAGATCATAAAACTTGATGCGCACGCTGCGCATGTCTTCGTTCGAGAGAATTTCCCTGGCCACGTCAGCCATGCGTATCATGCTGACCGCTACACCTGAAAAAGCAGCTTTCCTTTGCTCCATGGACTCTTGCGGTTTGCCATTTTCATAGACAGGGGCAAACAACAGTACATGCAATTGTTCCCGGCCATCGGTTTCATTGAAAATCAAGGGGTCGGTTACCGTCAGATGACCACTGTCGCGCGCATCTTCTATGGCAATCCTGCGTGCAGTGGTCGACCCCATGTCATAACCAAACATCTGGTGATTATCGAAGAATGGCTCTATGTAACGGATGGGATAATATTCATCCCTGACGCTGGCTTCAACGAGTTGCTGAAATTCATTCATCTCCTGTATCTGGTAATTGGCAAAACCTTCGCGCAGCACGGTCACTTCAAAGCTTTGTCGCTGCTGCAGATCGACCCTGGGGACCCAGGAAAGAAAGGAAATGGCTTTCTGGCTTTGCAGGTTATGGCTGACGAAGGTGGCAAAATCACTGCGGCTGACTTGCATGGAACTGGCATACAAGCGCTCAATATTGCGCATGATGTCGGCATGCGTATCAAGCTTGTTTTGCAGATTCTGGCCTATGCGTTCAGCTTTCAAGCGGAATTCAAGTTGTTGTTTTTGTTCTTCCCGGTAACGGGTAAAGGCAAATGCGGTAATCACCAGCATCAGACAGATCAGCAATGGCACCATGACACTCCAGCGTCTGGCATGCCAGATTTCGCGTGGCTTGCCATAGATCACCATGATGATGGGCGCAATAGTCAGGACGCCAAAGGTGTCGCCTATCCACCAGCCTATCCAGTTATTGAAAAAATCCTGCCAGGGAATAACACCCAAAGCCACCAGGGCGGTGACGCTGATACTGGCATTGATCAGGCAGGCAATGATGCCGCCATAGATAAAAAACTGGAAAATCGCCTTGTCTGAGTCCAGCTCCAGATTGTCCTGTAATTTTTTCAAGACCAGTTTGCAGCCAGTGAAGGCCTGCAGGGTGGCGCCCGCAGCAACAATAGTTGATGCAATCAATGAATTGGTATTGATGTTACCAAAGATGCTCTGATTAATGAGTAAATTGGCAATGTATGCGCCGACTGCCACGCCAGGCAAGAGGCGGTAGCCGCCAGTCAGAACCATGCCCAGTGCTACACCTGCAGAAGGGTAGATGGCGATGGCATAACCAGGTGGTATGGCAAGCAGCAGGGAAAGGCGTCCAAGTGCCGCATACAGTATGGCAAGCACCAGCATTTGCCATAGTAGTTGTCGCGTATCACTTTCCGGTGTTGAACGCATTCCCGCCTTCCCTGAAGACTATGCTAGATCAGTGAGGAAGTGACTTTCAAAACCTCATCTGCCGTAGTAACACCTTCGATGATCTTATATGCGCCTGCAATGCGCAAGGGTTTCATGTCATCCTTGATGCTTTGTGCACGCAGGGCATGGATATCAGCACTTTCCGTAATCAATTTGCTGAAAGGCAGGCTGACCGTCAGTAGTTCATATAAACCAGTACGCCCCATGAAACCAGTTTGGCGACATTCCGGGCAACCGACAGGTTTGTAGATTTTTTCGGGTTTGCTGATGCCCCAGCCTTCGGTCAGGGTATCCCAGACTGCGTCCTGTAATTCACCTTCAGGCGATTTGCAGTGTATGCACAGGGTTCTGACCAGGCGCTGAGCCAGGATGCCAATGATTGTTGCTTCCAGTAAATAATAAGGGACACCCAGTTCCAGCAGACGCATGATGGCTGATGGCGCATCATTGGTATGCAGGGTGGACAAGACCAAATGACCCGTCAGCGCGGCTTGTATGGCCATCTCGGCAGTTGGCAAATCACGTATCTCACCCACCATGATGATGTCAGGATCCTGACGCATGAGGGCGCGTATGCCGTCAGCAAAGCTCAGGTCTATGGAGGACTGTACCTGCATCTGGTTGAACGAGCCCTCTACCATCTCGATAGGGTCTTCGACGGTGCAGACATTCACATCGGGTGTCGCCAGCGCTTTCAGGGTCGTGTACAGGGTGGTGGTTTTACCGGAACCAGTAGGTCCTGTCACCAGGATGATGCCATGCGGTTTGCTGGTCAGGTGGTCCCAGCGTTTGGCGTCGTTCAGCGGGAAACCCAGTTCCGGCAAGGTTTTGACGACCACTTCAGGATCAAAAATACGCATGACCATTTTTTCGCCGAACACCGTGGGCAGGGTGGACAGACGTAATTCAACCTCCTGGCCTTCGCTGGTGCGGGTTTTGATACGGCCATCCTGGGGGCGGCGTTTTTCGATAACATCCATGCGACCCAGCAATTTGATACGAGCCGTCATGGCGATCATGATGGTGGCCGGTACCTGGTAGACCTGGTGCAAGACACCATCGATACGGAAACGGATGACAGAAATATCGCGCTTGGGTTCCAGATGAATATCCGAAGCGCGCTGGTCAAAGGCAAATTGCCACAGCCAGTCAACAATATTGACGATGTGCTGGTCATTCGCATCGACTTGCTTGTTAGTCTTGCCGATTTCTATCAGCTGTTCAAAGTTTTGTCTTAAATTCGTGTCATTTTTATTAGACTTGCGTGCATCCTTGATGGATTTGGCCAGGGAAAAAAACTGGACAATGTATTGTGAAATTTCCAGCGGGTTCGCCAGCACCAGGCGAATTTCCTTGCGACTGAATTTCAGTATTTCATCTTGCCATTCGGTATTGAATGGCTCAGAGGTTGCAACCACGACGACATTGGCCGTAGACTCCACAGGCAGGATGTTGAAGCGGGTCGCATAGGAGGCAGACATGACATCTGATACGCTGGTGAAATCAATCTTTAGCGGGTCAATACGGTAAAAAGGCAAATTCACCTTGGCTGCCGCCCATTCTGTCAACCAATCCAGCGTCAGCAAAATATGCGGGGAAATGGCCGAATGCAATCTGGCCTGCGCTACGGCAGTCAAGGGATGCATGCTGGCCGGGCCATTTTTTAACAAGCCCTGGGTCGCGTGAAACTGGGTCTTGGCTTCATCTTTGAGGACGATGCCGTCAGCCATCAACCAGGTGAAAATTTGTTGCAGATTCAGACTGCGGTGTGCGGGTTTATTCATACTATATGGCCGTTTCCATCAATTTATTTTGGAATTATTTTGGATTGCAGGCTACTTTGAGCCCGCTTTTAGTCCATTCACCCAGGATTTTGCAGGCAATTTGGTACTGGCCTTGATCTGCTCAGCCTTCTCATACAGATCAGGGAAATTCAACTCAGGTTTGCGCTTGAAGGCAAGAGCGACAACATTACCATCATGGACTTCTGGCAGGCACAGCACCGTATCAAAGGCAAAACGCATGGCTTTCAGGTTACGTGCATAGCTGGGGTGATCACCAAACAGGTTGACTGTCAGTATGCCTTCATCCTTGAGGCAGTTCGCACAAGCTTGATAAAATTCAGCGCTGTCGAGCACAGGGCCGCGTGCAGTAGCATCATACAAATCCACTTGCATGGCATCAAAATGACCATGATTATTGTCATCGTTGACAAAATCCAGTGCGTCCATTTCAAGCACTTGCAGGCGTTCATCATTGGCTGGCAATTTGAACATGCTTTCGCAAATGGCAATGACGGAGGGGTTCAGTTCTATTGCCGTTACTACCGCTTCTTCAAACTGGCGGTAACAGAATTTGGTCAAGGCACCTGTACCAAGGCCCAGTTGCACCAGATTTTGGGGAGCATCGATAAACAGCATCCAGGCCATCATCTGTTGCGCATATTCGAGTTCGATAGCGTCGGGTTTGCGCAGGCGCATGGCGCCCTGTACCCATTCGGTACCAAAATGCAAAAAGCGCACTCCATCCATTTCAGACAGTGTGACTGGAGCAAATTTGGGTTTGCGGTTGGCTTTCTTGGGCACTGCAGCCGTGGGGCCAGACCTGTGGTTGGCTTCGGCTTCTATGGATTTTCGTTTGATTAGCATTCGCTTATTTTAACCTCCATAGTGTTTATGGAAAGCAAATTTACATCATTCATACAAGTTGTAATAAATTTTGACTGAAAAAGCTGCAAAAATTTGCTTTTTCCTGTTGTACCAGACATGGAGACGATGTGCTGAGCTGGAACTCGCGACTGCTGCTACTGATGAAATGAATTTCAGGGAGTGACAGGCCCTAGTTCAACTTGCCAGTCTCTTAGTTTTTCTTCAAAACTGCGCATCGCATAAGCGGGTGAGGATGAGGGAAGTATCGCCGTCAGATAGCCACGCTGTTTGAAATAAGCTGCCATTTTGCCAGCAGTCTGGCCATTGAAACAAAGCTTGCGTAATTGTGGATGAGTGGCTTGCAGTCCGCTGAAATCATTCAGCTTGCCCTCGCGTATCGCCGAATCCAGGCTGCCTGCGCGTACGCAGGAATGAAAGACATCCCATAGACCGATACCATGCGCCAACAAGCCTTGCAGGCGTTGCTCATATTCCAGGCAGACCAGGTCAGTGCCCAGTGATGCAGAAACCAGACGCCAGAACTGGTTTTGCTTGAACGCATAGTATTGCGTTGCATCGAGAGAAGCCACGCCGGGGAAGCTGCCCAATATCAGTGTGTGGGTATCCTGATTCACCACAGGCGGGAACCCTTGTAGCAAAGGAGATTGTGTCGTCGTGATCAAGTCAGGTGTTTTCATGCAGCTAATATCTGGTCAGCTTTCAGGATAACAAGTAGATGGTTTTGCTACGTGATATTGTTTCCATATCCGTCTCAATGCACCATCGGTGCAAAGAGAGCTAGAAAAGCTTTGTGACAAAATTCATTCTGGCTAGTGACCAGCATGTCTGGTCGTTTTTGCATTCATGGACTATTCTTGAATTACAGAAAATCTTGCAGTACTTGCTATAGTAGAATGAATCAGGAGGTGAGAAAATGAAATTGATTTTTAGCACAGTGTTTTTGGCTGCTGTGATGGCGACGCAGGTACAAGCGGGTGAAGTAAAAGTCACCTGGCAAGAGCCTGAGAAGTTTACTGATATTCGTCCAGGCAATGAATCCAAATCAGGTTTCCAGGCTCGCATGATCAAGGAACTTGACCAGATATTTGCAGATCTGGCGAAAAAACTGCCCGACGCCTACCAATGGGATGTGACTGTCACTGATGTTGACCTTGCTGGCGATGTACGTCCATTTTTTCGCAATACTGTCGATGACATACGTGTCATCAAGGACTTGTACTGGCCGCGTATGACTTTCAGTTTTGACTTGAAAGACGAAAAAGGAAAAAGCATCGCCTCTGGTACAGAAAATATCAAGGATATGAACTTCCTCATGCGTTCCGGTCTGGCCACTGGCAATTCCAGCTTTCGTTATGAAGAACAGATGTTACGTGACTGGTTTGCCAAACAACAACGCGAAAAAATATTTCCTTCACGTTAATTTTTCAGACCTGTCGCTGGGGCATAAAAAAACGGACTCACTGCTGAGTCCGTTTTTCTTTCATTAATGAAATCCCTGAGCTTACTTAATTACCTACCTACTTACTTACTCAATAACATCTCATTAAGACGTTTCACAAAACCGCTAGGGTCTGTGAGATGGCCGCCTTCTGCCAGCAAAGCCTGGTCAAACAACAGGTGTGCCCAGTCATCGAATTTGGCTTCTTCATACTTGAGTTTCTGTACCAAAGGATGGTCAGGATTGACTTCGAGGATAGGCTTGGAGTCAGGCGCGCTTTGACCCGCAGCCTTCAACATGCGCGCCAGGTTACCAGAC
>JAZJXP010000017.1:124830-158056 GCA_040390835.1 Pseudomonadota bacterium
GTGCTCGTCCGCTACCAGACAGGCTGGTGAGTCAGTCAGACGGAAAGTCACGCGCACATCCTTGGCTTTATCTGCCAGGGCTGTTTTCATTTTTTCAACCAGGTCTTTGAACTCGGTCTGCGTTTCTTCATGCTGTTTCTTCTCTGCTTCATCTTCCAGTTGGCCCAGGTCCAGACCACCTTTGGCGACAGATGCCAGTTCCTTGCCTTCGAAGTCGCTCAGGAAGGACAGCATCCATTCATCAACACGGTCAGTCAGCAGCAGGACTTCAACACCTTTTTTCCGGAAAATTTCCAGATGCGGGCTGTTCTTGGCCGTTGCATAGCTCTCTGCCGTCACATAGTAAATCTTATCCTGACCTTCTTTGGCGCGGCTCAGGTAATCTGCCAGTGACACGTTCTGTACATCGCTGTCATTGTGGGTAGAGGCAAAGCGCAACAGTTTGGCGATGCGGTCTTTGTTGGCACTGTCTTCGCCCACGCCTTCTTTCAAGACTTGGCCAAATTCGCCCCAGAATGTGGTGTACTTGTCTTTCTTCGCTTGTGCATCGTCACCGTCAGCATTTGCCAGGTCTTCCAGCATGCCCAGTACGCGCTTGGTCGAGCCTTCGCGTATCGCCTTGATGTCACGGCTTTCCTGCAGGATTTCGCGTGAGACATTCAAAGGCAGGTCATTGGAATCAATGACACCTTTGACGAAACGCAGGTAGACCGGCATCAGTTGTTCGGCATCATCCATGATGAAGACGCGTTTGACGTAGAGCTTGATGCCGCCACGTTTGTTGCGGTCCCACATGTCAAACGGCGCACGCGCCGGGATATACAGCAATTGCGTATATTCGCTACGGCCTTCAACGCGGTTATGCGTGTGGGTCAGCGGTGCGCTGTAATCATGTGACACGTGCTTGTAAAATTCATCGTATTGCTCAGGTGTGATCTCAGACTTGCTGCGCGCCCACAAGGCACTGGCCTGGTTGATGGTTTCCAGTTCGTCTTTCAAAACCTGTTCTTTTTTCTCTTCATCCCACTCTTCTTTCTGCATCTTGATAGGCAGGGAGATATGGTCGGAGTAAGTACGGATGATGGATTTGAGTTTCCATGCCGACAGGAACTCATCTTCGCCTTCACGCAAGTGCAGGGTGATGCTGGTGCCACGGCCTTCCTTGACGATATCTTCGACGCTAAAGTCGCCTGCACCTTCGGATTCCCAACGTACAGCCTGGTCTGCAGGCAGACCGGCGCGACGGGTTTCTACGGTGATGCGGTCGGCAACGATGAAGCCGGAATAAAAACCAACACCAAACTGGCCTATCATGGCAGCGTCTTTTTGCTGGTCGCCCGACAATTTGCCAAAGAATTCTTTAGTGCCGGATTTGGCGATCGTGCCCAGATGTTCAATCGTATCTGCCTTGCTCATGCCTATGCCGTTGTCGGCTATAGTAATGGTGCGGGCTTCTTTGTTGAAGCTGACCTGGATTTGCAGATCAGGATCGTGTTCAAACAGGCTGGCGTCATGGATGCCTTCAAAGCGCAATTTGTCGGATGCATCAGAAGCATTCGAGATCAGTTCGCGCAAAAAGATTTCCTTGTTTGAATACAAGGAATGAATCATCAACTGCAAGAGCTGTTTGACTTCGGCCTGAAAGCCCAGGGTTTGTTTTTCTGACATGGTTTCCCTCAAAGATTTCTTTAGTAGTGGTGGCAATCGCTCGCCTGCTGCTTTTTTTGTAACATTGTTTGCAACATTGCTTTAGCAGGTGGAAGGTGAGGCCGCTTTGGTAGATTTCAAGATGATTGTTTAAAAAGCATGAAAATGTCACATCTTAATCCTTGAAACACAGGGAGATTTGTAATTTTTACAAAAAATCACTAAACTTCCTTTGATCAATGGGGACTAATAATGATTGGTCGGTATCTATTTCTTTGATCTTTAAATGGTCATGGAGTCGCAGCGATGTTGCTTAAAGTGGCGGGTTTGCTTTGTTTATATCTGCTTTATGGGTATGCGCCCAGGCTTAGTGCTGCCAATCTCTATCTGACAGAAGTGGCGCCTTTTGCTTTCGTCAAAGATGCCAAGGGGGGCTATGACGGTATCAATGTACGTATAGCCAATGAGTTGCGCAGGCGGTCCGGGGTATCTTTGGAACTGGTCGTAGTGCCCAGCGCCCGTCATATAGTGATGTTTCCGGCAGATAAAGAAGCTTATAGTATTTCCCAGGCTGAAAATTTTACAAATCAGGAAGGCAGTTTTTTATCCGAGGTGACGCAGTTTCCTATTGTGGTGGTCGCGCAGCGTGGCGCCGTGCTGAAGAATTATGATGATCTGATTGCCCTGTCTGCGGAAAAAGGTATAGGCATGATGCGTCGGCTGAGTTACGGTACGTTTGGCCAGGATGACCGGGTCAGAAAAGTAGAAATCAACACTCTGGAAAATGGTCTGCGCATGCTGGAGGCCGGGCGTATCTCGGGTATTGTCGCCAGCCAGCCAGCTATACTGGCTGCGGCAGAAAGAAATGCGTCGACGCATTTATTGGGGCCTAGCCTGGTTATTTCTTATGGTTCCCATGTCATGCGCGTCAGGCCAGAATTTGCCTCAAGCCCGACTTCAAAAACCATCAACGCGACTTTGCTGGCGATGAAAAATGACGGCAGCATTGCGCGCATACTTGATGATTTTTTAAAAGACCTCAAGACGGGTTTGCCGTCGGCAAGATAGCATGCTGGCATAGCCCTCGCTATCTTTGAAAAAGACTTCCTCAGTCACTTGATTTCGGGCTTTTGTCACAAGCTTGTTCTGCGATAGTCTTGCCCACTTTACACTTCCTCCCGTTGTCTAAAAATCCCCTGCTTGCCATCCTCGGCTAGCAGCACTATCCCAGTTAAATTTTCATACAAATGCCTAAGCTTGTCTCAAGAAATAAATCTGTCTCGTCCAACCTGCCGTACCAGGCAATCATGAAGGCCAGCTTGAACTGTGTTGGGGCCTCGTTTTTACTTTTCAGTCCGGCATTGCGTGCTGCTGATGCGCCCGCCAAGAGTAGCGAAGTCGTGCAAACAGTGGAAGTTGCAGGACCGGGTGCGACTGCGCAAAGAAAGAACGAGACTGCCGCAAAAATCATCATCAATGCTGCTGAGTTATTGCAGTATGGGGACACGCAATTGTCCGCCGTATTAAAGCGCCAGCCTGGTGTGTCTGTGGTGGGCAATGAATTGCGCATGCGTGGATTGGGATCAGGCTATACACAAATCTTATTAAATGGCGATGCGGTAGCGCCTGGATTTTCCATAGACAGTATCGCGCCCGAGTTGATAGAGCGCGTGGAAATCCTGCGTACGACGACGGCAGAATTCAGCGCGCAGGCAGTGGCCGGGACCATCAATATCATCCTGAAAAAAGCTGTGGGCCGGACCAGAAGGGAATTCAAATTCGGCATAGCTCATGGCGAAAATAACTGGACTCCCAGCCTGGCTTTGGAAGTGGCAGACAAAATATCTGAACTTTCGTATTCTGTCACTGGCAACCTGACAAAAACCGGTGTTGAAAATATGCCTGGTGTGACGGAAAGTATTTATGACACAAAGGGGGAGCTCAAGACCCTGCGTCTGATGCAACAAAAGAATCAGGGTGACAGCTGGCGACTTGCTCTGAGTCCGCGCCTGAACTGGAGCCTGGGCAATGGTGATACGCTAGTCTGGCAAAGCCTGATTGATTACTATCGCACGGTGAACTGGGGGTACGACCATGAAACCACTCCCATCGGTGATACTACGCAATATCCTGACAATAATTACCGCGCTACCACGCACACCGGGTTGTTACGTACAGATTTGACCTGGGCGCACAGAATTGATGCGGACAGCAAACTGAACGCGAAGCTGGGCCTGAATTACAATAAGCGCGAGACTGACTTTAATTTTTATGGCTATCCTGCGCCTGAGGATCAGCCTTTCAATCGGCATGTCGTATCGAATGCGGCAGAAACCAGTGTCAGTAGCAGCGGCAAATACCTGAGCCGCTTTCGCGAAGATCATAGCCTTGCGTTTGGATGGGATGGTACTTTGACGCAACGCAGTGAAGCTCGCTTGCAATTTGACAGACCGGTGAATTCCAATGTCCTTAATAAACCGCTAGTGGAGGACTACAAAGCCAATGTGCGCCGCATTGCCATGTTTGCCCAGGATGAATGGGATCTGACGAACCGACTGCAAGCTTATCTGGGCTTGCGCTGGGAAGGTTTGAATACAGAAACCACAGGCCGTTTGATGGATGCAGTGCAAACCAGATCCAGCGTCTGGAGTCCGGTCTTGCAATTGTTGTGGAAACTGCCGGAACAGGAAAAAGACCAGCTACGCTTTGCCCTGTCACGTACCTATAAGGCACCAACCCCGCGTAGCCTGGTGCCACGCCGCTATACGGCGAATAATGATAATGGACCGACTAATCCAGACTACCAGGGTAACCCGCAACTCTTGCCAGAACTGGCTTGGGGGGCTGATCTGGCTTATGAATCTTACTTCGGCAAAAACAGCATGTTCAGTCTTTCAGCCTATGCCAAACGTGTACAGGACGTAACCGTACAAAATCTATATGAGCAAAACAAGGTCTGGATTACCTCACCCTATAACCACGGCACAGCCAAAGTGATGGGAATAGAGTTCGATGCAAAAATAGCCTTGCAGAATTTGCTGGCTGCTGCACCACCGGTAGAGATACGCCTGAATGCGGCACGCAACTGGTCCTGGCTGGATGCGATACCTGGGCCGGATAATCGCCTGACTGACCAGGTGCCGCTGACTGCTAATCTGGGTATGGATTACAAGCGCAGTGAGCAGCAGTCATTTGGCTTCAATTTTAATTTACAGACAGGTGGCACTGTGCAGGCCACCTCTGGTTTGCGCAATTACACTGGCGTCAGCCGTAATCTTGACTTGTACGGTTTGTGGAAGCTGGAAAACAAGATGCAACTGCGTTTGTCTGTCAGTAATCTCCTGCATCAGGATGTGTTGCAGGCTTCACAATACAGTGATCAGGATGGCCGCAAGTTGCGTAGTTCGGTGACACCGGGAAGTACGATGATACGCCTGCAGTTTGAAAAGAGTTTATAGATTCATTGGGGGATTTATCCCCAATGTTTGCCTGGTATTTGCTACTTGGCACATGCTACTTGATACCTGCGCCTTTGAATTTTTCAGGATCAAAATCGGCAATATCAATTTTGCCAAAATGTTTGGGCGGCGTGTATATCTTTTCTTTGGCTTTATCCGGCTCACTGGTATGAAAAGATGATTCAGATGCCTTGACCAGTTGCCAGGTATCGTCCTTGCGTGAGTAATTGAATTGATAGGCATTCGCCCAACGCCAGGCACTGCCACCGTAGTGGGACACGGTGAAGCTTTTCTTGTCTGCCGTCAGCTCAGCAAAGGGATCACCAAAGACGCCGCCACAAGTAGAGCAGAGAACGATTTTCTCGTTGCTCTTGACCAGCTTTAATTTGCCATCAGCCTGGCGTATGGCAATGTGCAGGGGGCGCTGCCCTTGTTCCATATCTTCATCCCCGGCGGTTTTCTTTTGCTTCTCCAGGATAAATACATAATCGGCCTTGTCGTCACCATTCAGGTCAGCGCTGACAAAGGCCAGCAGTTTGGTATTGGCTGTGATGAAAGCGCGCAAATCTGCGGGAATTTCTTTGCCCTCCAGATAGATGCCGGCCTGGCTGAGGCCAGGCAACATCACCATACTGGCAATGACGGCTGCTTTTTTTAAGAAATTAGTTCTTTGCATAGTGCTTCCTCTTGCCTTGAATGAAAACAGGGGAAACGATTGTTTCCCCTGGGTGCTTTCTATACTAAATTTTACAGCGCCTTGATTTGCATGCCTTCGGCTTTATCTTCGACTTCATAGCCTAGTGCATGCAACTCGCCACGCAGGCGATCAGCCTCGGCCCAGTTCTTGGCTTTACGTGCTGCCTGGCGTTGTTCTGCCAGACTTTGCACTTCCGCCGGGATGGCCAGCACAGCAGGTTGCCATTGCGCCAGACCCAGGCCAAACACTCTGTCGAATTCTGTCAGCGTGGCTTTTTTGTCGGCGTCCGGCAAATCGGCTTTCAGCATTTCCCAGACCAATGCCAATGCACGCGGCACGTTCAGGTCTTCATTGATGAAGGCTGTGAATTTTTCGCGATATTCTGCACTGGCACTGCCACTTTGTGGCCATGCGTGATAAGTTTCACGCAGGCGTTGCAATGCTGTCTGTGCCGACAGGAGAGCTTCAAAGCTGAACTGCATCTGGCTGCGGTAATGTGCAGTCAGGCACAGGTAGCGATATGCCAACGGATCAATATTTTGATCCAGCAGGGTTTGCAGGCGCAGGAATTCACCTGTCGATTTGGACATCTTGCCAGAATCGATTTGCAGGAAATAGCCATGCATCCAGAAATTGGCCAGGCGGGTGCCGTGGCAAGCCTGGTTTTGCGCTATCTCATTGCTATGATGGATGGCGATATGGTCTTCACCACCGCAATGGATGTCGAACCATGGCGTCAGGTATTTGGCTGACATGGCAGAGCATTCTATATGCCAGCCAGGGAAGCCGCGGCCCCATGGACTATCCCATTCCATTTGACGATGTTCATCCGCCGGGCTGAACTTCCACAATGCGAAGTCAGTCGCATGCAGTTTTTCACCGAGTTCAACACGGCTGCCGGCCTTGATGGCATCACGTTTGATACGCGCCAGGAAACCGTAGTCGTCCTGCTTGCTGGTATCAAAGTAAATGCCGTCGCTGGTGCGATAGGTGTAGCCATTTTTCTCTATGGCAGCGATGAAATCGATTTGCTCGGCGATATGGTCGGTAGCCTTGCACCAGATGGCCGGTTCCAGGATATGCAGTTTTTGCAAATCATCCTTGAAGGCGGCAGTGAAGCGGTCGGCGATCTGCCAGGCAGATTCACCGGCTTTGCGGCTGCCTTTTTCCATCTTGTCTTCGCCATCATCACCATCAGACACAAGATGGCCGACGTCAGTAATGTTGATGACATGGCGCACGGTATAACCATTCCATTCAAGGGCGCGGCGCAATAGGTCTTCAAACAGATATGTGCGCAAGTTGCCGATATGGGCATAGTCATACACGGTAGGTCCGCAGCAGTACAGGCCAACCCAGTCTTTGTTCAGTGGGCTGAAAGGGCGCAGGCGGCGTTCCCAGTTATCGTAGAGAAGTATGTCCATTTGTTGTGAAAATAGCTAAGTGTAAATGTGAACGATGGTGAAAGCAGGTACTCAAGAAGGGCAGGCAGGGTAAGCCTTCTGCATGCAGCTTTACAGACTCAACAACAGCTTGAGTTGAAAACTTGTGTTTGCGCGGACGCAGACATGCCAGACACAGACGTTTCGCCTATGCAATCTTTAACATGTTGTTGGTCCAAGTGGGGCATATAATTAAGTCTGACTGGTTCCGTTAGAACAGAATTTAAGAAATTCAGAGTGAGAATGTAGCATACATATGCACTTTTGATCAAAATTGAACTATCTGATCGCCAGACAACTAGTGGAAGCCAGATGTAGCTGAAAAATAAAGCGGTGCAAAAATGCAAACGAATTATAAAGACGTCAGCGAAGAAAACTATCGTTCCCAGTATATCAAACAGGACAGGGCACAAGTCCGCCGTGTCGTGCGCATCATGCTATGGGCATTCTTGCCGCTGGCACTGGTCGATGTGTTATTTCATGAGTTTGACATCCCTCTGGCTATCTTGTTGGTCATGCGTCTGGCCGGTTTCGCTTATTCCCTGTGGTTGATACGACAATATGGCAGGGAAGAAAATGTGCCAAGACTCGACCGTTATGCCATGCACTGGATAGTCATGGTCTTGCTGATACAGTTTGTCAGCAATGCCTGTCTGCCGCGCGATTATCTGGGGCATTACATGGTCGATGCCTGGTTGGTGTTGATGGCCTTCATTTCCCTGCCCCTGGCTTTGAGTGTCTTGCGCATTCCTCTGTACTTGTTTGTCGCGGCATCCTGTTTGCTGCTGTTATATAAACAATCAGGTACTTTTTCTCAGGCGGCCAGCGTATTGCTGGTCTTGCCCGCAGTCGCCATCACTGGCCATGCTATCGCATCTTATGTGCACAGATACAGGCGCAAGTTGCTAAGTGCAGAGCAAGAACTGGAAAGACAGGCGAATATCGACCCTGTCACCGGCGTCGCCAACTGGAAAGAATTCATGCGCATCTCTGACACTGAGCTGCAACGTCACCAGCGCCTGGGCAAGCAATTGTCTATGCTGGTACTTGATCTGGATGATTTCAAGCATATCAACGATACGCATGGCCCACAGGTGGGTGATGTGATCCTGGTTGAAGTCAGCCGCCGGGTGAAACGTGCAATGCGCGCCTATGATTGCATCGCCCGTTTTAGCGGTGAAGAATTTTGCGTACTCTTGCCAGAGGCATCTGCGGAAGATGCCAATAAAATTGCCGACCGTACCCGTGCTACTGTGATCGCCATGCCTATCTCGGTTTCAGGCAAGGAAATGAAAGTCAGCGCTACCGTACGCACCGCTACCTTGCGTGAAGGTGATACTGCACTGTCACTTTTACGCAGGGCAGGTGAGGGTTCCGGCAGGTCAGAGCAAGAAGTGCCGCAAAATGTTAATCTCGTGCCTGTGCCGGTGTAGACGGCGGAACTCGGTAGCGCCTAGTGGGCAATCTACTGAGAAAAATAAAGGCAGAGCAAAATGAGTTTTTATGGTGTCACTGATTTATGGACTTATGTATTGGGTGCCCTAGGCATTATCTTGTTGCCAGGACCTAATTCTTTATATGTATTGGCGGTTGCCACCGCACGTGGTGTGCGTGAGGGTTATAAAGGCGCGGCAGGTATCTTTGTCGGCGACAGTATTTTGCTCATGCTGACAGCCTTGGGTGCTGCGGGTATCTTGCGCACTTATCCAGCTTTATTCATGGTCGTCAAATATGCCGGTGCGGCTTACCTGGCCTGGGTAGGTGTCAATCTGATCTGGGCAGCCATACAAAAATGGCGTAACAAGACTGCGACGGTAGCAGAAACGCAGGCGACTGCCGTGAATATGCAAAACCCTTTCAAGCGCGCCCTGGTCATCAGCTTGCTGAACCCGAAAGCGATTCTGTTTTTGTTGTCTTTCTTTGTGCAATTTATCGACCCTGCCTACCCAACACCAGCAGTACCTTTTCTGATACTGAGTGCTGTGGTGATGGTATTCAGTACCACGTATCTGTCGGTATTGATCTTCCTGGGTTCCCGTCTGGCGCGCAATTTCAGCAAGCGTCGTCGCCTGTCTGCCAGTTTGTCGAGTGGCGTGGGCAGCATGTTTGTCTGGTTTGGCGTCAAGCTGGCCAATGCCAGCCTGCATTGAATACTCATTGACTACTCATTGACTAATGTATCTCACGTTTTAAAAATTCCCAGACACCAGGATCAGACATCGCGGCAATATTGATGCGCATCTTGGTGGAAGGGAGCTGGCTGGGCGAGAATAAACTGCCGGGTGCCAGCAAATAGCCCTGTTCCATGGCTTTCTCGGTCAGCTTATTGGTGTCGCAGCCGGTTTCTGTCCACAAGAACATTCCTGCAGGTGTGCGATAGTCAACCTTCATACCTTGTTGTTCCAGTCGTTTGGTGATGTCATCGCGCACGCTATCCAGCTTCACGCGTATGCGGTCTACATGCTTGCGGTAATGCCCTTCAGACAGGATTTTATACACCACGCGCTCGCCAATTTCTGTCGTCGTCAGAGTAGACAGCATTTTGCGGTCGGCCAGACGTATCGCCAGCTCAGGTGAGGTAGCGATAAAACCTACCCGCAGATTCGCCGCCAGCGACTTGGAGAATCCACCAAGATAAATCACCCGGTTCAACTGATCCAGCGCAGCAATGCGGGTGGCGGCCTGTACTGCAGGCCCTGGGTGCATATCGCAATACACGTCATCTTCGACGATCATGAAGTCGTGTTCTTCCGCAGCTTTCAAGACCTGGAAAGCCTTGGCTGCAGAGAGAGAAGTCGAGGTCGGATTATGCAAGACCGAGTTAATGATATACAGCTTGGGTTTGTGCACCGCCGCCAGTTCAGCCAGCTTGGCCACATCCGGGCCGTCATTCAGGCGCGGTATGCCTATTACCTTGGTGCCAAGGATGGCGAAAGAGCCAAACATCAAAAACCAGGCGGGGTCATCGACAAAGATGGTGTCGCCAGGCTGGGTAAATTCACGTGCCACCAGATCCAGTGCCTGCGTCACGCCGCTGGTCATGACGATTTGTTCGGGCGATGCAGCGATTTCAAGTTCGGCCAATTTCAACTGCAATTGCTGGCGCAAGGGTAAAAAGCCTTGCTGGGTACCGTAATGCAGCAAGAGATTCTGATTTAGCCTGCTGATGGAACGCAAGCCATTCGCCACCAGTTCGCCATCCAGCCAGTCATGCGGCAATACACCCGAGCCCGGCATTTTTTGCGGTGGCAATTGCCGAAACATATTGCGTACCAGCCACACCACATCCAGGTTTTGGGTGATTGGGGCTATTTGCGCAGTATGGGGGACGTTATTCAACATGGATGCACGTTCGCGCACAAAGAAGCCGGCACCCCGGCGCGATTCCAGATAACCCTTGGCGACCAGCCTGTCATAGGCTTCTACCACGGTAAAGCGCGACACCGCTTGCTCATCGGCAAACTGGCGTATAGAAGGCATGCGCGCACCGGTGCGCAGCAATTTATCGTCTATGCGGTTGGCCACGGCATTGACGATTTGTTCTACCAGCGAACCGCCAGAATCACGTGAGATAAAAAAAGTGGGCTTCAGCATTGCATGTCTCCAGGCTGGTCTTCTGTAATGGGTATTTGACCATTACAGTACGAATATTATCGTTTGTAGTGTATTGGTACTGTATCGGTTTTTGCGTTTAGGATAGCACAACACTAAAGCAAAAACAGGAGAAGCACGATGGATGACCGACAGAATTTTGATCGCTACCAGCAGGGATATGAACGCGGAGTAAGATATGGCAATTGATACCTTGATGGCCTTTGCTCTGTTTGCCCTGGTGTCATCTATTACACCAGGCCCGAATAACCTGATGCTGTTGGCGTCTGGCGTGAACTTTGGTTTTCGCGCCACCTTGCCTCATATGCTGGGCATTAACATAGGTTTCATGATACTGGTGCTGGCAGTTGGTGTTGGTCTGGCGGGCTTGTTTGCGGTGTTCCCTTGGTTATATGCGGTGTTGAAATGGGCAGGCGCAGCTTATTTGCTGTATCTGGCCTGGAATATTGCCAATGCCGGGCCTATAGAGAGCAAAGCGCAAGACGGTGTACGCAAAGCTGGTCCCATGAGTTTTTTGAATGCGGCAGCTTTTCAATGGATCAATCCCAAAGCCTGGGTCATGGCGCTGGGTGCTTTCAGTACCTATATACCTGCAACCAGCGGATTCTGGATCGTTGCCCTGGCAACAGGTGTTTTTGCGATCATCAATTTGCCGAGCATAAGTCTATGGGTTTTGTTCGGCGCAAAGGTCAGGCATTTGTTGAAGGTTGAACGCAATTTGCGCGTTTTCAACTACAGTATGGCCTTGCTGCTGGTCTCGTCGCTCTACCCTATGCTGGTGAGTTCACAATGACAACCGGCACACAAATTAAAGCAGGCAGATCTGTCATGCCGATACAAGAAAACAAGGGCATGGCCCTGGGCCTGGTTGGCGTCATGATTTTCAGCCTGACCCTGCCATTTACCCGCATGGCAGTGGCGGAACTCAATCCTGTTTTTGTCGCACTGGGACGGGCTGTGGTGGCAGCATGTTGCTCAGGCATCCTGTTATGGCTGCAGGGTGCCAGATTGCCGCAACGTGCGCAAATCAAATCCCTGCTGATCACCTCCCTGGGCGTGGTGGTTGGCTTTCCCTTGTTCAGCTCTGTCGCGATGGCTTATGTGCCCGCTTCTCACGGGGCTATCGTGCTGGGTATCTTGCCCTTGGCAACCGCCTTGTTTGCCGCGTTGCGCTTTAATGAAAAGCCGTCAACGGGCTTCTGGGTAATGGCGGTATTGGGCAGCGGTCTGGTGATAGCCTTTGCGTTAATACAGGGAGGCGGCTCATTTCAATTTGCTGACCTGGCCTTGTTCATCGCCGTGATCGCTGCCGCCATGGGGTATGCCGAAGGTGGGAGGCTGTCGCAAAGCATGGGTGGACAGCAAGTGATTTCCTGGGCTTTGCTGCTGGCTTTGCCAGTGTTGTTACCTGTTACAGCATGGTTGGGCTGGCATTACGGTGTACATGCCTCTGGCCGCGCCTGGGCCGGGTTTGCCTATGTTTCGGTATTTTCCATGTTCATCGGCTTTTTCTTTTGGTACAAGGCCCTGGCTATCGGTGGTATTGCCCGTGTCGGCCAGGTGCAATTGCTGCAACCATTTTTGAGTTTGCTGGGTGCTGCTGTGATATTGGGGGAAGTCCTGACTGGACGTGAAATCTTCTTTGCGCTGGCGGTCATCATTGTGGTGGCACTGGGTCGACGCATGAATATTCAACGGTGAAGCTGAGAAATCTCCCAGAGCGACCAAATTTAATCTGTCACATGGAATGCTCTAGGGGGTGTTAATCGCTTCGGTGCGGGCTTACAATAGAGGACTGGTATGATAGGACATACGCAAAACTGCCCCAGCTGCGTTGCAGCTCCAGTATTTAGCAAAATCCGGTACCGAAGTACTGTCTTCGTCGCTGACGCCTTGCTGGGACAATTTTGCGTAAGTCCTATCAAAACGGTATCAGCTTGAATATGGGTTGGAATTCTGCAAACTCTTGAAGTTTGCAGAAAATAATAATAAAAATTTAATTATCTCTAGTGCATCAGTGAGGGCTGCTGCGCTTTTTCCTGGAAAATAGACATGTCATTTTACGAAAAGCTTCAAGCATTAAATATTGAATTGCCTGCTGTAGCGACGCCTGCTGCTGCCTACGTCATGTATGCACAAACTGGCAACACAGTATTCCTGTCCGGCCATATTGCCAAAAAAGATGGCAAGCCATGGGTAGGTCAACTGGGTAAAAATATCTCTACTGAAGAAGGCAAACTGGCGGCACGCGCAGTCGCGATTGATATGATCGCCACTTTGCAGGCAGCATGTGGCGGCGATCTGAATCGTGTTAAACGCATCGTCAAACTCATGAGCCTGGTCAATTCCACACCTGATTTTATTGAGCAGCATCTGGTGACAAATGGCGCCTCTGAACTCATCGGCGAAATCTTTGGCGAACAAGGCAAGCATGCACGCTCAGCCTTTGGTGTGGCCCAGATACCTCTGGGTGCTTGCGTAGAAATTGAAATGATCGTCGAGATCGCCTGAATTTTATAAAACAATAAGCTTGCCCGAGATGGCAATCCTAACCGAGAGATAGTGAGACCAGCATGAAACTTGAGAATCCTAGCCCCATAGATTGGAAATTTTCTGACCGCGCCGAGCAGTTGCAAAGCTCAGCCATCAGGGAAATTCTAAAAGTGACCATGCGTCCTGAAGTGATTTCTTTCGCTGGTGGATTGCCATCTCCAGAAACTTTCCCGGTAGAGCGCATGCGTGTTGCCTTTGACAAGGTGCTGACACAACAAGGCAAGTCAGCATTGCAATATGGCCCTACCGATGGTTATGCTCCATTGCGTGAATTTTTGGCTGACTCTTTGTCCACCAATGATTCAAAAATCCTGCCTGATCAAATCATGATGGTGTCT
Source organism: Pseudomonadota bacterium (assembly GCA_040390835.1). Classification (GTDB taxonomy): domain Bacteria; phylum Pseudomonadota; class Gammaproteobacteria; order Burkholderiales; family Burkholderiaceae_D; genus Undibacterium. The sequence goes on from JAZJXP010000017.1 coordinate 138,578, forward strand.
GGCTCCCAACAGGGCCTGGACTTGCTCGGCAAGGTGCTGGTGGATGAAGGCAGTAAGGTTCTGGTGGAAACACCGAGCTATCTGGGTGCATTGCAGGCTTTTTCCGTGTATCGCCCTGAATTTGAATCGGTGGATACCGATGACCATGGTCTGATACCAGCCTCTGTTGCTGCCAAAGGTGCAGGTGCACGCCTGATGTATGCCTTGCCTAACTTCCAGAATCCAACCGGACGCACGCTGTCGGTTGAGCGTCGCTATGAATTGGTGGAAACCTGCGCACGCATGGGCATCCCGCTGGTGGAAGATAACCCTTATGGTGACCTGTGCTATAGCGGCGAACCTTTGCCCAAGATGCTGAATATGAATCCAGGTGGCGTGATTTACATGGGTTCTTTCTCAAAAGTGCTGACTCCAGGCATACGCCTGGGTTATGTAGTTGGCCCTACACCGCTGATACGCAAGCTCGAACAAGCCAAGCAGGCGGCTGATTTGCATACGGCGCAACTGACACAAATGGTGGTGTATGAAGTTATCAAGGATGGTTTCCTGAGTGAGCACATCCCAACCATACGCACTCTGTATGCCAAGCAATGCAATGCCATGCTTGAGGCCATGAGCAAGCATTTCCCTGAAAGCGTGCGCTGGACCAAGCCTGAAGGCGGCATGTTCATTTGGGTAACCCTGCCAGAGCATATGGACAGCAAGCAATTGCTGGATGAGGCAATTCAGCAAAATGTTGCCTTTGTTCCTGGTGGCCCTTTCTATGCAAACAACCCAGAAAAAAATACCTTGCGCCTGTCCTTTGTGACGGTGTCGCCAGAGCGTATCAACGAAGGTATAGAGAAACTGGGCAAGCTGATCAAGGCAAAACTGTAAGTGTTTTTATCACTTTCAGCATAAACCCGCTAGATGGCGGGTTTTTTTATTTAATCGTGATGCCGCAGGGTTTTGTCTTCATGCGTTGACGTCCACGACCGTGCGGCCGCGCACCTGGCCTTGAAGCACCGGGTCTGCAAGACCGGGCACGTCGGCCAGGCCGACGACCTGCGTAGCGCGGGCGAGTTTGCCTAAGTCCAGATCGGTGGCCAAACGTGCCCATGCCTGCAGCCGCACGTCCTGTGGCGCATTGACCGAGTCGATGCCGGCCAGGGTCACATTGCGCAGGATGAAGGGCAGTACCGAGCCCGGAAGGTCCGCGCCCTGTGCGAGCCCAAAGGCCGCCACCGCGCCACGGTAGCGGGTCTGCGCAAGTACGTTGGCTAGCGTGTGGCTACCCACAGAGTCGATCGCGCCTGCCCAGCGTTCCTTGGCGATCGGCGTGCCCGGCTCGGACAGCGTGTGGCGGTCGATGACTTCGGCAGCACCCAACTCGCGCAGGTAGTCCGTCTCCTCTAGTCGCCCGGTCGAGGCGACCACCCGATAGCCCAGCTTGGACAGTAAAGCGATAGAGAGGGAACCGGCGCCACCGCCAGCCCCAGTCACCAACACATCGCCTTTATCCGGCGTCACTCCCGCATGCTCCAGCGCGAGCACGGACAGCATCGCGGTGTACCCAGCAGTGCCGATGGCCATGGCATCACGCGTCGAAAACACCTCAGGCAGTTTGACCAGCCAGTTGCCGTTAACGCGCGCCTTCTGCGCCAAACCGCCGTGATGGGTTTGACTCAGGCCCCAACCGTTGGCGACAACGCGGTCACCCACCGCAAACCCAGCGTGCGACGAGGCTTCCACGGTGCCCGAGAAGTCGATGCCCGGAATCAGCGGGAACTGGCGTATCACCGGCGAGCGGCCACTGATCGCCATTGCGTCCTTGTAGTTCACCGTCGAATAGTCGATCGTGACGGTGACGTCGCCCGGCATCAGGTCGTCTTCGTCGAAGTCGACCAGGGCGGTGGAAATCACATCGCCCGTCTTGGTGGTAAGCAGCGCCTTGAATGTCATGGTCATTTCTCCTTTGGGGTTACGGATTTGATATGTTAAGCATCATTCAGAACAGAAAAAAAAGATAAAAACTCAGTTCGCCAGAAATGCAAGCGCTTTGGGTACGAAGTCCTCGTGGTACTGAAACAACCCACCATGACCAGCGTCAGGGTAGATGATCAACTGGCTATTCGGCAGGCGCTTGGCGAGGTCATACGAATTGATGGTCGGAACCATCCTGTCGTCATCGCCATTGACCACAAGTACGGCTTGCTTGACCACCGAGAGGTCGGCCGGCTGCTTCTGACCCCATACTCTGAGCGCTTGAAGCTGCGCGAGGTAGGCCCGCACAGTGATTTCCTTGTCGCGCTTCTCAGCGCGCTCTTGCAAGCGCGTCAAGAAGAGCTTTCCAGCTTCGATGCCGTGCGGCGTGCGCGTGAAGAAGAGATACTGCTTCGGATCTTGACCAGTGAAGGTCGCACGGAGCAAGTCGTAGTTCGCCACACCTGCCACCGTGCTGATACCCGGGCCACCTGCAGGTCCTGTGCCAGCCAGGATCAGTTTGCGCACCAGATCAGGCTCCTTGAGCACAATCTCCTGCGCGATCATTCCTCCCATCGAGAAGCCGAACAGATCAACCTGTTTGAATCCCTTGGCCTTGATGAAAGTGATGGCGTCGTCCGCCATTTGTTCGATTGTGTTTGCAGGCGTGCCCGTCGATGCACCGACGCCACGATTGTCGAACGTGACCACGTGATGTTTTTCAGCAAACCCGTCAACAACTCGCGGGTCCCAGTTATCCAGCACAGCAGCCAGGTGAACGAGAAACACCACCGGAGTGCCACCGTTGTGTTGCCCGAGTTCACGATATGCGAAGTCCATGCCGTTGGCAGAAACGCTTTGCGTAGGCACGTCTCTCCACGTCATCGTCTGCGGCGTGGTTGCAGTGCTCGTATCGACGTTCGCGGCAATCGCATCGCTGGCCGCAGCAAGCGGTGAAACAAACGGTGAAACAATCGCTGCGGACAGCGCGAGGAGGCAAAGGGTAGTTCTTAGCAGAGACGGCATGGCGTGGATTTTCGGGTAAGGTTGGAGTGAAAACGGTCAGGGTCAGGCTTGTGGTCGATAGCGCCCGGCCACGTTCGCTTGTTGAATATCCGCAAGCAGTGCTTGCCGCGCGGTATCGAGAGTGTCCCAGCGTGCGGCGTTTTGCAGCGGCGGAATGGTGACGAGTTCACGACGATCAAAGCCGACCAGCGCAGCATCAACCAGTTCGTCTACTTTCATCATCTCGGAGTAGGTACTGATGTCGATACCCGCACGCTCCCAAATCTCAGTATAGGTTCCAGCGGGAAGCACGGCCTGGACATAGACGCCTTTGGGCGAGAGTTCCAAGTGCAGACCTTGCGAAAGAAACAGCACGAAGGCCTTGGTTGCGCCATAAACCGACATATTGAACTCAGGCGCCAGGCCAACGACTGAGCTGATGTTGATGATTGCGCCTTTACCAGCACGCACCAAGCGTGGAGCAACCGCGTTTGAGAGCCGCGCCAGTGCGATGGTGTTGAGCGCAATAAGCCGCTCGACCTGATCGGGGGTCTGCTCGATGAAACTGCCAGACTGTGCCATCCCGGCATTATTGATCAGCGTTCCGATGCGTTCGTCATCACGCAGACGTGCTTCGACGAGGATCAGATCACTGGATTTGGTAAGGTCAGCCGGCAGGACATCGACGGCAACACCATGTTCCTGATGCAGGCGGGCCGCAAGGGCATCCAGCCGTACTTTGTCGCGCGCCACCAGCACGAGGTCGTGGCCGCGGCGCGCGAAACGCTCGGCGTAGGTTGCACCAATGCCGGTGGAGGCACCTGTAATAAGAACGGAGGTAGATGTAGTCATGAGTTTTCTCTCTGGGTTATGAAGGGGCACCGCCCCGATAAAGTGATATCTAGTTTGAGGGCGCACCTATGCGCGGCCCCGCTGAACTTATGGTTCGAAAATTGTTTTCTTGATCATGGTGATTCAGCCTCGGTGTTGCGAATTTCTTTAATGATGACGATCATAATCAAAATTGTCAAGATTTTGATTATGATTGACATCAATATATAATGAGGCCTTCATACATGCATAAATCCACCGGGGACGAGAAATGAAGATCACCAAGGCCCAGGCGCAAGCCAACCGGGCACACGTTGTCAAGACGGCATCCACACTGTTTCGGGAGCGCGGCTACGATGGGGTTGGTGTTGCCGATCTGATGGCTGCTGCTGGCTTCACCCACGGCGGCTTCTACAAGCACTTCCGCTCCAAGGCCGACCTGATGGCGGAATCGGCGGCCTGTGGCATCGCAGAGTCCGCAGCACTGACCGCTGGTGTGGATATGTCGGAGTTCGTGCGGCTTTATATTTCGCGTGCGCATCGCGACACCCTTGCGACTGGCTGCACGATGGCTGCGCTGTGCGGTGATGCCGTGCGTCAACCCGAGGAGGTGCGAACCACGTTTGCGGCTGGCATTGAGATCCAGTTGGCCGCACTGAGCCAGCAGGACACTTCCTTGAACGGTGCAGACGCAGACCGGACGCGAGCCAGGTCACTCGATATACTGGCGCATGCGGTCGGTGCCATAGTCATGTCGCGCGCCTGCCCGGACGATTCACCCCTGGCCGACGAAATCCTGTCAATCTGCCGCGACAAGATCCTTGCATCACTGAACCCGACCGCGACAACGAGCGCGCCTGTAGGCGTACCCGCCACCAGTTAAGCTCTGGTTTAATGTAGACAAGGAACTGTCAATTATTGTTATTTAGGTCATCAATTTTCTTTTATCAACGTTATGGGTAATATGGTTCACCATGCCATAAAAACTTTGATCAATTGAGGAGTAGTAAATGAATAAAAAATTGTTTCTGGCCAGCCTGATGTTGACTGCCGTGACGGGGGCTTTTGCGCAAAACATGACTGCCAAACAACAATATGCAGCAGACAGCAAACGCGCCACGCAAAGATACAATGAAGATAAAAAACTGTGCGCTGATGCTGGTAGCTCGTCGGCCAGGATGCAGTGTCTGCGTGATGCCAAGACTGAATACAATACGTCGCTGGCAGTTGCCAAACAAAACATGAGCAAGCCAGTCGCCGCTTCAGTGAATGCCAGACACGAACCAGTTTGCCCTGATTGCGGCAAAGTCGTCGCCGTTGCCATTGCGGATAAGGAAGGTGAGGGCGGTGCCCTGGGCGTAATTGCAGGCGGTGTCGCTGGTGCCCTCATAGGTAATCAGGTTGGTGGCGGAACTGGCCGCGACCTGGCGACTATTGCCGGTGCTGCCGGCGGCGCGTTGGCCGGACACAAAATAGAGCAAAAAGTGAAAACGACCAAGGTGTGGAATGTGACGGTGGCTTTTGAGAATGGCAACAAGCAAACCTATGCTTTTGATCATGACCCGGGTTTGCTGTCCGGTGATGCTGTCAGAAGTAATGGTAATTCTATCGTCAGGCGCTAAACTTATATCATAAACATATAGCATAAAGGCATGATGAAAGTGGATTGCGTTGGACTATGCAATCCCTTTTTATGTCTGATTTAAAGATGGTAAAAATCTTGCACATATAGTCAGGATTTGGAGGAATTATTTTCTTTTTGGAAACCGTTCCTCCTTCACAACTACTTCCTTGCCAAGCCTAATTCCAGCAGTTAGACTTAGGTGTCTATCCTCCCAGGTTTTTGTCGAGAAGGTCGTGCCATGAAGCTTGATACTTGCAAAGCTAGTCCTTCAAATAATGTCATGTTGCAGTTGTTCTGCTGGATGGTATTGTTGCTGGCGACAGCGTTTAGTTCAGCTGCACATGCCAATGAATCCTGCAAAAGCCTGATAGCGACTGGCAATCCTGAATACCCTCCTTATCTGTGGCGTGACCCAGAAGATGAAAACCGCCTGATAGGGGCGAATGCAGAATGGATGCAATTATTGTCCAAAGAAATTGGCATACCTATCGACATTAAATATGTAGGCCCGTGGGGACGGGTGCAAGAAGAAGCCAAGCTGGGCCGCGTGGACTTGCTGGCGGGTGCTTTTTTTACCTTGCCAAGACTGGAATACATGGATTATTTCTATCCGGCTTTTCGTGAAACACGCACAGTTATCTGGACCCGCAATAATTTTAATCTGCCATATAAAAAATGGTCTGACCTTGCAGGCAAGCAGGGTGTGACTGTGATTAATAATAGTTTTGGTGAAGACTTTGATCGCTATGCCAAAGAGTCACTCAAGATTTCCATGGTTCCTAGTCTGGAACAGGCTTTGAAGATGCTCAGTCTTTCCCGCGCAGATTATTTGATTTATGAAGAAGATCCCGGCCTGGCTTATGTCGCCAAGCTAAATATTTCAGGCTTGAAAACCGTCACGCCACCTATTACAAATGAAAATTTATATTTGACCCTGTCCCATAAATCAGCTTGCAACACGCCGGAAATGCGTGGCCGTATTGCCAAGGCAGTTTATAAACTGGACAAACAAAACGTGATGAATAAGTTAATCACGGCAAATATACAATTGTGGCGCAAGCAACAGTCGAAGTAACCGCTGCAAACAACAGGTAATCCATTGCGTACACTCTCCCTCCGACAAATTCTTATTATCGGCGTTGTGGTTGGCATCGTATTGCCTGCGATTGTATTGGGGCGTTTTTTGGTTCAGGACAGATACGAGCGTGAGTTGCAATTGCGCGTACGTAATCCCATGTCGCAATATGCAGATATGCTCTCGCGCGGCATGGCAGTGCCAGTCTGGACGCTGGATAAGGCCGTCGCCAACCAATTCATACAAGCCGTCATGCGCAACCCTGAGGTGGTTAGCGTGGAAGTGCTGGATGAATCCAGATCCATTTTTGCCCACAGCAGTAAATTCAAAAAAGAGGGTGCAAAATTTCTGCGGGAAGAACGCCCGATCATGCTGGAAACCAAGGTCATAGGCAGCGTCATGCTGGAACTGACCACCGAGCATATCGAAAAAGAATTATGGGCAGATTTTCTTAAACTGGGCCTGGCCTTGCTGGTTCAGGTGGTGTTTTCCTTCATCCTGATCTGGTTATTGTTTGAACGCCGCATCGTCAGGCCTATCATGGAACTGCAGTCGGCAACGGTACGGCTGGCACGTGGCAAACTGGATCAACCGCTGGAATGGGTGCGTCAGGATGAAATTGGGAATCTGGCGCAGGGCCTGGATAAGATGCGCCTGAACCTGGGGCGTTTGATTACCGAAAGAGAAGCGCAAAATATCACCTTGCAACAAGAACTCAATGAGCGCCTGCGTGCCGAGCAGGCATTGAAGGTCACTGAAGAGAAATTCATCGGTATTTTCCAGGCTTCCCCCGTTGCCATGACTGTGCTGCGCAAGAGCCAGCATTACAGCATGATCGATGTGAATGATGCCTGGGTCAGGCAGTTCTATTGGTCACATGATGAAATTCTGGGGGATAGCGAAACCCAGAAAGCCCTGTGGCGCAATGAGGCTGATTTTCTGGAAATTTTGCGCATCATAGAACGTGATGGCGAAATCCATGATTATGAAGCTTGGCTGACTTGTGGCCAGCAGGAAAAAATCATCCTCTGTCAGGTATCAGGTCGCATGATACGGCTGGGTAATGAACCCCTGATTATTCTGGTACAAGAAGACATTACCGAAAAACGCCAGAATGAGCAGGAAATCCGCAATATGAACACCACACTGGAAAGACGGGTGTCTGAGCGTACCCAGGCGCTGGAAGCTGCCAACAGCGAATTGACTATCGTGCTGGAAAACCTGCAGCGTGCGCAGAGGGAATTGCTCAGGACTGAAAAAATGGCCGCATTGGGTTCTCTGGTAGCAGGTGTCGCTCATGAACTCAATACACCCATAGGCACCAGCGTCACCGTGGCCAGTACGCTGGCCCAGCATACCGATAATGTACTGGCCGAATTTGAAAAAGGCTTGCGCCGTTCTGTACTGGAAGAATATCTGAGAAACGCCAAGACTGGCGCCGATTTACTCTTGCGTAATTTGAGCAAGGCGTCTGAGCTGGTGATCAGCTTCAAGCAAGTTGCAGTCGACAGGACCAGTGCCAACCGCCGTGTCTTTGCGCTCGACGAAATGCTGTCCGAACTGATTTTGACGATGGGGCCTGCCATACGCAAGACACGTCATGATGTTGTGCACAATGTCCCAGCCAAGCTGATGATGGATAGTTATCCTGGACCTTTGGGGCAAGTCATGACCAATTTGATCAACAATGCCTTTATTCACGCATTTGAAGGGGATTATCGCGGCACGGTCAGTATTACCGCGCGCATTTTTGATGAAAATTTTGTCGAAGTAACCGTGCGCGACAATGGCAAAGGTATACCTGATGGGAATTTAGGGCGTATTTTTGACCCCTTCTTCACCACCCGCCTGGGCTTGGGGGGGAGTGGCCTTGGGCTCAATATTGTGTATAACCTGGTGACTGGCATCCTGGGTGGCAATATCATGGTTGAAAGTGAAGTGGGCAAGGGAACTTGCTTCAAGATCAGTTTGCCTCTTGATCCAAAAATGGTTGGTGAAGAAACCGCTGAGGTCAATTGAAAGCAGTCCACTAGCCTGGTGAGTGCTACATCTGATAAAGTCGCGGCATGACAAAATTAAGCTTAGATAAAATCCTGCAGTCGCAAGGATTTGGAACCCGAAAATATTGCCGCGACCTGGTAGAAGATGGCGAAGTCTCCATCAACGGTGAAGTGATACGCAGCGTCAAGACCAGTTTTGAAACCCAGGACTTGCAGTTTCATATCTTTGAAGAAGACTGGGAATACCGCGAGCGCGTATATATCGTTCTAAATAAACCGGCAAACTTTGAATGCTCACGCAAGCCCAGCCATCATCCCGGTGTGTTGACACTTTTGCCAGAGCAATTCAGTTGGCGCGATGTGCAGCCTGTGGGGCGGCTTGATCACGACACTACCGGCATGTTGCTGATGTCTGACGATGGTCCATTTATCCACGCTCAATCTTCACCCAAGCGCCATGTGCCCAAGGTGTATCAGGCGACAACGGCCGAACCAGTGACGGAAGAGCTGGTCAGTTTATTATTGCAAGGCGTCAAACTGCATGATGAACCGACCCCTTTGGCCGCAATACATTGCCAAAAACTGGGTGATCATCTGCTGGAAATCGTGCTGGAGCAGGGTAAATACCATCAGGTCAAGCGCATGCTGGCCGCTGCCGGCAATCATTGTGCTGCCTTGCAGCGTACAGCCATAGGTAAATTGACACTGGATGCGCTGGAACTGGAAGAAGGGGAATGGTGTTATCTGAGCCCTCAACATCTGGCCTTATTGGTGCCAGCCTGATGCTTCTTTAGCGCTTGCAAAGCAGTTGGGGTGGTTTTGCGTATGTCCTTTTCCAGATGAAGTCTTGCTATCTTCCGGTTAATATGGATAATCTGACCAGATGCTGCGGTTCTTAAACTGTAAAAGGAGCGGACATGCCTGTCATTGCAATTGTCAACCCCAAAGGGGGCGTCGGTAAAAGCACGGTGGCTACCAATCTGGCCGGCTATTTCGCTGCGCATGGCCATAAGGTCATGCTGGGCGATACCGATGTTCAGCAGTCTTCGCGCACCTGGCTGACATTACGGCCACAGAATCTGCCGCAAATCCAGGCCTGGGATATTGCTGACGGCAACGTATTGAAACCACCCAAAGGCACGACCCATGTCGTGCTGGACACGCCAGCTGGCCTGGTTGGCAGCAAACTGGATGTGGTGCTGAAATCGGCAGACAAGATCATCGTGCCCTTGCAAGCATCGATTTTTGATATCCTCGCTACCGAAGAATTTTTGAAAAGCCTGTCCCAGCATAAAAAAAATGGCTACCAGATCGGCATACTGGGCATGCGCGTGAATACCCGCAGCAAGGCAGCCGAGCAGCTTGAACACTACGTAGGGCAGCTAGGCTTGCCAGTACTTGGTTTTTTGCGGGATACACAAAACTACATACAACTGGCGGCCCACGGCGCCACTTTGTGGGATGTCGCCCCCTCCAGAGTAGAAAAAGACTTGCCGCAATGGGAGCATATCCTGAATTGGGTGAAGACTTGATAGGCTTGGTTTAATCGCTTTCGTTAATTAATTTTAAAAAAGCCGATATTTATTTCCCAGAGTTGCTACCGCTCACTATAATGCCGCTTGCTTGAAGAGAAGGCAGAATTCTCTTTTCTTATCAAAGACTTACGGCATGCATCTTACCATTTTTGAAACTCCCATCATTAATACCGTCATGCGCTGGCTGTCCGTACTCGGACTAAAGCTGATTGGTTGGAAGGTCGAGGGTATCGTTCCTGCCGAACAAAAATACGTACTGATTGCCGCTCCCCATACCAGTAACTGGGATTTCCCAGTGACCTTAATGGTTTGTTTTGCCCTGCGTTTGCGGGTTTACTGGATGGGTAAGTCCAGTCTGTTTCCACCCGTGCTGGGACATATCATGCGCTGGCTGGGTGGTATCCCTGTTGACCGTAGCAAGTCCGGTAACCTGGTGCAAGGCACGGTAGATGCTTTTCATGAAAATCAAAGACTGACCGTGATCGTGCCGCCTGAAGGTACCAGAGGCAAGGTTACCCACTGGAAAACCGGGTTTTACTATATCGCACTTGGTGCTGGTGTGCCGATCGCCCTTGGTTATCTGGACTTCAAACGCAAGGCGGGTGGTATCGGAAAGATGTTCGCAGTGAGTGGTGATATCGAAGCGGATATGCTGCAGATACGTGAGTTTTACTGTGGTATTTCAGGCAAGAATCCGCAGCAGTTTGACGAAGGTAAAACCAAGGCACCAGCCCCTGACTGAGCTGCTGCTATTTTGGGTTTGATGAGATTTAGCTGAGAGTAAACTCGCTTCATCGATAGAAGCGAGTTGTCCAAGATTTAAGGTTCTTGCTGCACAGGTTTTTCCTGTGCTTCGGGGATGATCTCAGCAGGTTTGCTTGCTGGCTGAGGTATTAACAACCATGCGAGTGGATTCAAAATCAGGCGCTTGGTCAGGACTTCAGTTTTTTCATGCGCACATATCCATGTGATAGCCATGGACACCAGCACTGAAATCGCCAGGGCTACGGTATTTTCATGTTTGAAAATGGCCCGTAATACGCCGGTTTCTTGTAAAATAATTAGCGCCATGCCATGCCATACCAGAACATAGATGGAGCGTTTGCCTATCTGTGCGAGACGCAAATTTTTCTGCGCCAACAAATACAGCACTGATAATCCTATTACCGTCGATGCCGCATACTGTAATAACTGGTACATGCTGCCAGTCAGATTGGCCATTTCCAGGCGGTGCAGTGAGTAACTGCCATAGAACCAGCGATAGTCAAAATCACTTTTCAGCATGAAAGCGCCGATGAAGGCTGCCAGCACCACTACGGCACTGATAAACAGTCTTTCCTTCTTTTTGACATTGAATATTTCAGGGCCAAGCTTCCAACCCAACAAGAAGTAGGGGAAGAAGATCAGGGTGCGTGAAATACCGAGGTAGTAGCCAGCATGCTCAGAATAACTACCCACCAGTGACAGCGCTAATGCCAGCATGACACCAAACTGCATGCGCGAAAATAAAGGTAGCAGCAGACGCCAGCATAACAAACTCAGCAGATACCACAGCATCCAGTAAGGGGCGATCAGGCCGACATAAACGCTGCCCGTGCCTTTCAGCGCAAACTCGGTTGCTTCATAAATAATTTCAAAGCCTATCAAAGGCACCAAAACCGTGGATATCAGTTGCGTAGCGTTTTTGTCATCCCATTGCGCCTTCGAAAACATGCCTGACATCAGGGCAAACATGGGCATGTGGAAGGAATAAACAAAAATCCAGATGGAGCGCAACAGGTGATCTTCACCCACATAAATTTCTATCAGATGACCGAAAACGACAAAAAATATCAAGACGGCCTTGATATTGTCTATGTTCGTATTTCTGACTTTGGGAATTGCGGGATTGGTCATGCCTGTCGTGGTCGTGCGGGGGAATGCCCACATAATAGCGAAATTGGCTGCTGATTTACACTCTTAGTTTGTAACGAAGCATTTAAATGCCAAACCTGGCGAGATGTGGAAGCGGCGAATCAGGAAGGATGATTGCTGAAAAACAAATGGTCAAAATAGAGTAAACACAATAGTTAGTTGATACTTAGTTAATGCTTAGTTCATTGAATTTTTCGTACCCATGTCTTGGATTTTTGTGAATTTGGGTAAAATATGAGCTATGCTTTCTCTGCTTTATAATTTCCGGGCGGCAATGTAATTGCTTGACCAGTGTCATGGGCATATCGCCATGCGCAAGCTATAAGAGGTAGTCATGTCTAAAGATAGGTCAAAAGCCAGCTTGCTCAGCGCGCAATTGGATTTTGAAGCAATAGATGGCAGTGAAACAAAAAATCCAGACCCTGCTTTGGATTTTGATGTCGGTACTGACACGCCCGCCGCCCAGGCCGCCAGTCCCGCATCTAAAGGCAGCGCCACCCCGTCGCGCAGCTCTGTACCTACCTATAGTTCCCCTAAAAAAACAACTGTAAAAAACTCAACAAAAAAGACTGCTGCAGCTAAAGATCGCTTTGGCATATATGCCGCCATCATTGTGGTGCTTGGTTTCGCAATTTTGCTGGGGATTTTCTTTTATATCCGCAGCGTGACCAGCAATACTGCCGGGCTAAGTTATTTTGTATTGCCGCAGCAAGTCGCCAACCTGAATGGTCAAGTGGTGCGCATGCAAGTCACCATACAAGTCCGCACTGAGGATAAGGAATGGTTATTTGAAAACAAGAAAATACTGACGAATATCTTTCAAATCGAATTTGCCAAGATTGATCCGGATGATTTGCATAGCGAGGAAGGATTTGACACGGTCAGGGCGCAACTCAAGTCAGGCTTGAATGCGGCGCTACAAACAGACAAGATAGAGTCTGTCCTGATCAATGAGTTATTGATGCAAAATCGGGAACAATGACAATTTCTTGAGTCGGGAAAACCAGAAAGGCACATGTGCCTTTCTGTTATTTGATACTTACGGGGTTATTTCGTTTTCAAGCGCTGACAGAAATACCTTGGCTGGTAGATGTAGTCGGGGGAGAGCTATACGCGCGCAATAACTGTAAAGCCTTTTTGAACAAGGCCGCGTCAGTATTCGTACTTGTGTTTGTAACCGAACTGGCCGTGCCATCTGATGCAGTGCTGGTGCTGGTACTTGCCCCGGTACTTGAGCTATTGCTTGTTGAGCTGCTGGTGCCGGTGGTGTTGGCCGCTGTGTTGAACGTACTGGCAGTTGTGGACGTACTACTCGTCTGAGTATTGGTGGTGGTAGTCTTTTCAAGATAGGCCAGGGTTTCTTGCAGGCTGACCTGGCCATCCTGATTCGTATCGGCAGCCTCAAAATTTTGCGCCACCTGACTGAGGGCCGCACCAGCACTGCTATTGGTTTTGCCAACTTCGGCAGACAAATCTGTCAACTGGATTTTGTCCAGACCAGCCTGGTCAGCACCACCACTGCCTTCTGGAGGAGGAGGTGGCGGTGGTGGTCTGGAGCCTTCTGCACCGCGGGTGCGTCTGGCATTGAATTGCGTTTCCAAGGCATCGCTGAGTTTTTTAATGCCATCGCTAAACTCGCTTTTGGTGATTTTTCCGTCGCCGTCACTATCGAGTTTTTTAAACAAGTCATTGATGCTGGTGTTATTGCCTGCTGTATTGGTCGAGCTGGTTGAGCTGCTTGTACCGTCACTACTGGTAGAACCAGTAGATGAGCTTGATGCAATATTACCAAATGCAGTTTCCAAGTCCGTGACTTCAAGATAGCCCTGGTTTTTGGTGTCAAGCTTGGAAAAAACATTCTCTGCTATCTTGCTGGTGTCGCGCTCACGCCTTTGCGTGCCGCCAATTTGCGGGAAGTAACTACTGTTGCTACCACTTACGCCAGTGATACTGCTCATTGCGTTCTCCTTCAGTCATGCTTGTCATGTTCTGAAGTGTCGCATTCACGTGTTGCTCGCTTGTGTCTGCCTTGTATCGGTTTTGACACAATGTGGAACTCATACTCTTGGCAGGCGCAGTTCCGCGCGCAAACCTTGCTTATCAGGGCGATTTTTCAATATCAGGCTGCCTTGATGACGTCTTGCCACTTCTCTGGCAATGCTGAGCCCCAGGCCAACACCTCCGGTATTTTTATTTCTGGAAATGGCCAGACGGACGAAGGGGGCGAATACTTTTTCCAAATCTGCTTCGGGTATGCCCGGGCCTTGATCCTCGATACAGATCAATAATTCATGTTGACTGTCATGCAGACTGACTTGCGCAGTTTTGCCATAGGCAATCGCGTTTTCCAGCAGATTGCTGATACAGCGCCTCAGTTCATTTGGTAGTGCTGGTAGAGGCTGGGCTTCTCCGTGCATACCGACAGCTTTGCCTTCGTCCTGCATATTGTCAACAATGGCTGCTACCAGTGAAGTTATGTCCAGCATTTGCCTGGATTCTTCACTGCCACGCAAATAATCCAGGGTGGCGTCCAGCATCAGGCGCATTTCTTCTACATCATCCAGCAACTTTTCGCCTGTGGTTTCATTGTGAAGTTGCTCTATACGCAGCTTCATACGCGTTAGGGGTGTGCGCAAATCATGGGAAACTGCGGCTAGAAAACGCTCCCTTTCTTCCATTTGCTGGAACAGGCGTTCTTGCATTTGATTAAAGACTTTGGCACTTTGGCGTGCTTCTTCCGGGCCGGTCTCCGGGATCGCCAGGGGTTGTTTGTGATTGCCCAGGATACTTGCCGCAGTAGCCAGTTTTTGCATGGGACGTGCCAGACTGCGCGAACCTATCCAGGCAGCTATTGCCAGTAATAACAGCTGTATTGCCATACTCAGGCAAAAACCCAGGAAAGGGCCATGCAATATGCCATGTGGGGAATGGGGCGGCATGTGTTCTGGCGAAGGGGGAGGGCGGTGATCTCCCAGAAAGACAAACAACAAAATAAAGGTGACGATGTGACTGACAACTACCGCCGCCATGGCCAGGCCAAACAGGCGGCTGAAGATGGTATCGCGAAGCAGCTTTTTCATGGCACGTTTGCGTTAAACAGATAACCTTCACCACGTATGGTTTTTAACAGGCTGGGATGGCGTGAGTCATCCCCCAGTTTTTGACGCAGGCGAGACACCAGCAAATCTATGCTTCTGTCAAAGACTTCGGTGGACTTATTGTGTGCAAAATCGATTAATTGGTCGCGGCTGAGTATTTGGCCGGGTCTTTTGATAAAGGCCAATAAGAGCCTGAATTCTGCATTTGACAGCGGGATAATGAGTTTATCCGGGCTGCATAATTGCCGCGTCGGCAAATTCAACACCCAGGCATCAAAGCGTATTTCTGTTGCTTTGCTATCGTTGATGTCTTGCGTTTGCCGTGCAGATGTATGCGCGCGCCTGCTGACGCTTTGTATGCGTGCGACCAGTTCCCGGGTATCGATGGGTTTGATCAGGTAATCATCCGCACCCGATTCCAGTCCCAGTATTTTGTAAAAAAATCCACCTCTGGCAGTCAGCATGATCACAGGCGTGGTAGCGTGGCGGCGTAGTTGGCGCAACAGACTCAGGCCATCCTCGCCAGGCAGCATCAAGTCCAGCAAAATGACATCAAAATGATGAGACTGTAATGCTACGCGCATGGCCACGCCATCTTGCACGGCGACACAGCTGATATCAAATTTGCCCAGATAATTGCTGAGCAGCTCAGCAATTTCTGCGTCATCATCTACCAGCAAGATACGCAGACGACTACTATGTGCGGCTAATCTTGCAGGCGAATGCGTAAATGAATCAACTGTTGCTGGCAATACCGTCAGCAATTTATAACTCCTTGATATACCTGAGTAATTTATCCAGGGCGTGAACAACGGTTTGTTCGCGTACGGATTTCCTGTCGCCTGCAAATACCAGTCTTTCTGTATGAGGGACTCCGCCAACTACCCAGCCAAAGCAGATAGTTCCTACCGGTTTGCCTGGCACTGCCCCAGTCGGGCCTGCAATACCTGTAGTAGATAAAGACAGATGGGCTTCAGAATTAGCCAAGGCCCCCTGTGCCATGGCGGCGGCGATTTCCTCACTGACGGCACCATGCTGGGCGATCAGTGCTGCAGGTATATCCAGCAATTCAGTTTTGGAGGAATTGGAATAGGTGACAAAACCACAGTCAAACCATTCCGAAGAACCGGCAATTTCTGTAATGGCATGGGCGACGCCGCCACCAGTGCAGGATTCGGCTATGCTAAGTATCAGTTTTCTGGATTTGAGTTCTTCACCGACTTGTGTTGCGAGTTCTATGGCGTTTTGCATGATGCGTCTCCTGGCTGCTTGCTCTGATTTGATGAACTTATCCAAAACTTGTTTATAGCTCA
This sequence comes from Pseudomonadota bacterium, assembly GCA_040390835.1. Taxonomy (GTDB): domain Bacteria; phylum Pseudomonadota; class Gammaproteobacteria; order Burkholderiales; family Burkholderiaceae_D; genus Undibacterium. Next base: position 154,935 of record JAZJXP010000017.1, read on the forward strand.
TAAAAACTACTTTACCACCATGTCTACCCCGAAGTGAAGTAAAGAAACAAGTCAAAAAGTAAGCTGGCGAGAAAATAACAAATTACATCTGCGCAAGCAGAAAAGTGATATCAAAATACTGTACTCTGTCTGAATTGTTAGCAATCTTGTGTAAAGCGATACATGCAGCAAAAAAGCATTTCTGAAAAACCAATATCAGAGTATGATTTTTGATAGCAATGCGCATTTCTCCCGGATATTCAGGGAATTTGCTGACTGGTATTCAATTTCCGGAAAATAATAAGAGGCATAGACCTCTTGTATCCACATCCCCAAAGGAGATGCCCTATGAAAATCGAGAATCTGTTTCAGCAGCAAAATGCTTTGCCATCGATACCCAAAGTCGTCCAGGAAGTCATCGACAGTTTCAATAATGACGATGTCTCCATAGACGAGATTGCCCGCAAGCTGTCTGCAGACCAGGTCCTCAGCGCAAAACTGCTGCGCCTGGCAAACTCTTCTTATTATCATGCATCAAGGACTGTTGGTTCTGTCGATGATGCTGTGCTGATGCTGGGTTTTATGACTGTACGTACTTTGGTTGTCAGCAGTGGTTTAACCAGCGGTTTCAAAGCGATGCCTGGGGTAGACCTGAAGCAATTCTGGCGTTATAGCCTGCATACTGCTGTCGTATCAAAATGGCTGGCAAAAAAAGCCCATTGCAATTCGGACTTTGCCTTTACCGTTGGATTAATGCATGCCATAGGCCAGTTGGTCATGCATGCCGGCATGCCAGAGCAAATGCTGCAAGTTGACAAGACTGCCGGGCCACTGGATCCGCGCAGGCCAGATGTCGAGCGCACATCCTTTGGTTATGATTTTTTTGACGTAGGTGCTGAGTTGTCCAGACGCTGGCGATTTCCCGACACTTTTGCTACTGCCATCAAGGCTTGTGGAGAACCCTTGCAACAGTCAGAGTTTGACCAGATAGGCGCAGTTGTCCATATTGCCTCATGGTGTGCCAGGGGAGAGGAAAGCCATTATTCTGAAGAGGAACGTGAAGCGACTTTCCCAACAGAAGTGGCAAAAAAACTGGGCATCAAACCTGAACTTATTCTCGAAGAAATGCCGCCATTAGCAGAGTTGGCTGCAGGACTGGAAGACCTTTTGGGTTAAGCAAGTCGCAAAGAAAAATGGCAAAAACGAATTCCGTTTTTGCCATTTTTCATATCTGCTTAGATTTCCCTTTTTTACGCGTTTTCCTGGAGATCAAGGGCAACTGCTTCTGCAACCCTGATGCCATCTACTGCAGCAGACAAGATTCCACCTGCGTAGCCAGCGCCTTCACCCGCTGGAAACAGGCCGCGGGTATTCAAGCTTTGCAAATCATCGTCATTACGTTTGATACGGATAGGGGAAGAAGTGCGGGTTTCCACACCAGTCAAAATGGCATCCTTCATTGCGAAGCCTTTGATCTTTTTCTCAAACTCAGGCAAAGCTTCGCGTATGGCCGTGATGGCATACTCAGGTAACACCGTCGCCAGATCACACAAGGTAATGCCGGGTTTATAGGATGGCTCTACTGTCCCCAGTGCTGTCGATGGGCGTGCCGCCAAGAAGTCGCCAACCAACTGACCAGGTGCGTTGTAGTTGCTTCCGCCCACTTCATAAGCCTTCTCTTCGAGTGCTCTTTGCAAATCTATACCCGCCAATGGATTGCCAGGATAATCTGCTGGCGTAATGCCGACAACGATAGCCGAATTCGCATTGCGCTCATTGCGAGAATACTGGCTCATGCCATTCGTGACGACACGGCCCGGCTCAGATGTCGCAGCCACCACCGTACCACCTGGGCACATGCAGAAGCTATATACAGAGCGGCCATTTTTGGCGTGATGCACCAACTTGTAATCAGCCGCACCCAGAATCTTGTTGCCCGCATTCGGGCCAAAGCGTGCCTTGTCAATGATGGATTGCGGATGCTCAACACGAAAACCGATGGAAAACGGCTTTGCCTCTACATATACACCACGCTCGGCGATCATCTTGAACGTATCGCGCGCGCTATGACCTATCGCCAGCACTACATGGGCAGTCTCTATATATTCATTGTCATTCAGGCGCACGCCCTGCACCTTGCCATCAACAATATCGATATCCGTCACTTTTTGCTCAAAGCGGATTTCACCGCCCAGCGCCTCTATATTGTGACGCATCTCTTCTATCATCTTCACCAGACGGAAGGTGCCGATATGCGGTTTGCTGACATACATGATCTCTTCCGGCGCACCGGCCTTGACGAATTCCGTCAACACCTTGCGGCCATAATGCTTGGGGTCCTTGATCTGGCTATATAACTTGCCGTCAGAAAAAGTACCTGCGCCACCTTCACCAAACTGCACATTTGATTCCGGTTTCAATTCACGCTTGCGCCACAGGCCCCAGGTATCCTTGGTGCGTTCACGCACAGTCTTGCCACGCTCCAGCACGATAGGATTAAAACCCATTTCCGCCAGGAGTAATGCAACGAACAAACCACAAGGCCCGAAGCCAATCACAACCGGGCGCTTGAAAGGCTTGTTGTTCGCATGCGTGACAAATTTATAGGAGGTATCTGGTGTCTCGGACAGCTTAGTGCGATTTTTGTGGCTGGTCAGCAAGGCAGCTTCATTCGTCGTTTCTACATCTATCGTGTAGATCAAAATGATCGCTGTCTTCTTACGCGCATCATAGCTACGGCGGAACACCGTAAAATTAATCAGTTCTTTTTCTGTTATTCCCAATTCCTTCAGTACGGCAGCTTTCAGCTCGTCTTCGGCATGGTCTAGCGGGAGTTGTAAATCGGTAATGCGCAACATAAATTCGGTCCGGATAACACTAATGACAAGGTGACCTGCATATATAGTTATATAGGCTGGCGCTTTGAATAGTGATTTGATGAATCCGCTATTTTACCCGCATGTGCTGCGATGTAAGGATTTCCTTGTGCAGAAAGCGGATGTTCGACAAGTATGTTAAACATGGCCCTTTAGGTAGCGCAGTTGAGTGGCTGAGCGGGGATGGGCTTCGGTCGCAAAGCGAAATGCCCATCAATATAGAGACCCATCGACTCGTCGCTCCTGCGCAGGCAGGAGCCCAGCGTC
>JAZJXP010000018.1:0-16517 GCA_040390835.1 Pseudomonadota bacterium
AAGTTGGTGGCTTCATCAACTTCGACACCACAACAGTGGGTGCTAACGGTGGTTTGAACCGCCTCGACGTCTCCGGCGCTGCTGCTGACGGCTCTGGCGTGGTTGACCTGTCCCTGACAGCTGGTCAAGTCAAACTGGTTGCTGCAACGATTGACGCTTCTGCTGAACTGGCTAACGTGACTGTTCGCGTATCCACCAGATCCGCAGTCAATGGCGCACAAAAAATCACCATGGGTGCCGGTAACGACACCGTCATCTTCGATAACATCCAGGACACACGTGCTGGTCTGACCATCTCCGACACCGTAGCCGGTGGCGCTGGTACAGGCGACACCCTGGTCATCGACGGTGATCTGACAGGTGCTAACCTGGGCGACACTATCGCTCTGGGCGCGTCTGAATGGACAAACGTTTCTGGTTTCGAAACCATCCGCCTCGTTGGTACATCCAACAATGCAGGTGTTGCCGGTGCTGGTAACTACCGCCTGACACTGACTGATGCCCTGATCGCGTCCAACAACAACGCCGGCGTACTGGCGATTGTCAACGACAACGACACCGCTAACGATGCTAACAACACAGCTGACACAGCTGGTACAGCACAAGAAAGCGCTGCTGTGATCGACGCCCGTACCCTGAGCGCCACAAGCCGCTTCAGCTACAACGGCGAAGAAGGTGCGACCCGTACAGCTGACCGTATCATCTTCACTGATGCCAACTTCAATGGTACCCATACTATTGACGGCGGTGCTGTTGACAACAACACCACCAACAACAGCCAGAAGAATGATGACGTGATCGAACTGCGCAATGCAACCAACGCAGCCATCGGTGACTTCAACGGCATCAAAAACATGGGTAACATCGAACTGACGAACGACACAGCAGTGACTCAAGTGTCCCAAATCCAGTTGAATGACACCATCGTTGACGCCCTGGTTGACAGCTATCAAGCTGCTAACACAACAACGCACATCGAACGTCTGACTATCCGTGCATACGACAACGTCAACGTTGCTAACGCAACAGTGGGTGTTTCTATCGATGCAGGCGCATTGACAGCACAATCTGCTCTGGACGTGACATTGGCCCGTGGCGCCAACTTCCTGCAACTCGGCGCTGGTGCAGACCGCGTTGTCCTGTTGGGTAACTATGTTGCCGGTACTTACCTGACATCTGAAAACGGTGTTTCCCTGAATGCCCAGTCCACAGCGACTGCAGTTGCCCGCGTTGTAACAGACACGATCAACCTGGGTAACGGTAACGATACACTGGTCACTTACGGTGCGATCAACCTGGCTGGTGCACAACTGTCCAACATCGAAAACATCACAGCGAACTCTGCTGTTGTAATCACTGCTTCCCAGTATGCTGCTCTGGTTGCTGCCCGTGCTGCTCTGTCCCTGAGCACACCAGTGATCACATTCACAGGTAATGTTCCACATCAACTGACTATCGTTGATGACATCGCTGGCGTGAACAACATCGATCTGTCCCTGATCGCTGTGACTAGCGGCACTTTGGTGATCGACACAACGTCTTCTTCCAATGTAACTGGCGGTAGCGTCAACAACATCACTACATCTAATGCAGTGGCAGTATTTGGCGGCGCTGTTGTAACAACAGGCGTAGTTGGTACATCCCCAGTCAACGGTGGCGGTACAGCATTGTCTGCAACAGCATTCGTTGCTGGCGGTACTTACACGAGCGCAGCCAATGTGAACGACAACTTCACAGGTACAGTTGCTAACCTGAACGGAACAACCATCAGTGGTAACGCTGCTGATACAGACACGATCACTTTGACTGGTACTTCCACTGTCCAAATCAATGGCGCAACTGGTGGCACAATCACCAACATCAAGTCTCTGATCACGGATAACACAGGCGGCGCTATTAGCTTCTTTAATGCCACTTCTGGTATCACTACAATCACTGGTGGCACTGGTGCAGATACAGTTGACTTTACCAACACGGTGAATCAATTTAATGCTGGTAACGTAAATCTGGGTGCTGGTACTAACACACTGTATTTGCTGGGCAATACTTACACAGGTACCTTTACTTCTGGCGCCGGTGTTGCAGATACTTTGGGCTTCCTGGCTGGTAGTAATATTTCCGGCGCGAATGTAAGTGGTTTTGAAATCGCTGATTTTGCTAACAGCGTTGGCACGGTTACTATGACAACAGCGCAGCACGCTGCATTCACATCAACAGCTAATGTTGCTGGTGTTCAAGCCATTACTTTGACAACGGCTGGCACAGTTACTGGTTTGGCTGGTATCGACAACTACAATCTGGCTGCTGCAGGTAACACTTTCAACGGCGTTACCGGTCTCGTGTCTGTCATTGGTGGCGCTGGTAACGATACTTTGAATATTTCTGCAGCGAATGTTTTGCTTGCTGCAAATAATGGTATTGTTGGTGGCCTGGGTACTGATACTCTGAATTTGGGTCTTCTTTCTGCCGCTACTAATATCCAACCTAAAGTAACAGGCGTTGAACTTATTGGTGTGACAGGTGGTGCTGCTGCTGCGTATGCTTTCCAAAATGCAGATGGCGCTGTAACCCTGAATTTTTCAAAAGGTGCTTTCGGTGGCGACACTATCCAATTGGGTACTGGTGGTCAAACTGTCAATATCTTGGGTACAGCAACAGGCGCAATCACTATTACTGGTGGTGCAGGCGTTGACACAATCAACCTGTCAACAACTGCAACTGGTGCTGATGCAATCGGTGTTGGTTCCGTGATCTCTGCAATCGATACAGTAGCAAACTTCAAAGTTGCTGGCGCTGACGTGTTCAAAACTGGCACAGCAGCAACAACATTGAACTTGTTGTCTATCGCTACTGCTGATGTATCTACTCTGGCAGCAGCTATCGCTACGGCAGCAACTGCAGCTGGCGCGGCTCTGGCAGCGAATACTCAGGCTTACGTTATTACTGTTACTGCAGGTACCGCAGCTGGTACTTATGCCTTCCAAAACATCGGTGGCACTGTAGGTACTGTTGATGCAACTGACTTTATCGTTAAAATCACTGGCGCAGGTTCCATCGTTGCCGGCGACTTCATCGCTTAATATGGTGTAGGTTCGTATCAACCCCGCCTGAAGCAATTCCTGGCGGGATTGAAGTAGGAATAGCTACAAAACAAACAAGCCCGTCATTGAAAAGTGCCGGGCTTGTTTGTTTTTTTGCGGTATAACTTATGCTAAGTTATCTGAACTGCCTGTCCGAAGGTGGAGCCGAGAAATGGGCGTTCCATATCCGTCTGAATTGCCTTGCTGAACCAAAGCCTGCTGCTTCAGCAATACGTTCTATAGACCAATCAGTATTAGCCAGAAATTTTTCTGCGAGCGATAAGCGCAGTGAAGTCAGATAAGTTTGTATCGACACATCTGCGTGCAGCATGAATAACCTGGTGACATGTCGCGTGCTGCTGCAGGCAATATTCGCCAGTTCAGTCAGGTTCCAGGGATGGGCAGGGTTTTTGACCATGGCGTCCTGTATTTTGTGAACGACGGGATGCAAGTGATTACGGTATTTCAGCCAGGGGGATAATTGCGGGTCATTGCCCGAGCGACGCATATACACGACCAGGTTGCGGGCCACCGCACTCGCTGCCAAAGGGCTGGTGAGTTCGCTGACCAGATGCAGTGCCAGGTCTATGCCCGCAGTGACGCCAGCACTGGTGCTGATGCGCCCATCTTCAACGAAGATGCGGTTTTCTTCTATTCTGATAGAACTATCTATTTCAGCTAGTTCGCGACAGTGATTGTGATGTGTAGTTGCCTTGTGCCCGCTTAATAAACCGGCGTGAGCTGCCAGTAAAGCGCCAGAGCAAATGCATACCACCCGGTGGTCGGTGTGCACATGTTGTGACAACCATTTGATAGCAATTTGCGCATCTGGCAATGTGTAAACTTCATTGCCACCGATCAGGCCGGGCAAGATCAGGATGCTATCTTCAGCTAGTTGTTCAGGCAAGGGCTGCAATGGCCCTAGCTGCAAACCAACAGAAGAGTTGACACTCTCCTGAGGACTGATAAAGCGCATCTCAAAACGTACTTCATCCTGATAGCGGTTAGCGAATAAAAGTGCATCTGCTGGCCCAGCGATATCCAGCAGCAGAGTATCTGATAACAATAGAAAATAAACTGACTGGATACGGAGCATGATCAATCAGGCGAATATATTGCGCAAGTTGTGAACCAATTTTGAGCCGAATACATTAATGAACAGGCCAGTCATGACTGTCACTGCACCCAATAACTGGGTTTGACTCAGTGCCTCATCAAGTATCAGCCATGCTGCGGTCAGGCCAACCACTGGCACCATCAGTGTCAACGGCGCAACCAGATGGGTGGGTAAGCTGGCCAGCAGTTTGCCCCACAAGGTATAACCTATCAGGGTTGCTGCGACTGCCAGATAAACGATAGTCAGGCCAGATGACAAACTCATATTGCTCAAGCTATGTAAAATGACATCGCCACCTTCAAACAGATAAGAGAGCAAAAGAAACGGCAATATGGGCACCAGAGCACTCCAGGACACCAGACTCAATACATTTGTCACACCTATCTTTTTATTGATGACATTGCCACTCGCCCATGAAAATGCAGCGCATAAAGTGAGTGCAAAACCGGCCAGAGTCACTTGACTGGCTGAGCTGGTAATACTTGCGCTGCCCAGTAGTATGAGACCTGCGCTGGCCACCAGCATGCCAAGCAAATTGCTGGGCCGTAGCTTGTCGCCAAACACCATGGCAGACAAACCCACGGTAAAGAAAGCCTGCGCTTGCAAAACTAACGACGCCAAACCGGCTGGCATACCAACCGCCATCGCTGAAAACAAGAAGGCAAATTGTCCAAGGCTGATAAACATGGCATACGCCAACAATAATTTGAAAGGAACTTTGGGGCGTGGCAAAAAGAAAATTGCCGGGAATGCCACCAACATAAAGCGCAAAGCACCCATCAGGAAGGGTGGTATGTCTTTCAAGCCTATTTTGATCACCACAAAATTCATTCCCCACAGCAGAATGACAATGGCAGCGATCAGAATATGGCGTGTACTAAGGACAGATTTGGACATGGGCTACCAGCATAAAGATTAATTCGTTTTTGCATGTACGCGTTTGGTCGACGCAGGATTGTTAAGCAGTTTATTTGACGGCCTGATTGGTCTGGGAACAAAATTCCCGCCACAATTCGGACACACGCCTTGCAACGGACCTTCAACACAATCGTTACAGAACGTGCATTCAAAAGTGCAAATGCGGGCTTTGACAGAGTCTGCTGGCAAATCGCAGTCACAGCGCTCGCAATTCGGTCTGAGTTCAAGCATGATACATTTCCTTTCTGTTGTGGGTGAATATCAAGCAGAATATCAGTTTGAATATTGCATGCCAGTATAGATCGCGACCGATGTCGGTCAGATCAGGACATATGCAAAGTCTGAATCATAAAGCTTTATGGCTCTCAATTTTACTTATCAACAACTGATCAATATTGCTACGCGCAAAGAGCATGCACGGAGTCGTCAATTGGCAAGGCAGGAAAAGCTGCAATCCGTACAAGCGCTTTTCAACTTGCTGGAACGATCAGCACAGAATGCAGGCTTGCAGGATATTGCAGAACTGGCACGACAGCGCGATGCTGCAAAAGTGGCCGGCGTTACTCAAAAACTGGCAAAGAAGGCTGCAAAGCAGGATGAAAGAAAAATTCAGCAATTTGCCACACTGCCCGTAAATACCTGGCTGGCCTGGTTTGATGGCTCAGCTGTGCCTAACCCCGGAAAATGTCAGATTGCCTGCATACTCAAGGCCCCGGATGGCCAAAGTTTTGAATACATAGAGCATATGGAATACGGTGACAGCTGTGATGCAGAGTACAGTGGTTTGATCTTGGTATTGCAGCAGGCGCGCCAACACCAGATTGTGAACTTGCTTGTACATGGAGACAGCCAGGTGGTAATTGATGACTTCAATCAGATCAAAGCTAGTGGGTTGGAGCGTATGCAGCAATATCGTCAGCAGGTACGACAATTGGCCTCGGCTTTTGAGCAATTCCAGGTTCGCTGGATTCCACGGCACAAAAATCACATGGCTGATGCACTTACTCAAATCCGCTCAAAAGAGCGAAAATGAAATCGGCTCTTGATCAGACCAGATCAGATTCGGTCAGATCAAGACTTGATTTTCAAAGCCTAAGCTAACAGGTTCAACATCGCAGGCCGTGAATGTAGCGTTTTCCTTAGTAAAACCAATTCGCGTGCATATACCGGACTAGGTATGCTGGTTAATACGCAATGCCTGGCCAGTTTCTCCAGGCCTGACCAATGCGGTATCAAGCTGCAACCAGTATCGCTGCATCTATTTCTTCATCCAGTACAGCCTGATATAAGGAGCGGGACGTACCTGGCACGATACCCGGTTTCAGATTTGGAGCATGCATGGTCAAATGGCGCAATACAGCTGGCAACATACCTGTCATTGCGGTAGAAATGGCACCGATTTTTATCGTGCCGGTTAAACCATTCAGGTCAGCGTCACCTGCCAATAAGCCAATCTCACGCACTATATTGCGTGCCCGTGGCAGCAAATGCAGGCATGCCTCGGTCGGTTTTGCCGCATGTGCTTGTCTCGACAATAAGGGAAAACCCAATTCGCGTTCCAAAGCCTGAATTCTCTGGCTAATGGCGGCGGCAGTCAGGTTTTCAACCCTTGCCGCTTCGGCGATGGAGCCATGCTCTATGGTGGCAATCAGGCTTTGTAAATACCGACTATCCATAAAAAATTCTTTTGAATTCAATAAAGATAATATGCTATCTCTTTCGAATAAATGGCGCTAGCATTTCAATCTTGCTGAGTCGCCACATTAGCAACGATAATTCAACAAGGAGTTAAGTGTATGAAAGCTTTATTTCACCTTGCCTATCACGTGCATGACCTGGATCAGGCCAGGCAATTTTATGCAGGCATACTGGGTTGCAGTGAAGGGCGCAGTACCGCCACCTGGGTAGACTTTGATTTCTTTGGACATCAGATTTCCCTTCATCTGGGTACGCCATTTATCACAAGCAACACAGGCAGGGTAGGGGATCATATGGTGCCCATGCCCCATCTAGGCGTGATCTTGACGATGGCCGATTGGCAGAATCTGGCTGAGCGTTTACGCAGTCATGGTCTGACATTTGTGATGGAGCCAGCGATACGCTTTGCTGGTCAGCCAGGTGAGCAAGCGACCATGTTTTTTCTTGATCCCTCAGGCAATCCGATAGAAATTAAGGGTTTCAATAATCTTGAAAGTGTTTACGAAAAATGACATCAAATGTAATCCCATTCCTGGCTGCGCCTGGTTATGCCCATATTCAGGCCTGGGTAGAAGCGTTGCAAAAAGCCTTGCCTGATGAGCAGATTCTCGCTTTTGATGTTATGAGTGATGAGGCTAAAGCTACTTGCAAAGTCGCCATTGTCGCCAACCCCAATCCAGAGCAGTTAAAGCAATTGCCGCAATTACAATGGGTGCATAGTGTCTGGGCCGGGGTGGAGCGTCTGGTCGCAGACCTGGGTAATACGGAATTGAAAATAGTACGGCTGATTGATCCGCAACTTGCCAGCACCATGGCAGAAGCCGTGTTGACATGGGCGCTTTACCTGCATCGTGAAATACCTGCTTATGCCAGACAGCAGGCGCAAGAACTTTGGCAGCCACGCACTTATACGCACGCCCAGCAAAGGACAGTAAGTCTGCTTGGCTTGGGTGCCTTGGGGGAAGCTGCAGCCCAAAGTTTGGTGAGGGCAGGGTTTAAAGTTTGTGGCTGGAGCCGTAGTGAGAAATCAGTTGCTGACATTGAATGTTTTGCTGGCGAGAATGAATTGCCTGCTATGCTGGCGAAAACCAATATCCTGGTTTGTCTATTACCCTTGACACCTGATACCACCGGGCTGATCAATGCCAGGGTGCTGGCACAATTGCCGCAGGGCGCATCTGTGATTAATTTTGCTCGCGGTGCCGTCATCAACGATGAAGATTTGCATGCAGCCCTTGATAATGGACACATTTCTCATGCAGTTCTTGATGTATTTGAAACTGAACCGCTGCCAGTGTCAGAATGGCATTGGCAGCATCCATGTGTATCGGTATTGCCACATTGTGCTGCACCGACAGATAGAGCCACCGCTTCGTTGATTGTTGCTGAAAATATACGGCGTTATCGGAATACTGGTAAGTTACCGCAGACCGTGGATATTGTCAGAGGTTACTGATGTGCCACAGTTATTATCTCTGCAAAGCTTCGTTGTACTGGGGGAAAGGGTGAAAATTGTCTGTTAATTGGCACAGTAGTTTGCCAAGACTGTTCTGGACAGTCTTACTGTCCAACAATATACTGATTTTTCATATGAGTTCATGATGTTATTCGTGTCTCATACGGTTTAGTTCAAGAAAACTGACTACCTTCTCAACGCCTTAATTTCATATTCAGACTTACAGTTTCGACGTTCTCAAAAATAAATTTTATTTCTTAAGGAGACGCACCATGAAGAAACTTTTCTCACTGATCTTGTTTGTATTTTTATCCTTGGCGCTACAGGGTTTTACACATGCGGCTGAAAATAGCAGCAGCGATCAAGCCAAGGCGATGGTTAAAAAAGCGATTGCCTATTACAAGGCAAATGGTAAAGACAAGACTTTTGAGGCCGTGAACGACACCGCAGGCCCTTTTAATGAGCGCGATCTGTATGTTGTTGCATATGATCTGACAGGCACCGTTGTTGCACATGGGGCCAACAAGAAATTGATAGGCAAGAACATTATTGACCTAAAAGATTCTGATGGTGTAATGATCATGAAAGAACAATTGCTGGCGGCGAAGGGCAAGAACGCCGGTTGGGTTAATTATAAATGGCCGCATCCCTTGACCAAGGAAATGACGCAAAAATCCATGTATAACGAAATCGTTGATGACGTTATGTTTGCCAGTGGCGTTTATAAATAGCGCGCTGCAGATTTACCCAAAGGATTGAAAGCATAACTCCCTCCCCAAATAAGAAAATAATTCGTCTATTCTGCGGTTATAGACGGGAGTGCTAAACACTCCCGTCATGTTTATTTCATCTGATCATTTAATTTGATATTCAGGTAGTTTAAAACCCAAGCAAACCTTTTAACACATCCGTAGCCTTGACCTTGGGTTCTTCTTTTTGCTCAGATTTTTGTTGTTGATCTGCTTGTGATGAATTATTGGATCTGCGTCCGCCCATATCACTCATTCCGCCGAGTATGGAGCTATAAGTCGACTTCATGCGCAGCTTGGTTTGCCATTCCGGTTCCCAGGTGATTTTTGGATCGCCAGGGCGTGGTGGATATGCAAAATAAGCGTCTGAGCCATAGGCGATCATGCGCAGCATGCCCGCACCTTGTTCGCCAAAAATACCTTTGGGAACATCGCATTTAGTGGTGCTGGCTGGCAGAATGACTTTTTCATTGAGCCATTTATCGACATCGGCATTTGCTTGATAATCTACCAGGCCAAAACCAAAGTCTGGCAATTCACTGGATGTCCAGACCACGACTTCGGGGTTATCGCCACCTCCAGGCTGACCGCCCATGACGCTGATGAAATAACCGCGTGCATTCGGCACTTGTTTCCATTCCAGGCCAACGCCGCCAGCCTTCTTGGTTTGCATCAGTTCAATCGCTGCCATCAAATCATTGTTTGAAGCAAGATTAAGTTTGAAACTGTCAGGTATGCCGTTACCAACAAACTGGTGTTGTCCTAACAATGAGGCGGTGTCTGGCACTCTTCTATCATCGGTCTTGTTAGGCCATGCAGGGTTGCCAGGCTGCGAACGGGCACCCTTGGTCACTTTGCCGCGCATAGTGAAGAATTTTGCATAATCTTCTGGAGATGCCTTGGACGCATCCAGCGTGCGCGGTTGACCAGGCCTGACTGTTTCACCGCAACCCCAATAAATTGAAATCTTACCCTTGGGCTTTTCATAATTTGGTTCGGACTGAGTTTCTTCAGACGGTGTGTATTGCACTGGCTTTTCTGGTGCTGGAGCCACCAATTTCAGGCTGTCACCCAGATTCATGCCAGCAGGTATCAACTGGTTGGCATCTGTCAAAGAGCTATTCTTGTTTGTGAAAACTGACACATCTATAAATTTGCCGCTGGCAAAGCCCATGGAATGGGTATTGCCGAATACGTTTCCTCTGTCATTGCTGCCCGTGCCGCCACGGGCCATACCACCAAGTGCACCGAAAAATCCACCAGATTGCGCTCCCTGCATGGCACCGCCCATCATGCCGCTTGGCATATCACTGGCATTGGTTGCCAGATCGATATAGGCAAAGGCAATCGGCGGCTTAACCATTTGTGCTCCAGTTTTTGTAGCGGTGGTTTTGCCTTGAGCGGTGGGTTTGGTTTGTGATGTTGCGATCAGCGGCGTGGCTAATAAACTGCAAGTAATGAGCGTTGTCTTCAGGAAAGCTGTGCTGTATTTCTTTGCCATAAAAGTCTTCATGGAATAACTCCAGTTATCTATCAGTTGCTGAAAGAGAAAAAACCAGAAAAATTTTGACGCTGAGGACGTTCTGGCTAAGGTCCTTGAAAGGAGATTATCTTAGCGCAAAATAATCGCAAAAATAGAAATTTGACTCAAACATTTGATTCAAGAATTTATTTTCCTTGCGGTTTGGTGATCAATATTTATTTTCCGTGTGGATGTACTTAACAAAAGCCAAAAAAATAAAGACGTAGCACCTGTTTGCAAGTGCTACGTCAGTAATGAAAGGGATAAATTGAATTTACCTGCGATGACCAAATTACTTTTGGTTCACAATTGTTGAAAGCAGAGGTTCAAGGGCGCTCGCCCATATTTCATAACCTTCAGCAGATAAATGCAGCTTGTCTTTGCTCATGCCTTTCCAGTTGTCACCTACAGGCGGAAGTTGTGCTGCGAGATCGAGGTAATGTATATTTTTTTGGTCGTCCAGTGGGGCCAGCAATGTATTGGTTGCTGCCATTTTTTCTGTCGCTCGTGCATTCGGCAGAATACTTAATAAAACAATTTTGATTCCAGAGAATTTCTTTTGAGTTGCGGTAATGACGGCTTTCACGCCATCGGCAATTTCTTCTGGCGTATCTTGTACATTATTTGTGCCAATCAGGATGATGGCGACCTGAGGTGAAAAGGTAGACAGATCGATATTCTCAAGGCGCCAGATCGTATGCTGGGTTCTGTCCGAACCTAGTCCAAAATCGATAGCGCGTTCTTCAAAATGTTTTTTCCATATGGGGGAACCAACTCCCCAGCGCCATTGTTCTGTAATGGAATCACCTATGAAAATAAGATCAGCCGGGCGATTCTTTCTGAGCGTTATATAGTCATTGAAGTAGACTTGATAAGCCAATTTCGGACTGTAATTCTGATCACTTGCAATGGTAGTTGGCTGCTTGACTGGTAGCGAACTCACTTGCGCATTGCAAAGGGATGTAAATAAAAGGGCAGAAAAAAGTAAGCGTTTCATGAGGCGATCAATGATGGTAGAGATTCGTCAAAAAATTCACTCTGGTTGTGGTGAGATGAGGCCAGCTTTAAGTGAAAGATAGTTGTTCAATCCATTGCTTGAGAGACCCTTGATGCCCGCAATGACTGATTCTGCATTGATCCTCGCACCAGTAATATTGGTATGGGTGCGCTGATCGCTAAATAAAGTGTCGACTTTTTCTTTGCCTAGGACTTCATATGTTTTACCAGTAATAGCCGTGACATCAATCAAGGCTACTTGCGTTTCGTTCGCTACAGTGCTTGCCAGTTTGCGATGTTCGGCAAAATCATTAACCCAGTCCTTGTGAGGTACGGGTGTGGCGATGATGATGGAAATACCTTTTGCTCTGGCATCTTGTATGTATTTCTTTAAATACCAGCCGTAGCTATGGACGATTTCAATACTGCCATCTGGTTTGTTGATGATTTCAGTATCTTCACCTGTGCTGCGCAAGGAACCACGAAATTTGCCTCGGGCATCCACAGGGCCAACATCATTATGACCAAACTGCACCAGCACAAAATCACCGGCTTTCATTTCTTCCAATACCTTCTCCCAGCGACCTTCCTGGATATAGGTGCGGCTACTGCGGCCACCTATGGCACGATTGATGACATTGATCTTGCTGAGGTCAAAGTAGGCAGTAATTTCATCGGCCCAACCACGCATGGGGGCATCGCTACGGGCGGTAGAGTCACCGACGATAAAAAAAGAGGGCAGTTTGGGATCAATCGCTTGTTTGACCACCTGCTTACTTTCGTCTACGACTGGCCTGTCATCTTCTTTGGCCGTCTGTGCTGAGGCTATGCCAGTAACCGCCAGGAGGAGCCCGATTTGTATGGCCTTGCGCCAGAAGGGAGTAATTGCGCTGTATATAATCATGAAAAATCCTGTAAGCGATGTAATGACAATCATTAGTCAAACTGATTATAAGACGCGCATCAATGAGAACTCAACTACCATCCGGCTTCTTTATGCTGACGATATTGGGGCTGGCTGGTATGAAAAACACTTCAGGCGCATCCGGTTTTGCAGGATCGAAGCTTTCTGATTGAGCAAGGATAGATTTTGCCAGAGGTAACTTGGCCTGACGCACTCCTTCAACCACACACTTCGCCAGTTCATAAGCGCCATAGGCATTGTGATGGGTACCGTCGCCCGGTTTAAAGGCCAGCAATGATTTCTCTGGTCCCAGCGTTTCATAAAAGACCTTGCTCATGGCGTGCAGATCGATCATTGGCAAGCCTTCTTCTTTTGCCACTTCACGTACGGCATCTGGATAGCTCTTGTGTGAATTGGTGATTATCGCACCTTCAAACGTACGACGTTGCACTTGGGTGACCAGTATCACCTGCGTATGTTTTGCAGCCAGCGCCGCTGTATAAATCTTCAGATTGCTTTTATAAGTGGCTACATCTACTGCCTTCATGTCATTGTGCCCAAATTGTATGAACACATAGTCGTAAGGCTTGACCAGGCTGAGTACTTTATCCAGCCGATGTGCTGACCTGGATGAAGCCAGTGATTCGCCAGATTGCGCATAATTGGCGACACTGACATCGGATGAAAAAAAGCGTGGCAACATCTGGCCCCAACTGGCATAGGGTTCGCCAGGCTGATCTGTGACGGTAGAGTCCCCCAGCAAATAAAGAGTAGGGATGTTGTCGACACGTTCTATCTCGATAGCTTCAAGGCTGGGGTGAGCGCCGTTGAATTCCAGCGTCAGCTTCTCATCCCAGGTAAATTGTTCTTCGGCTGTTTCGCGTGGTTTTAGTTTTACTTCACCACCACCAGCAATTGCCGGACGACGTACATTGACGACAAAGCTTCTGTCCGCGCGTTCACCTTTTTGAGTGCTCACTTTCTCCAGCATCAGACGGCGTGTCTCGGCCTTCACTGTGGTTTCAGAAGCATCATCAGCGTCACCTAGTGTGACTTTGACGCGATAATTTCCTTCCGGTACCGCCACCGAGAACAGGAAAGGCCTGGTGCTGCTGATGCCAGTGCGGGTGCTAAGGATTTGTGCACCGTTCTCAAAGCCATATCCAGTATCTGCCGTATAGATAGTGTCGGGTTTTATCGCTTTGGACTTGGATGCTGGCTTGGTATTGAAATCAAATGAATATGTCTGCGCATACAGCATACTGCTAAATGCAGCGCTGTTAAGAAAAATGAATGCGTTTAAAAGAGGCAGTATCTTCATAAGTGAATGTCGGTAAATGAGTGCATGCGAACTAAATATGAGCAAACAAATTATCAAGGTATTTTAGAGTAGCCATGTAGCAAAATGCATCACCAGGAAAAACAATCAAGGCTATGATTAACAGTATGAAATACAAACAGCCTGCTGATTGCTATCGGCAGGCTGTTTAAATGCGAATGAAAGCTGCAATTCAGCTTGGTGGGCGGCGCATTTCAGAGCGATTATTGCCCGGTCCGCTTGGTGTGAAACCGCCAAACCGATACGACAGCCCAACATAAATCAGGCGACCATCATACCGTCGGATATTGCGTTCTTTGAGCGCATCAGTATCAACTATCGTTTCTGTTTTGTTGGAATTGAATATATCGGTGACATTCAATACCAGATTCAGATTCTGCGTAATATTGTGGCGCAGGCTGAAATTCGCAGTTGAGTTGGGTTGGCGATATCCTTCGCCCGACAGGGTTTTTCCTTGTGAGTTCAGACTCAATTGCAGATGATCCTGATCACTAAGCTGATAATTGAAACGTCCCCGTAAGCTCAGTGAAGATGCCGAGCGCTGTATTTCCTGGCCAGATGTGGTCAGGATAGTTTGCTCAGTAAATAAAAGATTGCCGCTGGTGTTGATAGAAAACTTGGGCGTTACCTTGCCACTGAGCGTGAATTCTATACCGCTGGAATGATTGCCACCACCATTGTCCAATGTCGTCAGCAATACCGTATCAGTAATGAAGGTGCGGCGATACAGCATGCTGTCACTTTCTTTGCGATAGTATCCCCTGATATTCATGTCCAGACCCATTGCCCTGGTTTCATAGGCCAGTTCAAAAGAATCTGTCTGGGTAGGTTTTAATTTGGGGTTGCCGCTCGATACATTCAATTCATCGCGGTACACAACAAAAGGGTTCAGTTCATTCGCATTGGCGCGACGTATGCGATGGGCATAGCTAAACCGTATGGTGGCATCGTCGCTGGCTTTGTAGCTGACAAAGAAACTGGGAATATAATTAATATAGTGATTGGTGGCTCCAATTTGCGCAGTCAATTGTTGAATATCGATATGCGTATATTCAGTCCTTAAACCCGCCAGCACGCCCCATTTTTCATTCAGGCGTAGTTGATAAGAGCCGTACAGGGCAATGTTTGCTTCATCCAGATTATAGTGATTGGTACGCGATGGATTAACCGTCGCAATGCCACTGGTTGGATCAACATTAAAATATCCTGTATCGAAATCGCTTTTGTTATTGGCTATTTTGTAGCCCATTTTCAAAATCCCCTGGTCGTCAGGGCGCTCATAGTCACCGGTAAAATCGACGATCTTGATATTGTTGACGTTATTTTGCTTGCTGTGTACGTCATTGAAGAAACCAGGATTAACCGCATACACATTTGAATAGTTATTTTCGCTGGCATTATCAGACCCGGAAACACGCAGATCCAGGCGCATCAGTTCACCATTGATGTCGCCCTTGTGATCATAGCGCCCACCCCAGCTATAGTTGGTACTTTCTCCACTGCGCAGGGTGGAGCGCACATAGTCACTATAAGGGCTATTATTTTGATCAAGTGCGAGGTAATGATCGCTCGACTTCTGATCATTGCTGCGTCTGGCATAAGAAAAATTAGCACCCAAGGTATCTTTGGTGCCAAGATTGTAAGTGACTGCCGCATTGATGCCAGATGAATCATTCAGTCCTGCAGAGTTGGATGATTGGGTGCTATGTTGGCTGATGCCAGTGAACGTATCAGTGCGGTCGCGGACTGCTTCACCTACTGAATTCCTGCCATCGTGGCGGAAGTTGATGCCTCCCTGTATACCAAATGGACCTTCATGATAACTGCCGGATAATGCAGTGTTAAAACGACCCGCAGAACCGACATTGGCATTGACCACGCCGAAGCCGCCAGGTTGACGATTGCGTCGCATCACCAGATTGATGATGGGGCCGCCGCCACCTTCATTGCCGAATTGCGCTCCAGGATTGTTAATGACTTCCACGGACTCTATATCATGCGAGGGCATCGCATTTAATGATGCTCCGCGGTTATCACCCTGCATCATGGCAGATGGTTTGCCGTCGATCAAAATTTGTACTTTTGTACTGCCACGCAGGCTGACCGTGCCATCTGGATCAACCGATACTGATGGCACATTATTGAGTGCGTCTGCTGCCGTTCCATTGGTGCTGGCAACGTCTGATTTAACGTCGTAAACCTGACGGTCTATGCGATTGCTGGGACGTTCTGCCTGTACGGTAACGGATGGAATGTCAGCATTGCTGGGAGCTACTGGTTCTGGCGTAGCGGGTTTGACCTCGGTCTTGCTGGCAGTACCAGGCTTGCCATCAACTTCTTCTGGTTTGCTGTCGCCGGTTTTTGCTGGTACTGCTGTTGATGCTTTGGCGGGAGTCGCTGGAGTAACAGGTAGGGCAGGTAAGAGCGGTATCGCCGGGGTCTGGGCGTAAGTTGCGTGACCCATGCATAAAGCCTCAGTGATCAGCGCACCGAGTACCAGATTACGCGTGGTCTTGCCACCGTGGCGGATAAATTGCGTTACAGTCGCCGCGCATCTTTTTTTACTGCGTGTAGTCATGATTTAGGTTTAGTTAAACACCAATGAATGAAATTGCCAACACTATGACGTAAAAATGCTTGCGCGGTTCAACTTGCTTTGTATCAGTTTGTTGTCAGTAGACTCCCTTGTTTCATCCGTTCATTCATTGTCGGTAGTATCCAGAATCAACGTTCCAGGA
>JAZJXP010000018.1:16527-72676 GCA_040390835.1 Pseudomonadota bacterium
ATTTTTTTCAGGTCCGCTATCGAAGGAATATACTCGCCGATCAGTGCCAGGTTTTGTATCGCAGCCAGGCCCCACTGGGCTGTGTCATTGGTGCTGATCCAGGGTACTTCATCGACCGGATTCAGGCTGTTGACACCCTGTACGCGTATGGTTTTCAGCAATGGGCCGGGTACGCCACGGTTGCCAAAGAATTCGCGCCAGGCGCGTTGTGCCAACGCTGGATTTTTATTTTTCCAGGCAACGTAGGCAGTGAGCCTGGAGTGACCGTTACGCAAGGCATTGCCTGCACCATGCGGCATGCCCAGTGCATTGATTTGTTCCTGTTTGCTAGCATTGAAGAGTTCACAATACTGTAGCCATGCCTGTACAAACCTGGGTTCGTCAGTCAGGGTCACCAGTTCTGCAAAAATCTCTACTGCACCAAAGACGGCATTCAAATGGCTGGCCGATGCCCGGTTGCCAAAGACATTGATCAGATGGCTGGTGTCAGCGTCATAGGCAAAGCTGTTGCCATTAAAGAAGCCGTGCGGCATGCCGGCAATGTCGCGCATACCTGTCAATATCTTGTTACGGTACTTGATGTCACCGCTGCGTTCCCATTCGGTCAGCCAGTTACCGGCGAGTGAACCCCAGTCTGTGCCAAAGCTGGCATGTGCCTTGATCTTGCTGATATCTTCTTTGGGTTTGAGCTTGCGCGCCGGATCCGTGCTTTCCAATTTTTTGTCGGCATCAATCAGTGAATGCATGATATCGCCTATGCGTTCATCAGCTGTCAGGTAATAATAAAAGCGGCGATAGACGGCAGCGCTGATGCGCAACTGCTTTGCGCTACAGCCCCAGTGCTGTACATTATGGCGCGAACCCAGACCAGCAAACTGGCCCAGGTGATGGGTGTCGACTTCACTGGTATGGCGAACCATGGCTTCGGCAAAACGGAAAATGTCTGCCCGCCCGCTGCGCAGGAAAGAGTACCAAAGCCACAGATCAGGGGAGAGTTCGGAATTATCCCAGGCAAAACCGCCGACGTCATAACGCCATTCATGCCGGTCCAGATCATAGGTATGGCGGATGTCACCATAATCCCAAAAGCCATACCAGTGGCGTTGTTCTACCTGTTCCTTATAAAAATTGAAGCGGAAATCGAGCTGATCTTCGAGCGCTGCTTTTACCGGATGCGAGCGATCAGGCAGGCTCCATAACCCACCAAATACGCCAGTCGCCAGGAAATGACTGGGCTTCGCCACCAGTTGTGGAGGCCTTTGTATGGCGTCGGCGAACTGCACCAGCTTTTCCCTTGTAGGGGTGGAGGCGCATACCCACAAAGTGATTTCGCTGCTGCGAGCCACACCCATGGGGCTGCCAAATCCTTTTTCATAATCTTCGTAAGTGATTTCCAGACCTTCACGTTCCTGATCATGGGTTTCCATACCCATGCCGTCATGGTAAAAACGCAGGTCCATGGCCGGGGCATCCGGGGACCACATCCAGACAGTGACCTGGGAGGTGTCAGTATGTGCCTGCCGGATATCCAGTTGGGTAGGATGGCGCTGCCAGAAATCGCGCAAGCCAAAAGCAACGCCGCCACTGACGCCGCCTATATAACCGGTGCCGGGGGATCTGTGTCCCCAGGCTGCTTCCACCCAGCCATAACCTGATTTGGTGCGTTTGCGTATCTTGAAGCCATCTGCCGATTGTTGAGACAGGGTGTAATCGCCCCATGCCGGTACCAGATGGATCAGGCGCTGTATCACTTCAGGAAACTGTGTCAGTGGTGGGCAGGGCAGTCCTGCCAGTTGGGCATTGCGCACTGCCGGGCCGGGGTCACGGCGCAGGCCGGTCATATTGCGCACGCCTTCTGCCCACAAGCCCGTATTCTCGCCAGCAAAGCGTACATGTCTGTCATACAGCGCATCACGCATGGCGACATCGAAGCGCAAGCCTATGCCACGCAAGAAATCGCGTTGCTCATCGCCGTCATAAACAAAGCTGTGCATGACGCGTATGGTATCTGCACCTGCGTAGAAATACAGCCTGACCACGAAAGGCAGCCAGGCCCGCTTCGCATCCTTGTGCATGCCTTCGACCTTCAGTACTGCACGTACCGGGCCATTTTGCTCGAGATTGACTTGACTGATATTGCTGATGTAATTGTGCTGGCGGGTGGTACCGCTTTCGCCATCCGGCTGATCATCGGTGATGGCGACCAGGTGGCCGTTGCGCATGATGTCTTTGCCATCACGCTGTACCCTGCGGATAAATTGCGCCCCTTGCGTGGCGACTTCGCACACCATCAGGCCGGTATCAATCACATACCCATCTTTGGTTTGTCTGACGCTGACCATCTTTTCAGATGGCAAAACTGTCTTTGCTACAGGTTTGACCTGCAATTCTGAATCCAGGCTGACGCCGGCGGCCACGGCATGTGCGGTCCATTTCAAAGTACCATCTGGCCAATATGCCAAAGGCCAGCTTTGGGTAGGCAAGTCTTTGCCGTCCTGATTAATCAATTGAAACTGCTGGCTTTTGGCTATCTTGCCGCGTGGCCATGGCACGCCTACTGTTGCGCCTGTCAATACTTGCGGAGCTTTGCCTTCCAGCCAGTTCAGGCGTATGAACTCATCTGCTTTTAATGTGGCACCTGCTGCGCCTGCATTCCCCACATCACCCGCAGACAGATTTTGCGCGTGCAGGGATGGTATGTGACTGGCAAGTGCGGTAGCTGCCGTTGTTTTGATGAAGCTGCGACGCGTTAATTTAAACATTATCCATTACTTTGCATATCTGAAAATAGCTGTACTTGTTCTTGATCGATGACGATCAAAGAGTCAGGGTGTATCAAGGCGTATCAAGGTGTGTAAATGACGTCTGGCTTGATCACAGTCATGCCATCACCCAGGTAAAAACTGGGGTGAGGGGGCTGGTTGTAACCGGCGTTTTGCCCTGCCACCTGCATTCTGTATTGCGGATTGTGCATCAGGTTGGTGATGCGATGTGGTGTCGGTATGGTGGTGCTGAATACCAGCAGGGCAGTGCTGTCATTATTGCGCCAGACGACTTCTTCACGCCAGTCACCAAACAAGTCAGCCGACAGCACAGGTGTGGATTTGGTGCCATTGTTGGATGCGGCATTGTAAGTTGCCCCATTCAGCAAACGCTCGAAGGAGAAGGATTTTGGATTCCATTTTTCGATCAGGGTACCATCCAGTGATTCTCGCAAGAGATCACCATCCCACCAGACAGCGAAGTTGACGCGGCGCGGATGCTGAGGTGAAATTTCGACGCCACCAGCACTCATCAAACCACCGACTGATCCCCAGCATTCTTCGCCTGGGTAAGCAGGGTCTATGTCCATGCAGACGCCGCGACCGACATCAGCACCTTTGCCATCTACGCTCCAGAGTATCTTTCCGGTAGCTGCATCATGCATTTCCAGTCCGTGTGCGCCATAGCAGCTTGGCGTTTCATGCACCATGTAAATTTGCTGTCCCGGACGATTGGGGTCAAGCTTGCCTACATGCAGGGCATCACCATGGCACAGACCAGTGCTGTACAGCATTTTGCCATTACTGCCTATAGTGGCAGCACCATAGATGAGATCGTCCTTGCTGTCACCATCGACATCGGCCACCGACATCCAGTGTGCACCCTGGTGGTTGACCGGGCCGCCTGTAATATCGCTGTCAAACGTCCAGCGGCTGGTGAGTTTGCCGTCGCGCCAGTCCCAGGCTGCAATGACTGCACGGGTGTAGTAGCCGCGCGAAAAGACAGCGCTTGGACGTTCTCCATCCAGAAAAGCAACGGTGCCTAGAAAACGATCTACACGGTTGCCATAGCCGTCACCCCAGGCAGTAATATCACCACGCACCGGGATATAGTCGGCGTTGGCCATGGCTTCGCCGGTCATGCCATTGAAGACAGTCAGGTATTCAGGGCCTGATAAAATATATCCCTTGTTATTGCGATAGTCAGCAGCGGCATTGCCGATGACTTTACCCTTGCCATCTATGGTGCCATCCGCAGTTTTCATCATGACTTCTGCTTTGCCATCGCCATCGAAGTCATAAGCGAGGAAGGTGGTGTAATGCGCACCCGCACGGATGTTCTTGCCGAGATCGATGCGCCATAATAGTGTGCCATCGAGTTTGTAGGCATCCACATAGGTATTGCCCGTGTAGCCAGCCTGGGAATTGTCCTTGGCGTTAGTGGGTTGCCATTTGACGATGAGTTCATACTCGCCGTCACCGTCGAGGTCCGCTGCGGAACCATCATTTAGCACATAGCTGTAACTTGATCCATCAGGAGTGATGCCATCAGCTGGCTTTTGTACGGGTATGGTTTTATACAAATTACTCCATGTGCTTTTGGGTGCATCTGCCAGCAATTCAGCACCGTCAATGACAGGACGTATGGTGTAGCTGCTGGCGGGTGTACCTGCGTCATCGGTGAAATTGGTTAATCGTTGGGGTACGCGATTTAATTTATCCTGTCCGCGATAAATATTGAAACTGATATTGTCTGGATCGGTTCCCAGCAAGCGCCAACTGATGAAATTGGCTTTTCCGGTATTGATGGCGACCACACCACGATCGAGCTTTTCCATTTGCTTGCCGCTCAGCGATGCGTTACCCAGGCTTACAGTTTTGGCTTTGACAGTGGTATGGCCTGCTGCCTGCACCTGGCTGTTGTAAACACCAGCCAGGCTGGCGATTGCCAGAGCGCTGGTCAATACATGATTGATTTTCATATTTGCAGATTTCCGTTTGTCATCAGCGTTGCAGGTTAGAAGGGCTTGGGACCAGTTCCAACGGTACGCCACCACGGGCTGCGCGTATCTTGACCAATTCCAGCGGCTCCAGCGCATTCGCAGCTTTGCCATCGGTGCTGACTGCCAACGTAAGCGTATTTTCACCATTAGGATTCAATATGCCTGGTGGCAGGATGAAAAGACGTTGCGGACCTATATGGGAAATAAAATTCCCCATATTCCAGCCATTGACGAAAATCAGGACGCGGTTTCTGCGGTCAGAGCGTGGCTGACTGGTATCACCTAAGGCCAGGCCCAGTTGCACATCGTGGCCTGCCGGCATATCCAGGGTGAAATTGGTACGTAACCAGTAAGTACCTGCCACTGGTGGTGCTGCGTTGGGGCTGGTTTTCTCCCAGCCACTATTGTCAGGCTTCGCACCAACCGGCAAATACCAGCCTGCACGTTCACCATACAGTCCACCGTTATTCATGGGGCCGCGTACCAGATCAGCTATTTCTTCACCGCCTTTATTACCCTGGATTTTCCAGGTGATTGGTGTGGAAAATTTTTCTTTGATGTCATGCGTCAGCGACACGCTGATCAAACCACGGGCCACTTTATGTTCATCATCGGCTGCCAGATCCCAGTTGTGGGAATTATTTCTGACCATGACCGACAGTACATGTTCGCCTGTATTTAATGCCTCGGCGGGCAGCTTGAAGTTGACAGTGCCCCAATTGTCTGGCTTAGGTTTCCCGGTCGGCATTTCATTTTCGCCGATGTAGGCACCATCCAGCCATAGCTGCATGAAGCCTGCGCCACCGCCGCCATAACTGATTTCCAATTCTTCAGGCAGTGGTTTGCCAGCCTGGACCTTGAAGTAACCGCGGTACCAGACATCACCATGGTGAAAGCCATAATCACTCATGCTGAGTATGGGTTGACCAGCAGGTGGCGTGGTCTTGACAGTGGCTGCAGTAGAGGTCAGGTCAGTCTTGCGCCATTTGCTGTCGTCAAAGACTTTGGCTGCCTCTGGCGAATCCATGCGACGCATCCATGTCTGTTGCATCAGTTTTGGTAAAACAATGTCGGCAGGGCCGGCCAGAGGTTCTGTCGATAAACTGCCATCCGCATTCTTGTTGCTGGTGATAGCGACTGTATTCCAGGTGATTTTTGTGATGGCTTTCGGTGCCCATATTTCCAGCTTGCTGTTTTGCTGGGTATCGCCGCTCAGGTGCAGGATATTGCTTTGTACTTTGGCCTGGCGCACCAGTGCCTCAGAACGCTCAAGGACAGGGCCATGTGCGGTTTCCTGACGCCAGAAGTTGCGTCCGGTTTCATCATCGGCCAGCAAGAGCAGTAAATCTGCTTTGCCACCACCACTGATACGTACGCGTATCAAATCCTTGTGCACATAGTTCAATCGCAGATCGCCGTTTTTAGGATCAAAGACTGCATTGGCTGCGCCTTCCAGTACTTCGATCTTTGGCGCTGATTGATAACGCAGTACGGTTTCACCATCTTCACCCTTGCGGCCATACAGCAAGGCGATATCGCGCTCATCCTGTTGCAGGTGGGTCTGGGTATCTGATGTGGTGTAGACCAGATGCTGGCGTTCCAAGGCATAGACAGACAACAGCAGTTTGACATTCTGATCCTTGATACGCAAAGTACCTGCCTGCGGGATCTGGTAGCTGCCATCGCGTGTAGTGAGCTTGAAGCTGAACAATTCTTCAGTGGTTGAATCAGTTTTGGTATGGATGGCGAAAATCAGATGCGAGTCATTCACCGGACTGATATTGTGGTACAGCCTGACCGCAGGATTGGAAGCGGTGATTGCCTCGCCTTTATCCATGGCACTCAATACAGATTTTGCGGCCTCAACAAAATGCCCCATCTGCTTCAATGTCAGGGCTTTTTCACGCAAGCCACGACCTTCGTCGATTGCTGCGCCATAATCGTAGGACGTATACACCACCTGCGCTGGCAGCCAGCCCCAGGATGTGCCGCCATACATCATGTAGATAGAATGGATGGAAATACCATTGATCAGATTTGCACCATAGAAGGTGCGCACATAATTCGATCCCGTGCGCTGCGCGGTACAGTCATAGGTGCCGACGCTGCCCCAGAAATCAAACCAACCACCGCCCATTTCTGCCGCAAAGCCTGGCGTGTTGGGAGAGGCGAGGGCACCAATCTTGACTGGTCCGGTTCCGGTGCTGGCAGGGATTTCGCCGTACATGCCCCAGTTGGGCACGACATTCGGTTTGCCAATTTCCTTGGTATTGGTACAGCCCCCGCCGGGGTAACCGTCAAAGCTGTACAAGTCGGTGGGGCCCGGCACCGCATAGGGCGCGCTGGAATTGGGTGGTGTCCAGTTAGGCAGGCGACCAGCAGAATTGTGGAACAGTGGCACGCTGATGCCATCTGCCCTGGCTTTGTCTGCCAGATGCTGCATATAGCGTTTATGCGTATCCGAGGTATTTGATAATTCGTTTTCCA
Source organism: Pseudomonadota bacterium (assembly GCA_040390835.1). Taxonomy (GTDB): domain Bacteria; phylum Pseudomonadota; class Gammaproteobacteria; order Burkholderiales; family Burkholderiaceae_D; genus Undibacterium. The sequence goes on from JAZJXP010000018.1 coordinate 23,780, forward strand.
ACTGATAAGCAATCACGGTGCCGCCGCCAGTGGTGATTTGGTGGCGCGCGATGATCGCGTCAATCTGGGTCAGCCATTCGTCAGCAGACTGCATATATTCAGCTGCATCGGTACGGGCAATTGCCTTTTGACGGGCCAGATAACCAGGAAAACCGCCCAGTGTCAGCTCTGCATTCACATACGGGCCGGGGCGGGCAATGACATACATGCCTTCCTGTTCTGCCATTTCTATTGCCAGTTCTACATTACGTATGCTGGAAAAATCATATTGATTCGGGCGGGACGAGTGATAACCCCAGTCAAAGTAAATGGCCACAGTGTTGAGACCAGTGGCTTTCATTTTTTGTATAACGTCACGCCACAGGGAAGTATTGGGCAGGCGGAAGGGGTGAAATTCACCAGCCCAGATCATTTCCCTTTTGCCGTCTATCATCAGCGAGTGTTTATCCCATGTGATTTTCCTGGCAGAGGCTTTGGCAGCGACGGCCTGCTCAAGGACCTTGGTCGGTTCGCTGATGACGGTGAAATGGCGTACCGCGCCCGATACGCCACCCAGTTCCTGCTTTGCTGTCCAGGTTTTGAAATTGTCCTTGCTGTCCGAATACCAGTAATGCTTGGTCGTATAGTCATCAAAGTAAATACGCCAGCCGCCATTTTTCAGCTTGACCAGCGCCTGACCTTCAGACGGTCTCCCCCAGCCTGCCCAGTCGCCAGTTTTTTCAACTTTCCATGGCCCGGCAAGGGCAGGGGCGGTCGCCATTTCTATGTACTTGCTGGTTTCATTTTTAGTGAAAACCACATAGCGTGACCCATCCTTGATAGGGAAGGTATCAATATAATTATTTTGCAGGCCTGCCATGGCCTGGGCTTGTGAGAAATTGGCATACGTCTTGTCCAGCGCATGCAGTACATAGGCTCCAAAGGGGCCCTTGGTTCCCTGAGTTGATACTGAGACGACGATGTGGACAGTGCCATCACTGTCGGTAAACCATTCTGGTGCCCAGACATTGCTGATCTTGCTCTTTGTGTCAGGTAATTGCAGATGTACATCGCGTACATGTTGCCAGTGGCGCAGGTCGCTGCTTTTGGCGACACCAAAGGTATCGCCAGTCCAGCCGGTCGTGTAAATCACATAATAATAACCATCATCTGCATGCAAAATCGATGGATCACGCAACAGGCCCTGTGGCGGCGTATACGCTTCTGAGGCAAGTGGTGCAAAGCTTACGCCGTCGTAAGAAGTGAACAGACTGAGCTTGTTTTGTGATGTAGAAGGAAAGGCCGACATCAGGAAGCTGGTGTCACCCTTGAGCGGAATCACTTTGGGGTTGGCATTAGGTGGCGCAACCGTACTATTGGTCTGCACTTTGTTGGTACTGGTCAGCCCGAAACTGTCCATCAGGGCATCACCGGTGACTGGGGAGCTTTGTGGCGGATTTTGAGGTTGCACTACATTTTGTGTCTGTGCATGTACCAAGCTTACGCTGCACGTCAATGCCAGCATAGTCAATCCAACTCGTACTACTGAGCGTACTACTGAGTTCATCATTTTCCTTCTGACCATAGTCAAACAAAGAATTGGGAATGAGTAGATGAATGCCCACACCGGGCGATGAGCCATGTCCATCTGGCTAGGGAACTTGATTTGCTTGGACTTGGTGTGAGATGTCTCTGTTTTTATGGCTACATTAATATTTAAGACTGCAGCTTATTATTTCGAGTATCAATTTGGCGGTAAAGCATGTCAACAGCAGGGAGTGATGTAATCACGCTGATGAGCAATAGCAGATTACTTTCGCTTTTTTCAAGCAATTCAATGTGTGCACTATCTTATCCAGCAGATCAGGTCAGGATAATTGATGTTTTTCATGCGGATTGCTCAAGGGCTTGCTCACTATTAATCATCAAGTTGAACATTTTGACCAGATGTACCCTCGTTTTTTAATGGTAATCTCGATTGATATTTTGCATGGATAAAAAGAAAAAATGCCATGTCAAATCCATTAAAAAGATCAGTTGGAGACAAGAAGATTGAATAAACAGACATCATCGCCATTGCGACGTGGCCTTTTACGCATGTTCGGCACAGGAGCCTTAGCTGCCACCTTACCCATGTATGCGCTGCCAGTGGTGGCGCAAGGGAAAGCTACTGCCAACGCCAATCTGGTGGGTAATTTTAATGTCAGGGGTTTCGGTGCCAGCGGCAATGGCAAGAAGCTTGACACTGATGCCATCAATCGCGCTATCAAGGCTGCTGCAGCAGCAGGTGGTGGGATAGTATACTTCCCGGCTGGTAAATACCTGAGTTTTTCGATTCGCCTGCAAAGTCATGTCACTCTGTATCTGGATGCTGGTGCCACCCTGATTGCTGCAGACCCTGCAAAACATGGCGGCAGTTACGATGAGGCAGAAGCAAACGAATGGGATGCCTATCAGGATTTTGGGCATAGCCATTGGCACAATAGCCTGATCTGGGGCGAAAATCTTGAACACATCGCCATTCTGGGTAGCGGGCTCATCTATGGTGCCGGTTTAACGCATGCCGGGCCAGGCCCGCGCCGCACTGCCAAGCCAGGCGATATGCCACTCAGTCTTGGTAGTAGCGACCCGCACGGTGAACGTGGTAATGGCATGGCTTATGGCGCTGATATGGTGGGTAAGGGCAATAAAGCGATTGCTCTTAAAAACTGTAAAAACATTATCTTGCGTGATATCAGTATTTTCAACGGCGGCCACTTCGCCTTGCTGGCAACAGCCGCTGACAATATGACGATAGATAATTTGAAGGTGGATACGGACAGAGATGGCTTTGATATAGATTGTTGTCGCAATGTTCATATCTCTAATTGCAGTATCAATTCTCCCAATGATGACGCGATATGCCTGAAAAGTTCATACGCACTGGGTTACAAACGCTTTACTGAAAACATCAGCATTACTAATTGCCAGGTTTCCGGTTTCGACCTGGGTACTTTTCTGGATGGTAGTTTCCAGCGCAAGCAAGAATTTGCGCCCGATAAAGAAGGCGTGGCTGGACGCATCAAGCTAGGTACTGAATCAAACGGAGGCTTCCGTAATATTGCAATTTCAAATTGCGTTTTTGAGCGTTGCCGTGGGCTGGCCATAGAAAGTGTGGACGGTGCCATCATAGAGGATATCAGTGTCAACAATCTGACCATGCGTGATTTGACCAATCCACCCATATTCATTCGTCTTGGCAGTCGCTTGCGAGCCCCTGATGGCGCAACGACAGGGGCTATACGGCGCATCAATATCAGCAATGTCACAGTGTCGGGCGCTGATTCACGCTATGCATCCATCATCAGCGGCGTGCCTGGCTATCCTATAGAAGATGTGCGTATCAGTAATATGCATGTCTTGCATCAGGGTGGCGGTGATCTTAGTAAAGTAGCTGCCAATCCTCCAGAAAATGCGGGTAGTTATCCGGAACCCAGCATGTTTGGTCTCAGCCCTGCGCATGCATTGTTTGCGCGTCACGTCAATAACCTGGAGTTGCATCATGTTGATATCAAATATGCGCAGCCAGACAGCAGGCCAGCCTTTGTTTTGCATGATGTGAATCGTGCTTATTTTGGTCAGGTGAATTTCCCTCGGCAATCGGGCGCACCAGACTTTAGTCTGCTGGACGTAAAGGACTTCTCGGCGAAAGATTGTAATGGTCTGGCAGATATCCAGCACAAACAGGTAAAGCGAGAGAACCTGTAGTTGAGCGTCAGTGTTGAATTCTTCTTCTGCAATGCGGCCCTGTGATCCTGTCTGGTGGTGAGCCTGCCGGCACTAGGTTTTCCTCGTCTGATCATATCAGTACCTATGCCAAATTCATATACTTTGGGGTAGTTAATTCATATTTCTTATCATGAGTGCCCATCTACACTCATGACTTCATTTGCTTAGCCATTGCGTCATGAAAATAACAAAACTGACTACATACCGTGTCCCTCCAAGGTGGATGTTACTCAAAATAGAAACCGATGAGGGCATTGTTGGTTGGGGCGAACCAGTCATTGAAGGACGGGCCCGTACTGTAGAAACAGCGGTGCAGGAATTTGCTCACTATCTGATAGGGCAAGATCCGGCCCGCATCAACGACCTCTGGCAAGTCATGTATCGTGGCAGTTTTTATCGCGGTGGTGCCATCCTCATGAGCGCCATGGCAGGTATTGATCAGGCTTTGTGGGATATCAAGGGAAAAGCTCTTGGCGTGCCAGTATATCAATTGCTGGGTGGCCTGGTGCGTGACCGCATGAAAACCTATAGCTGGGTTGGCGGTGATAGACCTGCTGACGTGATTGCTGATATACGTCGTTTGCGCGAAGCGGGCTTTGATACCTTCAAGATGAACGGCACAGAAGAATTTGGCATTATTGACAGCGCTGCCGCGGTAGATGCTGCCGTTGGCCGGATTGCTGAAATTCGCGGTGCCTTTGGTAACCAGATTGAATTCGGCATTGATTTTCATGGCCGTGTTGCAGCACCCATGGCCAAGGTCTTGTTGCGCGCCCTGGAGCCATATCGTCCCTTGTTTGTGGAAGAACCGGTGCTGGCAGAGCAGGCAGAATATTATCCACGCCTGGCAGAAAGTACCTCAATACCGCTGGCCGCAGGCGAACGCATGTATTCGCGCTTTGAATTCAAACGAGTGTTTCAGGAGGGGGGCATTGCCATTGTCCAGCCCGACCTGTCTCACGCGGGTGGAATTTCTGAATGCCATAAAATTGCCGCAATGGCAGAAGCCTACGATATTGCCCTGGCACCGCATTGTCCCTTGGGGCCGATTGCGCTTGCAGCATGTTTGCAACTCGATTTTGTCGCCCATAACGCAGTCTTGCAAGAGCAGAGCATGGGCATCCATTACAACAAGGATGCAGAGCTGCTTGATTATGTCATCAATCGCGAAGACTTGCGCATTACCGATGGCTATATTGCCGCCTTGCCTAAGCCTGGCCTGGGCGTGGAAATTGATGAAGAACGCGTAAAAGAAGCCAGCCTGCGTGCCCCTGACTGGCGTAATCCGCTATGGCGCCATCCTGACGGCAGTGTTGCGGAATGGTAGAAATGAATACCGCACAAAGCAAGGCAGTTCTGCCTTTGGACGATAAAGAAAATGTGAGTCTGATCGGTATTGACTGGGGTAGTACAGGCTTGCGGATTTTCTTGATCGGACAGAATGGTCAGCTTATCGATAGCCGGCAAGCGGCTTCCGGTATTTCTGTCATGCAGGGCGGGCAAGCAGCTTATGTGCAGGTACTGCAGGAGCTGGCGGGTGACTGGCTGGCAAGTTGGCCTGATGTTCCTCTCCTGGCTTGTGGCATGGTCGGCAGCAAGCATGGCTGGCAAGAGGTGCCATATGTGCAAAGTCCCGCGGATGCACGGGATATAGCTATCAATACCCTGTCTATAGATGCCGGAGATTTGCGCCCTATGCCTTCACGTCTGGGTATTGTGCCGGGCTTGTTATATCGCGGCGATGCACCTGACGTCATGCGTGGCGAAGAAACCCAGATTGTTGGTGCACTGCAAGGGCAGCCAGACTGGGCTAGCCAGTCGTGCATAGTCATGCCAGGTACGCATTCGAAATGGGCCAGTATCGTAGACGGAAAGGTGCAAGTTTTTGCCACGCACATGACAGGTGAATTGTTTGCCGTACTCAAGCAGCATTCAGTCCTTGGCCGTTTGATGCCTGCGGTACAGGGGCAAACTGACAATACCACCTTTATTGCTGGCCTGGATGCTGCCCGCAAGTTGATGGGCCAGGGTCTGAGCCATCAATTGTTCAGTGTGCGCACCCTGGGCTTGATGGGTGAGATGCCGCATAGCGGACTGGCGGATTATCTGTCCGGCTTGTTGATCGCCAATGAATTATTGACCGGTTTGCATTGGCGCTCAGAACATGGCCTGGTACATGCACCACTGATACTGATCGGCGATGCTTCCCTTTGCGCACGATACTCCTTGGCTTTTTCACGTCTGGGTGTCAAGCCAGATGCAGTACTGGTCAATACCGCACCAGCGGGTTTATGGCATCTGGCGGTCACGGCAGGCATGCTGCAATCCTGAATGTGCATATCCACGCTACCCGAAAGAATTTCATGAAAACCATACCAGCCACATTCGATCAGGCATTTTCTGATTTGCCCCTGATTGCCATCTTGCGTGGCATACACCCTGAAGAAGTGGAAGTATTGGCCACAGATTTATATGAAGCCGGTTTTCGCATCATAGAAGTCCCGCTGAATTCACCCTCTGCGCTCGAATCGATAGGCATATTGAGCCGTTGCCTGCCAGTAGATGCCTTGGTGGGAGCCGGTACGGTATTGAGTACGGATGCTGTACGTCAGGTGCGTGACGCTGGCGGGCGTTTGATCGTTATGCCGCATGCAGACGTCCAGGTCATCAAGGAAGCCAAAACCCAAGGCCTATATTGCGTGCCAGGTGCCAGTTCACTGACGGAGGCATTTGCTGCCATGTACGCAGGTGCAGATGCCGTCAAGCTTTTTCCCGCTGAACTGGTCACGCCACCGATAGTACGTGCCATGCGTGCCGTCTTGCCAGCCAGTTTGCGTCTCTTGCCTGTCGGCGGGATTACTCCTGAAAATATGCAGCCTTACCTGAAGGCTGGTGTCAGTGGATTTGGTCTGGGGTCTGCCCTGTATAAACCGGGCATGGATGCTGCAGCAGTAAGGACGCAGGCACGCAATTTTGTCCGGGCGATCAGGGAAGGCGCGGAGAAAAACCTCTCCTGAGGCTTAAATCGAGAGCTATGCCAAATTCATATACATAAATCGTAAATTTACATTTGTTCGGGATAGCTGGAGTTGTTATTTTATTGTCTGTATTGAAAAGAATTTGCTGGTAATTAAGATCGCTGGCACGTAAGTGTCGATTAGTAATAGATAGACTTTATTCACAGAATACGTATGGAAGTCATGCCACTTTCTAACATTGCATTATCGGGCCATAAAATGAACAGCCTGCAACAGGCCGTGGCGCATTCGGCCACTTTGGGGGAGGGCCTGAGCTGGCACGGCAGTACAGAAAGCTGGTGGTGGACCGATATTGAAGCCGCAAGCTTGCAAACCTGGAAGCCTGATCAAGCTGTGGTCACTTACAGATTGCCAGATCGCCTGGGTTCTTTCGCGCATTGCCGTTCTGGTCGTATTTTGCTTGGTTTGGCGAAACGCCTGTGTTTTGCCAGCTTACCCAAAAATGCAGGCGTGCCTGCTTCATCTGCACAGTTGACGACAAGTGCTACTGCGGCAGTCCAGTTGGCAGTGCAGTCGCTGGTTGCGGTTGATCCGGCAGAAGCGCGCACACGTGTGAATGATGGGCGTACCGACAGGCGCGGCTATTTCGTATTTGGCACCATGAATGAAGCGCCAGAAAAACGTCCTATTGCCAGTTTTTACCAGTTTTCCATGCTTTATGGTTTGCGTAGACTGGCTTTGCCTGCCGTAGCGATTGCCAACAGTATTTGCTTTAGCCTTGATGGCAAGACCATGTACTTTACCGACACGTTAACCCGCCGCATACAGCAATGTGACTATGACGCTGAAACTGCCAGGGTGAGTAATGTTCGTTTGTTCGCCATACCGGAAAGTGATAAAGCCTATCCAGATGGTTCTGTCATTGATCGCAATGGATGCTTGTGGAATGCAGAGTGGGGTGCTGGCAGTGTTGTCCAGTACGCGCCTGATGGGCGTTGTCTGCAGCGATTATCAGTGCCGACCAAAAACCCTACCTGCCCTGCATTTGGCGGCGTCAATGGCGACTATCTCATGGTCAGCAGTGCACGCCAGGAAATGAGTGCCGAAGAATTATCACGCATGCCAGCTGCTGGTAGTTTGTTTGCGATGCAGATGGATGCGCCGCTGGCAGTAGCCGATACCCTATTTGATGACAGTGATGCTGGCTCAGTATTGCCCTTAGCCCCCAAAACAATAAAGAGACAATGATGATGAAAACCGCAATAAGAAAAGTATGCTTGCAGCTCTTAAGTGCCACTGGTTTAACTTTAGCTGTCGGCTGTTGCAGTCTTGTCGCAGTATCTGCAGCACAGGCAGCCGATCCTGTAAAAATAGGTTTCCTGGTGAAACAGGCTGAAGAACCCTGGTTCCAGGATGAATGGCGCTATGCAGAGCAGGCGGCCAAGGAAAAAGGATTTTCCCTGGTGAAAATAGGTGTGGCCAATGGTGAAAAAATGATGGCTGCGATAGACAATCTTGCTGCACAAAAAGCCCAGGGTTTTGTGATTTGTGCGCCGGATGTCAAACTGGGTATGGCAGTTGAGCGTGCCGCCAAAAGAAATAACCTGAAAGTGATGTCGGTCGATGACCAGCTTGTCGACGGTAGTGGCAAGCCAATAGCATCTATCCCGCACATGGGTATTTCTGCCTATGAAATTGGCAAGCAGGTTGGTCAGGGGCTGATAGAAGAAATGAAGTCACGCGGCTGGAATATGGCAGAAGTCGGTGCCATGCACATGGCCTTTGATCAATTGCCTACGGCTCGTGAACGCACTCAAGGTGCACTGGATGCATTAAAGGCTGCTGGTTTTCCGGCTGCTAATATTATTGATGCAGCACAGGCAAAAACGGATACGGAAAGTGCCTTCAACGCTGCCAATATCGCTTTGACCAAACAAACAAAATTCAAACGCTGGCTGGTATTTGGCATGAATGATGAAGCTGTTCTTGGCACAGTGCGTGCAGCCGAGGGCAGGGGCTTACGTAGTGATGCCGTGATAGGGATAGGGATAGGTGGCAGTAAAACTGCATTGAATGAATTTGCCAAACCCAATCCAACTGGATTTTATGGCACGGTATTGATCAGCCCTAAGCGTCATGGCTATGAAACTTCAGTGAACATGTATAAATGGATAGCTGAAAACAAGGCTCCTGCGCCACTGACACTGACTACCGGTGTCTTGATGACACGTCGCAATCAGACCGATGTACGTGCAGAATTCGGACTCTAGGATATAGCCGATCATGCCATCATCTCAGGCTCCATCTCTTCAGTTTGAAGATGTGTGTAAATATTTTCCGGGTGTGAAAGCACTCAATGGCGTCAGCTTTGAAGCCCATGCGGGTACCGTACATGGCTTGCTTGGTGAAAATGGCGCAGGTAAATCGACACTATTGAAAATACTGGGTGGTCAGTACAAACCGGATGGCGGGCGCTTGTTGTTGGATGGACGCGCTTGCCATTTCTCGTCTGCCGGTGATGCCATCGCAGCGGGTATCGCAGTCATTCATCAGGAATTGCAATATGTCCCTGAACTGACGGTTGCAGAAAATTTGTTATTGGGGCGATTGCCACAAAAACTGGGTTTTGTGAACAAGGTTGAAGCGCGGCGCCAGGTAAGCCAGCGACTGCAGCAAATGGGTGTGGATCTTGATCCGGATGCCCGACTCTGCGATTTATCGATAGCACAAAGGCAAATGGCAGAAATATGTAAGGCCTTGCTGCAGGATGCACAGGTCATTGCCTTCGATGAACCTACCAGCAGTTTGTCATATCGCGAAAGCGAAATTCTGTTTCGCCTGATACGTGATCTGCGTACAGCAGGTCGCACCATCATCTATATTTCTCACAGACTGGAAGAGTTATACGCTCTCTGCGATACGTGCACGATTTTTCGTGATGGTCAAAAAATTGTCACGCATCCGGTAATGGCCGATGTGCCACGCGATGTACTCATCAACGATATGGTGGGACGTGAACTCAGTGATATTTACGATTACCGGCCACGCCAACTACATTCTGAAAGGCTGGTGGTAAGGCAACTGAAAGGCGAGACGCTTAAAGTGGCTCAAAATTTCAGTGTGCGCGGTGGCGAAGTGCTGGGCTTCTTTGGACTGGTTGGCGCTGGCCGTACCGAGTTGATGCGTCTGTTATATGGTGCTGACAAGAAAGACGCTGGTTGCAGTGTGGTGCTGGATGGTGTCAATGTGCCTGATCATGGGCCGGCTGCCGCGATCGAGGCAGGCATAGTATTGTGTCCTGAAGACCGCAAAGAGCAAGGTATTCTGGCGGAAGCATCTGTCGCTGAAAACATCAATATCAGTTGTCGCCGGCATGGTCTGTTAGCAGGTCTTTTTTTGAGACATAAACAAGAAGCAGAACTGGCTGATCGCTTTATTCAAAGGTTGAAAATAAAGACGCCGAATCGTGAACAAGAAATTCGCTTGCTTTCAGGTGGCAATCAGCAAAAAGTCATTCTGGCGCGCTGGCTGGCGGAGCCGGGTTTGAAAGTGCTGATACTGGACGAACCAACGCGTGGCATCGATGTCGGCGCAAAAAATGAAATCTATCGCATCATTCATGAAGTTGCTGAGCGCGGTTGCTGTGTGATTGTGGTGTCGAGTGAATTGCCTGAAGTATTAGGGATTTGTGATCGCATCATAGTCATGCGTGAAGGGCAGATCAGTGGTGAACTTGAGCGTAGCCAGGCGAATGAAGCAGCAGTTCTGCAATTGGCACTGCCTGATTTGCAAGCAGCATAATTTTTACAGGAATTTTTCATGTCTTCCCTTAATCCTGCACAGACAGATGATGAAACAGTAGTTCAGCAAATAAAACCGAGACAGAACAACAGTATGAACAGTAAAAATAGTATGAAGACGACCCAGCACTGGTTGCATGAACAGAGTATGCCATTGGCATATACTTTACTTTTTATTGTGTTGTCCTTCACAGTAGAAAATTTTTTCTCAGGTACCAATATTGTTGGATTGATGCTCTCTGTGGCGCAGATAGGCATGGTCGCCTGCACCATGATGATGTGTCTGGCTTCACGTGACTTTGATTTATCCATAGGATCGACCATTGCCTTCACTGGTGTGCTGGGTGCAATCATCCTTGAACGTACCGGCAGTATCACACTTGCAGTTGGTGGCGGTTTGCTGGCTGGTGCATTGATAGGTGCAGGCAATGGCGTGTTGATTGCCTATTTGCGGGTGAATGCCCTGATTGCGACCCTCGCAACCATGTTGATGGTGCGTGGCCTGGCATTCATTGTTTCAAAAGGGCAGGCCGTGGGTATTTCCAATGAAACTTTCATCAGCTTTGGTGATGGCCGTATTTTTGGATTGCCATTTCCGGTGTTGGTTGTTGCGGCTTGTTTTTTAATATTTGGCATTTTGCTCAATCACACGGTATTTGGCAGAAACACTTTGGCGATTGGTGGTAATCCAGATGCCGCACGCCTCGCCGGTATCCGGGTTGAGCGCTTGCGTATCTGGATATTTCTGTTGCAGGGTCTGGTGACTGCACTTGCGGGGCTGATACTCGCGTCCCGCATAACCAGTGGTCAACCAAATTCGGCGCAAGGTTTTGAACTTGATGTCATCTCCGCCTGCGTACTGGGTGGTGTGTCCCTGCAAGGTGGAAAAGCCAGAATAACTGGTGTACTGGTGGGTGTGCTGATTATGGGTACGGTAGAGAATGTCATGAACTTGCTGGATGTAGACGCTTTCTATCAATACCTGATGCGCGGCTTCATTCTTTTGGCTGCCGTATTGCTGGATCAATTGAAAAGCCGGTCTGCGCGAAAATCATAATGTCCTTACACCAGATCAATAATACTCAGGTGCCCGGAAGATTGCATGGCAAAGTAGCTATCATCACTGGCTCTACCTTGGGCATAGGTGCAGCAATTGCACGCCTTTTTGTACATCAAGGCGCACGCGTTGTGCTGAATAGTCACAATCATGATACTGCCGCTGAATGTGTTTCGTCCGAGCTGGGGCCCGAACATAGTCTTTTTGTTCAGGCAGATGTTGCTGATGCCAGTGCCATGCGAGCTTTGGTGGACCAGGCGATAGCAAAATTCGGTAAAGTGGACGTGCTGGTCAACAATGCAGGCATGAATGTATTTTCAGACCCCTTGCAAATGACGGATGAAGAATGGCAACGTTGTTTTTCTGTCGATCTGGAAGGTGCCTGGAACACTACCCGCGCAGTCTTGCCGTTCATGCTTGAACAGGCTGCTGGCAGTATCATCAATATCGCTTCCGTGCATGGGCATAAAATCATACCAGGATGTTTCCCATATCCGGTTGCCAAACATGCTTTGATAGGTTTGACGCGGTCCTTGGGTATAGAGTATGCAGCGCGCGGAATACGGGTTAACTCCATTTCACCTGGTTTGATACTGACTGAAGCCATACAATCCTGGTTCGCCAGTTGCCCTGATCCAGTAGCAGAACAACAACGACAAGCCGCCTTGTTGCCTTGCCGTCGCATAGGTGAACCAGACGAAGTCGCTTATACGGCTGTTTTTCTCGCCAGTGACGAAGCACGTTTCATCAATGCTACCGATATCTTGATTGATGGGGGTCGTTCACAGCTGTATCATGATTGATCTTAGTCTTTACAGCTGACGCTATGAGCAATTCCAGCCCTGATCGTTTTGTCCGTACACATCTGAAAACACGCCACCTGGTGTTATTGGTTGAATTGGGACGCCATGGTTCCATATTTCATGCGGCTGAGGCTGCACATCTGACGCAGCCTGCGGCATCCAAATTGCTTACAGAACTGGAATATGCGCTGGGTGTACAGTTGTTTGAGCGTCTGCCACGCGGGATATCACCGACCTGGTATGGCGAGATCATGATACGCAGGGCAGGTGCAGCGCTGGCAGAGATGAATGCTGCCCATCAGGAAGTCATGGAGTTGTTGTCAGGCTTAAGTGGCTTTGTCTCGATAGGCTCAGTCATGACTCCATCGACTAATCTTATTCCACAAGCAGTGAGCCTGCTTAAATCACGTCATACGCGCTTGCATGTTGCGATACAAGTGGATACCAGCAAAATACTGATACAGCGTCTGCGTGCAGGCGAGCTGGACATGGTGATAGGACGCATTCTTGATTCTGAATCTGCAGCAGAATTAAATTTTGAACCCTTGACTGATGAACCCCACAGCCTGATTGCACGCAGCAAGCACGCGCTTGCGCAACGTAAAAAACTGACTCTGAATGACATCGCGAAAGAGGCATGGATACTTCCTCCTAGTGGCAGTATTCTGCGCGATCGTCTGACCTCGCTATTCTTGTCTCATGGTCTTGATCAACCGATAGAAACGGTAGAGACTTTGTCACTGCCAGTGATTACCAGTTTATTGATGGCCAGTGATATGGTGGCCGCTTTGCCAGAAGATTTAATTCGCACCTATCTCGATTCCGGGTTGTTAACCGTGCTTCCATTTGACCTGGGATTGCGTATGGATGCCTATGGTATTGTCACCAGAAAGCAACATCGTTTGTCACCAGGAGCACAAGCCATGCTCGATATCTTACGTGAGTTGGCAGTGCAAGGTGCTGGCAAGTAAGTAAGGAGGTATTTCAACTATTCGTTTCCTGCATTTCTAAATGAGGAAAGTTGAATGCCTTATCTGGCCTTACTCTCAAGGCGATGACAAACGCCACCCCATTTCCAGCATTGTTTTTTTGATCTATTTTTATTTTCAAAATTGCATGTTGCATCGCATGAAAATGAGTTGAGAATCTGCAATCAGTTTTAATCATTTTTTCATCTTCTCGTCTGAAATGATCAAATTTCTGCTTAAAAACCAATCACTTTCTTGATTCTTTTTTTTATGAACGTAATTGGAATTCATCATCACTTAAAATCTTTTTCATTGAATGAGCTGGATTTAACGACGTACCAAATCTGATAGTCGGAATGCAGCTAATAACACAGGCCATAGATGGCCGATAAATGAAGGAGACAATTGTGTTAAACAATCGCAGCAAAAAAGAATTTTTCAATCCTAAACTCAAAGGTACAGCCTTGGCTGTATTGTCCGTTTTGGCTGCCAATTCAAGCATGGCACAAGAAACAAAAAAACCGGTAGAAACCAAAGAGCAGGCAGATCATGTTGTCGTTGTTTCTGGAACGCGTAAATCAGTTGCCTCGGCAATTGACAGAAAACTGCGTGCAGATACGGTAGCTGATTCTATTGTTGCTGAAGATATCGGTCAATTCCCGGATAAAAACGTCGGTGAAGCACTTTCGCGTGTTACTGGTGTCCAGCTGGAACGTTCGTTTGGCGAAGGCACTAGTGTCTCCATTCGCGGTGTTGAGCCGGATTTGAATCGAATTGAAGTCAATGGCGTTTCAGTACTGAGCACTACCGGGGGTGCCGGGCGTGGTGCTGATTTGCGTGAGTTACCCGCAGAACTGATTTCTTCGATTGACGTCATCAAAGGCGTGACAGCCAATATGACCGAGGGCGGTATTGGTGGTTCGGTACAAATTACGACACGCAAGCCACTCGATTTCAAAAAAATGACTATCGTTGGCAGTATCGCCGGTGAACAGGCACCACAACGTGGCGGCATACAGCCACGCGCTAACCTTTTTATCACAGATAAATTCTTTGATAACCGCCTTGGACTGATGGCGAACGTCATTTACGACAAGGTATTAACGCGTGGTGATTTCTCGCGAAATACGTCCTGGCGTTATTTCCGTGACTGGGATTTTTCGGCACAAAAAACAGTGCCCAGTATTGATCCGGTATTGGCAGGTGTGGGTTCCAAAGCGGATTGTTCCAATTTGAACAGTCCGGCGAATGCAACGCAGACTGCAGCTGTAGCTACAGCTGCCCTGCAAGCGAGTTGCGTTTCACAATGGAATGACTACTCACCACAGATTGCCCGTTATGGTATCTGGGAACGTGATCACGAAAGAACTTCGGCTGAACTGACCGCGCAATACAAATTTACAGACCGCCTGAATGCCTGGGTAAGTTACCAGACCAATATCCAGAATCAGAAACTGAGAGATTACAACTACGGTACAGATTTTAGTGCAGTAACACGCTTGTCCAGCACAGGTACTTTACCGACCTATGCCGCGACGACTGCTGTGCCAACGGGTGGTTCATGTACGCCGGTTTCAACAACCACGACGCCAGCTGGCATGATAGTCGAAAATCATATCGTTACTCAGTATGTATTGGGTAACTGTCTGGTACCCGGTAGTGCAGCTTCGCCAAATGGCGGGCAGGCAGGCTTTAGTACATCTTTGCGTGATTTCGCATTAAAAATTGATTCGAAATATACGACGGCCGGATTTACCTATAAAGGCGAGAGCCTTGATGTGGAAGGCTTGGCTTCATCTGCCAAAGCTACTTACAGCAGTGATTCGAATAACCTGATATTGACGCAGAATGCGCCGGGATTGCAGGTGAATCTTGATTCTTCCGGGCTGCCACGTTTCACTTTCCCTTCTGGTTACAACCCTTCGAATCCCAATTCTTATGTTGCTGCTCAGCTGCAGTATCGTCCTTCAGAAACGATCAACAAAGAAGACCAGCTCAAACTTGATTTTAAATATAAGTTGAAGGCTGATTTCCTGTCACGCATCTGGTTTGGCGTGCAAACGCAGCAGGCAAAATCCAGCCAATACAATGGTGGCGGTTACCTTGCAAGTGCAGGCAATGACTTGAACAGTACTGCAGATGATGTTTATGTACAAACGGCAAACATCAATCAGACTTATAGCTACGACCCATTGAATACCACCAATGTGGTACGTGCAACAGTGGGCCCAACAAACCTTGCTGATGTGAACGCCTGGACCAAGTCAGTCAACGGTTCTGCCATGGCTGCGCTGGCGCAATCTGTATTCTCGACTTCACCTGGTACTTTTTTCAAAGGTTATAGTAGCATCAGT
This sequence comes from Pseudomonadota bacterium, assembly GCA_040390835.1. Taxonomy (GTDB): domain Bacteria; phylum Pseudomonadota; class Gammaproteobacteria; order Burkholderiales; family Burkholderiaceae_D; genus Undibacterium. Next base: position 39,487 of record JAZJXP010000018.1, read on the forward strand.
AATGTGCCTACCAACTGGGTTGCTCCATCATTTGCAAATGTTGGCTCTAACTTTGATTTGACACACTTTAACCATGATTACCTGTATAACGCACCGGGTAGCGACGGTAAGATGTATGCACAGATTCCAGCTTATGTTGTCGATGAAAAAGTTAAATCTACCTATTTGCGTGCAGACTTTGATACTGAATTGTTTGGCAAGGATATCTTCGGTAATATCGGTGTCCGTTATACGCAAACACGCGATGTTTCTCAAGGCTTGTTCAAGCAACAGATCAATGTTGAGAAAACGCCTGGTTCCACTACTTTCAATACGGTCATTCTGTCTAACTCCATTACAAGCATAGACAATACTTACTCAAACGTATTGCCAAGCTTTAATGCTGGTGCGTGGTTGATACCAAATCAATTCCTGGTACGTGTGGGCTGGGGTAAGGTCATGGCTCGCCCAAGGATCGTGGATATCGTCCCGAATGCGACATGTACCAAGAATAGTGGTGCTGCACAGTTTGGTGGCGATGGCACGGATGATTGCACGGCTGGTAATCCTGCCTTGAAACCATTCCAGGCAAGTAATACAGATCTGAGCCTGGAATATTATCCAAATGCTGATAGTCAGCTCAGCCTGGCCTTGTTCCGTAAAAACATCACTGTCGGTAATAGTGTATCGACAAACGTGAAAAATGTTGATCTGTTCAAAGACGGTACCTTGTGGGACGTCAAGATGCCTATCAATTACCCTGGTGCTGTGACGCGCGGTATAGAACTTGCCGGTAGAACGGCATTGACTTTCTTGCCTGGTTTCCTCAGCGGTTTTGGTGTTGATGCCAACTATACCCGCATGAACTTTACCTATGCACCAGGAACTGAACGTTTGAATCCACTGGATAATTCAATCTTGCCATATGCTGGTATGTCAAAAAACGCCTATAACCTGGGTCTGTGGTACGACAAGGATAAGTTCAATGCACGCCTTGCCTATCACTATCGTGACCGTTATTACACTGGTACCAATGACGTATCTGGCAATCCTAACTTTATCGAAAAAACCGGTTATCTGGATGCGAAATTCCAGTATCGCTACAGCCCGTTTATTACTATTTCATTCGAAGGCAAGAACCTGACTGATCAGGCAAATATTACGGATGCAGGTGATCTGTCTCGTCCGAATGAGTTGGCATGGTCTGGTCGTCGTTATTTCATCGGTGTATCGATCAAGAATTAATCAGTAAGATTTTTTGTTAATCGCAGTATTTGACCCAGCCATGCTAGTGCAGATGGCTGGGTTTTTATTGCACGCTATTATTCTTAAACTATTCCTTATGATTTCACATGCAAAGTACCGGATCGCCATCCTTGGCCTGATATGGATAGTGTTAATGTCTATTGGTAGCGCCTTGTCTGCCGAGTCTGTCTTTAATAATCCTTTAGTGAAGAATCGGGCAGATCCGCAAATATTTTTACACGCAGATGGCTATTATTACTTTACTGCCACAGCGCCAGAATATGATCGTATTGAGTTGAGGCGCGCACGCAGCATCAATGAACTTGGTACTGCAGATGCCAAAGTCATCTGGCGCAAACATGCCAGCGGCCCTATGAGCCATCATATCTGGGCTCCAGAATTGCATTTTATTGAAGGGAAGTGGTATTTGTATTTTACTGCTGGCAGGGCAGATGCTATTTGGGATATACGCCTGTATGCACTGGAAAGCAGTGCGGTCAATCCTCTTGAAGGAGAGTGGATAGAGCGAGGCCAGATCAAGACGGGTTGGGACTCATTTGCGCTGGACACGACGACGTTCGCCCATGCTGGTCAGCGTTATCTGGTGTGGACGCAACGTGACCCTGCGCTGGATAAAAAGAATACCAATATCTATCTGGCGAAAATGGATACCCCTTTGTCCATTGCCGGGTCTGCCATTTTATTGTCGCGTCCCGATTATGATTGGGAGAAGCGTAAATACGAAGTCAATGAAGCGCCAGCGGTATTGATCAGGAATGATCGTATATTCATCACCTATTCCGCCAGTGCTACCGATGAAAACTATTGCATGGGCTTATTAACTGCACCGGCAAACGCAAACCTGCTTGATGCAAAGGTATGGAGCAAATCTGCACAGCCCGTATTCAAGAGTAATGCTGCAACTACTCAATATGGACCAGGGCATAATTCGTTCACGACTACTGTGGATGGCAAGACAGATGTGCTGGTGTATCACGCACGTGATTACCGTGATATCAAGGGTAATGCGCTGAATGATCCTAACAGACATGTTCGTGCACAGACATTCAGGTGGAACACGGACGGTACACCTGATTTTGGTCAACCTGGTGCGCCCATGATTAATCAGGGTAAGTTGGCCGCCAAACCTTTGTTCAGAGACCCTATCATGGATGGAGCTGCAGATCCCGTATTGGTGCGCAATACCGCACTAGGGAAATGGTGGATGTTTTACACCAACCGGCGGGCAAATGCTAGCGATGCATCTGGTGTCGCCTGGGTACACGGGACACGCATAGGTATAGCTGAATCAGATGACGAGGGTGCCAACTGGCATTACATAGGTGAGGCAGACATAGAGTTGCCGTTGTCCATGGGCGGGGTTGAAGCTACTCATTGGGCGCCAGATATCATCCGGGCTGATGATGGCAGCTATCACATGTTGCTGACCGTGGTGCCAGGCATCTTTCATGACTGGAAGCATCCTCGCCATATGGTACATCTGCGCAGCCAGGATTTACGCCACTGGCGTAATGCCCGGGTATTGCAACTTGCTTCTGATCGAGTGATTGATGCCACAGTGCTGCGTTTGCCAGAAGGTGGATATCGGATGTGGTACAACAATGAAGTCGATAAAAAATCTATTTACTATGCTGACAGCGCTGACCTGGAAAATTGGACAGACAAAGGCAAGGCCATCGGCGATCAAAGTGGGGAAGGGCCGAAAGTTTTTCGCTGGAAAGAGCAATGGTGGATGATTACAGATGTGTGGCGTGGGCTGGCCGTTTATCGTTCAGATGACTTACTGAGTTGGAAGCGCCAGGTGGGTGGTAATTTGCTTGAGATGCCGGGGCATGGTGAAGATGATGGCGTCATTGGCGGGCATCCCGATGTTGTCGTGAATGGTGACAGGGCATTTTTATTTTACTTCACCCACCCAGGAAAGCGTGGCGTAGATCAGAAAAAAGACGGGAGGGAACAGAGACGCAGTTCCTTGCAGGTAGTCGAGTTATTGCTGACGGAGCAAGGCTTGCAGGTTGATCGTGACGCACCTGCTTATGTTCGTTTATCAAATGAATAGTTACGAAACAAATGTCAATGGGAGCCTGGTGACAGGCTCCCATTGACATTTATGAATTGCAGAAATCGATAGAGACTTATCTGGATATGACCAGTTCTCGCCACTTTGCTTTATATGCTAGCCAGCCTTGGGGTTCCAGTTTGTTCACTGCATCTGCTTGTTCACTCACGGGTGGCAATTGCTCCCAGTGATGCAGCATCCATGCCCCGTAAGTGGTGCCGCTGGTGTCATTTGACAGCATGATGTTTTGCTGCGGCCGCAAGCTGGCCAGCAATGCTGCCAGGTAGGGGTTATTAGTGAAACTTCCCTCAATAATGATGTCGCCTTCAGATCCCAGTTTTTCCAGGCAATAATCAGTCATGAGTACGCAATACAGAGTGGCGAGCGCATACCTTTCCTGCATGTTTTCTGGCGCTTGTCCTGATATTCTGGCCAATTGTCCTGAAAACGGGCCACCTGATTCGGCAAAACAGGGCAGGGCGAAAGTACTTTGGCTGATCAGTTTGCTGATATCGCGCTGCATGCAAACCACAGGCTCCTGACCTGCCAGAGTGGCAAATTCTCGCCCGCCCATAAAGCGCATGCAAGAGACTGTCTCACCAAGCACATTGGTGTTGGCCAGCATGTCTGCATGCTCGTCCAGCCGTTCCTGATCTGCACCCAGGGCGGCTGCTATCATCCAGGTGCCGGTCGACAGTACTGTGCGATTTTTGACTTTGCCTGCATTTTGTAGATGACGCAACAGAGATGCATTGCTGTCATGCACACCACATACTATCTGGCACTCTGCTGGTAAACCGGTTTCCATCGCTAATGTCGGGCGTATTATTGCCAGCCTTGACCAGGCTTTTTGCATGGGTGGAAAAAGAGAAACCCATCTCTTTTTTTCCACCAAAGAAGAGTATTTTTGCAGGTGAGTGTTCCACAAATCAGTATGACAGCCTAGTGAGCTGACTTCAGTTGCAGCAACACCAGATAAGCGCCATGCCCAATACTGTGGATACATCAGTATATGCGAGGCTTTGGCAAACTCATGTGGATAGTTATTTTGCAGCCAGATCAGTTGACGGCCCAGATTGAGACCCGCTGGTAAATCAGGGGAATAGCTTTGCTGATATGGTGGGCGCAGCGGCTGATACTGATTATTATCTTGTTCAGGCAATTCTGATTCATAGTCCAGAATTGGCAAAACCAGGCCCTTGTCGTTTACCAGTGCAGCAGTCGCACCATGGGTCACAGGAATGATTGCTGACACCTTGGCAATACGGGAAAACTCACTAAACACATGTAGCATCCACGACCATATTCTGTTGGTATCATGATGTGGATAGATGCCATCCTGGACGATGCTATTAGGGCAGCGTTGCTCGGCCAAAACATTTGCCTGCGCATCCAGCAAGCTTAGCTTTACATTGGTCTTGCCTATGTCAAGGACGATACTCGCATCTTGCTTTATTTGTTCTTTATCGCTGCCGGGCATATTATTTTCTCTACTGATTATTTTCTTTGTTTCTTACGATTCATCAGACGGGGCAGGGCAATGGTGATCAGCAACAGGATACCGACGATGATGGTCATGATAATGCCAGGAATATTTGCCAAAGCCATACCGTAATTGACTATACCCAATGTCAATACAGCCAGGAACACGCCGATAATGGTTCCAGCGCCACCAGCGATGCTGACACCGCCTAAAATCACCATGGTAATGATTTCCAGTTCCCATCCCGTGGCAATATTTGGGCGAGTACTACCGATACGTCCTGTCAGGAAAAATGCAGCCAGGCCAGCCATGGCACCGGTTAACGTGAAAAGCATGAAGCGGTATTTATCGACTGCCACGCCAGAGAACCGGGCAGCAACAGGGTTGTTGCCAATAGCATATATACGGCGCCCCCAACTGGTTACATGCAACAAAATCGCGAATAGTACGACAAAGATCAGCAGGACGATGAATTGCCTGGGAATAAGATCAAAGAAATAGCCCTGACCCCAGTCTATTAATAATTGCGGATAAGAAGTAAATGCCTGGTCGCCAAGCACTACGCTGGCCAGACCACGAAACAGTGACACACTGCCTATCGTCACGACGATGGAAGGCAGGGCAAAGCGAGTCACTAGTAAGCCATTTAAACTGCCACAGGCAGCACCGGTAAATATGGCGATGAATAATAAAGTGTAAGCAGGGAAGCCGTGTGAATTGGCTAGCCCCATGGCAACGGAACATAATGCCAATATGCCGGATACAGAAATATCGATCTCGCGGCAGATAATCAGCAAGGCCATGGGCAAGGCGATCAATGCTTTTTCACTGAAGTTGAAGGTGCCATCAGCCAGATTGTGCAAATCAAAAAAATTTGGCAATACCAGACTGTTGACAATGAATGCGGCGACAAACAGCATGGCCAGCAGGGTTTCCCAATGCGAGAAGATTTTCTTTAACTGAAAATCTTCGCGGTCGCGTATGGTGTAGCGTGAGCTGTTGTTTGATGGCGTCATGGTAGTTGTGTTCACGTGCTGCTCCTGATTGCGTTTTTTTGCAGCAGTTGCGAAGGCAAAATCTGGCGGCTGCTTTTTTTATTGCTACGCGCATTGATCATGACTGCGGTAAGTATCACAACGCCGGTCAGCGCGCTTTGCCAGAAGGGCGAAATCTTCATGATAGGCAAGGCGTTGTTGATGACTGCCAAAAACAGTGAGCCCAGTACTGCACCAGATACAGTACCCGCACCACCGGCAATATTGATGCCGCCAATGACGCAGGCTGCAATGACGGTAAATTCAAAGCCATAGGCAATTTCCGTGTACGCCACCGCATAACGTGCCACCCACAGATAACCACACAAGCCAGCCATTAAGCCCGACAAGCCATACGTCCAGAACAGGCGGTGCGGGGTCGGGATACCGATGTAGTTGGCCGCATTAGGCTGGTTGCCGATGGCATACAAGTCCCTGCCAAAATGCGTATAACGAGCGAGATACCACATCACGGCAACAACGATGGCGGCAATCCAGACCAGATGCGTAATCCCCAGTAACTGACTGAGCGGAAAGGCGATGAAGGCGGCAGGCATCTGGTGTGACGATACCCAGGCACCACCAGACAATACAAATACCAGGCCGCGGTAGACACTCATGGTGCCCAGCGTCACGACAATGGGCGGCAAGCCCAGATAACCGATCAGGTAGCCATTGATCAGGCCCAGACCAAGACCTATGGCCATTGCCACCAATATAATCAGCAAAAGAGGCAGGTCAGGGAATTTAGAAGCCAGCAAGGCAGACATCATGCCTGACAGTGCCAGATTGGACGCCACTGATAAATCAATACCGCGTGTAATGATGATAAACATCTGGGTCACCGCCAGCATGATCAGCAGGGTGCTGTCAGTTAACAGATTGGACAGGCTGGATACACCGAGAAAAACTGGCGCACGAAGTCCAACCAGGCTCATCAGAAAAACAATCATCAATCCCAGTAATACTTCCCTCTGCTGCAAATACTTCATGTGCTTCATGCTATTTCCTCTGCCATTTCCACTACTAATGCGTCGCTACCAGATGCTGCGGCGACTACGCTCTCCGGCGTGGCATGTGCTCTGTCGAATATTTTTTTTATATGTCCCTGATGCATGACGATAACGCGATCAGACATGCCCAGTACTTCCGGCAATTCGGATGACACCAGGATAACTGATAATCCGGTTGAAACCAGTTCACTGATGAAGCGGTGCACAGCAGCCTTGGAACCAATATCGATGCCCTTGGTTGGCTCGTCCAGAATGATGACTTTGGGTTTGGTCGCCAGCCACTTGCCCAGGATGACTTTTTGCTGGTTGCCGCCTGACAGCTCGGCGATCAGTTGTGTCAGGTAACTAGCTTTCAGCTCTAGCTGCTCACTGTAGTGTCTTGAAATTGACGCTTCTTCACTGCGCCGCCTGCCAAGTAGGAAACCTATACGATCAAGGATGGGCAGGGTGATATTTTGCTGCACCGACATAGTCAGATGGCCACCTTGATGCTGCCGGTCTTCCGGTACATAGGCTATACCATGGGCTATCGCATCTTTGGCCGATTTGATGGCAAGTATCTTGCCTTCCAGACTTACGCTGCCGCTGACACCACTGCTGAGTCCAAACAAGGCTTGCATGACTTCTGAACGGCCCGCACCCACCAGACCGTAAAAACCCAGGATCTCACCCTTGCGTAAAGAAAAACTGACATTGTCAAACTCGGTAGGATGACAAAAATCTTTTACTTCAAGCAGGGTGTCGCCTATGACCACGTCTTGCTTGGGGAAGGTTTGATGTATGGAACGTCCCACCATGAGGGATACCAGATCCGGTTCCGAGATATCAGCCAGCGCGCCTTCGGCAACAAAATGACCGTCACGTAAAACGGTGTAGCGATCCGCCACTGCATAGATTTCATCAAACTTGTGTGAGATGAAAATTACCGCTGTTCCTGCGGCGCGTAATTGCCTGATGATGCGGTACAACTCTTGAATTTCACGCTGTGACAGGGATGCGGTCGGCTCATCCATGATGACCACGCGTGCATCTTGTGACAAGGCGCGGGCAATTTCGACAAAGTGACGCTGTGCCACACTGAGATCCTTGACCTTGGCGCGTACTGGCAGCGACACTTCTAGCCTGGCAAACAGTCTTTCAGATTGAGCTTCCATTAATGTCCAATCCACACGTGCCGGAAAACCATGCATGGGCTGGCGGCCTATGAAAATATTTTCTGCCACCGTCAATTCGTCAAACATGACGGTTTCCTGGTGAACAGCAGTAACGCCCGCCAGCATGGCATCTTGTGGATTGGCGAAGCGAACTTGCTTACCTGCGATATGTATGCTGCCGCTGTCTGGCTGATAAATGCCAGTCAGTGTTTTTACTAAAGTGGATTTACCTGCGCCGTTTTCGCCTATCAGTGCCATGACTTCGCCTGCACGCACATTGAGCGCAACTTCATGTAATGCAATGATGCCCTGGAAGCGTTTACAAATTCCGGTCAATGCCAGAATAGGTGCTGCCGGTGAACCGTCCGGCGCGATGGGAAACGGGTTGTGCTCGTTCGTCATTAACGTCATTAATATAAGGCAAGGCGATAATAGAAAAGAAGTTAGTTGTCTGCATCACCAAATAGCAAGTACACGCAGGCACGAGCAATTACAAGCAGGTACAAATTTTACAAACAACGGATTTCTGTTTGCAGACGGCCCGTTGAAGAAAATCACAGACCGATACTGAACACGTATTTTTACTTAAAATATCTTGGAGAACTGCTCCACATTCTCTTTGTTATAAGTAAACGGCGGGGCCATCGCCGCCTCACCATTGGCATCAATCGCAATTGTACCCATGCGGCCTATAGTAAAACTGCCACCTGCCTTGGCATTTGGATTCCCTTTGACAAATTCATTGGCGATATAAGTTGCAGCATACCCAAGATCAATAGGATTCCAGATGGCGAATTCCTTGACGGCACCGCTTTTGACGTGTCCCGCCATTTCTGATGGCAAGCCCAGACCGGTAACGAATACCTTGCCAACCAGTTTTTCATCTACGACAGCCTTGCTGGCAGCGTTGATACCAACAGTGGAAGGGGAAATAATGACTTTCAGATTTGGATTACTGCGCAACAGGCCTATCGCTTCGCGGTAACTTTTATCGGACTGGTCATCACCATACACAGTTGCTACCAGTTTCAGGCCAGCAAACTCAGGCTTTTCCAGACCTTTTTTCATGACGTTAATCCAGATGTTCTGATTGGTTGCCTGGGCAGATGCAGACAAGATAGCGATTTCACCCTTGCCACCAATCGCATTGGATGCCATTTCCAGCTGTTTGATACCTATCAATTCAGCATTGGATGGGTTGAGCTGCATCAACCGGCCTTCTGGAGCGATACCGCTGTCGAAAGAGATGACCTTGATGCCGCGTTGCATGGCTTTTTTGGTGATAGGCACCAGCGCATTGGCATCATTTGCTGAAATGGCGATGGCATTGACTTTTTGGCTGATCAGCGAATTGATGATTTCTATCTGGCCTTCGGCACTGGGTGTGGTCGGACCAGTGTAAATGATTTCTACATTGCCGATTTGTTTGGCCGCTTCTTTGGCACCTTCATGTGCGGCGTCAAAAAAGCCATTGCCCAGATTTTTAACGACGATGGCAATTTTTGTTTTGTCTGACTTTTGTTCGCAACCCTGCAAGGCTCCCAGCATGCTCAATGCAATTGCTACCAGTATTACTTTTCTTCTTTTCATCAAACTGTCTCCGTCTGGAACATGCTTGCAGACTCGGCGTCATAAGCATTTGTAAATTTATTTAATATGTCTTTTGCGGGCAATTCTTCCGGTGCCACAGTAATGACTTTGACACCAGACTGCTCAAGCAATTGAACTGCTGAGTCAGATGCATAATGATCAGTGATGAGGCAAGATACGCGATTCAAACCGCATAGTATGAGTCCGGCTTTCTTGGCAAATTTGGAGCTGTCTGCCAAAACAATCAGTTCCTCAGCCTGGCTGATCAAACGTTTTTCAGCCTGTATCAAGAGCGGGTCAACTTCCATCAGACCCAGCAATGACAGACCATAAACGCTCATGAACATCTTGCCAGCGTAATGATGTTGAGTGATGTCGTTATCAAATGGACTGAGGATGACATTCTGTTCTCGGTACACGCGGCCACCAGGGACGATGATTTCATTTTCACTGGAGACCAGCAGGCGTTCTGCCATCATGAAAGAATTCGTCAGTATTTTGAGTTTTTTATCGACCAGGAACTCAGCCATCATGAAGGTCGTCGTGCCGCCATTGATGATGATGGTTTCACCGTCGCCGCACATGTTTGCCGCATAGCGTGCAATTGCCCGCTTTCTGTCGGCATAGCATTTGATATTGTTCTGGAAGGTTTCGCTGGTGAGCGCAATTGAGCGCTTTACCTGCTGCAGGTTTTCTGCGCCGCCACGTGTGCGGGTGAGCAGATTACGGGCTGCAAGCCAACTGATATCGCGCCGGACTGTCGCCGGGGATGCGCTGAGCCAAACAACCAACTGCTGGACGGTTGCTGAATTATGCTCGGCGAGCAATTTCAGCAAACGCTTACGACGTTTGTGATTTACCATTTTTGTCTCCGTCTGTTGCCGTCTATTATCTTTATTGCGGCATGCACCAGTCATTAATTCGTAATAATTTGCTGGCATATGGCGAGACTAATCACTTAAAAATCGGGCGTCAATCATATATTGATCAAATGATTGATTATTTGCTTCCACATTAATCTGGCTCTGAAAATTTCAATCATCATGCTGACTATTGCGACTTCGATCAGCTTCTTGATTGCTTCTGTATTGACACTCAAAGCTGGCTGTTTTCTACTGACTGCCACTGCCAAAACGGACAAAATGCTTCACATGAGCAAGTGATGTGATTGATCCGGTCAGCTCTTGATCACTTAGGGCTTGCGGCTAAGGAATTTGTCATAAAAACACTAATTAATCACGGAGAATGTATGACCTCAACGATGCAAACCGAGCAGAAGAAGCCTATCACTTCACTTTGGGATGATGCATACGCAGCTGGCCTGACTGAACCAGAATTATTGCTGTATCGCTCAAATCTGCTCGGCTCTGATATGCGCATCACCAACTTTGGCGGTGGTAATACCTCGGCCAAGGTGATGATGCCGGACTACCTGACTGGCCAGCAGGTAGAAGTACTGTGGGTAAAAGGTTCTGGTGGTGACTTGGGCAGCATCAAGATGGATGGCTTCTCGACCCTGTACATGGATAAATTGCAATCCCTGAAAGGTCGCTACCGTGGCCTGGCGCTGGAAGATGAAATGGTAGCTTATTTGCCACATTGCACCTTCAATCTGAACCCGCGCGCTGCCAGTATTGACACGCCACTGCATGCCTATATCAATCGCAAGCATGTTGATCATATGCATCCTGATTCAGTCATTGCCATTGCTGCCTGCGCCAATAGCAAGGATTTGACACAAAAAATATTCGAAGGCGAGCTGGGCTGGTTGCCCTGGCAGCGTCCTGGCTATGACCTGGGTCTGAAACTGGAAGCAGTTTCCCAAACCCAGCCGAATCTGAAAGGCATCATCCTGGAAGGCCATGGCTTGTTTACCTGGGGCGATACCGCCAAGTCCTGCTACGAAACTACACTGGCGATCATACAGCGCGCCGAATCCTGGTTGGAAGAAAACAGCCGTAAGCCGGCATTTGGCGGGGCCAGATACAGCGCCTTGCCTGCGGCAGAGCGGGCAAGCCTGGTTGCCCGCCTGATGCCCGTGCTGCGTGGCAAAATCAGTAAAACTGAATTCAAACTCGGCCATTTTGATGACAGCACAACTGTGCTGGATTTTGTCTGCAGCAAAGACTTGCAGGCACTGGCTGCCCTGGGTACGTCTTGCCCTGATCACTTCTTGCGCACCAAGATTCGCCCGTTTGTGATTGATTTCGATCCTGCCAATCCCAACTTTGATCAACTTTTGAGCGGTTTGGATGAAGGCCTGCGTCAATATCGCGCAGATTATGTTGCCTATTATGATCGTTGCAAACATGATAATAGCCCGGCAGTGCGTGATGCCAACCCGATTATTTACCTGATCCCTGGTATAGGTATGCTGTCGTTTGCCAAAGACAAGGCAACTGCCAGGATCGCTGGCGAGTTTTATGTGAATGCCATCAATGTGATGCGTGGTGCGAATGGGGTTGACAGCTACGTTGGCTTGCCAGAGCAAGAAGCCTTTGATATCGAATACTGGTTGCTGGAAGAAGCCAAACTGCAACGCATGCCCAAGCCGAAAAGTCTGGCTGGCCGCATTGCATTGGTGACTGGTGCCGCTGGTGGTATCGGTCAGGCCGTGGCACGTCAATTATTGCAAGAGGGCGCTTGCGTCATGTTGACAGACATTGATGGCGAAGCATTGAGCCAGGCACATCAGGTCTTGTCCAAAGTGGCAGGCAAAGATAATGTAGCCATCATCAGCGCCAATATCACCCGTGAAAGCGATGTGGAAGCGATATTGAGCGAAACTTCCTTACGTTTTGGCGGTATCGATTTGTTGATCTCGAATGCCGGTATTGCATCGTCAGCACCGCTGGATGAAACGACGCTGGAAATCTGGGAGCGTAACCAGGATATTCTCGTCAAGGGGTACTTCCTTGTCAGCCGTAGCGCATTCCGTATCATGAAACAACAGCAAATCGGCGGCAGCATGGTGTTTGTTGCCAGCAAAAATGGCCTGGTTGCTTCTGCTGGTGCCTCTGCCTATTGCACGGCAAAAGCGGCAGAAATACACCTGGCACGCTGTATTGCCCTCGAAGGTGCCGCCCATGGCATACGCGTCAATGTAGTCAATCCGGATGCAGTGATTCGTGGCTCTCGTATCTGGGGTGGCAAATGGAAAGAAGAACGCGCTGTCTCGAATAAAATCGATGCAGATGATATCGAAGAATTCTATCGTCAACGCAGCATGCTGAAACTCAGCGTGTTGCCGGAAGATATCGCAGAAGCAGTGTATTTCCTGGCCAGCGACAAGTCCGCCAAGAGCACAGGTAACATCATCAACGTAGATGCAGGCAATGCTGCTGCATTCACGCGCTAAAATATAAAAGATTGACTGACTTGAACCAGATACACGGTATCAGGTATCTGATTCAGGTCAGCAACAAGACGGAGACATAAGATGGATAAAGTAATTGACCACGGCCAAGTGGCCGAACACAACGCCAAACTGCAAAAAAATCTGGATGCCGACTATGCTGCCCTGGGTAGCATCCTGGCCAGACGCGGACAGGATATTGAGCAACTGACAACCCAAGCCCAGACTTTTGCCGTCGCCTTGCCAAGTTGGGGTGTCGGTACCGGTGGTACGCGCTTTGCACGCTTCCCGGGCAAGGGCGAGCCACGCGATGTTATGGAAAAACTGGAAGACTGCGCCGTCATCCATCAACTGACTCAGGCTACACCTACCGTATCCCTGCATTTCCCTTGGGATAAAAGCAGCGATCCGGCAGCCATGCGTGAATTTGCCAGCAAACATGGCCTGGGATTTGATACCGTCAATTCGAATACCTTCCAGGATCAGGTTAATCAGGAACAGACCTATAAATTCGGCAGCCTGACTGCCAATGCCAAGGCCGTGCGTGAACAGGCGGTAGCACACAATATCGAATGCATAGAACTGGGCCGTGCACTGGGTTCCAAAGGCTTGACTGTATGGGTGGGTGACGGTGCCAACTTCCCGGGCCAGCATAATTTGCGTGGCGCGCTTGAACGCTATCTCGACAGCATGCGCGATATCTACAGGGCCCTGCCTGCAGACTGGCTGATGTATATCGAACACAAGCTGTTTGAGCCGGCATTCTATGCCACCACGATTGCTGACTGGGGCACCAGTTACGCCTGCGCTAACGAATTGGGACCTAAGGCAAAATGTCTGGTTGATCTTGGTCACCATGCGCCAAATACCAACATAGAAATGATAGTTGCCCGCCTTGCGCAATTTGGCAAATTGGGTGGTTTCCATTTCAATGACAGTAAATATGGTGATGATGATCTGGATTCCGGCAGTATCAATCCTTTCCAGCTGTTCTTGATTTTCAATGAACTGGCTGACGTTGCGCAGCGTGACGGCGATGCTTTTAAACCGTCCTATATGCTGGATCAGTCACACAATGTGACCGACCCTATAGAAAGCCTGATGTCAAGTGCGATCGAAGTACAGCGTTCTTTTGTCCAGTCTGCACTGGTAGACCGCAAGGCATTGAGCGCATATCAGGAAAACAATGATGTGCTGCTGGCTGCACAAACACTGAAACAGGCTTTCCGCACTGATGTCAGTCCTATCCTGGCCATGGCACGTGCGCGTTCTGGTGCGGCTATTGATCCGGTGGCCTGCTATCGTGCAACTGGCTATCGTGAAAAACAGGCGACGCTCCGCCCAGCTAAGGCTGGTGCTAGTGGTAGCGGTATAGTCTGATTCAACTCCCTTTGAAGCCTGTTTGCTGTTGCGTTTTTTGCGCAATGGTGAATTGCTTCAGGGGGATTTTTCATAGCCATGTCTCCATATGGAATAGGTTTAGCAATAAGCTGATCTCCATTCAGGATAGACGCCTGTTTTCTGATTGTCTGGACTATCATTTTCTATGACTAAGCCTGCCTTGCCTGCATTTACTCTCCTTAAATTGCGCACCAGCATCCTGTTTTCTATTGCCACGCTGTGCGTTGCGCCGGCGATGGCACAAACCAAGGCAGCAGGGAATCTCCCATCAGTGAAAGAAGTCGTCAAAGCCTTCGCCACGCCGCCTGATGATGCGCGCCCCATGGTGCGCTGGTGGTGGTTTGGACCATCGGTGGAAAAGAAGCAGCTGGAGCGCGAAATACTGGATATGAAGGCAGGTGGTTTTGGTGGCTTCGAGATTCAGGCCGTCTATCCTATGGAACTGGATGATGCGGCTAAAGGCACGCATAATTATCCTTATTTGTCGAAACAATTTTTGGAGCATGTCAGTTTTGCCAATGACAAGGCACGTGCCAACAAGCTCAGGGTAGATATTACCTTGGGTAGTGGATGGCCATATGGTGGCCCGCACGTGAGTGTAGGCGATGCTGCCAGCCGTTTGCGGGTAGCCGTGATCGAACTACCAGCGGGGAATGAAAGCTTTGCCTTGCCAGCAATCATGAATGGTGAGAAATTACTGGCCAGCTTTGTTGCCGATGGCACACCCAAACAATTGGATAGCAGCAAATTGACCTTGTTTGAACCGCAGGTGCTACCAGGAAAGAGTGGCCGTGCCAGCGTCAAGGCAGCATCTGGCGAACGCGTGGTGGTCTTTTATATTGCCAGCCGCACCGGCCAGCAGGTCAAGCGTGCTGCATTGGGAGCTGAAGGTTTTGTGCTTGATCATCTGAGCCGCAATGCGATTGATCATCATCTTAAAACCGTGGCTGAACCACTGCTGAAAGCCTTTGGAAAAAATCCACCTTACGCCGTATTTTCTGACAGTCTGGAAGCTTACGGTACCGACTGGACCGATGATTTCCTGGCTGAATTCCAGCGTCGTCGTGGCTATGACCTGAAGCCACACCTGCCAAAAATCGAACATGGCATTGGTGCAGATGCAGCCGCCATACGGCGTGACTGGGCACTGACCCAAACCGAACTGGCAAATGAGCACTATCTGGTGCCAGTGAATCAATGGGCAAAAGCCCATGGTACCCGTTTCCGCTCCCAAACCTATGGCGAACCTGCGGTAACCATGTCCAGTAATAAGCTGGTCGATTTGCCGGAAGGCGAGGGCTATCAGTTCCGCCAGTTTTCGTTTACGCGCTGGGCGACATCTGCTGGTCATCTGTATAACCGCCCCGTCATTTCTGCAGAAACCTGGACCTGGCTACATTCACCCGCATTCAGCGCGACACCGTTGGATATGAAGGTGGAAGCCGATCGCATGCTGCTGCAGGGCGTCAATCAGTTTGTTGGTCATGGCTGGCCTTATACGCCACCCGGTACGCTGGAACCTGGCTATGCTTTCTATGCAGCAGCGGTATTCAATACCCATCTGCCGTGGTGGAATGTCATGCCGGACGTCAATGGCTATCTGCAAAGAATGAGTTATCTGATGCGCCAGGGTAAGCCGGCAAATCAGGTCGCTGTATTCCTGCCTACGGATGATGTATACGCGACCCTGTCTTTGGGCAAGGTATCGGTATCGGCAGAAATGGGTAAGTATGTGACGCCTGAACTAAGTGCTCAGATACTTGATGCGGGGCATAACATCGATTACGTAGATGCCGAATCTGTCATGGAACTAGGTATCAATTATCCCGTTCTGATTTTGCCGCATGTGACCCGGCTGTCGCCAGCGGTCATTGCGAAATTGAATGATTATGTGCGTGCTGGCGGCAAAATCATTGCGGTTGGCAACAAGCCATCGCTGGCACCAGGTTACCTGAATGCAGCGCGCATCAGTGCAGAAGTGCAGGGCGCATCAGATGACCTGTTTGCCAATCAGGACAAGGTCAGCCTGGTCAATAGTGATAACGCCGTAGGCGCTGCCTTGAAGTCTGCTATTCCTGCAGATATGGAACTGAGCGCCGAAAAAGAAAACATAGGCTTCATCCGACGCCAGTTGACTGATTCGGATGTCTATTTCATCGCCAACACCAGTAATCGTGATGTGACAGCGAATGCCGTCTTCCGCAGCAAGTACAAAACAGCTTACTGGTGGAATCCATACGATGGCAAGATCAGTAATGCCGATGTCAAGCCGACTCTGCGTCTGGCACCTTATGAATCGCGGGTGCTGGTACTGACCGATACACCGCAGAATGCAACACAGGAACCAAAGCTGGCTGGTGCCACAACCGTTGTTGATTTAAGCCGTGACTGGAAAGTACAGTTCAGTGAAAAACCGCAGGCAGTGAACATGTCCAACCTACGCTCATGGACAGAAGATGAAGCAACGCGTTATTTTTCCGGTATTGCAAGCTATACCAAAGATGTGGAATTGAACGCGACACAATTAAAGGACAGCAAGCTGGCACTGGATTTCGGTCCAGGGACGCCGCTGGAGGTGACACCTAAAGTACCAAGTGGCATGCGTGCGATGCTTGACAGCCCGGTGCGGGAAGCGGCAGTTGTTTTTGTCAATGGCCAGCGCGCCGGTTCGATATGGAAACCGCCTTATCAGCTGGATGTCAGCAAGTTGCTGCGTGTCGGTAATAACCGTCTTGAGATACAGGTCGCCAACCTGGGTTTGAATGCCCTGGCTGGACATGCCTTGCCAGACTATCGCTTGCTGTCTGCCAAGTATGGACAACGATTCATACCGCAGGACACACATCTGATACAGGCTCAACCTGCCGGTATTCTTGGACCAGTCAAGCTAATAGGCGCGAAGTTGCAATGAAATCTTCGGCCCGGCGCTGGTTGCGCGATACTGACATGATATTTGTTTTACCAGCGCTCTTGCATCTGGTGGTTGCTGCAGTATTGATGCTCTTGTTTATGCTGACGTCGCTGACAGCAGTTGCGAAAGAGATCAGTGCCGTCACCTATGGTGCCAAAGGTGATGGCAAGACGCTCAATACCTTCGCCATACAAAAAGCGATTGACGTTGCTGCCAAAGAAGGCGATACGCTGACTTTTCCGGCGGGTACTTACCTGACTGGGGCCTTGTTCCTTAAAACTGGCGTCACGCTACGTCTGGACATGGGTGTTACCTTGCTGGGTTCACAAAACATACAGGATTACCCTGTCATGCCTACCCGGGTTGCCGGTATAGAGATGCGCTGGCCAGCAGCGCTGATCAATGTATATGAACAAAGCAAGGTTGCCATTACTGGCGAAGGTGTCATTGACGGTGATGGCAAGATATTCTGGGAAAGTTACTGGAACCTGCGCAAGGCTTACGAGCCTCGTGGCCTGAGATGGGCGTCGGATTACGATGCCGGCCGCCCACGTTTGCTGCAAATCTACAAGGCATCTGATGTGCGTGTGGGCGATGGTTTGCTGTTGCGTCGCTCGGGTTTCTGGACTTTGCATATCTGTTATTCGAAAAAAGTGGTCGTTGACCGCGTCATCATCCGCAATAATGAAGGCGGACATGGGCCATCCACTGACGGCATAGATATCGATTCTTCCAAAGACATCCTGATCCAGCAGGCAGACATTGCCGTCAATGATGATGCAATAGTCTTGAAGGCTGGGCGTGACTCTGACGGCTTACGGGTCAATCGCCCGACAGAAGATGTTGTGATACGTGACATCACTGTCCGGGAAGCGGTTGCAGGATTGAGTTTTGGCAGTGAGACTTCAGGCGGATTTCGTCGTATTGAAGCATATCGTTTCACGGTCATGAAAGGGGTGCCGGTAGGAATATTGTTCAAGTCTGCACATACACGTGGTGGTTTTGGCGAAGACCTCAACATCCATGATTTTGTCATGAATGACGTGCCCGTGGTATTACGCGTGATCATGAACTGGAACCCGCAATACAGCTACACAAAGATTCCCGATGATGTGAAAGATGTGCCGGACTACTGGAAAGTGCTAGTGACACCAGTGCCAGAAAAAGATGGCATATCCAGGCTGCGTCGCGTCAATATCTCCGGCATCAAGGCACGCGGTGCAAAAACCGCTTTTGAAATTGAAGGATATGCGCAAGCTCCGCTTGAGGATTTCAACCTCAGTAAGTTGGACATTGAGGCAAGCAGCGGTGGTTTTATCCGTTATGTAAGACGCTGGAAGTTGTCAGATTCCAGACTGGTTTTTGAAGATGGCAAACCGGTACAGATATCAGCAGATTCAGAAGTGTCGGGTCTGACTGCAGGGTCTGCTGCAAACAGCAAGACCTCTGACACCACAAAATGAGAACGAAACAAACAACAATAAAATGAAGGAGAACACTTTGAAACTTAAAAGAAAATACCTCGTGCTTGCCAGTTTGGGTTTTGTCGGTAGCATGTTGCCAGCCTTGGGTTGGGCGCAAAACTATCCACTACCCACACCTGCCATGCAAGCCATCATTGACAAGGATACTTCGCGTCATTTTGGTGATGCGCCTGCCGATGGTGGCCCTCTGGCAACGGACTTGTCCGCAGAACTGGAACCAACAGCAATAGAAAAAGCCTTGCGCAAGGTGGCTGACTGGCAACTGGCTCGCTCGCAAGCCCACTTTGGTCGTATCTGGACATCCAGCGTAATGTACACCGGCTTCATGGCAGCATCAGAAGCGACAAATGACAGTAAATATAAAGACGCCATGCTGGCCATGAGCCAGCAACATCAATGGCAGTTGGCGAAGCGTTTGCCAAATGCGGATGACCAGAGTGTGGCGCAGACTTATCTGGATCTCTATTTTCTCAATAAACAACCTGAATTCATCACCCCGACCAAAGCTGATCTGGATACTCTGATTGATCTGAAGACTCTCAAGCCAGGTGATGATCGCCTGCCATGGTGGTGGTGTGATGCGCTGTTCATGGCACCGCCGGTATGGGCGAAAATGTATGTGGCAACGGGCGAGCGTAAATACCTTGATTATGTACATAGCCAGTGGAAGAACACTTACGATCTGCTGTACGACAAACAAGAACACTTGTACGCACGTGATGTCAGCTATATCAACAAGACTGAACCCAATGGCAAGAAAATTTTCTGGTCACGTGGCGAAGGCTGGGTCATGGGTGGCATAGCCAGGACACTGGACTATATCCCCAAAGATGATCCACAACGCCCGTTCTATATACAGCAATTACGTGAAATGTCGGCTCGCTTGGCGCAACTGCAGGATGAAAACGGCCTGTGGCATGCCGGTTTGCTGGATCCGTCTACTTACCCCTTGCCAGAAATTTCTGGCTCAGCCCTGTTTGTGTATGGCATGGCCTATGGTATCAATCGCGGCATTCTTGATCCCAAAGAATACCAGCCAGTGATCGCCAAGGCATGGAAAGGCATCCTGAAACATGTATATGCAGATGGCCGATTGGGTGGCATACAACAAACTGGTGCCGAACCAGCTTTTTACAGGCCAGCATCCAGCTTTGATTATGGCGTCGGTGGTTTCATGCTGGCTGCTGCCGAATTGAAGAAGATGGTCGCAGTAAAACCAGCTAAATGAAAGCAGGAGAGCCAGCCATGATAACGCGTGCTTTCCGCATGAAACTGAAGCCTGGCAATGTAGAGGAATATCAGCGCCGCCATGATGAGTTATGGCCAGACCTGGCAGATGCATTGCACGCTGCCGGTATTTATGATTATTCCATTTTTCTGGATGAAGAGACTTTGCATCTGTTTGGCGTACTCAAATTGCATCCTGATCATAATATCGATGACTTACCTACGCATCCCGTCATGCGACATTGGTGGGATTATATGGCGGACCTGATGGAGGTTGAAGCCGATAACCGTCCCCAGCAATTGGCATTGAAACCCGTTTTTTATTTCGAGTAAATAAGAAATCGCCAGTCTGTACATGACATAGGCTGGCGATTTTTGTATCTCTGTGTTGCTTATATTCTGCTGCTTATTTTTCTGATTGGCTGTCGGATTGCAGTATTTTTCTATCCCTCAGCCATTCTTCGGCACGATGCGGCCAATCGGATGCGTTGCCATTGCCAAGACGCATACCCATGCCATGTGTGCCACGCTCAAATAAGAGCATTTCCGCTGGTACGCCTGCTTTGGTCAGGGCCTGATAAAACAGGATACTGTTTTCGACTGGAACGGTTTTGTCATTCTGGGTATGGATCAACAAAGTAGGGGGTGTCGTGCTGCTGACCTGTTTTTCCAGTGACATCAACTGCATGGATTCGGCGCTGGGCGATGCACCTAACAGGGCTTTGCGGGATCCTGCATGTACCGACGGGTCTTGCATGGTGATGACGGGATACATCAGTATCATGAAATCAGGGCGTGCATTGACACCGTCAAGTACAGTGCCGGTGCGCCCCAGCGGGTGATCAAACAGAGTACCGGCACTGGCCGCCAGATGGCCGCCCGCCGAACTGCCCATGACACCGATACGTTTGGGGTCTATACCATATTGGGGAGCGTTGGAACGTACCAGGCGAATGGCGCGCAAGACATCCTGTAAAGGGGCAGGGTGGCCAAATTCAGCCAGGCGTGATTTCAGCACGAAGCTGCTGACACCCAATGTGCTGAGCCAGTGGGCGTATTGCTCGCCTTCACGCAGGGTGGAGAGGCGTACATAGCCACCGCCGGGGCAAATGATCACGGTACTACCGTTTTTTCTGTCGGCAGCAGCAGGGTAAAAAGTCAGGGTAGGTTCGCTGACATTCGATGTACGACCATCAGCCACTTGTTCTGGTCCTATGTTTTTCGCTCCTGGCACGCCTTCTGGCCACAGGGCGATGGGACTGGATTGTGCGTGAGAAGAAAAAGCCGACAGAGCCAGTAACAAAGTGAAAAAAAGTCGTGTCATGGTAGTAAATGAAGTATGTTATAAAAAATATCAATCCCGTTTGAGAAAGAACATCATGCGTCAACTTTCCCGTTTTTTGAAGCCTTTTCAATTATCAGTATTGCCTGTTGCATCCATCCTGTCTCTCATGGTCAGCCCTGTTGCCAATGCGGATGAACTGTTCAATGGCCGTGATTTCAAAGGCTGGGAAATTCAAACTACACCCGCAAGCAAGATTGAAGAAGTGTTCAGTTTCACGGCTGACGGCGTGATTACTTCTACCGGCAAGCCTTCGGGCTATATCGCCACAACAGAAAGCTATAAAAATTTCTCACTGCACGCAGAATGGCGCTGGACTGCTGCTCCTGGTAATGGCGGTGTGTTGATACACATCAGCTCTGGTCCTAAAGACAAGGTCTGGCCACTGAGTCTGCAGATCCAGACCAAATACAAAAATGCCGGCGATCTATTACCCATGGCTGGTGCCAGCTTTGCCGAACCCCTGACTACGGCTGAGGGCGCATATCCTCCCATCAAGGCAAAATTGGCTGATAGCGAAAAGCCGGTCGGTGAATGGAATAGCTGCGACATACTTGCCAGGGATGGATCGGTTGAAGTCAAGATCAACGGCATCGTGCAAAACAAAATCAACAAATCCAGCCCTGATTCTGGCCACATCGGTTTTCAGCTTGAAGGCACTGCATATGAACTGCGCAATGTGCGCGTTCAAAAACTGGATTGATGTTCGCCGCATGATCTGAATACGCCTGTCAATTTACATTAATTCGGTACAGGGATAATGCAGATATTCAGCGTCCGGTTATCTGCAGACAGCATGGCAGACTGAATTTCTATCTTCTTGCCATCCGGGCTGAATGTGGGGTGAGGATGGTCCGCCGCCGTGTCCTTGTGCCCGGTGCTGAGCAGGCTCAGCTTGCCACTCAGCCGGTCTATCAGATAGATGCTGCGGCTGAAATCATCACCAACCGCCCAGCGCCCATCGCTAGACCCATGCACATGCCACAAGCCGCTTCCTGATGGCGTTTGTCCCGCGATACGCATTTCACGTGTGCGCAAATTCACTATGGCAAGGCCGCTGGGTTTTTCACGTGTGCCCGCATTGCCCCAACCCGGATCTTGTCCCGGGTTAGCGCCCTCAACAGCAGTGCCCTTGTTGGCACTATTATTTGTTCCCCCGATGGTGCGATGCCCCATAATCGCCATCGCCACTTCATCTTTTGAAATGACAGCTTCATGGGTAACCCATTCATAATCGGCTTCAGGATAAAGCGGGCGCAAGCCGCTACCGTCTGCCATCACCACCCAGGTTCGCTGTGGTGATTTGCCGCCTGTTTCCCAGCAAAAAATAATCTCCCCCGGATTCCACAGATTAGCCTGGATATGACCGATCTGGAATGGAACTGAAACAACGTGGCGTATCTCCCCCGTCTTGACATGCATTTTTCCAATACCGCCCGGGCCTGCACCCATGTTTCTGGGACCGAAGTTTTTTTCTATGCGTGCATTTTTAGCCAGGTATTTTGCTGCTTCCTGTGACGTCTCGCGGAAGTATATCCATTCGTCGGCAGCATCCAGCGCCAGGTCGGCGGCTTGTCCGACCTCAGCCGGTACCACGCCGCATATGCGCTGGTAGCTTTCTGCCGCTTTCATTTTGCCAGTTTTGCTGTCTGCAAATACTGCAGCGAGATCAACTTCCACCAGTTCAATTGGAGAAGCCTGGCGTGGCCGGCCAGATTTTCCTTCGCGTGGAGATTTATCCGTGCTACGCATGAAATACAGCTTCATGGCGCGGGTAGATACATTCAACATGCCGGTATAACCGCCTTCAGACACCTGTACGATATCCCCGGTTTGCTCATTGACTGCCATAGCCTCGCCTTTTGCGATGCCTGAACGAAAGATCACCCATTGCCCGTCCGAAGTCCACTGTGGATGGGTGGGATAGATTTTAGAATCGCCATGCGGCTGGCTGGTCAAGAATGTCAGCATCACTCCTGTGACCGGGTCTTTGACCACTTTGCGTTCGCTAGGGAAGCGATGGCCTATTTGCGCAAAGGCAGATGTGGAACACAGACAGAACAGGCACAGGAAGATAGTCAGGAAACGAGAGGGCAGGATATGAGAAGATAAGATACGAACAGATAAGCGGTTCATGGAGTTTTGATATGTGTGGGAGTAATCGGTTAAATCCCGGATGATCATTCTCTTAATATGTTTGAATGGAATGACATCAGTGCTGCATATTGTGCTCGGTTTTCAGGCAAATTTTTCAAAATTTGCATGGTTCAATCAACTTGATCATTTTTTTGATTCTTTAAGCAAGTCTTGCAGTCAATTACAAGCTCTCGCATAAAATGAAATCATATGAAGAGCCTGTTGAGATCCTTATATTCTGACCTGTGTATGACAATCAATATCCATCAGTCCTCCTCTAACCGAAGATACTTAACCATTATTCCTGTCATCCATTTATGAATACCAGTATGTCTGCGGTGCGCCGCCTGATCTGTGTCAGTGTGTTGGGCTGGAGTTGTTCTGCCCTGGCACAAACTACACCACCACCTGCAGTGAATACCGACCCTAATGCAGCAGCGCGTATCGTATTGCCTGAACCGGCGAATCCGCAATTGCCTTCGGTTTTCTTCATTGGCGACTCAACTGTGCGCAATGGTCGCGATGACGGTCAAAACAAGGGGGCAGAAGGGCAGTGGGGCTGGGGCAATCCCATCAAGACCTATTTTCAGACGGATAAAATCAATGTCGTCAATCGTGCCATCGGCGGCCTCAGCAGTCGCACTTATCTGACTGGTGGACACTGGCAAAGAAGCCTGGCGCTGATGAAGCCGGGTGATTTTGTCATCATGCAATTCGGCCACAATGATAATGGTCCATTGAGCGATACAAGTCGTGCAAGAGGAACTATCAAAGGTATAGGTGAGGAGGCAGAAGAAATCGACAACCTGCTGACAAAATTGCCCGAAACAGTGCACAGCTATGGCTGGTATTTGCGCAAATTTATTGCAGAGGCCAGGGCAAAAGGCGTGCAGGCCATCGTATGTTCTCCAATACCCCGCAAGAACTGGGATGCAAATGGAAAAATCAATCGCAGCAAGGCCAGCTATGGTGGCTGGGCTGAACAGGTGGCGAAACAGGAAAAAGCAGATTTCATCGACCTGAATGAAAACATCGCCGCTGCCTACGACACCATGGGTAAGGATGAGGTGATGAAACTGTTCCCTGTGGTGACGCCAGACGAACACACCCACACCAATCTGGCTGGCGCAGAATTTAATGCACGAATGGTCGTGGCGGGTATCAAGACTTTGCAATATGCACAGTTGAAAAACTATTTAAATGATAAGTCAGCCGATCTCAAATTGCCTGCTTCATCACCAAAATAGTAATTCATAAAATGATACCCATGCCTCATGTTCGAACAAACCTGCGACCAGTTTGCAAGGCTATTTCAACTCTCGTTGTCATGATCCTGGCTTTACCTGCCACTGCACAGTCTGCAGATGTTACTTGCAGTCAGTCGGGGAAGCCGGGCAAGCTGATTTACCAGGATGACTTTGATACTGATCTGCAGCAGTGGCTGGTGGAGTCTGCTGATATTCAGCACTCCAATGTCAGCGTTTACCATCACCAGCTTTTGATCGATGCCGCTGGAGGGGCGACGGTGTGGTTCAAAAAAAAATTGTCTGGCGACATATTGATCAGGTATACGCGCAGGGTAGTGATGGAGCAAGGTCGCAATGACCGACTGTCTGACCTGAACCAATTCTGGATGGCGACTGACCCGCGTAATCAAAACATCTTTACCCGCAAGGGGGTGTTTGAGCAATACGATAATTTACGCCTGTATTACGCGGGCATAGGTGGCAACACCAATACCACGACCAGGTTTCGCAAATATCAGGGCAATGGCGAACGTACCCTGCTGACCGAGTTGAATGAACGCGATACCTTATTGCTGGCGAACCGGGACTACGTTATAGAAACTACGGTGTATCAGGGCTGCACGCGCATGCTGGTAGATGGCAAAGTGTTCTTTTCATACAAGGACAAAGATGCCCTGCGGGAAGGCTACTTTGGATTCAGGACGACGCAATCCCGGCAACAGATACGTGATTTCAAGATTTACCAACTGGAATAAAACTAGTACTCGCAAGACCATTTTAAAGAGTAGAAAATAATGATAAAGATGAGACAAAAAAACCAATCTGGCCTGCGTTCAGCGCTGAAATTATTGGCGATCGCAAGCGTCAGTTGCATACTGCCACTAAGCATGAATGCGGCGGTAGCTGCTGGCAAAACAGGTAAAGCAGCAAAGCCAGCCAATGACGTGACTGCACCACTGCATTTAATGCAACCAGATTACCCAACGCCGTATGGGCAACCGACAGTAGAAGATGTCAAGAAAGTGCTGTATCGTGTGCACGCTCATCTGGACAATGTTACGCCCGCCATGATCATTGATGGCAAGACAAAAAAACAAATCACTGATTTTTCCAAGATCAATGACGATACGATACTTGCCCCCGGTGATTATCGCCTGACCAGCTATGAATGGGGCGTCACTTACGCAGGCATGCTGTTGGCTGGCAGTGCTACAGATGACAAACGCTTCAGCAATTACGCCAGTGACCGCCTCGGTTTGCTGGCAGACCTGGCACCGCATTACATTGCGCGCCTGAAAGCCAATCCTAAGAGCCCGTCACCTATCCGTTCATTGTTACAGCCCCATGCGCTGGATGATGCTGGTGCCATGTGTGCCGCCATGATCAAAGCCACCAGGGATGGTGTCTCCAATAAACTGTCCAGTCTGATTGATATTTGCAGTAGCTATGTCAGCACCAAGGAATTCCGCCTGCCGGATGGCACGCTGGCCCGCAACCGTCCACAGCCGAATACCTTGTGGCTGGACGATTTGTTCATGAGCGTACCAGCCCTGGCGCAAATGGGTAAATTGACAGGAGACAGCAAGTACTATGATGATGCCGTGAAACAGGTAAAACTGTTTTCCGAACGTATGTTCAACAAGGAAAAAGGCGTGTACATGCATGGCTGGGTGCAAGACATGGGCGTGCATCCACAATTCCACTGGGCCAGGGCAAATGGTTGGGCCGTCATGACCCTGGTTGAATTGCTGGATGTGCTGCCACCAGATCATCCTGGCTACGCTGACGTATTGGCACAATTGCAGGCCCATGTCAAAGGTCTGGCGTCTTACCAGCATGGCACAGGATTCTGGCATCAACTGCTGGATCGCAATGACAGCTACCTGGAAACATCCGCCACTGCCATCTATACCTATGCCATGGCGCACGCCATCAATCGTGGCTTTATTGATAAACGTGCCTACGCACCGGTAGTCATGCTGGCATGGAATGCAGTAGCCAGCAAAGTGACGCAAAAAGGCCAGGTGGAAGGTACCTGTGTGGGGACTGGCATGGGCTTTGATCCGGCATTTTATTACTATCGCCCGGTCAACGTATTTGCTGCTCATAGCTACGGCCCGGTATTGCTGGCCGGTGCAGAAATCATCAATCTGATGAAGGCTAATACCTTTGAAATCAATGACAGTTCACTGCAGATCAAACTGGTAAAACCCTGATTATTTTACAGAAAATAGATTGGTAATGTATTAAGGGGATGGTAAGGCTTGTTGATATTATCGCTTTACTTTTATTCCCTTATTTTTATATAAATAATTCACTTGAAGTTGATGTAAGTGCAATATCGAAAATGATATCAAAAATGCCGAAAATATGATTGGAGAGATTTTTAGGGGCAGCTTAAGATAAAGTCAGAGCATGAATGATAGATGCCACCCCTGAATTACAAAACTACAATTATATTGGAGACTTATGAAATCTCAATTACCTGGCCATGGTAGGGCCAAGACTTGCCGCTTCACTTTAAACGCAACAGTAGCGGCGCTTGCCGGGGCTGGCATACTCAGTAGCGCCTCGGTATGGGCACAAGAAATAATTCCACCTGCCAAAGCTGAAGAAGCTGTGGTTACCGTAACGGGCGTGCGCAAATCTGCGCAAAGCGCTCAGATGATCAAAATGAAATCAGACGAAGTAGTTGATTCTATCGTCGCTGATGAGGCTGGCAAATTCCCTGACAAGAATGTAGCAGAAATTCTAGGCCGTGTGACCGGTGTACAGATCAAGCGTGAATTTGGAGAGGCGAATACAATTATCGTTCGCGGTTTGCCAGGTCTGGTCACTTTGCTCAATGGCCGTGAGATGTATACATCCTCTGGCCGCAGTCTGTATCTGGCTGATATTCCTATCGCCATGTTATCACGTGTGGATGTCTATAAAACCCAGGGCGCAGAAATGGTGGAGGGAGGTACTGCTGGTGTGATTGATGTGCGTACCAGCCGTCCTTTTGACTTCAAGGATTTTTCCTCGAATGTCTCCGCCCGTATAGAAAACCGCGACAAGGCAAAAACCAATGACCCTAATGTCAGCGGCATGGTTTCGAATCGCTGGAAAACTGGCTATGGTGAAATAGGTGCGCTGGTAGGTTTGTCCTATCAGGATGGTCATTATAGTGACGAAGTAACCTGGAACTCACCGCCGGTCAATCGTCCCGGTGGTATCACCGGCCCTGATTCTCTGGGACACGTATTGTATTCAGGTGACCGCAAGCGTCTGGCAGGTAATTTCGCTGCGCAATGGCGCCCGAATTCTGAATTTGAGTTATATGCAGAGGGCATGTCTACCCGTATTGATCATGATGCACAAAGGCAGTTCTTTGTTGCTGATCTGGGCTGGGGTGGTAATCCCGCAGTTTCACTGATACCGGGTACCAAGCAGGCAGCTACGGTCACGTCGACTAACTCATATCCTTTTACCTTGTCGTCAACGCAGGCACCGCGTGATTATTCCATAGGCACTCAAGGGGCAATAGGTGCGCGCTGGGATGCCACGCCACAATTGCGCATTACAACAGAATTGGCCCGCACAGTCAGTAATTGGCGGCAAGAATTCCCCATCATGGACTTTATTGCCTCACCACCCAGCGTGACAGGTAATACTTATGTCAACGGTGGCGCGCAATTCTACTATCCCGGCTACAACATGGTGGACCCGAAAAATTATCGGGTCGCCACTTTGTTTGATAACCACAGTCATTCAGAAGGCCGATCAACCGACTGGCGTGCAGATGCTGTTTATAATCCTGAAAATGAAGGCTTCTTCAAAGAATTCAGCACTGGTGTCAGGGTCGCCAAGCGTACTGCATCATATGGACATGAATTAAATGGCTTCATGCCAGCACCTGCGGGCATCATGGCAAATTCAGTCCCTGGGCTGGCCTGTGGGTCGCTGCCTATGGCAGGTGATTATGGCCTGACGCAGTGGCTGACACCTTGTGCCAGCTATTTGCACGACAATATCACGGCAGTCCGCAAGATGTTCAATGGGACCGGTGCAGCAACACTGGAAGATCCATTGTCTTACTACAATAATCAGGAAAATACTTACGCAGTTTATGGCAAAGTACGGTATGGCTTCAAGCTTGGTACGGTTCCTTTTGAAGGAACTGCCGGTTTGCGTGTCGTCTGGACAGATTCAGCACTACACGGATTTTCGCAAGCTAATGGTGTCTTGAAGGCGGTCAACAGTGAACCTTCTTCGACTGATTTGCTGCCGAATTTCACGCTCAAAGCTAATTTGAAATCTGACCTGATTGCCCGTTTTACTGCAGGCAAATCGATACAGCGCCCGGCTTTTGATCAGTTTAATCCCGGCGTCTCGTATAACGTGCCAAGCACCACTGTATTAGCAACCGGTACGGGTGGCAATCCTGACCTGAAACCCATAGAAGGTCATAATTTTGATGCGGCACTGGAATGGTATTTTGCCCCGACTGGCTCCGTTACCACGACCTTGTTCAGGCATGATTTCAAGAACTATATCGTGGTGGGGTCGACTAAAGAAACCTATAACGGCATCGTGTATGACGTCAATCGCCCACGCAATTTGTCCAGTGGCCGTTTGCAAGGTGCAGAATTGTCTTATCAGCAGTTCTATGACAAATTACCAGGCTGGATGAGTGGTTTCGGTATGCAGGCGAATGTCACCTATATGCAAGGTGACCTGACCGATGCTAAAGGTGTAACGGGCCCTTTTGCCGGTATGTCGAGGTTGTCATATAACATTGTTGGGCTGTATGAAAAGAATGGCATTTCTGCACGCCTGGCTTACAACTGGCGTGACAAATTTGTCGACACCTTTAATTATCGCGGCCTGGGTTTTGATCTGATCGTCGCACCTATCAAGACGCTTGATGGTTCCATTTCATACAAGATCAGTGAAAACCTGAGTGTGACGCTGGACATGGAAAATATGCTCGACCGTACTTACCACGACTATCACGCGATACCAAGCAATCCACGTGATTTGCGTCGTTATGACCGTACTATTGGTTTGTCCGTGCGTTGGAAAAATTAATCCAATCAATTGATATCCCGGTAGCTTGAGACGATCATTGCTCAGGGCATCCGGGATATGCTTCTTGGTCAAGGTGGTTTGCCGCGTGGCGATTTTCTCATGCTATAGAATGCCAGTTTGAAAATTCATGCGGTAAATGTGGCGCATGAAAAAATGCAGTATTACAGTGGATAAAAAATAATGGAGACTCAACAATTATCGACCCTGGAAAAAGTCGGCTTCGGGGCAGGGGACATGGCGCTTAATGTCGTGATCTCGTCCATGATGCTGATCATCACCTTTTTCTATACCGATATCTACGGATTGAAAACAACTGACCTGGCATTACTGTTCGTGGCAGTGAAAATCATAGGTGCGATTGCTGATTTGGTCATGGGGCAAATGACAGACCGGTATGCCCGCAGTAGCGGGCGTTACCGGCCTTATCTTTTATGGCTTGCCATACCTTACGGTGTCAGTGTGTTTTTTGTATTCAGCACACCAGAATGGGCCTATGACGCCAAGCTTGTCTGGGCTTATTCGACTTATATACTCATGACGCTGATGACAGCGGGGGTTGGCATTCCCTATATCTCTCTGGTCAGTGCCTTGACGAATGACCCGAAAGAGAGGCTGTCGGCGAATGGGTATCGCTTGTTTTTTGCTAAGGTTGGTGCATTTATGGTGACTATCATAGTCCCCATACTGGCGCAAAAATGGGGTGGTGGTAATGCCGCGACTGGCTACCAGGCTGCGATGGCGTTGATGGCATTCATGGGTGTAGCCCTATTTTTATTCTGTTACTTCACTACCACCGAAAGAGTTACGCATGTGGTGGAAAAACAATCGTTGCTGGAACAACTGCAAGTCTTGTTGCGCAATGATCAGTGGCTGATATTGTGTGGCGTCTGCGTAACTGGCACGGTAGGTTATGTCGTGCGCGGTTCGGTAGCGATTTACTATGCCAAATATTATCTGGGTGGCGACACGGCAACGGTGTCGGCATTCTTGTCTGTAGGTGTGGCAGCAGCCATCTTGTCCATGGTGGCATCGACCTGGATCACCAAATTCTATTGCAAGGTCAAATTATTTCGTTACACCCAGATTGCGGTAGCCGGGATTAGTGTATTGATTTATTTTCTGGTAAAACCAGGTGATGTGGTATTGGGTTTTGTTTTATATTTTTTACTGTCTTTCGTGGTGGATTTGCATGCGCCGGTCTTCTGGTCTGCAATTGCTGAGACCATAGATTATGGTCAAGTGAAAACTGGTAAACGGGTATCCGGTTTTGCTTTTGGTGGCATTTCAGTTTGTCAAAAAACTGGCATGGCAGTAGCTGGTGGTCTGGTGGGTATCTTGCTTACATATTTTGATTATCAGCCAAATCATGAACAAACCCAGTTTGCCCTGGCAGGTATTGCGCTGATGTTCTCGCTTATCCCTGGTGTTTTTCATTTCATCATGGGGATATTGATGTTCAAATACCGCATCAGTGATGATTATTATGGCGGAGTCAAAGAAGAAATGCGTAGCAAGGGTTATCTTCTTGCGCAAGCCTGAACTGGAGAATGATGTGACAGAAATTTTAAAACCGCTGATACTGCAGCGTGCTGATCCATATATCTATAAGCACAGCGACGGCTATTATTATTTTACTGCCTCAGTCCCTCAATACGACAGGGTAGAAATACGTCGTGCTACTACGATTGCTGGTCTGGCGACTGCGCCAGCGGTAGATGTATGGCATAAACCTGACAGCGGTCCGTATAGCGAATTGTTGTGGGCACCTGAATTACATTTCAATCAGGGTGCCTGGTATGTCTATTTTGCTGCTGCACCCAGCCGTGAAATTAAATATAAACTTTTCCAGCACCGGATGTATGCCCTTCGCAATACAAATCCCAATCCACTTGAAGGTGCGTGGGAATTCATGGGGCAGATAGATACAGGTATTGATACCTTCTGCCTTGATGCCACTACCTTTACGCATAACGAGGTCTTGTATTACCTGTGGGCGCAAAAGGACAATGTCATAGAAGGTAATTCCAATTTGTACATCGCTCCCATGAAAACCCCTTGGCAACTGGCAGGCCCGCCAGTGATGCTAAGCAAGCCTGAGTTTGACTGGGAGATACGCGGATTTTGGGTCAACGAAGGGCCATCAGTATTGAAGAGAAATGGCAAATTGTTTATTTCATACTCAGCCAGTGCAACGGATGAAAATTATGCCATGGGTTTGTTGTCTGCAGATGAAACTGCAGATTTGCTCAATCCTGCGTCCTGGAGCAAGTCGCCAACGCCAGTATTGCAGACTTGCTATGAGCATGGCGTCTACGGCCCCGGACACAATAGCTTCACATACGCAGAGGACGGCGATACCGTAATGCTGGTATACCACGCCCGCACTTATACCGAAATTGTCGGCGACCCTCTCTGGAATCCGGATCGTCACACCTTCGTCAAGGCATTAGCCTGGGATGCGCAGGGTATGCCCCAATTTGGCAAACCTTCACTGGCAATTTGATCATGATGTCTGCAGAACAATTTGCTCTTGAAATCCCGGCACCGGACGTACAACAAAAAATATTCGGTTATCTGGCGGATGGTCAGGTAATTAATTTGTATACGCTGCGCAATCGTAAAGGGATGTTGGTCAAGGTAACAGATTTTGGTGGCATCATTACCGAATTGCACGTAGCAGACCGGCACGGTGTGTTGGCTGATGTGACACTGGGCTTTGACGATTTGCAGCCCTATACAGGTGAGTCTGCATTTTTCGGCGCATTGATAGGGCGCTACGGTAATCGTATAGCACACGGGAAATTCGAACTTGATGGCAAGCCATATCAACTTGACTGTAATGACGGTGCCAATCATTTGCATGGCGGTCGTGCGGGTTTCTATAAAGTGAAATGGGATGCGACGCCTTTCCAAAAGCCGGATAGTCTTGGTCTCAGCCTGCGTTATCTCAGTATCGACGGCGAGCAGGGTTATCCTGGCAACCTGGGTGTGACGGTCACGTACGAACTGGATGACGACAATCAACTGCATGTCAGCTATCTCGCTACTACCGACCAGGCGACGCCAATAAACCTGACCCAGCATGCTTACTTTAATCTGGCAGTGCAGGGATCGGTGCTGAACCATGAAGTGATGATCAACGCAGACAGGTATACACCTGTCGATGCTGATCTGGTACCGACAGGTGTAGTGGCAACAGTGGCTGGCACTGCATTCGATTTTCGCCAGGCAAAACCTGTAGCAGCACATATCGCCGATGATGACCAACAATTACGCTTTGGCCGGGGGTACGACCATAATTTTGTCTTGAATCAGCCATCGGCAAAAGAAATCAGCCTCGCTGTTCACATCCATGAACCTGTGTCTGGCCGTGTACTGGAATTATGGACGGATGAACCAGGGCTACAGTTTTATAGCGGGAATTTCTTGGATGGTAGTC
>JAZJXP010000019.1:0-1860 GCA_040390835.1 Pseudomonadota bacterium
GTGCCACAGGATGCACAGACCTTGTTTGCCGAAATGGGTGGGCGCGAGGCAGCAAGCAAGCGTCTCGATGCCTTTTTTGCCTTTGCTGAAATCGAGAAAAACGATTACCAGGCCGTACGCAAGGACTGGGTGGTGGGGCCATACAGTTACTATAACCAGTATCGCTACAATCCCAATAATGAACCGGATTTGCATGTGCCATGGATGTATACCCTGGCAGGCCAGCCCTGGAAAACCACCACAGTCTTGCGTGCTGCCGAAACCCTGTTCAGCAATGCCCCAAACGGTGTGACTGGCAATGATGATCTTGGTACCATGTCAGCCTGGTATATTTTCAGTAGTCTGGGTATCTATCCCTGGATGCCGGGCAGTGGCCAGTTCTTGCTGCATGCACCCAAGTTTTCCAAGATCGATCTTGATCTGGGAAATGGCAAGACGCTCAGCATAGAAAGCAAGGCAGCAGCACGTACGCCCATACGCTATATCCGTCAGGCGCAGTGGCAGGGCAAGCCGCTGTCACGGGTATGGTTATCCTGGGAACAGATACAGGGCGGTGGCAAACTCAGCCTGGATCTGAGTAGTGATGACAAGGCTAAATCCTGGGGTAGCAGTTTGCAGGCCTTGCCTCCAGGTGCTCTCGATAAATAGTAAGAATTAATTAAGCTTCACGCAGCAAGTCGTACTCAGTAAGTTTAAAAGCAGGGCAGCCCCTGGCTCTGCTTTCTTTTTTCCTATCCGGTTAAAGTACCAACTGATGCAGGATCTGCCGAAACGCCCTGATTACCTGAGTTTGTGTTTTCAAAAAGTCCAGTGCAAGTCCATGTAATAGTTTTTTGTTATGTACCGCCCTCAAACGCGGGCCGCTTGCTGTCGCCAGGACCGCGAGATCATCCGGCATGATGACTGTCATCAGTTAACTCCCTTTCCTTGCATCTACCTGCACATACCAATTGGTCGCACCTAGTAGTTGATGATGACTAAGTCAAGATCGTAGTTGGGTGAAAAAATGCAAAACAACATTATTGCTGATGGGTACTTATCAGGCATGGCGATTTTCCCACACGCGTAACATGCCAATTCAAAATTTCTGTTACTGCCATTTCAGGTGATTCTTTTATCCTTTTGATTAGAGATTTGCATAAAGTTTGCAGAAAGTTTTCAAAATACAAGATCGCAAGGTATGATTGTCCAGACTCATGTGTAATGCACAATCTTGCTCCAAGGAATCGCCAGACTATCATCCATAAAAAGGGAGATGAAGTGGTAAAAACAAGCTTGGTAGTGTTGGTCGTAGACGATATCGAACCGATGCGTAAGGTGACTGCAGCGCAATTGAATTCCTTGGGCGTTCAGGATGTGCGCACTGCGGCAGATGGGGTAGAGGCATTAAAGATGCTGCGCGAGAGTGTGCCTGACATCGTGTTGTCTGACTGGAACATGCCCGCCATGAACGGGATTGAGCTGTTGCGGGCCATGCGCGCCGATAACCGGCTGGAACACTTGCCGTTTGTCATGATCACGGCTGAATCAGAGCGTGTGCGGATAGAAGAGGCAATCGCGCATGGTGTGTGCGACCTGCTGGTGAAGCCGTATACCACAGGGCGGCTGAGTCTGAGTATAGAACGCGCGATGTCGCGCAGGTCCCCACGTTTGCAGCGCGGAGTGATAAACGCTGCGTCGCGACCGCCACCATCAACAACAAATCAGCCAGTCTTGCCAGCCGGGGCGGGCGAAGCTGGCAAGGTGGCAGCTGCTCAATCGGCGGCCAAACTGACTATCCTGGTCGTTGATGACAAGCCCGACAATCTTCACTTGCTGGTCAATGTTTTCAAGGACGACTACCGCATCCTTGCCACGGAT
>JAZJXP010000019.1:1870-21699 GCA_040390835.1 Pseudomonadota bacterium
GAAAGCCCTGGACCTGTGCTGTTCAGACACTCCCCCTGATCTGGTGCTGCTCGATGTGATGATGCCTGGCATGGATGGCTTTGAAGTCGCAAGGCGTATGCGGGAGCATCCGAATGCTGAAAATATTCCGGTTATCTTCGTGACCGCCATGACGGATGATGATGCGCGCGTCAAGGGCATGTCGCTGGGTGCGGTCGATTTTGTCACCAAGCCGGTCGATCCGGCTGCCATCCGCCTGCGCGTGTCCAATTTCATGCGTTATATTCGCTTGCGGCGTGAGTTACAAGCTGATTACGACAGCATGCTTGAAGCAGCGCGCATGCGCGAGATGGTCGAAGACATCACCCGCCATGATATGCATGGCCCGCTGTCAACGGTGCTGGACATCCTGCACAGCCTGATGGCGGACAAAGTCATGTTGCGCCGCAATGCCATGCAACTGGAAAATGCCGAGCAAGCGACTTTGCGTCTGCTAGACATGATCAACCTGTCGTCAGAGTTGTACAAGATAGAATCTGGCCGCTATGTGCTGGACGCAAAGCCAGTGCCGATCACTGACATCGTGCGCCGGGTGGTGGAGCTGGCGCGCACTGCATTTGCCGAGCGGCAATTATCCATTGTCGTAGATTCCGATGTCGATGTCGGCAGAGAACCGCCCATGGCCAGCGGTGATGCCATGTTGAGTTTTTCGCTGGTGCAGAGTCTGGTTAAAAATGCCTGCGAGGCAGCACCAGTACGCAGCCGCGTCACTGTCACACTTGCCGACGGCGACCCCTTGCGCATCACCATCGTCAACAAGGGCGCTGTGCCTGCTCAGATCAGGCAGCGCATGTTCAATAAATATACCACCTTGGGCAAGCCTTCGGCAGCCGGGTTGGGTGCTTATTCGGCCAGGCTGATGGCTGAGGCACAAGGCGGCCAGGTAAGCCTGGATGTCGCCGACGACACTGATACCACCACCGTCACGATCGCATTACCGCGCGATGCCAGCGCCACGCCATAAGGGGAATTATCATGGAATTGATCGAAGCCACCTATCCATCCACCGTCCTGGTCGTTGACGACACGGTTGCCAACCTGACGCTGATTACTGACCTGCTCAAGCCGTATTACCGCGTCAAGGCTGCCACCTCCGGCGAGTCGGCGCTGAAGACGATAGAGGCTGATCCTCCTGACCTGGTCTTGCTCGACATCATGATGCCTGGCATGTCGGGCTTTGATGTCTGCAAACAGCTAAAGGCCGATCCACGCTTTCGCGATATTCCGGTGATTTTCCTTACCGCCATGGGGGCTGTGGCAGATGAGACCCGTGGCCTGGAGATGGGGGCGACCGATTACATTACCAAACCGATCAACCCACCCATCGTGCTGGCCCGCGTGGCAAACACGCTAAAGCTGAAGGCCTCGGCTGATTTTTTGCGTGACCAGAATATGTTCCTTGAAGAAGAGGTCACTAAACGTACCCGTGAAGTACGGGCGATTCAGGACGTCACTATCCTGGCGATGGCTTCGATGGCAGAAACCCGTGACAACGAGACCGGCAACCACATCCGACGCACACAGTCGTATGTCAAGACGCTGGCAGAGCGCTTGCGCGACCACCCGCGCTTTGCGCATTACCTGAATGAAGCGACCATAGAGCTGCTGTATAAGTCGGCACCGTTGCATGACATCGGCAAGGTCGGCATCCCCGATCATATCCTGCTCAAGCCTGGCAAGTTCGAGCCGCATGAATTCGAGATTATGAAGACTCACACCACGCTGGGCCGTGATGCTATCCAGCATGCCGAAAATAGCCTGGGCATGCGCGTGCCCTTCCTCCATATGGCCAAGGAAATCGCCTATAGCCACCAGGAAAAATGGGACGGTAGCGGTTATCCCGAAGGGCTGGCCGGCGATGCCATCCCGATCTCGGCACGATTAATGGCGGTAGCCGACGTGTATGACGCCTTGATCAGCAGGCGGGTTTATAAAGAGGGCATGCCGCACCAGAAAGCTGTTGATATCATGGTGGCCGGACGGGGCCAGCATTTTGATCCCGACATCCTGGATGCCTTTCTTGGCCTGCAGGATGAGTTCAGGGCAATTGCGGCGCGCTTTCATGACAGCGATGCTGATCTGGCCAAAAAAGATGTGCAGTTCAAACCTGCCAGAGACAGCGCAACATGAAGAGCTTGATGCTTGCCTTTGAAGGCCAGTCGCTGCGTCTGAAATTGTTCGCCGGGCTGGCATCGGTGCTGCTGGTGTCTTGTGTCATCGGGTTGTACAGCCTGCACGTGCAGGCACAGATGGCAGATGACATTCAATCCTTGTACCGCACCGAGTTGCAGGGTGTGGTACACGCCAAGGAAGCGCAGGTCGCGTTCTCTATGGTCGGGCGCACTGCGCGCCACCTCGTGCTTAATACCGGGCCGCAGTACCGCGCCGAGGCTGCAAAAGAATTCGAGAAAATGAAAGAATACCTGCGTCGTGAAGTCGAGGCAACGCGCGCTGGTATTCCAGTGAATTCACCTGGCATTCGTCACATGGAGGCGTTCGACACAGCCTATCAGCTATACCTGATCAATGTAGAGCATTTCTTTCAACTCGCCACACAGGATAACCCAAACGGCAGGCTCGATAGTCGCACCGACACGGCAGGAGCTTTCCTGGCAACGCAGCAATTCCTGCAACCGCGCGATGCAGCCAACGAAGCACTGGCTGCAGTAGCATCACTCAAACTCGAAAGCGCCCTGGCTTCTGCCAACAAATCCCAGCGCATGAGTGACAAGAGCCGCTTCGTTACTCTGATCTTGCTCCTGAGTGGCATGCTGCTGGCAGCGACCATCGGTATCCTGGTCAACCGTTCGATACGCAGGCCGCTTGATCATTTGCGCCACACTGTAGAGCAACTTGCACACGGCCAACTGGCGTTGGAAGTTCCCTATACTGGTATGCGCACAGAAGTCGGTGATGTGGCCCGCTCGATTGTCGCGTTACAGGACGAAGCGCGGCAGATGGCAGACCAGCGCTGGATCAAGACCCAGCTCGCAAACTTGTCCAGCGTTTTGCAGGGTGCTGCAGATATGTCATCCATGGCATCGGGCTTCCTGTCTTTCCTTGCAGACCTCGGCGGTATCGTCGAGGCTGGATTCTGGCTGAGGGCCGAGGATGGTCAGTTTGGTTTTGCAGCTGGCTGGCCCGATGCAGGACATGGCGAGTTGCAAGTGGGCCTGGTACAGCGCTGCGCTACTGCTGCTGCCGTGATTGAAGATGAGGGCAATGGCTTTACCATGATTGCCATGCCTGTATTACTGAATGAAAGCATGCTGGCGGTGACGGTGTTCTACCTTGCTGATGCGCAACACTCTGTACGGCGAACATTGCTGGATGAAGCAATGCCATTACTTGCCCTCAATCTTGAAATCCATGAGCGCAGTGAACGTGCACGCCTGACCGACACTTGGTTCCGCAGCATCGTCGAACTCGCACCGGACGGGATGATGGTTGTTGATGACAATGGCAGCATCCTGCTAGTCAATCAGCGACTGGAAGTGATGTTTGGTTACGCGGCTGGCGAACTGAGGGGGCAATCCATCGATATGCTGGTGCCGCTAACGGTGCGAGGCCGTCATGCCGGGTTGCGCGCGGCCTATGCTGCTGAAGGCGAGACACGTCAAATGGGCCGCAACATGAGTAATCTTCTCGGCGTGCGCAAGGATGGTAGTGAATTCTCTATCGACGTTGGCCTGTCGCGCCTGCCTTCCATGCAGGGCGACGGTTATTGTGTGTGTGCTGTCGTGCGCGATATTACAGAGCGTAAGGCGGTTGAACAGGTGCTGGCCGAGGAAGGCATACGCATGCAAAGCATCCTTGATAATGCGCCTATCTCGATCAGTTTTTCATCAGACGGATATCTGCAATATGGTAATCCGCAGTTTGTTGAATGGTTCGGAGGTTGTGTAGGCGAACTGATGCCTGAGCTGTTTGTCATCCCTGCAAAGCGCGATGAGATCGCACAAACTCTGGCACAGGGCGGTACGGTGCGCGAATGCGAAATACAAATGTACGACCGCCAGCGCCAGGTGCGTGATGTTCTGGTCACCGTGCTGAAATTGCAATTTGGCGGCAAGGATGGACGGCTCGCCTTTATCAGCGACATTACCGGGCGCAAGCGCCTGGATGAGGAAATGCGTCGCGCCAATTTCCTGGCCGATATTGCACTGGAGCTCACGCACTGCGGCTACTGGCATGTGGACTATAGCGATCCTGAGCATTATTACCAGTCTGACCGGGCGGCCAATATTCTGGGTGAACCGCTCAAAATCGAGAGGCGTTACCATCTGCAAGACGAGTGGTTTGCCCGCTTGATGGAGGCCGATCCGGTCATGGCCGCAGCGACCGCAGAGCGCTATCAGGGTGCCATTGACGGCAAGTATGCCGAGTATGAAGCAACCTATGCTTACAAGCGCCCGCAGGATGGCCGTATTATCTGGGTCCATGCTGGTGGCAAAATAGTACGCGATGACAATGGTAAAGCCCTGTTCATGTACGGTGCCTATCAGGACATCACAGCGCTGAAGGAGTCAGAACAGGCCATCATCAACAGCCAGCGCCAGATTCGTACACTAGTGGACAGCATAGGCTCGGTCATCACCATGAAGGATCGCCAGGGACGCTACCAGTTGCTTAACAGTACCTACGAGAAGCAACTGGGCATCAGTGAAAGTGAAGTCCTGGGCAAGGATGCGAGTGCCTTCATGCCCAAAGAAGTGGCGGACAAGATTGCCGAAGTTGAGAGCCGGGTCATGGCGACCGGCCAGGCTATCACTTACGAGGAGACGATTCCGCGGATCGACGGCTCTGGCGCACGTTTCTTCATGACGACCAAGACGCCATTGCTGAATGAGCGCGGAGAGATCTACGGCATCTGTGGCATTGCCACCGATATCACTGAACGCAAACGTCTGGAAAGCGAGATGCGTGAGAGCGAAGGGCGCTTGCGGCGTATCCTGGAAAACAGCCCGGTGGGGGTGGTCATTAGCGAGCAAGGTCGAGTCACCTTTGGTAACCGACGCATGGGAGAAATGTTGGGATTGTCCAGTGATGAAATGTTGGGACGGGACATAGTAGTGCACTGGCGTGATGCAAGCGACCGCCTGGCCTATGTGGCACAGTTGCAGCGTGATGGGTTTGTGATTGACTACCAGGCTGATTTTGTGGGCGCGAATGATCATGACCTGACAGTGTTGATCAGTTCCATCCAGATGGAGTTTGACCAGGGCCTGCAAGTCGTGAGCTGGTTGTACGACATTACTGAACGCATAGAGGCAGAACAGGCACTGGCGAGGAGTGCGCAACGCCTTAATCTTGCGCTGCACGGTGGCAGGCTGGGTTTGTGGGACTGGAACGTTACTACCGGGCGCAGTGAAGTCAACGATATCTGGGCTGAGATGCTCGGGTATACGCTGGACGAAGTTACTCAGGATGGTGACGCCGCCTCAGCGTGGGAGAGTATGCTGCATCCAGACGACAGCCCGAAAGTCCGTCAACAATTCACACATTGCATCGAGGTCGCTGATGGCCTCGATTTCCACTCTCTGTTTCGCATGCGTGCCAAGTCTGGTGAGTGGCGCTGGATACTTTCCATGGGACGTGCCACCGAGCGCGACCTGCAAGGCAGGGCCTTGCGCTTCGTGGGCATCCATCAGGACTTCACTGAACGCAAGCAGTTGCAGGACGAAATGGCAAACGCCAGGGAAATCGCCGAAGAAGCTACCAAGGCCAAAAGCGATTTCCTGGCCAATATGAGCCATGAAATCCGTACGCCAATGAACGCCATCATCGGCATGTCTTACCTCGCTCTACAGACCGATCTCGACAAGCGTCAGCGCAATTACATCGAAAAAGTGCATCGTTCGGCAGAGAGCTTACTTGGTATTATTAACGACATCCTCGATTTTTCGAAGATTGAAGCTGGCAAGATGGCGATGGAGTACATTGATTTTTATCTCGAAGATGTGCTGGATAATTTTGCCTCCATGATAGGCATGAAGGCAGAAGAAAAAGGGCTTGAGCTGCTCTTCAATATACAGCCAGATGTTCCTGCATCATTGGTCGGTGATGCAATGCGCCTAGGGCAGGTGTTAATCAATTTAGGGTCGAATGCAGTAAAATTCACCGAGATTGGTGAGGTGGTCGTCAGCATAGAAGCAATCCGGCAAGAGGGTGAAGAGGTAGAATTACATTTCTGCCTGCGTGACTCAGGCATAGGTATGACGCCGGAACAACTTGACAAGCTGTTCCAAAGTTTTGCACAAGCCGACACCTCAACCACGCGAAAATATGGCGGCACCGGACTTGGGCTGGCGATCTCCAAGCATCTGGTGGAGATGATGGGTGGTCGCATCTGGGTCGATAGCGTGCCTGGCCAGGGGACGAGCTTTCATTTTCATGCCCGCTTTGGACTGCAAAAAAATCCGCACTCGCGTCGCATGTTCCATGCCTCTGAATTGATAGGAGTCCGCATGCTGGTGACCGATGACAATGCTGCTGCACGCGAAATTCTTTCGACCATGGCACGCAGTTTTGGCCTGGAAGTCGACGTTGCTTCCAGCGGCAGGGATG
This sequence comes from Pseudomonadota bacterium, assembly GCA_040390835.1. Taxonomy (GTDB): domain Bacteria; phylum Pseudomonadota; class Gammaproteobacteria; order Burkholderiales; family Burkholderiaceae_D; genus Undibacterium. The sequence continues at coordinate 8,477 of JAZJXP010000019.1, forward strand.
CGCTGACTTTCGTAAGCGAGGCCATAGCGCGTGAGCTACCTTATGATCTTTTGCTACTGGACTGGAAAATGCCAGGCATGGATGGTGTGGAAACCATGCGTGAACTTGAGTGGCTCCATCCAGCATGTACACATCCAGTCATCATGGTAACTGCCTTTGGCCGTGATGACGCCGTTCACGCAGCAGAGAATGCCGGCGTCCAGGCACATGCCGTGCTGACCAAACCTGTGACTGCTTCGACACTGCTGGACGCAATTGGTGAAGCACTCAACAAAGGTATTGTTGTTGACACTCACGTCAAGGAGAAAACCAGCCGCAATGATCACACGGTCGAAAAGCTGAATGGGGCGCGCATCCTTTTGGTGGAAGATAATCGCCTGAACCAGGAACTCGCTCTGGAACTGCTGGAGAAAGCGGGCGTGGTAGTGCAACTGGCAGAAAATGGCAAGGAAGCGCTGGACGCGCTGGCGCAGGATGGGAATTTCGACCTCGTCCTGATGGATTGCCAGATGCCAGTGATGGACGGTTACGAAGCCACACTGGCGATTCGCGCCCAGCCTGCCCTGACTGAGCTGCCAGTGTTGGCGATGACAGCGAATGCCATGGCCGGAGATCGCGAAAAAGCCCTGGCTGCTGGCATGCAAGACCACATTCCTAAACCCTTGCGGGTAGCTGAGATGTACGCAACGATAGCAAAATGGCTGAAGCAAAAAACTGGTAACAAGCCTGCTGCATCTGCGCATCTGCTCACCCCAGCGGTAACTGCACCTGCAGATTTACCAGGTATTGATACAGAAGCTGGTTTGCAAACAGCCGTAATGGATGCCAGGCTTTACCGCAAACTATTGGCGATGTTTGCCGAAGACCATGCCGATTTTTCACATCAGTTCGAGCAGGTGAATGCAACAGGCCGACAAGAGGACGTGGTCCGCCTGGCCCACACGCTAAAAGGCACCTCGGGAAATATCGGTGCATTTGGCGTCCGGTCAGCAGCAGAGAAACTGGAGTCGCTGTGCACCAGGAATGCGGACGCAATAGCCATCTCTGCAGCTTTGGCGGAGACTGTAGCAGCTCTGGAAACCGTCATGCAAGGGTTGCGCACGCTTGCGCCCATCGCGGCGGCAACACCAAAACCAACCCTGCCATTGGATCCCGAGTGGGATGCCAAACTAGCGCGCTTGCGTACCCTCTTACAGGGCAACGACACCATGGCGATGGACCTGGCTGGTGATCTGGCTGATAGCGCGGCAGATCCGACGGTTGCCGCCGTGCTTCAAAATGTCGTTGCAGCACTGGACAGGTTTGATTTCGAAGGAGCCTTGCAACAGCTTGATAAAGCACGATAAGAATCTATGATTCGTATTTTTATAGAAGCAGTAGCCTTGGATCAAGGCACTGAGGCTCTCTTTTTCTGGGAATGTGTCTCTACCCTGTTTCGGTGATGAATAGTTATGCCAGTTGATCCAATACCTGGCGCAGTGCACGGACTACCTGAAGTTGTGTTTCCAAAAAATCAGGTGCAAGTCCGTGCAATTTTCTTTGGTCTTTTCTTTCCTCATGCATCGTCCTGCAATACGGGCCGCTGGCTGATGCATGCACCTCGGTGACCCCGCTTGCTGCCAATAGGGTCGCCAGATTACCCGGCTTGATGCCTGCACCAGCCATGATGCGTATGCGCTTGTCAGCCCGGTGCACCATGCTGGCGAGTTGTGTCTGACCCAGAGAGGCAGAATCTGCCAGACCTGAGCTCAAGATGCGCTCAAAGCCAAGCGTTATAATGTCTTCCAGGCTTTGCTCAGGCGCGGCGCAAAGATCAAAGGCGCGATGAAAAGTCAGTGACATATGACCGGACGCTACGCGCATGGTGCGACAGAATTCTTTATCCACACCCGCTTCGGCATCCAGCGCACCGAACACCACTGCATCGCAGCCCAGCCGCAGGCAGTTTTCTACATCGTAGAGCATGACTTCGCGTTCGGCTTCGGTATAGATAAAATTCCCTGAGCGTGGCCTTATCAAGACATGGATGGGTATTTGCAGACGTTCACGCGCAATCGCGATCGTCCCATAAGAAGGAGTAGTGCCACCGTGTTCGAGATTATCGCAAAGCTCTATACGGTCTGCGCCACCTGCTTCGGCGGCCAGGGCTGACTCTATCGAATTTGCGGCAATTTCCAGCAGGATGCCAGTCATTCTTTAATTCTCCATGTCTGTATGTACCTGCATATACCAATGAGCCGCGCCCAACAAGGCAAGCTGGCCAGGCTCTATCAGACAGACCGGGACATTTTCCACCACGGCACGCATCACGCCTTTGTTCAAGAAGCGATTTTTGAATTCACTTTTTTGTATCAGGCCACTGATTTGCGTGGGTATTCCGCCCGCCAGGTAGACCGTTTGCGCACCATAATAAATCGCCAGGTCGCCAAGCAAGCTGCCCAGCATGGCGCAAAATACCTCAACGGCTTCCTGGGCAATGCTGTCTTGCCCGGCGATGGCGGCAGCGGTCACTTCAGCAGGTTGCTCCAGACCGACGGCTTTGCCCTGTATGAGCGCAAGTGTGCGATACAGACGTAACAAGCCAGGGCCAGACAAGAACATTTCATTGTCGACGTGGGGTGTGGATTCCCAGCATTGCGCAAGCAATAATGCCTCATGTGAATTGCCCGCCGCCAGTGTTGCATGGCCAGCTTCCGTGGCTAATACGGAGGAAGGTGGCCCAGGCAACCAGACCGCAGCACCCAGCCCGGTTCCTGGTCCAACCACAAGCACAGGACCAGCCAGCGCTGGCGCATTACCTGGATTTAGGATGATCGCGCCTGCAGGTTTGATGAGTGGCACTGACCAGGCGAGTGCGGCAAAGTCATTCACGAAGCGTAATTGCGCAAGCCCGCTCTCCAGCATGGTTTGCTGGCAAGAGACAGACCAGGGCAAATTGCTATTGCACACCTGGTCTTCTTCTATCACACCAGCAATGGCGATACTGGCGTGACGGAATTGCTGGTCAGTTATTTCACGATAGGCGCAAATAATCGCGGCCAGACTGGAATAATCTGCACAGACAAAGCCATGATAGTCCATGAGTTCAGGTTCGCCATAGGCATTGAGCACGGCAATAGCAAAGCGGGCATGGGTTCCACCCACATCAGCGACGAGCAGTTGGCTTGATAACAGGTTAGTCATATCAATACCTGAGCGTAATTTTTTCGGCACTGTTGGTAATCGTCACGCCAGGTAAATTCAACTCTTTGTCTCCCTTGCCAAGAAAGCCAACACGATGCGCCTGCACAGGGATGTTCTTGCCATTCAACGCTACACTGTTGACATCATGAAAACCGTGTAAGAGGATTTCCAAATTTCGGAACTTAGATGCATGTTTCCCTTCGACTGCATCGAATTGTATCTCCTTGCGTTCAGACGTGAAACTGATCTGACGCTTGTAGTAATCGCCGTTTTGGTAGGCATAGGATTTGCCATCATCTTCGTAATAGCTGACGCTGTTGCCTTGCGGCCCGTGATAAATATGGATGAACAGCGTGTCTTCCGGTTGTTGCGCCGTGCTTTGTACCAGCGACTGCATGGGCACGATGCTGCCAGCCTTGACGTAGACTGGCAATCGTTCCAGATGCAGCTCCGGCGCTTTGGCTTGCTTGCCATGTTCCAGCTGGTCACTGTACAAGTCATACCAGTCACCCTGAGGCAGGTAGAGACGGCCAAATTCCTTGTTGCTGGCGAAAGGCGCAACCAGAAAAGCATCGCCAAACATATACTGGTTTTGATAATGCCTGCTATAGACTTGTTCGTCATGAGTGTAATCTATCGCCAGTGAGCGCATGACCGGCATGCCGGAGTTGCTTGCCTGGTAAAAACTGGAATACAGATAAGGCATGAGCCGGTAACGCAAATTAATATAATTACGGCTGATATTAAGGACGTCTTCACCATAAGTCCATGGTTCAGACGAGCGGCTGTCACTGGCAGCATGGTTGCGGAAGTAGGGGGTAAAAGCGCCTATCTGCATCCAGCGAGCATACAGGCCGGGTGCAGGCGTGCCTGTGAAGCCACCGATATCCATGCCAGTAAATGGCATGCCACTCAGACCCAGGCTATTGAGCAGGCGTACACCGAGCAACATATGATCTTCATCTGCCGTATTGTCGCCGGTCCAGATTGCGGCGTAGCGCTGCAAGCCAGCATAACCTGAGCGCGACAAGGTGAAGGGGCGTTCTCCTGTTGCGAGCTTCATCCCTTCATGGCTGGCGCGGGCCATTTCCAGCGCATAGACATTGCGGCCTTGCTTGTGGGTGGTGAGGTGTCCGTCATAATCGAAGAGAATATTGTTGGGCATTTTCTGGCCCCAGGTGGATATCTCGTTCATGTCATTCCACAAACCAGCAACACCTTGCTTTGCATAACTGGCGACCTCGGCTTGCCACCAGGCACGGGTCGCGGGGCGGGTAAAGTCCGGGAAATACACCCAGCCCGGCCACACTTCACCTGAATACGGCGTCCCATCGGTATAGCGCAAAAATACATCTTCCTGCATACCCCGCATATAAGTGGCATAGCTTGGGTCTATCTTGATGCCGGGATCAACAATCACTGTGGTTTTGAAACCCAGCGCGGTCAGCTTGTCTGTCATGGCCCTGGGGTTGGGGAATGCCTGCTTGTCCCAGTTGAATACCCGGTAGCCATCCATGTAGTGGATATCAAGGGTGATACCATCTGCCGGGATTTTCTTTTCGCGCAAGGTGTTCGCTATTCGCATGACTTCTGTTTCCGGATAATAAGACCAGCGGTTTTGCTGGTAGCCCAGACTCCATAAAGGTGGCAAGGGCATACGCCCGGTCAGGTCTGTATAGGCACGGATAATATCTGCCACGCGGGGCTGGAAGATGAAGTAATAATTGAGTTCGCCACCCTGGGCTGAAAACGAAGAGAAACGCCGGTTGCTGGCACCAAAATTGAAATCAGTCTGGTAGCTGTTGTCAAAGAATATCCCATAGCTCAAGCCATGATGGATGCCGATATAAAAAGGGATGCTGGCATACAGGGGATCAGTTTCTCCGGTATAGCGAAACGCATCGGTATTCCAATTGGTGTACGCACTGCCACGCCTGTCGAGGTTGCCGGTTTTTTCACCCAGCCCGATAAAGCGCTCACCCTCTTGCAGCGTCTTGTAGCTGCTGACTTCATCGCCTATCCATGCATTGGATAAACCGGGTTCATCCTGGTTGATGAGCACTCCGTCCGGAGTCTCGAAGCGTACAGAAAATGGCCTTTTCTGTATCTGTACCTGCAATGCTGCAGTCTTCAGAACCAGCTTGTCTTCAAGCTCACTGAGCTGGAAATCTGTCTTGCCGGGCTTACCGATGACGGCGTAAGAAAAATCCGGCCCCAGGGCTTTCTTGTCCATGCGCACCCGTATCACGCCGGGTGAAAATACCGTCAGCGCGACATGCGCATGCTCAGTGACTATCACCACGCCGTCGGCATTACGCGCGAAAGAGGTCAGCTTTCCTGCCTGCATGACGGGTTGGGCAGAGACCTGAGTCACCACCAGCAACAGACAGACACTGCTTAGCAGGACAGACAGGGCAGTTTTTAGATTTAACGGTGGCACAAATTTTCCTCGCATGTGATTTCTCTTTAAGGGTATGTAGCTTGGAGTTGAGCAAGATGACGTATGTGCAGACTGGCGCGCAAAGTAGCCAGGCTTTGCGGACTATCCAGACGCAGGGATAGGCTTTCGCCAGGCAGCAAGTCCAAGGCATTGTCTGACAGGCGGACTTGATGCTCGCCAAAATTCAGCCAGACTGCACGCGCCAGCTTGTTTGCCCGCAAGTCCAGTCGATAATGATCTGCCTCGGCGACTATAGTCGCTTCCAGCACGGGGTCGGGCAATTGCATGAGTTTGGATGGCTGTAGATAAGTAATGCTGCGCGCTATACTTTTACCTTCCCTGATCAGCTCGACAACGATATAAGTGGTTTTTGGATTTGCCTCTGCTGGCAAGTCTGCATCCTTGATTTGCGCGAGTTCCACCGCACTGTTAGCAGGCAGCTTGAATGCCTGGGTTTCATCGCGCAAGACCTTGCCATGCACGTCCATGATGCGTAGTCGCCATGCCAGGTTTTGCTCTTGCTGCAAATCGGATATCGTACTCAGGCGGGTGATTCCCTTGTCATGCAAGGCGGCGATGGTCAGCGGTGCGAAGAACCTCCTGGCATGAAAATGCAAAGCCTTCCAGTGACCAAAATAATCAACGCTGGACCATGAAGCACCTGGCCACACATCATTCAGTTGCCAGTACAACGACCCCATGGTGCGCGGCATGCTGCTGCGGTGATGCAGCGATGCCATCTCTATGCCTTCTGCCTGCATTAGCTGGCTCAGGTAAATAAAGTCAGCAAAGGTTTTTGGTTCGTGGTAGTTGGCACGTATATACAGCAGCAAACGCTGATTACCTTCACCAGCCAGGAACTTCTGGTGGGCACGGATGAGCGGGCCATCTATTTTTTGTTCACTGCGTGGCGCAAAAGCATCAACCGTGCTTTGCACCGGCCAGGCTTGCAAACCAAATTCCGACATGAACCTGGGTGTCTCGGATAAGTAAGATTCGACTGCTTGCGAACCGGCCCATACATCCCAGTAATGTTTGTCTCCATTGTTGCTATCGTTCGCCTTGTCAGCCAGATCATTGCTGGGTGAGCTGGACCAGTAGGGAACACCTGCGCCATAAAGAGCAACCTGTTCACGCAAGTCCTTACCAAACAGGGTGACGTAGCCTGTCCATACATGCTCTGCAAAGATCGGATTTTCTTCAGCGAGTTTTTTCCCTATTCCCCAATCCTTCCAGGCCGTTTCTTCTTCATTATTGCCGCACCAGAGCACGATGCTGGGGTGGGAGCGCAAGCGCAATAACTGGTCCCTGGCCTCGGCAATGACATTCTCACGGAATTTTTTATCATAGGCAGGTACCACGCCACCGCCAAACATGTAATCTTGCCAGAGCATCAGACCAAGTTCATCTGCCATGTCGTAAAAGGCATCGCTTTCATAGTAACCACCACCCCATAGCCGCAACATATTCATGTTGGCATCCCTGGCCGATTGCAAAATCGCACGCATTTGCTCAGGCTTGACGCGGTTGGGGAACATATCGAAAGGAATCAAATTGGCACCTTTGGCAAATACCGGTACACCATTGATGACAAAGCCAAATGACTGCCCCCATTGATCCTTGTCGCGGCGCAGTTCCACCTGGCGCAGACCTGTACGCTTTTTTACTTCGGCGATGAGTTGCTTACCCTTTTTAAAACTGGCGTTGAAACTGTACAAGGCTTGCTCACCCATGCCATGCGGATACCAGCGGCGTGGATTGTCGAGTTGCAATGGCAGTGAGAGCTGGTTGTGCCCTTTTTTTACAGCCGCATGCAAGCTCCTCGACATGATCTGCCTGCCATCCGGATCACTGACACGCAGCTCCAGATCAATCTGGCCATCTTTATCGGCTTGCACATCAAACTTCGCTTGCAGCTCCGCACTTTGTGCATTTAGCCTGTCTTGCTGGATATGAAAATCCTGTAGCAAGAGATCGTCATAGCTGACGATTTTTACCGTGCGCCAGATGCCGGTAGTGACATAGCGCGGCCCCCAGTCCCAGCCATAATGATAGCCAGGCTTGCGAGCAAAATTGCCGGTCATGGCGTCACGTGGTTCATCACCAAACGGCGATGGATAGTTGCCTGTCAGCTTGATAGGCATGGCCTGCACTTGTGGCAACAACCTTTGTATGGGCGAATGCAGGATGATCTTCAATTCATTCTGGCACTTTTTCAATAGCGTTTTGGCTGGCAGGACCCAGCGCCGGAAGGCATTATCTGTCGCTGCAATTTTCTTGCCATTCAAATAGATATCGGCAAAAGTATCCAGTCCCTCAAACACCAGGTCCTGATGTTTTGATTTCAGGGTTTTCTCATCCAGATCAAATTCCAGTTTGTATTCCCAGGTGGCATTGCCTATCCACTGTAAGCCAGCTTCGGCATCGCCAACATAAGGGTCGGTAATCAACTGATGCGCCAGCAAATCGGTATGGACATGGCCAGGTACTTGGGCAGCATGCCATTGCGTGGCATTGGCATGCTGAGCGGCGGCAGAGTCGTCGGGGAACAAGCGAAAAGACCAGGTGCCAGATAAATCCTGCACACGGGTGCTAGCTGCCACTGCAGGCGCGAGCATGAGCAGACTGGACGAAGCGGCAAGCAAGGCCAGGCATGTGCTGCGCGCAAATCGCCTGAAGGAATACCGGGACGTGTTCATATTGAAATCCGATGATGAAAAGGAATAAGGGGAAGACAGATTGGCCCGGTCATTACTAACGCCTGCCATGCGAAGATGGCAGGTGTTACCGGGATCCCATGCAGCACACAGTCAGCTTATTTTTGCACAGTGCCAGCGCTGTGAATTACACTGCGTTGTACTGCGCTATGTCTGCCGTCGGGGCTAACTGTCAGCACTTGAACGAGGCTATCCTGACCTGGCTTGACAGCAATCACCAACGGACGAAAATACTGGGACGACCTGGTGTCAGGTGCAGTACCATCAATGGTGTAAAACATCTTGCTGCCAGCCACAGGAGAGTGGAGGGCCAGGGTATGTGTTTTATCCGTCGCATTGACTTGTGCTGGCAGACCCATTGGCCGGGGGATGCGATAGGCCAGCCTTGCTTGTTGCAATCTGGGATAGTGGGCTTCCAGCCGTTTTTCAAAGCTGACATACGCTTTCCCTTGTTGCGCAGTCCATGCCACTTCTGCCATCGCCAACAGGCGGGGATAGGCCATATATTCAATCATCTCTGGCTTGCTCAGGTATTCAGTCCAGATATTTGCTTGCACGCCCTTGATATGACGCTGCTCTTTGCCATTGAGCACGGCAGGTACGGGATTGTAGGCATACACTTTTTCTATCGGCAGTTCGCCTCCCAGTTCCCATGACTCTTGTTCTTTCGGTCCCTGACCAGCATCGAAATAGCAGTGGCTGGTCGGGCTCATGATCACATCATGACCTTGCCTGGCTGCTGCGATGCCACCATCCTCACCACGCCAGGACATGACAGTGGCATCTGGTGCCAGGCCGCCTTCCAGAATTTCATCCCAACCTATCAGGCGCTTGCCCTTGCTGTTGATGAATTTTTCTATGCGGCGAATGAACCAGCTTTGCAATTCTTCTTCATTCTTCAAGCCTTCCCTGCGCATAACTTCCTGTGCAAGCGCACTTTTTTTCCAGCGCGCCTTGGGCACTTCATCACCACCGATATGCAGGTATTGACCAGGGAATAAAGCCATGACCTCGGTCAGCACGTTTTCCAGGAAAAGGAAGGTGGCTTCGCTGGGGCAAAAGATATCTCAAATATGCCCCAATTGGTCGCTACATCAAATGGCCCCGGCGTACAGGCCAGCTCAGGGTAGGCCGCCAAAGCCGCCTGGGCGTGGCCCGGCAATTCTATTTCTGGCACCACAGTGATATATCGGGCAGCAGCATAGGCAACGACTTCCTTTATCTGCTCCTGGGTATAAAAACCACCATACGGTTTGCCGTCGCCTATGTAAGGTTCTACATGGCGCTTTAGCGTGCTTTCCTTGCGCCAGGCACCTACTTCAGTCAGTTTGGGATAGGCTTTTATTTCTATGCGCCATCCTTGGTCTTCCGTCAGATGCCAGTGGAAAGTATTCATTTTGTAGAAAGCCATCTGGTCGAGGAATTTCTTGATAAATTCTACTGACACCATATGTCGCCCCACATCCAGATGCATCCCACGCCATGAGAAGCGGGGAGTGTCAGCAATGCTGACGGTGCGCAAATGGGCAACCGGGCTTGCCTTGGCGGGCAGCATTTGCAGCAAGGTTTGTATCCCATAGAACTGGCCTGCTGCTGAGCCTTTTAACTGTATGGAATGCGGATTGATCGCCAGTGCATAGGCTTCATCCTGGTTTTGTTGATGATCTATCTTGTTCAGCGCATCAGCTTCAGTTTTTAACAGCAGATAGTTGCGATCATCCTTGCCTGGCAAGCTTTGTAGCACGGCCAGCCTGAACCCCAGCGCCTGTTCCAGTCTGTCATTCAATAGGCCCGCGTTCGACAATGCTGCAGTATCACTGACGAACAGTCGCGTTTTAACAGACAGACTAAAACTTCCTTGCCCCAATTGTTGATTAACCGGCTTGGGAATAAGTGCCAACTCGGCCGTTTTTTCAGCAGGCTTTTCTACTTGCCCCGCAAATGAGTTTGCACAGAAGATGCCGCTGCAAAGTGTCAGAACTGCCAAAACCTGGTAGGACATTGTGGAACTCCAATCAAACTGAAATGAAAGCCAGGGCAGGGGTGCCGGTTGGCTGAAATACCAGGCGCCTCGATATCAAAACAACATCAAGGAATGATACTCAAATAAATGTGAGGGGACCGGGTATACTTGCGCACACCAAGATGAAGTGGGCGAGATAGTGTTGCTGCATCTTCATAGTCTCTGTGCCATGGTTTAATAAACGCAAAGGCTCTGTTTTTTTCTTAATGATATTTATATCGCGTGGAATTATTTACTTCAAATGAATCAAGAAAATGCGTGCTTGTTTATAAAGTTCACTAAACAAAAGAGCTGCTCTTTTGATAGAGGACTCACTCGCAGGCATCTTTGGTGGTGCAGTGCAAACTTGTTTGGAGTACGAATTTCGTGTTCCTGTCATGCCCAAATCCGCCTGTCTTAAGCAGGTCGTACAAGTAAAACACTTGTGACACTATTGCTTGCCCATTTCTTTTCCCAATTTTACGCATCGCGTGTATCTGCTTGATGCCTGCCAATACGCTGAAGGTTGAGCTGCAGGAATCGGTATTTCTGCAGCTGGTAAATGTGGCAGAATCGCCACACCTATCTCCCGACCAGCGTTTACTAATCAAACTAAACTTCGTCCTAATTTTGAAATTTTGTTTGAGTGCTGAGTTTTCTTTTGTATAAACATCTCTGGGTGTAATGCGATGCCCAACGACATGCAGATAGTTTTGTGTCGTTTAGTAAATCGTCGGGACTCTCACCAGGTTGCGCTGTACGCACACCGGGGAAGCGAGCAGATGCGGAAGGTAACCGCCTGCTCCACGAATGAAGAGAACCCTGCCAGCGCCATATAAAAAAGCCCGTCGTTGGGCATAACCAGGAGACATACATGAGCTTCAGAACACATCTCGCTTCACACCAGCGCCGTTACCGTGCAACACCCATTGCCATGGCGGTGGGAGCCGCTCTGCTGGCCCTTTCTACTGCTCACGCGCAAACTGCATCAACTGAAAAAACGGCGGAGAAGCCCGCAGAGAAATCGGCCGAGACTCCGGCTGATGCGAAACAGCCAGCCTCGGTGGTCGTGACCGGCTATCGTTATGCTATCGAGAAAAGCCTGGATCAAAAGCGCTCTGCCAACGCCATTGTTGAAGTAGTCACCGCTGAAGATGTAGGCAAGTTCCCTGATAAAAACGTGGCTGACGCATTGCAGCGCGTACCAGGTGTCATCGTTAACCGCAGCGGTGGTGAGGGTAAAAATGTCAGCGTTCGTGGTCTGTCATCTGAATTGACACTGACCCAGTTGAATGGTAACTACATTGCCACGGCAGAATCCAACGGTGATCCGACACGCTCATTCAATTACATGCTGATGCCGTCGAATATGCTTTCAAGTGCCGAGTTGTACAAAACACCGGAAGCGCGCCTCGATGAAGGTGGCATAGGCGGCACGGTCATCCTGCGCACGCGCCGTCCGTTGGAAGTCAAGTCCAATAGTGGTTTTGTCTCAGCCGAAGGAACCTGGGCCGATACCAGCAAGAAAGTCGACGGCCAATTCTCCGGGCAGTATGCGTGGCATGATGAAGATAATCGCTTGGGCGTGCTGGTTGGTTATACCCAGCAAAAGCGCACCACGCGCACCATGGGTTCCAGTACAGAGAACTGGCAATGGTATGCAGATAACTACAAGACACACCCCGCAGTCGATGTTAATGGTGCGCCATCTGGCCTGAACTCTAAATGGTGGGGGCAGTCTGGTTTCTACGACCAGAGTGGCAAGTACTATACAAATTTCATGATGCCTACCTCGGTCAATCTCGATGTCAAGACTGAAGAACGTGAACGCAAGGGCGGGCAATTGACGCTGCAATTCAAACCGGTGCGCAACCTGAATCTGACCGCCAACTACTTCCGTTTTGATTTATCGCAAAACTCGCAAACCAATACGCTGAAAATTCCTGAATGGAACCTGGCCCGCTATGACGGTGACGGCAACTGGCCCGGTGGCCGCATGCTTGATGGGCTGACTTTTGACCGCAGTGGCACTATCGTCACTGGAGCGCAATACAGCGCCCGTCCTGGCAAGACCTATTATTGCAGCGGTGATGCAGCATCTGCAGGTGGTATCAAAAACACTGGCGGTTTCGGTCCGGACGACTGTACCATACCAACACCGCAGATCACGGGCAGCTACAACCGCGAACGTTCCTTGTCGCAGACTGCCGACTTCGAAGCTGAATGGCGCGGCACATCAATCGACGCTACTTTCAAGGGCGGCCGTACCTGGGCCAGCGGTGGCCCTGAGATGCAATTTACCATGCCGATCAAACCGCGCATGCAAAACGCCGACAACAGCTGGACTCTGGGTAACTACGCCAGTTCCTGGAGTACCGTCGGAACACCCACCATGACTTTCTCGCCGCAACTGATGGCGAACCTGCAAAAAGGCATAGGCGAAATCGACCTTGGCTCAACTTCGTCTTCGTGGACCAAGAACAGTACCGAGCAAAAGTACGCTCAGGCCGACTTTACCTGGCATACCGACGGCAACTGGCTCGATTCCTTGCAGTTCGGTGTCAAGTATCGTGACGGCGGCACCCACCGCAGCACTGGCAACAACTACTGGGCCTGCAAGGGCACCGATGGCAGTAATTACGACAACCGGTATCAGGCAGGCTGCGACTCCAGTGCCTCCAGGTTCCAGCCAGGTTTCCTGTACCCGACGTCACTGGACAATATCGTAGGCGGCTTCAACGCCAGCGCATTCCCGGCGATTAATTTTCCGGCCTATATCGCACACCTGAATCAGACTTACGGTGAGATGCGGACGCGTAATGAAGACAACTTCGTCTATAACGTCAGCGAGAAGATTACTGCAGCTTATCTGCAGGCCAAC
>JAZJXP010000020.1:0-5873 GCA_040390835.1 Pseudomonadota bacterium
CATCGGCGATCAGGATGTCCAGTGCAGTCATTTCGGATGGCGCATAGGCACTGGTTGGCGTCCATTCAAAGGGTATGGTGAACCAAAATTCGCTGCCCACTCCGGGTTCACTGATGACGCCTATCTCTCCACCCATCTTGTTTACCAGATGGCGGCATATGGTCAATCCCAGACCTGTGCCACCAAAACGACGGGTAGTGGAGATGTCGGCCTGAGAAAATGCCACAAAAATCTGCGATTGTTTTTCCAATGGAATACCGATACCGGAATCCCGCACAGAAAAGCGTAAGGTAATCGTACTGTTATCCCTGGCGAGTTGGCTGATGCCCACTATGACAGAGCCATGTTCGGTGAACTTGATGGCATTTCCGGTAAGATTAATCAGTACCTGTTCTACCCGTAGTGCATCACCAAGCAATTGGCCACTGAATGCAGGGGGCGGGGAAATGCTCAATTCAATATCCTTGTCACCGGCGGTGGCAGCCATAATCCCTGCCAGATTGTCCAGCAAATCGACGATACGGAAAGGGGCATGTTCCACTTCCAGTTGTCCGGCTTCGATCTTGGAGAAATCCAGGATGTCATTGATGATGGCTTGTAATGAACGGCCAGCATTGCGAATTTTTTTGACCAGATCGATGGCCTCATCATTAAGTTGATTCTGTTCCAGCAAATAAGCGAATCCCAGGATGGCATTCATAGGCGTACGGATTTCATGGCTCATGTTGGCGAGGAAATCCGCCTTGGCCCGATTGGCATTTTCAGCTTCCTCGGTTCTGCTGATCAAAGTTTGGTTGGCAATTTGCAGTTCATTGGTGCGGTCAATGACTCTGCGTTCAAGTTCTGCATTCAGGGTACGTACCGCCTGTTCTGCCTGGCTTTTTTCACTGATCTCCCGCTCAAGAGTTTGCAACATGTCATTGAAGGACTGGGCTAATTGACCAATTTCATCTTCAGTACTTTTACTGGCACGTAAATGATAATTGCGCTGTTCCATGACCTGTCGTGCCACTGTGCTGATAGCATGAATCGGAACAGAAATCCAGCGCTGTAAATGTGATGAAATAAGTACGCCCAAAGTGAGACTGCCAAATAAAACCAGGCCAAGTATGATGAGATAGTCAAGCAGCCACTTACCCAACTGATAATGTTGTTTCAGATATATTGTGCCAAGAACTTCGTGATCTGAATTGATGCGTTTGAAAACCGCAAGTTCACCGCCTTCAAAATGAGAATTTTCGACGCCCGGACTTAAAGGCAATTGATCCTTGCGGCCAGGTTCTCGCAAGTAGTGAGCAAATAGTTTGCCTTGGGACGTGTATATCGCCGCAGCGACGATATTTGGATTTGCCCGTAATTGCGCCAGATTTTCATTGGCCACTTTGATGTCATCAAATTCCAGTGCTACTGCACTTCCTTGCGCAAGGATACTTGCCAGCACCGATAATTCAGCAACCGTCTTGGCGCGATTTTCCATTAATTCATGATAGAGCAGGGCACCGCCAGCGGATGCTAAAGTGACGAAGTTGGCGATCAAGACCATGAGCAGTAGCTTGTGGCGAACCGTGCGCAATCTTAGTGTGGGCATTCTCATAAACACTCGGCTTTCCGGAATACTTGGAAGCGTAATAAATCTGAAAATGGAACAAAAGAAGCATGCAAGATTAAGAGCTGCTTAAATTGATAGGGCAAGAAAAAACGCGAGGCGGCAGCAATCAACGCCTGTTTGTATGCGATGGCGCGCTGAACTGAAACGGTATTCTGGAGAATTTGTAAGCGTTTTTGTTGACTTTGTATGGAGCCGGAGAATATCAGCTCATCGCTCTGTTTAGCGTAAGGACGTATATCGATGTAACAAAGCTTTTGTTTCATCTTACCCACGCTCAAGTATTTGCGTCGTCAGAGTCTTGCTAAGCTATTTTAATCAATTTTAATGATTGATTATGATATTTATATAAATATTTCCAATTTAATACAAAACGCTAAACTTGCAAGACTTTTAGATTGACACGAGAAATATTTTGAATATAACTATGCTAAAAATTGATGGAAATATGAAAAGGTAACTTGATTTTTTTGAGTAAGTTGAATTGCCGAAATAGAAAAACCTGCGCAAGGCAGGTTTCTTTATTCTTAACAAAAAGTATTGAAAATTTCTTCAATATACAGTGCTGATCATATATTCAGCATTAGACATAAGTCTTTGATTTTGTTGGTCGGGGCGAGAGGATTCGAACCTCCGACCCCGTGCACCCCATGCACGTACGCTACCAGGCTGCGCTACGCCCCGACTCTGAGCGAAAGATTATAGTATATCGTGGCGAATTTTGCTATGTTTGGCCAGAAACTTCTTAAATGCTTACCTTGGTGAAAAAATTTGTCCGATTTTATTCATTAATTGACTGAAATATTTTCATAATTCAGAAAAAACTGTGAAAATACCCATCCTAGGTCGCCGTATTACTGCGGTGCTTAAAAACATTTCTGAATAAATACAACATGACAATTAAAATCAGTCAGAACTTCGACGCGGGAGCGATTGAAGTCGTCAAGGCGGAACAGGCGGGGGCCATCGATTTGAATTTGCGCAAGGATAGCCATGCCGATATCTGGCAATGGTTTCACTTTCGCTTACAGGGCGCACGTGGTCAAGAGACCGTCATGCGCATCCTTAATGCGGGTGATGCCACCTACGCTAAAGGTTGGGAAGGCTATCGTGCAGTAGCAAGTTATGACCGGGCCAACTGGTTCCGTGTGGACACCGGGTTTGATGGCAAGGTCATGACCATACGCCATACGCCTGAGCGCGACAGTGTTTACTACGCTTATTTTGAACCTTACACATGGGAGCGTCACCTGGCCTTGCTGGGCGGGGTAGAGAATTCTTCTGTTGCCCGTGTTGAAGACCTCGGTAATACCGTCGATGGCCGTGATTTAAACCTGATCGTTGTCGGCGACCCTGCGGCTGAAAAGAAAGTCTGGATCATTGCACGCCAGCATCCGGGCGAAACCATGGCTGAATGGCTGGTCGAAGGCACTTTGAATGCCTTGCTTGACCCATCTAACCCAATTGCACGCAGCATCCTGGAAAAAGCGGTTGTGTATATCGTCCCGAACATGAACCCGGATGGTTCTGTGCGCGGTAATCTGCGTACTAATGCCGCTGGTGCCAACCTGAATCGTGAATGGATGACACCTTCGCTGGAAACCAGCCCGGAAGTGTATTACGTCAAGAAAAAAATCCATGAAACTGGTTGTGACCTGTTCCTGGATATTCATGGTGATGAAGCCTTGCCTTACATCTTCGTTGCTGGCAGCGAAATGCTGGCTGGCTTTAGCGAAAAGCAGATGCAAGAGCAGCAGCATTTCGTTGACAGTTTTTGCCTGGCAAGCCCAGACTTCCAGACCAAATACGGCTATGAAGCATCGAAATATAATGAAGATGTGCTGAAACTGGCTTCCAAGTATATTGGGCACACCTTCAAGTGTGTATCACTGACGCTGGAATTGCCATTCAAGGACAATGCCAATTTGCCGGATGCTGAAGTGGGTTGGGATGGTTCCCGCAGTATCAAGCTGGGTGAAGCGATGTTGCAACCGATTTTGGCTACATTGAGTGCATAATTCCGGTATTTACTGATCGGAGTAGTAATGGGCGTAGAAATTGAACGCAAATTCCTTGTTGTAAATCAGGATTTCAAACAGCAGGGGCAGGGCACATTTCTGCGCCAGGCTTATATTTGTTCTGACCCCGGTCGCATCGTACGGGTACGCATAGAAGCAGAGCGTGCGATGCTGACCATCAAGGGCATGTCAACCGGTATTAGCTGTGGCGAATGGGAATACCCCATTCCACTGGCAGATGCGCAAATTTTGCTGGACACAGTCTGTCAGCAACCTCTCATAGAAAAAACACGTTATCGCATTCCTCTTGCCGGTTTGATCTGGGAAGTGGATGAATTCATCGGTGATAATCTCGGCCTTATCGTGGCCGAGGTCGAGCTTGAATCCGAGCAGCAGCAATTTGACCGACCCGCCTGGTTGGGTGAAGAAGTCAGCCATGACAGGCGTTACGCAAATGCGAATTTGCTCAAGCATCCATACAAGGATTGGGCATAATCATGGCCAGGCTGATTTTCACCCAGCAACTCAGCCGCTTTACTGAAGTTCCTGAGTTGGAAACTGTGGCTGATAATTTGCGTGATGCGTTGGAAGCTGCATTCCAGGTCAACCCCACTTTACGCGGCTACATCCTGGATGAACAGGGTGATCTGCGTTTTCATGTGGTGGTTTTTATCGATGGCAAGCGTGTCATGCAGCGCAGTGGCTTGCGCGACTCTTTAGGTTCAAATAGCCAGGTCTATGTCTTGCAGGCTCTTTCAGGAGGTTAATGATGAAAGCAATGGTAGCGACCCGCAAGGGTTTGTTTGAATTGATCCATATGGATGGCAAATGGATGCTGGATCAGATCAGTTTTTTGGGTGAACCATTGAGCATGTGCCTGCATGACAAACGCGATGGCGCTCTGTATGCGGCATTGAACCTGGGGCACTTTGGGGTAAAGCTGCACAGGCGCGATGAAGGTCGTGACGACTGGACAGAGATCGCCGTGCCAGCCTATCCTGAACACACAAAGACAGACGACGATGTTGAATGGAAGCTGAAGGCCATCTGGTCTTTGGAAGCGGGTGGCAGTGAAGAGCCGGGTGTGCTATGGGCCGGTACCTTGCCTGGTGGCTTATTCCGTTCAACTGACCGTGGTAATAGCTGGGAGTTGGTGCGCAGTCTTTGGGACAGGGAAGAGCGCAAGGAATGGATGGGCGGTGGTTATGACACGCCTGGCATACATTCGATCTGCGTCAACCCGCGTAATCCTCAGCATATTTTGCTGGGTATCTCCTGTGGTGGTGCCTGGAAAACTGAAGATGGCGGTAAGAACTGGGTATTATCCGCTTCCGGTATGCATGCCGCTTATATGCCGCCTGATTTGGCGGACAAGCAAAATATCCAGGACCCGCACCTGATTGCACGCAGCAAGTTTGCCAGTCATGTTTTATGGTGCCAGCATCACAATGGTATCTGGCGCAGTGAAGACGATGCTGTGAGCTGGCAGCAATTGCGTTTGCCTGAAGGCATTCCAGACTTTGGTTTTGCTGTAGCCGCTCACCCGCGCAACCCAGATGTTGCCTGGTTTGTGCCTGCCGTGGCTGATCAAAAGCGCGTGCCCTTGCATGGTGCCATGAGTGTCACGCGTACTCGGGATGGTGGCAAGACCTTTGAATCTTTGCGAAACGGCCTGCCACAACAGGATTGCTATGATCTGGTTTATCGACATGGCCTGGCTGTTTCAGAAAATGGCAAGAATTTGCTCATGGCTTCGACTACCGGCAATTTATGGGCGAGTGAGAGCGAGGGCGATGACTGGTACCAGATATCAGCTAATTTGCCACCGATTTATGCTGTCAAATTTTATTAATCTCATTCACATGAAGCTAATGAGGCCAATAGCATACACTTTGGCCTCACCGCATTTCAAGCATAGCCTATTCAGGCGCTGGCTTTTTTGGGGATGCGCTGCGCAGGATCGTAGAAGAAGGTTTCTTCAGCTATGCATTCACCTTCCCAGCGCTGGTAGGCAAGTTCTTCCATTTGTGTAACGCTGCCATCCAACCACTCGAACCTGATCTCATTACGGTGCAGGAAAATATCAAATGGTGCGATCATTTCGTCATCCTCTATCCGAGCTGGTGGTCGACGATGCCTGCGCTCCTCAAGGGATTTATCGATCGAGCGTGGATTCCGAGTTTTGCTTTTCGATTTAAAAAAGAGGGCTTCATGGCCGGCATGCTCTGGACGAGGCTCATGGCGGGGAA
>JAZJXP010000020.1:5883-9360 GCA_040390835.1 Pseudomonadota bacterium
ATCCAGCGTATGACGACATGGTCGCCATTCACCAATACTGGATGCACGCAGGTAGATGTTACAGATCTGACGCGCGACATGACTGCATGTTCAGCATCTACATGGGCTGCACGGCCTATCCTGGGCTTGGCCTGGTTTTCCTGCATGCTGGAATTTTCGGTATAAAACTCTTCACATGCTGCAGCATGTTCGTTTGCTTCTACCTGGGCGATGAAACGTTTTAATGTGTCTGGATTGGGCATGGATTCGTTCTCAGATAAATGCAGTTTTTTGTTCGACTAATAGCAGCGTGAAATCGACTCTGCCACGCATACCGGTTTATCCTGGCCTTCACGTTCTATCGTGACTTCCCAGGTGAATTGCGCACCGTCCTTGATATCTTCGATTTCCAGCAATTTCAAACGTGCGCGTAGCCGGCTGCCGACTGGAACAGGGGAGGGGAAACGAACCTTGTTAAGCCCATAATTCACCCCCATTTTGACGTAGGTGAGTTTAATGGCGTTGGCAACCAACATGGGGAGCAAGGATAATGTCAAAAAGCCGTGCGCAATCGGCCCGCCAAATGGGGATTCACGTTTGGCTCTTTCTACATCGATATGTATCCACTGATGGTCGCCAGTGGCATCAGCAAAAGTGTTCACTCTTTCCTGGCTGATTTCTACCCATTCTGACTGTGCAACTTCCTGGCCTATCAAGTCTTTTAATTCTGCAAGACTATTAAATTCTCTCATCATGTCTCCTTGATGTTTATTTTTTTACTCTGGACGGCGGCCAAACATGCCCATGCCAGTGATCGTGCAAACCAGCTTGCCTTCCTGGTTATGTGCTTTCCACAAGGTATTGATGACACCCCGGTCTGGTTTTGAGGTAGAAAGTTTGCTGCCCGTGGTCTCGGCTGTGACAGTCAGGGTATCGCCAGGGCGCACTGGTAATATCCAGCGTATCTCATCCACACCGGGTGAACCCATGCTGCTTGAATTGGCCAGGAAGCCATCAACCACCATGCGCATGATCATGCCGCAGGTATGCCAGCCGCTGGCAATGACGCCACCAAAGATAGAATGACTTGCAGCCTCTTTATCGACATGAAAAGATTGCGGGTCAAATTGCCTGGCGAATGTGATGATTTCTTCTTCAGTGACTGTACGCTGTCCCAGTTCTATGACAGTGCCGGGAACAAAGTCTTCAAAATACCAACGGTCTGTTTTGATGCTCATAGTGTGTCCTCGTTGTTTCCTTATTGTTTTAAAGCGCAAAAAAAATCCCGAACACAGTCGGGATTTTTCTATAGCAATCAGGCTGCGTTTTTAAAGCCGGGTTGTGCGACAAATCTGGCCAGATGATGATCAGTGTCACCCAATGACAGCTCTATCGTGGTCAGGCGTTTGAACATGTGAGCAACCGGCAGTTCATTCGTCACGCCCATACCGCCATGCAATTGCACGGCTTGCTGGCCTATATATTTGGCAGCCTGACCTATCCTGGCCTTGGCGGCAGATACTGTACGGCGGCGTTCTTCCACATCATCAGAGGCGATCTTGACTGCAGCCAGTGTCGCCATGGAGCGGGCCTGCTCCATTTCCATGAACATTTCTGCCATGCGATGTTGCAAGACCTGGAATTTGCCGATAGGCACGCCAAATTGCTGGCGGGTTTTCAGATAATCCAGGGTAGCTGCAGTAATCGCTTCCATGATGCCTATGGACTCTGCGCACAACAGGGTAACGCCATAGTCGGCCACCGCATCCAGCAATTCCCAGCCGCCATCCACTGTGCTTAACAGTGCGTCTTGGCCAACTTGTACATTGCTGAATGTAATATCAGCAGCACGATAACCATCGATAGTGCGGTAATCGCGACGGCTGATGCCTTCTGCATTGGCATCGACGATAAACAGGCTGATGCCATTTGTATCGCGTTGTGCGCCACTACTGCGTGCCGAGACGATCAGTTTATCTGCCTGGGCACCGTGAAGCACCACAGTCTTGCTGCCATTGATGGCAAAACCGTCTGCAGTTTTGCTGGCAGTGGTGGCAATGTCAAACAGGTCATGGCGTGATTGTCTTTCGCCCAGTGCATTCGCCAGCTTGACTTCGCCACCAGCGATGTGCTCAAGTACATCCGCGTGTTTGCCAGATTTTTTCAAAAACTCTGCACCCATGACAGTGGCAAAGTAGGGCTCGATAACAATGCCGCGCCCCAGCTCCTGCATGATGACCAGCATGTCGATGGCGGAACCATTGAAGCCACCTTGCTCTTCAGGTACAGGCAAGGCCAGCGCCCCCAGTTCTACCAAGCCAGCCCATGCTTTTGCAGATACACCTTCAGCCGATTCTATGATCTGTTTACGCTGTTCAAAGCCATAGTCTTTTTCTACCCAGCGACGCAAGGCATCAGCAAACTGTGTTTGTTCTTGTGTTAAGTTGAAATCCATTTTGCTCTCCTCACAGACCCAGGATCATCTGGGTGATGATATTTTTTTGAATTTCGTTGGAACCACCATAAATGGAAGTCTTGCGGAAATTGAAGTAATACGGTGCCAAAGGCGCAGCATCATCGTCACCGACTATGCTGTGTTCAGTCTCACCTTCGAGGAAGGCAGGGTCAAACGGCAGGCCGTAAGGGCCAACTGCTTCTACCATCAACTCTGTCAGCCTTTGCTGAATTTCCGTCCCCTTGATTTTAAGCAGGGATGCTTCCGGGCCAGGGCGGCCACTATCCTGGGAAATCACGCGCAGGACTGTAATTTCCAGCGCCATCAATTCCACTTCCAGACTGGCGACCTTGCTGGCATAGACGGCATCGTCAATCAGCGGCTGGCCATTCTTTTGATGTTTGGCGGCTATGCGCTTGAGGAATTGCAATTCGCGTTTGGCACGGCCCACTGCAGCGATGTTCGTACGTTCATGGCCGAGCAGGTATTTGGCATAAGTCCAGCCCTTGTTTTCTTCACCTATCAGGTTCTGTACCGGTACTTTGACATTGTCAAAGAAGACTTCATTTACTTCATGTTCTTCATCCAGCATGATAATCGGGCGCACGGTAATACCAGGCGTCTTCATATCGATGAGCAGGAAAGAGATGCCTTCTTGCTTGCGTACGCCAGTGTCGGTGCGCACCAGGCAGAAAATCATGTCGGCATGCTGGGCCAGTGTGGTCCAGGTTTTCTGGCCATTGACGATGTAGTGATCGCCTTCGCGTTCGGCGCGGGTTTTCAGGGATGCAAGGTCAGAGCCTGAGCCAGGTTCTGAGTAGCCCTGGCACCACCAGTCTTCGCAGCTCAATATGCGTGGCAGGTAATAGTCTTTTTGTGCTTGATTACCAAAGGCCATGATGACGGGGGCCACCATATTCACGCCAAAGGGCAGGATGGCGGGCGTGCCAGCGCGGGCGCATTCTTCTTCAAAGATATGACGCTGGGTTGCAGTCCAGCCTGTGCCGCCGGGCAGGGCCCAGGCGCTATCGTTGCGTGAATGC
>JAZJXP010000021.1:0-32453 GCA_040390835.1 Pseudomonadota bacterium
CAAAGAGCCATACGGTATCAGCGTCATTTGGCACTGGTGTTTTGTGATATTGATTTCTTCAAGAAAATCAATGATGAATATGGCCATGCCGTAGGTGACAATGTACTCATCGCTTTTACCCAGTGCCTGGTGGATGAATTGCGGGCAGACGTGGACTGGATAGTCCGTTACGGTGGCGAAGAATTTATCATGGTCTTGCCAGAGACCAGCCTGATCGCGGCACTGGAGGTGGCAGAAAGAATACGCCATAAAGTGGAGTATGATCTTGTCATTCGCCTGTCAGATGGCCGCATATTGCACATTACCGCCAGTTTTGGTGTGGCACAGCTACAGACTGCAGACAGTATGGAAAGCATGGTGCAGCGGGCTGACGAATGGCTATACAAAGCAAAATCCCAGGGCCGCAATCAGGTGTATCCTAAAGCAGCGCCAGTTATTCATTTGGCACCTTGATTTGGCGCAGGCTGCTGCGGGCTTGCCTGACCAGGGTATTCGTCAGACGTGCCAGCCGGGGCGTTTGTACTTTCCAGTGATGCCAGTACAGTGCCACATCTACAGGATGTTGCGGCATCAGTCTGACCAGCTTGTCCTGATCCAGATTTTCCAGCATGACATCAGGAATCACGCCCCAGCCCAGCCCCAGTAAAATCGACTGGTTATACGGTGTCGTTGCCGGTACATAGTGTGTGGGGTAGGCATGTTCCTGCAGTCCAAAATGTTCGAGCAAAATCTGTGCTTGCAATTTGTCTTTGCGATTAAAGGTCAGTACCGGTGCCAGCCTGGCTGCCTCGCGTGTCATCCCTTGCGGGAACCAGCGCTGGCAGTATGCCTTGCTGGCAACTGGGTGGTAACGCATGAAACCCAGCGGCACAGCCTGGCAACCCCGCATGGCATTTTGTTCTGCAGAGAGGCAGCCGAGGACCATGCCGCTTTCCAGTAAATCATGAGTGTGATCCTGGTCATCGATCAACACTTCAAGCAAGATATTTTCAGCAATCAAAAATTCTGCCAGGGCTGGCAGTAACCAGCTATCGAGACTATCGGCATTGACGCCGAGCGCAATGCTGATGGCTGCACTTTGCTGACCAGCAAATTCGCTTTGCAAATCCTGTTCCAGTTCTGCCACCCGGCGCAAATGTTGCACCAGTTTTTGCCCGGCCGCCGTGGCGCGGCAGGGGCGGCTGCGTACCAGCAGGGTATTGCCCAGTTCCATTTCCAATGCCTTGATGCGTTGGGAAATGGCAGAACTGGTCAAGTTCAGGGCCCGGGCTGCCTGCTCCAGACTGCCATGGTCTATGACACTGAGGAAGGCTTCGCATTGGCGGCTGTCTAGTCTTGTTTGCATTTTTCTATAAATATATTCATGAGTTTGCCGTGTTTTGAGTAAAGACCACTAAACACAGAGGGCCGCAGAAGAAAACTAAGAGTAATAAGCCCTGATTCCCCATTGAAAAGAAATTATATTCGCATAATTATTAAATTAAGAAATTTTAATGAAATCGTAAATATTTTAAATTTACTTCATATTAAGCCATTTCTTGCCCAAACTCCCTGTATCAATAACTGGGGAGGCAGATGATGTTGGCTTTTATACTCAAGGGCATGGGCATGAGTGCAGGTTTGATCATGGCAATTGGTTCGCAAAATGCGCATGTCTTGCGCATGGGTCTGCGCAAGCAGCATGTGGGTTTGACAGTAATGATCTGCATTGCGTGTGAAATGCTGTTGATACTGGCTGGTGTGGCAGGCATAGGCGGCATGATCAATAGCCAGCCAGTCTTGCTGACGATAGCTCGCTGGGGTGGGGCTGCGTTTTTGATCTGGTATGGGCTGCGGTCCCTGCGGGCCGCAGCTAGTCAGCAAAGTCTGGTCGCTGAAGCCGGAGAGTTGAGTCTGACGGCGGGCAAGGCTGCTCTGGCAGTGTTGGGTGCCACTTTGCTCAATCCCCACACTTATCTGGATACTGTAGTGTTGCTGGGTGCCATAGGCGGGCAGCAGCCTGGTGATGGCAAATACTGGTTTGCAGTGGGTGCCGTCTTGAATGCCACGATCTGGTTTGCCGCCTTGGGCTTTGGTGCGCGCTTGCTGGCACCGCTGTTTGCCAAACCCGTCGCATGGCGGGTGCTGGATAGCCTGGTCGGCATTGTGATGCTGATGCTGGCACTGAATTTAATGCTGGGTTGATCTTGTTTTGATCTGGTCGTTTGTTGAAAAGTCTGAATTGTGATAACTTCGGCACATGAAAAAATCCTGGCGTTTATTGATTGCTTGCCTGTTACTGGTACTGCTGCCCCTGCAGGGCTTTGCTGTTGCCAGTAAATTGGGTTGCGCCATGGATATGCCTGTCCAGGCTGGTATTGCTGTTGCCAGCGACAATGAACATTGTCAGCCAGTTGCCAAGGCTAACGGTGACGATATTACCCATGCTGTAAAAGGCAAGGTAGGCGATCATTGCAAGTCTTCTTCCCCATGTTGTATGGGCATCGCCCTGATGCCTGCTCCCTCAATTTCTGCACTGGTACCTGTGCATGATGATGTCCAGGTGCTGCCGGTCTTGCTGCCAGCATCTGTGTCTGCGCGCATGCTGGAACGTCCTCCTAAGGCTGTTTCCCCCTAAGAAAATACTTGTAGGTTGGGCTACGCTTCATCAGCCCAACACTCGGCCTTTGCAAAGGGTTACGTTATTTAAACGCCCAGTGTTGGGCTGGTAAACCGTAGCCCAACCTACAAGGTAGCCCAAGTTACGAATACTCCCCCCAATTTGGCGGAAACACACTTCATACCGCGAGGACTTCATGTCGCACATTCATTACCGATATCTGTTACCGGCATTGCTGGTAATGACTGGCTGTGCCAGTTTTGATATCAACCAGGGTACCCAAAAAATCAATCAGCAATATCCTGCTTACACCCAAGGGAAACTGGCGCTGGCCAGCACTTCTGCGCAACAAAAAGACATGCAGGCACAGGCGGCAAGTCTGTTGCATGACATGCTGTCGCAAGATGCCGCCGTACACATTGCCTTGCTAAATAGCCCGGCCCTGCAAGCCATGCTGGCGCAGCACCAGGCGAGTGGGGCGGACACTGAGCAAGAGGCACGTATCCAAAATCCCCTCTTTAACTTTGAGCGTAGCCGTCAATCCGGTGAACTTGAAATTGCCCGCATGCTGAGCTTTGGCTTGCTGGATTTGCTCAGCCTGCCACAAAGACAAACCATGGCGCAGCATGGCCTGGCGCAAGCGCAGACTCAGCTAAGTCTGGATGTCATTGATCGCGTCAGTCAGGTGCGCGTGGCCTGGGTCAGGGCAGTTGCGGCGCAGCAGAGTCTGGAATATGCCAGACAAGTGGGTGAAGCCGCCGACGCCAGCGCCATACTGGCAGAGCGCATGCTCAAGGCGGGTAATTTCAATACCTTGCAGGCAGCGCGCCAGCAGGCTTTCAAGGCCGATGCATTGGCCCAGTTGAGCTTTGCCCGCCATAACAGCCTGGCTACCCGCGAAGAACTGGTACGTTTGCTGGGCTTGAATGATGAACAGGAAAAAAACCTCAAGTTGCCTGAGCGCTTGCCTGATTTGCCTGCAACGCCAATGCCAGCAGAAAAGATAGGCCCGCAAGCGACCAAAGACCGTCTCGATATACAACTGGCAAAACAGGAGCTGGATGCTGCGGCAGCACGGCAGGGATTGAGCCTGGTCAGCAGTTTTGCAGATATTGAACTTGGTATCAGACGAGATACCAACTTCGATGCTGCAGGGCATAGCGACATCAAACGTGGTTTTGAAGTCAGCATCAGGTTGCCAATATTCGATTGGGGTGACGCACAAAGAACTGCTATGAATGCGAAGACTCTGGCAGCCAGTTATCGCCTGCAAGCTACGGTGAATAATGCAGGCTCGCATCTGCGCGTAAGTTATTCTGCCTATCGCAGCATGTACGATATCGCCAGACAATACCGCGACGAGATACTGCCGCTACGCAAACGCATCTCGGCAGAAAACCAGTTGCGCTATAACGGCATGTTCATCAGCGTGTTTGAATTGCTGGCCGATAGTCGCGAGCAAATCAACAGCGTGCTGGCAGCCATCAATGCAGAACAACAATTCTGGCTGGCTGACGCTGCCTTGCAGGCGGAGATCCTGGGTCGCCCATTAGCAAGTAATCTGAATCCCGTCAAATCAACTGCCACGGCAGAAGCAGCGCACTGATCACAAGATCTGCGAAGGAAATATCATGAGTACCAGAAGAGATTTTTTTAAATTTGCAGGCATCGCTGGCGGTGCTTTGGCAGCCAGCACAGTCAGCAAAGTCGCCCTGGCAGCCTTGCCAGAAGCAGTCACACAGACCAGCCCCGACACCATGCCACCGCTGCAGCCAAAAACTGGCCGCCCGTATAATCCGGTAGTGACCCTGAATGGCTGGACGCTGCCATGGCGCATGAATAATGGCGTCAAGGAATTCCACCTCGTGGCTGAGCCGGTAGTGCGGGAAATGGCTCCCGGCATGAAAGCGCATCTGTGGGGTTATAACGGCCAAAGCCCGGGGCCGACGATAGAGGTGGTGGAGGGAGATCGCGTACGCATCTTTGTCACCAACCGTTTGCCAGAACACACCAGCGTGCACTGGCACGGCCAGCGCCTGCCGAATGGCATGGATGGTGTATCCGGCCTGACCCAGCCATCGATACAACCAGGTAAAACCTTTGTTTACGAATTTGTCGCACGCCGCCCCGGTACCTTCATGTATCACCCACATGCCGATGAGATGGCGCAAATGGCCATGGGCATGATGGGTTCATGGATTACCCATCCAAAAAACAAACATCCGCAGATCGATGAAGTCGACCGGGATTTTATTTTTTTACTGAGTGCTTATGACATAGAGCCCGGTGCTTACAAGCCCAACATCATGACCATGACAGACTTCAATTTATGGTCATGGAATAGTCGTATCTTCCCCGGCATCGATACCCTGAATGTACGCAAGAATGACAGGGTCAGGATACGCGTAGGTAATCTGACGATGACCAATCATCCCATCCATATTCATGGCCATGAATTCACAGTGACAGGTACTGATGGCGGCCCGGTACCAAGAACTGCACGCTGGCCCGAGGTAACGACGGACATTGCCGTGGGCCAAATGCGCCAGGTAGAATTTGTCGCCGATGAAGAAGGCGACTGGTCCTTCCATTGCCACAAGAGCCATCACACCATGAATGCCATGGGCCATAATGTGCCGTCGATGATAGGTGTTGATCACAAGGATGTCGCCGACAAGATTAACAAGCTCATTCCTGCCTACATGACCATGGGCGACAAGGGCATGGCTGACATGGGTACCATGGAAATGCCCTTACCGGATAACACCATACCGATGATGACAGGCGAGGGGCCATTTGGCGGGCTGGAAATGGGCGGCATGTTCAGTGTCGTCAAAGTGCGCAAAGATCAGAAACCGGGCGATTACAAAGATCCCGGCTGGTTCAAACATCCCAAGGGCACGGTGGCATATGAATACAACGGGCCGGTGGCAGATGCGCCGCGCCAGCCTGCCGATGCACACGCCGGGATGAAGCATGGCTCACATGCCATGCCGGAAGTTGAAGTGCAGGTGCGCAAGCCGCAAGGCCATAGCGGACATTAAGTTTCGCAAAAAATGGGTGGAATCAATAAGCCCGATCCCACCCATTCTTGCATTAGCTTTCTTATTTTACCGTAATGGTCACAGGCATATTCGCAGTTGCAGTCCTGCCGTTATTGTCGGTCGCCGTGATCTTCAAGGTATAGCTGCCAGTCACAGGGTTGCTCCAGCTTGCGATGATATTCGTGCCACTCATGCTGAAGCTTAATCCCAGCGGCGCACCGCTAATCGAAATAGATAGCGAAGTTGCGCCAGGTGCTGTGATACTGATAGTGCCCGTCAAGGCCTTGCCTGCCACACCCGTCATGGCCGGGGCATTGATGCTCAGGCCAGATGCGACGATGCTGATGTTGAATACCGCCTGACCACTCAAACCTGTCTTGCTGTCTTTGGCGATCGCAGTAACGATATACTTGCCAACTAACGGGCTGGCCCAGGTGACAGTGCCAGTCTGGCTGATGCTCATGCCGGATGGTGCACCGCTAAGGCTATAACTCAAGGCATTGCTGGAAGTGGTATTCACATTGAAAGACAAAGTGCTGCCGGCTACGCCATTGATGGTGCCGGCAGTTACTACCGGCGGCACAGGCGCTGTAATCGTCACAGTATATGTACCCTTGCCACTCTGGCCCGTTACTACATCCAGCGCAGTCACAATCACTGTATATGTGCCTGCAACAGGTGTGGCCCAGTTGATGATGCCAGTGCTGCTGATAGTCATGCCTGATGGGTTGCCGTTCAGACTGTAAGTCAAGGCATTGCTTGCCGTTGCTGACACGGTAAAGCTCAGTGCAGTACCAGTCTGGCCAGTGATGCTGGCAGTGGTCACCGTTGGCGCTGATGTGATGATGGTGCCGCTGAGTGTGCTGAGCAAGTTGCTGACATTCGGGGTACCCAGCCCCGTCAATTGATCATGCCCAGTTTTAGCGGCGCAACTGGCGCAACTGCCATTGCTTCCTTTGGCTACGTCAGCAAATGCACTGGCATAGCTGCCAGGCACGCTGGCGATTTTGTTGTACAGCACGGCGTGTGGTGCACCCAATACAGCTTTGCCTGCTTGTGCCAGCGTCGCATTGGCGACGGCGATGATGCCTGCCCATTGCGGCGTGGCCAGGCTGGTGCCACCTGCACTGACCCAGCTGACTGTGCTGTTGCCTGGTGTGATGATCGCTACATATTGGCCCGTATTCGGGTCAGAATTCATGGATACATCAGCCACCGTCCTGCGGGCTGGTGCGCCCATACCGGGCACGCTCGTATTTTGATATGCGGGTGTGGCGGTATAAGCACTGACGCCACCGCCAGTATTTGACCAGGCCACTTCAGTCCTGCTGCCGCCAGAATAAGTCAGGCTGGTGCCACCAACTGCGACTACATTGGGTGATACTGCTGGCCATTCGACTTCAGGCCCCGAGTCGCCAGAGGCTGCAAGATAAGTCATTTTGGCAGTCGTGAATGTGCTCTCTACACCAGCAGTCCAGCTACCTTCTGTTGAGCCAAAACTCATCGATACCACACCCGGCCCCATGGCATTGGCCAGTTTGATGCCGCCCACCATATTGCTCATGGAGGCATCTGCAGTTTCGATCAGGATGATGCGGGCCAATGGTGCGCTTGCATGCGCCCATTGCACGTCAAGTGCAATTTCTGTCGCCCAGCCAGAATCATAGGCCGGTACACTACTGCTCATGCCACCAGCACTGGTGCTATACACCACAGAAAATTCACAGGCACTGGTAGACGCAGCTACTAAAGGCAAGACAGTGGCAGAAGCGATGCTTTTTACCGTACATGCAGGCAGGCCAAATTTTTGATTGAAGGCATTCAGTTCCGCCACGATATTGGGATCATGTCTGGCATTGACGATGTAAATTGTCTGCCCCGCACCCAGTAGTGCGGCTTGTGCTGCCGTCAAATTATTGATGCTGGCAGGCAGTGTTGGCAAACCATAAGCAGCACGTATTTGTGCCGGAGTATAAGTGGAAACCACGCCAGTGCCTGCCGATGGCAGCATATCAATCTGGCCCGCCGCAATGGGGGGAGGTGTCAACTGTGGACGTGGCAGTGAGCGTATTGCCGATACTGTCAAACCACGGCCACGCACGCCTTGCCATTCGCGCGGTATGGCTTGCATGGCGGCGGGCATGCGGGCAGATCTGTTGCCATCCATGGCATCAATGTCAGCAGGCGCATCAAGTAAGACTGGTGCCAGGTGAAATGTAGGCTGGGTATGTTGAGTCGCTACATCCGGGGGGAGTACAGGTACTGTGATTTCTATTGTAGTCGCGCCGGTGGCGACTTCTGCTGGCGGCAACGCGACGACAGAATTGCTGATCTGATGGTTGTCGCCACCGCAGGCGGTCAAGACGCTAGCGGTGAAAAAAAAGCTCAGCCACATAAGCGACTTTAGCTGTCTGGAATATGTTCTTTTTGTATTGATCACGTGTGCGCTCCGATATCAGCAGAGGGCGGTGATTCGGCAGCAAATGCAATGCCCGAGCGATCAAACGCTACAGCAATAACATCACTGGCAACCCCGCTGCCATGGCGCATATGCGCTGTAGGCCGGTGGCTTTGCGTCGCCGTCTTTCGACGGGTTTGCCCTCAAGTTTTGGAAACTAAGAATGATAGTTTCAGGGTATGAAGCTTTCGATCCAAAAGGAAGCAGAAAAATGTCAAGGATTGTTGAAACCGTGCAGCTAAAACAAGCTTGGCTTTCGCTTTGATAGTAGAAAATAAAGACTGTTGTTTTACTGGCTTTTGAATGAGACAAAAGTGTTAATTTGTAAAATCATTTCCCATACCATTTTTGCCATGGCAGCATCTGCGAACTTTTAGCTGATTATCTTTATGAATTGAAAACAATAAAATGCTGATGAAACTTTCCCCACACATCTCCCGCGCCGGAATTCTGATTTGTCTGGCACTTACTTGCGCAAGGTCACAAGCTGCAAAAATCAGCCTGGATGATTGCGATTTGATCACCGCAAAACCTTTGCGTGCCGATTTCAAGGACTGGCTGACAAAGAACCGCAAGCTGGCTGCCGATGGCAATGTTGAAGCACAAACTTATGTCGCCGCAGAAGCGAATAATCGCCTGGCATGCCTGGAAGAAAAAACTACTGAAAAATCAGGATGGTCAGTGACCATGACAAGTGGCGATGGCACGAGTGAAACCACATCCAATCCTGGTATTCCAAATATCAAGAAAAATGCAGACACCTATGCGGCATTGAAAGATGCCGTCAAATATACCCATCAGGCTGGTGCGACCGACCCTGCCTATCGTGGGATGTCAGCGCAACTGGTGCTGCGCTATCACACTGTCTTGCCAGAAGCGCTGGAAACTGCCTACGAAGATGTGGCAGGTGCCAATCAGCTGGAATGTGTACTCAAGCGCAAATTTGGCAACCGGAATGCGCAGTATGCCTGTACGTCGCACAGAACCACGCTGGCGCAATTGACAACTAAAGTATCTGCAGAGCGTCGCGCTGTACTTGATCAAAAAGCACAGCAATGGGCAGCAGATTTCCCGGTTAAATAAGTTGCTGCAAGACATACTTGCATCTGGGTCCTTGTTTATTTTGTGTTGGCTAACGTACAGACCTGAGGTCTTTGCAGAAGTAAATTGACCGGGGAAGTCAACAGATTCGCTTCACAAACGTTGTAGTACTGTAAGCGCTGTATTGCTTCTTTGGTTAACGTAATGGAAATGGAGTACACAATGATAAACATGACATGTAAAAGAGTATTGCTGGCGACAGCCGCCTGTGCTTCACTCTTCATGACGGCACAGACTCAGGCACAGGATGTTGGTGTCTCTTTGCAATTTGGGCAACCGGGATTTTATGGTCGTGTTGACGTTGGTAATTTCCCTCAGCCTCAGGTGATTTATCGTGAGCCACGTATAGTAGAAAGAGTGAGGGTAGTTGAACCTCCCTTGTATCTGGTGGTGCCACCAGGCCACAGAAATAAATGGGAAAAACATTGCTACCGCTACAATGCCTGCGGTCGCCCTGTGTATTTTGTTCAAGAAAACTGGTACAACACCCAGGTAGTGCCACGTTATCGCGATGGTTATTACCGTGATCACGATTACAGACATGATGCTTATCGTCGGGATGAGTACAGGCGCGATGACAGACGCGGCGATCGACGTAATGATGAGCATGACCGCCACGGACATGAGCGTGGTAGGGAACATCCTGAGCATTAATTGCTTATCCGCCTTGGGTAATGGTTAACTGCTAATGGGTATTAACAAGGGCTGCATTGCAGCCCTTGTTTTATGGTGACTTCATACACGCCATTTTTTGTTTCCAGGCATGAATGGTCAGTGACCAGAAAGTTGGAATATCAGCGACCGTTGGTGGCAAGATCAGCTCCAGGAATTGTGCTGCCGGTATCAAGGCTTCATGCAGTACATCATTATCACCACGATCAAATGCCAGGGCCCCGGTTTGCTTGGATAATTTCTCACCATCTGCATTGGTCACTACTGGCACATGCAGATAAGAAGGTGTGGGTAAGTGAAGCAATTCTTGCAGATAGATTTGCCGTGCAGTTGACTCTATCAGATCAGCACCACGCACTACATGTGTGATGCCTTGTGCCGCATCATCAACCACCACCGCCAACTGGTAGGCCCAAAAGCCGTCAGCACGTTTTAATACAAAATCCCCAACCTCGGTCGCCAGATTTTGCTGCTGCATGCCAGCCAGCCGGTCTTCAAAGCTATACATTCGATCTGGCACGCGCAAGCGCCAGGCGCGGGCAATTTTGCCTGCTGCCAGGCCATGGCGGCAAGTGCCCGGGTAAATCTGGCTGGCTGTTTCCCCCATACGCAGACGTGAATCAGCGATTTCCTTGCGTGAGCATGCGCAAGGGTAGAGATTGTCGCCCAAGGCTTGCAAGGCAGCTTCGTAAAGATGCTGGCGCTTGCTTTGCCAACTGATGTCGCCATCCCAGAGCATGCCGCAGCGTTGTAATGAGTTGATAATGTGCTGGTCTGCGCCTTTGACATTGCGGTCAAAGTCCAGGTCTTCCATGCGCAACAGCCATAGGCCATCATGGGCTTTTGCATCGAGATAGCTGGCCATGGCGGCGACCAGTGAACCCATGTGCAAGGGGCCGGTCGGTGAGGGGGCGAAACGTCCTGTATATGTTTGCGTCATTTGTTTTGTTGGCATGGATGTTCTTCAATTACCTATCAACATGCGTTGCACGACAGGGTCTTGCAACTTCTGTAAAAACCACAGCAAAGCCTTGCCCTTGTTGGCATTGCGCCAGACCAGGCGGTTATCTTCTGGCGGGCGGTGGGCGCTGGTTTTCTTTTCTATCAGTGCGCCACTGCGTAAATGTGGTAATGCAAGGCGGCGCGGCAAATGGCCGCAACCCAGTCCTGCCAGTTGCGCCGCCAGCTTGGCATGCATGGTGGGCACAGTCAGGGTATCTTGCCCGCTCAGCAAGCCTGCCGTCATTGATGGCAGGGTCAGGCCAGTGTCACCGATAGCGATCGCCCTGTGGGCCTGTAAAATCGCTGGTGTCAGCGGTTCCTCAGCCTGCGCCAGCGGATGTTGTGGTGCCACGGCAAACACCCATTCCACACTGCCCAGCAAGCGGGTTTGGAACTCACCCTGCATGCGTATTGCATCAGGCCCGTAATAGGCTGCACCTATGGCCAGGTCGGCGCGA
This sequence comes from Pseudomonadota bacterium, assembly GCA_040390835.1. Classification (GTDB taxonomy): domain Bacteria; phylum Pseudomonadota; class Gammaproteobacteria; order Burkholderiales; family Burkholderiaceae_D; genus Undibacterium. Next base: position 11,335 of record JAZJXP010000021.1, read on the forward strand.
CCGGACACCATGGTTTCCCATACACCAGACAAAATCTCCTGGCTGATACGGATACGCGTGCCGCAAGCTTGTTGTTCAAATTCCTTGATCAAGGGGATGATATCGTCGAATTGTATAATGCCATCAATGACGATACGCAGCTCGGCCTCCCAGCCGCTGGCGGCGCGTTTCACTCGGTTTTCCAGCTCTTGTGCAGCGTTTAACAAATGCCTGCCTTGTAGCAAGAGTTCTTCCCCCGCTATCGTCAGTTTGGCTCTGTGGCCACGCCTGTCATATAGCAGCACGTCCAGGTCTTCTTCCAGCTTGCGTATGCTGTAAGTGATGGCTGAGGGCACTTTATCCAGGGCCGCCGCAGCCGCCGCAAAGCTGCCCTTGCGATCTATGGCATCGAGGATTTGCAGGGCTTCAAGAGTCAGATTCATGCTTGTTCAAATAATTTGAATGAGTTGTATGAAATTCTACCCTTATGTCAAAGAATTTGCATGTATATAGTGTGTACATCGCCTGAACACATTCTTCAGGAAATTTGAAAGGGACTTATATGATTACGCTCAGACCATCACAAGAACGCGGCCACGCCGAGCACGGCTGGCTGAAATCACATCATAGTTTTTCTTTTGCAGAATATTACGACCCGCAGCATATGGGTTTTGGGCCATTGCGTGTGATTAATGACGACTGGATCGCTCCTGCCATGGGTTTTGGTACACATCCGCACCAGAACATGGAAATTATTACTTATGTGCTCGAAGGTGCGATTGCGCACAAAGACAGCATGGGTAATGGCAGTACGATACGTCCAGGTAATGTGCAGTATATGAGTGCAGGTACTGGTGTGCGTCATTCGGAGTTTAATCCGGCCAATACCGAACACACACGTTTGCTGCAAATCTGGATACAACCAGACCAGTTGGGTGGTGAGCCTTTGTACGGTGAAAAAGAATTCAGCCGTGAAGAAAAACAGGGCCGCTTGCGTCTGGTGGTTTCTGGCGATGGAGCCGAGGGCTCTATCAAAATCCGCCAGAATGCACGTCTGCAAATTGGATTATTTGATGCAGAACAAAGGCAGGAATTGCCGCTGGCAACGGACCGTCTGACTTATGTCCACGTAGCACGTGGTGAATTGCAAGTAAATGGCATGTCTCTCAAAGAGGGCGATGCCGTGATGATGACAGCCGAAGAAAAACTCGTGCTGGAGCAGGGCAAACAGGCGGAAGTGCTGGTATTTGATCTGCCTCATTAAGCTGGAGCATTAAGCTGAAAAGCCAGAAAAATCGCTGACGTGCAAAAGTGAAAGCACGTCAGTGATTTGTCTTCTTTCGTAGCAATCTCAATATACAAATTTGGAGTAAGAATATGTCTAAAGTCGCGATTATTTATCATTCAGGTTATGGCCACACCACCAAGGCCGCAGAAGCGGTACACGCAGGTGCCGCCGCTGCCGGTGCAGATGCTGAACTCATCAAGATTGATGCCGAAGGCAATATCACAGACGCACAGTGGGCCAGTCTGGCCGCCGCTGATGCCATCATCTTTGGTTCACCAACTTACATGGGTTCTGTTTCCTGGCAATTCAAAAAATTCGCCGATGCGTCTTCCAAACCCTGGTATAGCCAGGTCTGGAAAGACAAGATCGCCGCTGGCTTCACCAACTCTGCCTCCATGAATGGCGACAAACTGTCGACCCTGCATTACCTGTTCACGCTGTCACAACAGCACTCCATGATCTGGGTAGGCACTGGCCTGATGCCAGCCAACAGCAAGGCTGCGACCCGCAACGACATCAACTACATCGCCAGCTTCAGTGGCCTGATGACACAATCCCCATCCGACGCTTCACCAGAAGAAGGCCCGCTGCCAGGTGATCTGGAAACGGCGAAGTTGTTTGGTAAGCGTATTGCCGAAGTGGCTACGAAGTTTAAGTGAGTTGAGTTGTTGAAGTAAAAAGACCCGCCAGATTGATTGGCGGGTTTTTTAATTCAAATTTAGATATGCTCATGAATCAATGACTTGAGAAATATGAATGCAGGTTGCGTTGACGTTGACGTTGATGTTGTTTTTGATTTTTGCCGTTCCCATGTGTCGACGCCGTTTGTGCAGTACAGAAAATGGAAATAGAAGAACCGCTGTTTGAGGTGTAGCTGGGGTTTCGAGCGGCCCGCGTAGGGTGCATGCACTTCGCCAGCGTAACGACAATCGCTTGCAAGCGATTGTGCGCCCTGCAAGGGAAGCGAGTTTCGGATCTTCCCATTTTTTGTACTGCACAAACGGGCACCCTCTTTAGGGGGCGACGACGCCTGGGGCGCCTTCTTTGGCATACCTTTCTTGGCGACGCAAGAAAGGTATGTAGCTGCCGGGCTACCCCCGGCCTGCAATTTTAAATGACGTGTGAAGGTACTAAAAAAAATATATAATCACGACGAATCTGAAATTAACAACCGTCATGGCTTGCCAAGAACGCCACTAGATTCCTGCCAAAAGCATGCAGGAATGACGACTTTGAGGGAGCGGTTACTCTATCAATATCTTGTTGCTTGAGCAAAACGAATTACTGTCCATCCATTGCAGACAGGTCTGGAATCATAAACTAGCCTGCATAAATCCCTTACAGCTTCTCCTTCAAAAACTGCAACAAACGCGGTGCCAGATACCCAGAATCCGTCCCCGGCACCTTGATAGGCTCAGACGCCCAATAATGCCCCGCATTTTTTAACACTACAGAACTCACGGAATACTCTGCTTGCTTCAATGCATGCATGAATGCAATCGACTGTCCTTCAGGATCAACAAATTTGTCTTTCGCTCCCCAGCTCAATAGGAACTGCGTTTGATTATTATCTCGCGTCACATAAGACAGCGGAGATGCTTCAAAATAAATTTTACGGTTGTCAATCAAGCTGCTACCCAAAAAGCCCTGGGCAATATTATTGTCCGGGTAGTAGCGGTTCGAATGCTCCCACTTTGCTGTCAAATCATAACTGCCATAAATACCTATGCAGACCTTGACCTTTGTAGTGGGATTCATGCCGTCAGAGAACGGCGGCTGATCACCAGCCAGTGCGACGATGGTAGCAAGCTGTGCCCCGGCAGAGTCGCCCATCAAGCCTATGCGTTCGGGATCAAGCTGGTAAGTCGCCGCCTGCTGGCGCAGAAATTGCACCGCAGCGCGCACATCATGCACTGCAGCCGGATAGAGGTTGGTTTTATCTTTGACCAGACGATAATTGACCGCAAATACTGCATAGCCATGTTTTGCCAGATATGGGCCCCAATGTTTGTACAGGCTGGCATCGGCGAAACGCCAGTCACCCCCGTGCACTGCAATCAGTACGGGATACTTCCCATCTCCCCTGGGACGGTATAAATCACCCGCCAACATTTCATCACCAATACTCTGGTAGACGATGCCTCGTTGAATGTCATAAGCTGCATCTGGCATGGCAGCATATGCAGAAGTTGCTGCCAACAGGATCAGCGTGACACAGCTTACCAAGCGATATAAAAATGATGAGAATTTAAATAGATTGTTTGGCTGGCTAAAAATTTTCATTTCATATTTCCCATGACATGAAGGGTTTTACATAGAGATAATCCAAGTATGCCGTGCCAGGAAAGAGAGATGAAAGGCAGTGTGACCAAGCCAGAGTTTGCCGTGACGAATTGCATGGAAGTGAAAATGAATGCGTATAAAAAAACCGCCTGACGAAACAGGCGGTTTGGTAGTTCATTTGGTAAATCGAGCTAAGCTTATTCAGATTTATTTGCACTCACCTTCAGCTACCATGTACGCCAGTTCCCAGCCATGACCATCGATATCATGGAAGCCATGCCCATACATGAAGCCATGGTCTACTGGTTCTTTAGGTACGGTGGCACCAGCAGCCTTGGCCTTGGCGACCAGACTATCAACATGCTCGCGGCTATCGCAAGACAGGCAGTTCAACACTTCCGTACGTTCACGCGCATCGCTGATTGGTTTGTTGGTAAAGCCTGCGAAAAACTCTTCCACCAGCAACATGACGAACAGGTTTTCGCCCATTATCATGCAGGCACCTTGATCATTCGTGAATTTGGGTTCAAAACTATAACCCAGGCTGCTCCAGAATTCTTTTGAACGAGGCAGGTCTTTGACAGACAGATTTACAAAAATTTGCTTATGCATTTTTTCTTCCTTTAATTATTTGACTGGTATGGCAGGCTCGGCAAGACATACCCTTATGTCCTTATGCTGTTTGTTTGCAATCACCTTCAGTTGCCCACGCACAGCAATTCCAGCCATGACCGTCAAGATCATAGAAACCCTGTGCATACATGAAGCCATGGTCTTCCGCTTCGTCAGGGATGGTGGCACCGGCTGCCCTGGCTTTTGCGATGAGGGTATCGACATGTTCGCGGCTATCGCAAGAGACTGCATGCAAGACTTCTACCCGCTCATGTGCATCGCAAACGGGTTTGTGAGCGAAGCTGGCAAAGAGTTCTTCTACCAGCAGCATGACCAGGATGCTTTCACCGAAAATGATGCAGGCGGCCTTGTCACTGGAGAATTTGGGGTCAAAGCTGTAACCCAGGCTGCTCCAGAATTCCTTGGCACGGGCCAGGTCTTTTACGGGCAGGTTGACAAAAATTTGCTTGTGCATTTCGTTCTCCTTCAGTTTGTTGTCGCTGCAGTGGACATAGAGGCCATAGCTGACAGGTCGAGTGCACGCACCGGGCGTACTTCTATGCTGCCATGCTGGGCTGGCGGGATTTTTGAAGCCAGTTGTATGGCTTCATTCAAATCCCTGGCGTCGATAAGATAAAAACCGGCCAGCATTTCCTTGGTTTCGGCAAATGGGCCATCCGTCACCGATAATTGCCCGTTTCTTACCCTGACGGTCGTAGCGGTGTGTACAGGGTGCAGTGGCTCAGCCGCCAGCATGTGGCCACTGTCCAGCAAGCCCTGGGCAAACGTGGCACATTTTTCGTCAGGGCAGGCATTCCAGTGCTCATTGTCGAGATAAACCAGGCATAGGTATTTCATAGCGGCTCCAGCAAGGATGGATTAACGTTGATTTGATTACAGTGGCAGTTGCTCGCCGTTGATGATCCATGGCGTGCCGTATTTATCGACCAGCATGCCCCAGGATTTTGCCCAAAACGCAGGTTGTACCGGCATGGTGATCTGGCCGCCTTCTGCCAACGCGTTAAAGATCTTGGCGGCTTCTTCTGTGGTATCGTAATTCAGTGTGAAAGAAACGCCCTTGATACCGTCATAGGGCATTTGCTGTGGGCAGTCACCCGCATAGAGCAAGCCACCATCTGGCAGCTCCAGCCGTGCATGCAGGATGTTGTGGGCAGATTCTTTAGGTATCATGGCTGCCATGGGTGAATCGGCACCACTCATCATGACGGTAATTTTTCCGCCCAGAACTTGTTCATAAAAGTACATGGCTTCCTTGCAGTTGCCATTGAAAGACAGGTAAGCGACAGGATGTGGCATGGCTATTTCCTTTATAAAAGTGTTGGATTATCGTGTGAAAGTATTTCCACATCTGATAGTCGAATGGCTGGACAGTAAATCGACACTAAATCGACATTAAGCCAAAAATATTTTTAAATATTTTTTTGATGCACAAAAAATTTCCAATCAGCATTAATTACTCAAGGCTCGCACACGCTCATTGAGCAGCTTTAATTGTGCCTCAATAAACGGCAAATTTGGATCATGCCCGGCGCGTGGTACCACGATATATTCTTTTTGCGGCGCGGTAATGCTATCCACATACTGGCGGGTAATCTCAGGCATGGTCAGTAAATCTTCTGCGCCCTGGACGAAAAAGACCGGAATAGCGAATTTGGTAGCGTTGTCAGCAAATTCGATTTTGCTGAACATGCCGTCACCTTTGTAACCGACAAATTTCAGGAAAGAGTAATCTTCGCCCGCTTCGTAGTCAGCCAGAGCTATTGGGGTGGTATAGGCCGGTTCTGGTGCCCACCATGCAGCGGGGGCAGGGTCCGTGCGTAGTGCTTCATATTTACGTATGGCCTTGCGCAAAATGCCGAAATTGCGCGGATTGCTCCACGGTGGCGGGCCAAGTGCGCTCACTTTTGTTACTGTCTCCTGATCGCCAGCAGCTTGTGCCAGGCTCAGTACCTTGCTGAAGCTGGCGGCCTGGTTAGTCTTGTAGCTGACGACTTGCGAAGTACCTACATAGGCATAAAATAACTCAGGTTTCGATAGACTCATCTGCACGCCGAGTATTGAACCCCATGAACTGCCCGTCAGTATGATTTTCTTCTTCCCAAGATGCTGGGTAAGATAAGCCGCCAGGGCGACGCCATCGTCTGCCATTTGCGCCACTGTCAAAGGCGTCTCTTCCGTTGGTTTGTTCTTGCCAAAAGTCTTGCCCGCACCACGTTGATCCCATTGAACCAGCGTGTAGTCTTTTTCCCATGCGCCGTAAATAGCGCTGGCATAGGGGCTCATGGTATTGCCAGGCCCACCATGTACGATCAGGATGACGGGGTTGCCGCAATGCTTGCCCTTGATTGTGACCCATTGGGGTATATCGCCTATTTCAACAAAACCTTCTTCATTGATGGCTTGCGTTGCAGACTTGCAGGCAAGGCCGGGGGAAATCGGTGCGACTTCGGCTACACATAATGCAGGCAGCAGGCTGATTAACAACGCGGGAAGAACGTGGTGCAGTTTTGCCATATATCTCCTTGGTTCAGGGCAGACTTCTTATATTTTTTGGTAAGCTTGACGAGTGTCAGAGCGGATCTTTAATCTTTTAATGCCTGCAAGCGGCGTTCAATAAAACGCTTTTCTGGTTCCTGTTTGCAGAGCTTCATTGCCTGTTCATAGGATAGCTTTGCCTGTGCCAGATCACCATTGCGGCGACACAGGTCTGCTTTGGCTGCATGGGCCAAATGGTAGTTTTGCATTTCCTGTTTTTCCAGCAGGGTCGATACCAGTTGCAAGCCTGTCCTTAATCCACCTGCGCACATGGCAATGGCGATGGCGCGATTCAGTTCTATGATGGGGTTGGCTTCAAGCCGCAGCAAGGCATCATACAGGCCAACGATCTGTGGCCAGTCAGTCTCTCCATAAGTAACTGCCTCAGCATGGACTGCAGATATCGCCGCCTGCAGTGTATAAGCACCAAAGCGGCCAGAGCGCAAAGCCTGCTCCACCAGCGTACAGCCTTCGGCTATGAGTGCCTGATCCCATAATTGCCGGTCTTGCTGCTCCAGTGCGATCAATTCTCCATGGATGTCAGTACGGGCAGGGCGGCGTGATTCATGCAATAGCATCAAGGCCAGCAAGCCGATGACTTCAGGTTCAGGCAATAATTCTTGCAGCAGGCGTGTCAGGCGTATGGCTTCTGCCGCCAGGTCCAGACGCAAAGCTGAGTCACCTGCAGAACTGGAATAGCCTTCATTAAAGACCAGATAAATCACTCTCAGCACGCTGTGCAAGCGTGCCGGTAACTCTTCTTTTTCTGGTACCTGATAAGGGATTTTGGCATCACGTATTTTTGCCTTGGCACGCACTATGCGCTGCGCCAGGGTTGGGGCCGGGGTCAGGAAGGCGTGGGCGATTTCTTCCGTCGTCAAACCACAGACTTCACGCAGCGTCAGCGCAACCTGGGCATCGGCTGCCAGTGCGGGATGGCAGCAAGTGAAGATCAGGCGCAGCCTGTCGTCTTCCATGACTGCTGATTCAAGTGCAGTTTCACCAGGCTGGACACTCTCATCTACCAGCGTTTCCACGGTTTCCGTGTGCTGGTCCAGCGGGTCAAAGCGTTTTTGCCTACGTATACTGTCGATCGCCTTGTAGCGTCCTGCCGATACCAGCCAGGTGTGCGGATATTCAGGCACACCTTTGTCCTGCCATTGCTCAAGCGCTGCCTTGAAGGCTTCATGCAGAGCTTCTTCAGCCAGATCAAAATCACCCAGCAAATGCACCAGGGTCGCAAAGACCCGACGCGACTCTTGCTGGTAAATACGCTCCACCAATAGACGAGTGTTATCGCTGACTGAAGTCATCATGCGGCGAATTGCGGTATGAAGCCTTCTTGATCGCCTGAATACTGGCGCAGTTCAGATAAAAGAGTCTGAAGAATCGATAAATTCAGCATTTTCCGTACCAGAAATAGTGATGACTGATTCTAGCTCACTCTTAAAGAATAATGCTTTAAAAACATTAATTTAAAGAAAATTTCCATAATGCCGGATGGATCAGCGATTTTGAAAAATAGACCGATTGTGCTTTTTTTGCCACTACTTGCTCACTGGTCTGCTTGCAGCGGAGATCGATTCCTGAATACAAAAATACCCTCTGGCAAGCCAAGTGGTAATGAGGCTGCCACGTCTCAAGAAGGGTGTTTTCTCATGATTTTTGTAAGCCGACAAAGTTTCTGCAAATCAAATTTTGTGCCAGAAACTTAGATGAAAAATTCTATCGAATTGAATAGACGCTGATGTTGGACTTTTATTAATGTAGTTAAAGCGACATCTAAAAATAGCTAGACTAAATTTTAACGTATTGATACTCATCAATGGAGACAAAGTAAGATGAGCAGGACTCAAAGTGCCCAAAGCACGCAAAGCATGTATACCGACCGCCTTGCCAGGCTGGTGCAATTGTCACGGGACAGGCATGTCTTCAGCTTCACCCGATTTGACTGGGTAGATGATATCAGCGACCAGGACTGGTGGGTAAGCCCTGAATTGCTGACCATCCATGGTACGCCCTATTACGAGCAGGCCAGCGAGGCGCAACGCAAACTGCTCAGCAAATGGGAATGCATCAACCTGTTCAGTTTGAATGTGACGGGAGAGCAAGAGTTGATTGCAGGCGTGGCTGAACTCTTGCATACCCCCATGCTGAAAGAAGCCAATGATTACCTGCATCACTTCATTGACGAAGAAAACCAGCACATGTGGTACTTCGCCAAGTTCTGTGAAAACTATGCTGGCAAGATTTATGGAAACAAGAAAATACAACTGACCGAGCTGAAGCTTGACCCCAGGCTGACAATACTGGTCCGCTTTGCGCAGATTTTCATTTTTGAAGAAGTCGGCCATTACTACAACTTGAAGATTGCACTTGATGACCGGGTGCATCCCTTCATACGCGAGATCAATGAAGCACATCGCAATGATGAGTCGCGCCATATCACCTTTGGGCGCGCCTTGCTGGCCAGGCTGGCTGATGGCATCAGCAATGACTATGCACCAGAAGTGCTGGGAAAAGTCTCGCAACACTTGCGCAAATATGTGCAGGTCACCATCGAATCCCTCTACAACCCGGCGATGTACCGCGATGCCGGTTTTTCCAGCGGCATGGCAATCCGCAGTGCACTGCTCAACGACCCGGCGCGGCAAGATTTTCATGCACGCGAGTTGCTGAAAAAAGTATTGGCCTTGCTGGGCGACACCCATTTATTAAAACAGGAGACAAGTCTTGAACCAGCTTATCAGTCTTGACAAGATCAATGAAGTAAAACAATGGCTGCTGTCGAAGAAAAAATATCTGTCCGATATTCCCTTCGACCTTGATCTGATAGAAAACGATGTAGTCGATTCCCTGAGTTTTGTGGAATACGTACTCCTCATAGAAGAAATCAGCGGCAGTGAAGTCGTGGTGGACGACACTGTGCTCGACAAGGTCAGGACCCTGGACAGGGTGCAACTGCATTACATGCAATAGGGCACTTCGTTCCGCTGCGTATATATAGAAAACATAAGTAGAAATCATAAACAAGGAATAAAACCATGGAACACCAATTCACTGATTACCGCTATGGCGATTTGCTGGAACTGACTAATCGTCACCGCAATACGACAAAGAATATTATGCTCACCGGCGCTACCGGCTTCCTCGGCAGTAACTTCCTGTTCTGGCGTTTGCGCCAGAGCGGCAAGATCTATGTGTTGGTCAGGGGCGAATCGCAGGAACATGCCAGACAGCGTGTGTATGATGCGCTGGCTGTATGTGCTTCTGCCTACAACCAGCCTATCCCCAAAGCGGATATCGACAGCAAGCTGGAATACATACTAGGTGACATGACCGAGACCATGTGCGCGATTAGCAAAAGTGACTTGAAAAAACTCATGGCTGCGGGCATCAGCGAATTCTGGCACTGTGCTGCCAGCCTGAAGTTTGAAGACCGTCACAAGGAAGAAATCTATCACCACAACATCAATGGCACCCAGAATGTAATGGACCTGGCGCGGCGCGTGCATTGCCAGCATTACCTGCATATTTCCACTGCCTATACTTCTGGCCGCGTGGCGGGCGAAATACCTGAGAGCCTGCATCCCGTCGATATCGCCTACAACAATTTTTACGAGAGCAGTAAAAATGAAGGTGAACATGAAGTTGCCATATATTGCGATGCCAACGGGCTGGATTACCGCATCCTGCGTCCCGCCATCATCATGGGGCCGCTGGCATCACGCCGCAGCGGTGGCACACGCTTTGGTATCTATGGCCTGACGCAGGAAATGTACCGCCTGCGCGAAACACTGAGCAAATTGCAGACACCTCTGCGCCTCATCGGCGACCTGGCTGCCGCCGGGAACCTGGTACCGGTGGATCAATGCGTGTTCGACATGATCTATCTCAGCAATATTGGTTTCGGTGACCAGAAGGTCTATCACCTGACCAATTCCAGCGACCTCAATGTCAAGACCATGCTGGAAAAAATTGACACTGCACTTGGCATGAAAAGCATCAATTTCGTGCCTGAGCGCGACACACCTGCTACTGCGATAGAAGAATTGTTCGACAAGCGCACCGTGTTTTATGGTGGCTACTACCGCACCATCAAGAATTTCTCCCGCAGCCTGCCCAAACATGTTGGCCTGAGCTGGGCTGATTACGGTACTTACCTGACAGCCTTTATCAAGGAGCTGGACGAGCAAACGAGCGGTACGACCTTCAATCGCACGCAAGTCACGGCTGAGGATGGTACTGAATTATGTGTGCTGACTCTCGGTGATAGCAGCAAGCCTGCGCTGGTGCTGGCAAATGCCTATGGCATGCCATCTGACTTCATGTTCCCGCTGGCACAGCGCTTGTCTGACCAGTTTCACGTCATCACCTGGGAAAGCCGCTGGGTGCCTGCCATTACCCATGAATTTGATCTGGCAAAATGTCATTCGTTGACCCATGCTAAAGATATGGTGGCGATACTTGATCACTTTGGTATCGCCAAGACAGCTATCGCTGGCTGGAGCAGCGGTGCCCAGGTCAGCCTGCGCAGCATGGCGGCTTTCCCTGAGCGAATCTCGTCGGCAGTATTGCTGAATGGCGGTGTCTCCTTGCCAGCCTCGAATGAAATCAAGATCACCGACTTTGAAAAAAATATACGCACGCTCTTTCCCAAAATCGCTGCCAATTACCGTTTTGCACAAAAGTATTGCGACCTTATTTACGGCGCGCATGCAACTTCAGATGATGGTGAAGACCGCAAGATGATTTCTACCATACTGACCAGTACCGATCCTTTCTTGCTGTACATGACCAGCGTCCCTTTCCGCACGCCGGAATCACTGTTCCGTTACGCCAATATGATGAATGGCCTGTTCAATGAAAGAGACGATGCCTGGACTGCCGATATCCCGCATCCTGTGCTCGTGCATGTCGGCGGCAAGGACCTGGTCACACATGCTGATGTTGGCCGCTTCCTGGTCGCGGGCCTGAAGCAGGGCGTGTTGTCCTTTGATGAAAACGGCGACCACTTCTCACATTTCTATGATGAAGACCTGGCGACCATGATCCGGCAATTTGTGGCGCAGCATCAGGAACAAGTTGTGCCCAGCCTGAATTGATGTCGATGGCAATGTCTGCTTCAAGACAGTCTGCGGATATTGCCCTGCTGTTTTCGAGGTAGAGAAATGATGGTCATTGCCATGACCAGGAGGAGACATTTTTATGAAAAAAGAACAAAAACTATTGATTGCCGGGTTTTTCAATTCGGCTAAAGCCCAACCCAACAGCAACGCATTATGGGTGGATGAACAAGTCTACACCTATGCTGAATTGCTGTTGCGGGTCGCCAGGATCGCCCGCACGCTGGCGCGCGAGAACAAGGACTGCAGTCGTCAACGCTGCGCTTTGCTGGTTGACCGCAGCATTACTGCCTATGCCTCTGTGCTTGGCACTTTGCTGGCTGGCATGGCCTATGTACCTCTGAATGCCAGGTTCCCGGTGCAGCGTAATGTGCGTATGGTGGAACTGTCGTCATCGACGTCTATCGTTGTAGATGAACGGTCCATGGAGGTAGCCAAAGAATTGCTGCAATCTTACCCCGAACCATTGACCGTGCTGATGCCTGAGACTGAGGCATTGCCAGCCTGGGCAACCAGTGCCAGTCAGCATACCTATATTTTGAAACGTCAGATGGCTGAGGCTGATACGGCCAGCCTGACCTTGCCTGCCAAGGCCAATCCTGTTGCCTATGTTCTGTTCACTTCCGGCAGCACGGGTTTGCCGAAAGGCGTGGCAGTGACGAATGAGAATGCCTCTGCCTATGTCGCCAGCATCATGGAGCGCTATCAGCCGGGGCAAGGCGACAGGTTTACCCAGTTCTTTGACTTTACCTTTGATTTGTCGGTGCATGATATTTTCGTCTGCCTGAGTGCTGGCGCCTGCCTGTATAGCGTGCCTGCAAAGCTCATGATGATGCCGCTTAAATTTGTGCAACAGCATGAATTGACGCACTGGTTCTCAGTACCATCGCTGGCAGCCTGCCTGAAGCGTTATAACGCCTTGCGCCCGGGAATTTTGCCCAGCCTGAAGTACAGCCTGTTTTGTGGCGAGGCCTTGCCCACCAGCCTGGCGCAAGACTGGCAACCTGCTGCCCCCAATTCCATCATAGAGAATTTATACGGGCCTACCGAGGCAACGATAGCCTTTACAGTGCATCCATATCAGGCTGGTGATCTACGCACCGCTGCCTTGCCTGTCGTGCCAATAGGCCAGCCTTTGCCGGGGCAGGAAACCATGGTCCTTGATGAAAATTTCAATCCTGTTGCTGACGGTGAAATTGGTGAGTTGTATCTGGGCGGCTCGCAACTTGCACAAGGCTATTGGGAAAATGCCGAACTGACGCGCCAGCGTTTTCTTAGCATGCGCTTTGACGGCAAGCTGGCCCAGCGCTGGTACCGTACCGGCGATCTTGCCTGTATGGATGCCGAGGTCGGCTTGCTGTATTGTGGCCGCATCGATAACCAGGTCAAGATACGCGGTTACCGGGTAGAGGTGCAAGAGGTTGAGGCCGTGATACGTCGTCTGGGCGGTTCTGACCTGGTGGCGGTAGTGCCCTGGCCGCTAGCTGCCGATGGCAGCGTGCAGGGCTTACTTGCCTATGGATGTGGCTTTACCGTATCATCAAGAGATATACTCAAGGCTTGCACCCTGCATTTGCCTGCTTATATGCTGCCACAGGACGTGATCGAATTGCGCAAAATGCCTTTCAATTCGAATGGCAAGATCGATTATCCAGCCTTGCAAAAGCTGGCGAAAGAAAGTGATGGCCAGCAAATGGAAAAAGTCATTCCTGGCGTGTGATACTTGAGGTTGCTACAGGATATGAACCCGTCCTGAGTGACGGGTTTTTCATGTGTACGATGTGGGATGCAAGACAGGAGATAATGTGACCAGCAAGCATGAATGCATATTTTGCGAAATCCTCAACGGGCGCAGTGCTGCATCTGTCGTGTACCGTGATGAACACTGCATCGCCATACTCGATGCCTTCCCATTGACGCGCGGGCATTTGCTGGTAATACCACAACAGCATCAGCAACATATAGAAGAATTGCCGGAAGAGACGGTGGCTTACCTGTTTGCCATGGCCAGCCGGTTTTCATCAGCCTTGCGCCAGGGTGGTGAAAGCAATGCCACGGCAGTATTGCTCAATAATGGCAAGGCTGCCAACCAGCATGTGGCTCATGTGCACCTGCATGTGATACCGCGCCGTGAGGGCGATACTGTGATGATGGTGTGGCGTTACCTGACACGTTTCATCAATCCCTGGTCATATATAGGCCGTAGCAAGCGCTTGACGAGGCAGGCTGCACGCTGGCAGGAGTTACTTAAATCTGAGTAAGCGACGCCACCGAAAGGCGCAAAAAGACCAGGCCCGACGATGCAGGCCTGGTTTTTTCAAGATCAGCTTATTGCTTAAGCCGCTTTCTTTTCTTCTTTCTTTTCGTCTCTTAATTCGCGGCGCAAAATCTTGCCTACGTTTGATTTAGGCAACTCGGTACGGAATTCTATGTACTTGGGTTTCTTATAAGAAGTCAGTTGTTCCTTGCAATAACTCATCAATATTTCAGCAGTCAATTTCGCATCTTTTTTGACCACATACAATTTTACGGCTTCGCCCGAATTGTCATCCGGCACACCTACGCATGCGCACTCCAGCACACCTGGGTGGCCGGCGACGACACCTTCGATTTCATTTGGGTAGACATTAAAGCCGGACACCAGGATCATATCCTTCTTGCGGTCAACGACGCGGATAAAGCCGTTTGCTTCCATGATACCTATGTCACCGGATTTGAAGAAACCATCAGCCGTCATGACCTTGGCAGTTTCATCAGCACGGTTCCAGTAACCCAGCATGACTTGTGGGCCACGTATCGCAATTTCGCCTGACTCACCCAAAGGGACACGGTTGCCGTCGTCGTCGAGTATGGCAATTTCTGTCGATGGCAGGGGCAGACCTATGGTGCCGCTGAAGTCACCTGAATCAGCAGGGTTGCAGGTCGCCACCGGCGAGGTTTCTGACATGCCGTAACCTTCTATGATGGGGCATCCTGTGACTTTCTTCCAGCGTTCTGCCACTGCAGGTTGTACTGCTGTGCCACCACCATTGCAGGCTTTGAGTAGTGAAAAATCAAGCTGGGCAAAATTGGGGTTATTCAGCAAGCCGTTGTACAGGGTATTCACGGCAGGCAGCATGCTGATCTGGTGTTGTGACAGTGTCTTGATCAAGCCGGGGATGTCGCGCGGATTGGGTATTAGGATATTCATGCCACCCAGGCGCATGCCCATCAGGTAGCAACTGGTCAACGCGAAGATGTGATACAGGGGTAGGGCGCAGACGATGGTCATGGCTTCTACCTTGGGCAGTTTATTCAGCGCAGGTTGTGCCCATGCTTCATTTTGCAGGACATTGGCAGTGACATTGCGGTGTGTCAGTACTGCGCCCTTGGATACGCCCGTGGTGCCGCCTGTATACTGCAGGAAGGCGATGTCGTCATGGGTGATCTTCACTGTCTGTAGTTGCAGGCGTGAACCGTCTGCCAATACCTGCTTGAAGCTGATGGCCGTTGGCAGTGAAAATTCTGGCACCATTTTTTTGATATGACGCACAGCGAAATTGACGACCATACCTTTGACACCACCCATCAGATCACCCATGCTGGTCAAGACCACATGCTTAAGCTTGGTTTTGCTCAGCACCTGTTGCAACGTAGTGGCGAAATTCTCCAGGATGACAATGGCTTCTGCACCTGAGTCATTCAACTGATGCTCAAGCTCACGTGGTGTATATAAGGGGTTGACGTTGACGGCGGTATAGCCTGCTCGCAAGACTGCGGCGATGACGACGGGGTATTGCAGGACGTTAGGCATCATGATGGCAACACGTGCACCTTTTTCCATGCCTCTGCTTTGCAGCCATGCACCAAATTTTTTCGACAAGTCATCCACCTCTGCATAGCTCAGGTATTTGTCCATGCAGACATAAGCCTTGCGGTCGGCATATTTCTGGAAAGACTCTTCCAGCAAGTGCACTAGTGAAGTGTATGGTGTGTAGTCGATCTCTGCGGGCACACCTTGGGGATAGGATTGCAGCCAAAACTTGTCCATGCTTTACCTTTGTCTCATCGTTATAAAAATCGGGTGACGTCAGGCGGTAATGAATACCGTCTGCGTACTGATATTGGCAAACTTATTATTGTTTTTGACCATGCTAAATGCAGGTGGCAGCAAGAGGCAAGGCTTATTCATGACATTTGAATAAGCCTTCTAAAAAATGCTATTGTGGTTTTTTGGGAGCAGTTCTATGCTGCTCCGGTAGGGATTTTTGAGTTCGACTGAATAAGGTTTTGCAAATTTCTTTACTGCTTCAGCACGATTTTTTCAGCCTTGCTATCGCGCGACATCATGAAACGCACGATGGATTCCACAGTGACGGTGTCGATTTGCCCCGCCATGCGGCGGTCGAATGGGTGGTCGTCGAAGGCAACATTGGCGCGGAACATGCGTGCACCCAGGCGCGTCAGGGAAGGGATGTTGAGGGTGTCAGGCTTATACGACGCTGACTTCAGCCATGCCTGTGCCTGCGTGCGGTTTTCTATGCGCACATCATTGGCTTGCGCGGCTGCGATGACTTCCAGTGCCCATTGATTTGAATTCTGGTACATGGTGGAGTAGGCATAGGAAAGCATGTTATAGCGCGCCGCATGCAGGTTCCTTGCACGGCCATCCGCCATCACTTGCTGTATTTTCTGCTGCAGTTCAGGGTTGGGAATGAGGATCAGGGTTTCAAAGGCAAACATGTCGTCCATGAAAAAATTACCCAGGCCTTCCCTGAATAATTCTGAATTGGCAGTGCCACACTGATTCAGCTCATGCATGACAGACCAGGTACCATCTGGCAAATGTTCTATCAGGCCAAGGTGGGAATAACGCAAATTGTACTTCGACAAGTCCTGGCCAACGCGGGCGATGATGGCAACATTGGCCTGGCTTTCATCCAGCTTGATTTGAGTCTTGTGCGCAAACTCCAGCGCTTGCATGACCTTTTTTGGATCGTAACTATTTTCTTCACAAGGGCGACCAGCAAAAGCCGGCGCCGTGCAAACCAGTATGATGACGATGAATAAACGCCGTATCAATGCTGGTACGTTCGCCAGCATTGTCGAGGAAGTCAGTGAGCGTGTGCGCATATTAAATTTGATCAGACCTTGTTATGGTGCATCAGGGCAGTGCCGATTTCATTCGGGATAAACGCTACTACCTTGCCTGCACTAACCAGCAGATAGCCAGTTGTCGTGGCGCTTACTTCGACCACTGCACCGCTGACCAGACCAACTTTTTCTATGCCCTTGCCAGATAACCTGACAGTAGTGCTGACAGCCTGTGTCGAACCCTTGAGTACAACAGTCACGCCATCGGCACCCGCCTTGACCGTATCAACGATCATCTCGCCTGATCCAGCCACCATGGAAAAGCCACCGAGCATGATGATGCCTACACCCATGGAAAGCGCTTCAGAACCACCAGAGGGGCCGCAAGAGATGCAGCCACGGCCAGCGTGTGCAGAAAGTGGTAACAGGCTGCTGGCGCACAGGGCGGCAATCAGGGCGATTTTGCGAATTGGTGCTGACATGATGTCTCCTTAAATGTAGAAAGTGACTCTACAATAATATAAGACCATAGAATCACAAGCTATTTGTCATCAGTAGCAAATAGTTACAGAAGAGGTAGTGAAATTTGATACCAAAAGCTGATTTCTTCAGGAAAATAGATACTGATGTGCCACCTGCCATGCCTTTGACAAGAACAGGGCAGGTAGCTTGGTGACGGTGCCGATTACCAGATGCTGACGCGTTTCTCCGGCGTCAGATACATCTTGTCGCCAGGTTTGACATCAAAAGAAGAATAAAAATCAGGATGATTGACCAGGCTGCCGTTGACGCGGAATTCGCCAGGGGAGTGCGGGTCAGTCTTGACCAGGGTAATGGCACGCTGTTCGCGAGACTTGCTACGTCGGGCTTGTGCCAGGCCCATGAACAGGCGTTGCTCAGCTGTCCAGCCATCAATCACCGGTGCTGGTTTGCCTTGCAGCGACAGTTTGTAGGCACGCAATGCCATGACGATGCCAGCATTGTCGGCAATGTTTTCGCCCAGGGTAAGTTCACCATTGAGGAAGTGGCCGGGTAGTGGACTATAAGTATTATATTGTTCAACCAATACCCTGGTTTTTTTCTTGAATTTTTCCTGGTCTTCGGCTGTCCACCAGTTACGCAAATTACCGTCGCCATCATACTGTGCGCCCTGGTCATCAAAGGCATGGCTGATTTCATGGCCTATGGAAATGCCCAGTGCGCCATAGTTGAAAGCGTCTTCTGCATTCACATCAAACAAGGGAGATTGCAGGCGTGCCGCAGGGAAGACGATTTCATTCATCTCAGGGCTGTAATAGGCATTCACTGTTTGTGGTGTCATATGCCATTCTTCACGGTCTATGGGTTTGCCGAGTTTGGCAACTTCCCTGTCATGACGCGCCTTGCGGGCACGCATGAGATTGCCGACCAGGTCATCGCTCTTTATCGACAGGCTGGAGTAATCGCGCCACTGTCTTGGATAACCTATCTTGACGCTGATTTTGGATAGTTTGATCTGTGCCTGCTTCTTGGTTTCAGAACTCATCCAGTCCAGTGTTTCTATGCTTTGTTTAAAGGCTTCGAGGAAATAGCTCACCATTTTTTCTGTGCGCTGTTTGACTTCAGGTGAGAAGTATTTTTCTACATACATTTTGCCCACGGTTTCACCTAATACCTGATCCGTCAGTGCTACACCGCGTTTATCGCGGGTGCGGTTTTCCTTGATGCCTGCAATAGTGGCGCCTTTGAAGGCAAAGTCTTCATTGACAAAATCAGATGACAGGAAGGGGCTGTAAGCGCTGATCAAATGCCAGGTGAAATACGACTTCCACGCATCCAGCGTGAAGTTGTTGAGGTTATAGTCAAAACCCTTGATGTAACTTGGTTGTGACGCGATGAGATCATTGACCTTGTCCTGCATGTGAGCGGACTGCAGATAGGCAGTCCAGTTGAATGCAGGGGTCATCTTGTTCAAATCGCTGATGGCCATTT
Source organism: Pseudomonadota bacterium (assembly GCA_040390835.1). Taxonomy (GTDB): domain Bacteria; phylum Pseudomonadota; class Gammaproteobacteria; order Burkholderiales; family Burkholderiaceae_D; genus Undibacterium. The sequence continues at coordinate 30,223 of JAZJXP010000021.1, forward strand.
TGTTATATGTTTTGACCGGGTCTCGGTTTTCTACGGCAGTCCATTGCACTTTGGCCAGTGCAGTTTCCAGCGCGATGATATTGTCGGCTTGTGCCGTAGCATTTTTTTCGCCCGCCAGCGTCAGCATTTTTTCTATGTGCGCTTTATATTTTGCGCGGATATCTGCCATTTTCGCATCATCCTGCTTCAGGTAATAATCGCGATTTGGCAAGCCCAGCCCACCTTGGGCGACATCAACGGCATATTGACTGGAGTTTTTGTTGTCCTGACCAATACCGACACGTAGTGGTGTGTTGACACCTATCTCATGGAAATGCGCGATCAGGCCGGGTATGGCTTTTTTATTCTGCATTGCTGCAATCCTGCCCAACTCATTTTTCAACGCTGCAATACCCAGGGCATTGAGTTTTTCTTCATTCATGAAACTGCTGTAGAGATCACCGATTTTTTGCGCATCTGACCCCGCGACCTTATTGCCTTCCTTGGCGGCACTTTCAACAATGGTACGCAATTGCTGTTGCACATCCTCGCGCGCTTTCATGAAAGTGCCCCAGTCAGATTTGTCTGCCGGGATTTCATTGGCGGTTAACCAGGCACCTTGCGCATAGCGATAAAAATCATCCTGGGCGCGTACTGCCTTGTCCATGTTTTCTGGATAGATGCCGGAGCCCAGGCTTGTCGCTCTGGCTACCGTGGTTGCCGGGGCGGTTTCTGCTGCCTGTGCAACATTGGCCAGCAGGCTGAGGGCGAGTGTGCTGAGTAATAAACGTTTCATAGGGAGTCTCTGGAGTAAATGTTTTACCCGGGCAGCAATGCACTGCAGGATGGGCTGTTTATTTTTTAAATACTTGAATTTGAATAGACTCTTGGACTTTGGCGAAGTTCAGTACGGAAAATAAAAAAGCATTACTGAGTCAACAGTAATGCTTTATCGTGAAGCTTATTGCGGCAGGTTGGATTATCAGGCAGCAGCAGCCTCAGCTTCGCTCGCACCGGTTACCCCTGTTGATTCTTTCTTGCAATGCGGGCAAGACTTGCCTGAGATATACCATGGTGACAATTGCTCACGCGGCGTGACGACAGCGCGACAAGCAAAGCATTGTTTGGTATCAGTGGCTTCCAGTTGCGGGTTCAATGCTGTGCGGTAGTCAAATACAAAGCAGTCGCCATGATAGTGATCACCACCGACTTCTTCAAAATACTTGAGGATGCCACCTTCGAGCTGGTAGACACTGTCGAAGCCAACATTCTGCATGTGGATAGCCGCTTTTTCGCAGCGTATGCCACCAGTGCAGAATGTCACTACCGTCTTGTCATTCAAGGCATCGCGGTTGGCTTCGATGACAGCCGGGAATTCAGTGAACTTGGCAATGCGGTAATCAATGGTATTGTCAAAGCTGCCAACGTCGACTTCAAAATCATTGCGGGTATCTACCATGACCACGGCTTTGCCATTGTCGTCATGACCCTGATCCAGCCAGCGTTTGAGCGTATGCGCATCCACCGCAGGGGCGCGGCCTTCTTCAGGCTTGATCAGCGGCATGCGCATGGTGATGATTTCTGCCTTCAGCTTGACCAGTATCTTGGTGAAGGGCTGGTGGTCAGAAAAACTTTCCTTGGCAACGATGTCTGCAAAGCGTGGGTCCTGGTGCAACCAATCCATATAGGCATCAATCTCATGGCGCAAACCGGCCAGAAACATATTGATGCCTTCTGGCGTCAGCAGTACCGTGCCTTTCAGATTCAGTTCCTTGCATTTATCCAGAAACACCTGGCGTTTTTCAGCGGTGTCATCGAAGCTGATGAACTTGTAGGCAGAAATATTGACGTAGGGTTTATCGGGTGTTTGTATTACAGCGGGCATGATGAAATTCAGTAAGTCATTGATTTGGCAGCATTATAAGCGATTTAATCAGGCTTTTGCGAGCAGCAGCATCTCGATATGGGGAATATCGTCTTCCAGATAGATGTCAGAAACCGTCTCAAAACCAAAGCTGCCATAGAATTTTTCAAGGTAGGCCTGCGCACCAATGCGGATAGGGGCAACAGGGTAGAGCGCATGCAAAGCCTTGATACCATTTGCAATTAGCTGCTTACCAACACCCGTGCCACGCCAGTCTTTGGTGCTGATGACGCGGCCCAGAGAGGCTTCGTCAAAGCTGATACCGGCAGGGACGATGCGCAGGTAAGCCGCGACCTCACCTTCAGGGGCCCACGCAATCAGATGGTAT
>JAZJXP010000021.1:32463-36065 GCA_040390835.1 Pseudomonadota bacterium
GGCGGCACGTGCCTGGTAAATCGCATGCAGCTGCATATTGCTTAATTCGGCGAAACTGGCACATTGCCATTGCAAATCGTTCAAGTTTTTTGGGTTTGTCATTGGCGCTCAATTTTAATGTTGAAGATATAGCTTACATCTGACGGAACAAATGTGCATAGACTCTACTGACTTGTAGCTTGTCTTCACTGCCTTTGAGCTTGAGGCTAATCTTGCCAGTGTCATCCTTGTTGGCGATTTGTATATGCAGGGTATTGACGACAGTACTGCGATGGATTTGCCAAAAGATGCTGCTGTCAAGTTGTGGCAATAATTCACGCAGGCTGCTGCGTATCAGGGATGAATGTTCTCTGGTGACGACATTGATGTACTTATCGGTGGCCTCAAAATACAGCACGTCATCGACATTGATCATGCGTATCTGATTACCAACCGCGGCGCGGATAATGCGCAGGCGTTCTGGTGCTGACTGGTTGTTGCTGTTATTACTTCCTGGTAAAGCCTGGCCCGGCACAAGGTGGCGCAATTGTTCGAGCACGCGGTCCAGTTCATTTGGTCTTTGCACGCCATCATCCAGCCTTGCTTGCAATCTTTGTACAGTCTTGCTGAGCCGTTCTTCGCTGACTGGCTTCAAGACATAATCAGATGCCGAATGCTCAAAGGCTTCTATGGCATATTCATCATAGGCTGTGACGTAGACGATGAGAGGGAAGGCCTTGTCATCCAGCCATTCTTCTGCCAGTTCTTGTGCTACATCCAGCCCAGTCTTGCCTGGCATTTTAATGTCGAGAAAGAGGATGTCTGGTAGCTTGTCCAGTGCTTCTTGTACTGCTTGTACGCCGTTCTCAACCACGGCGCAGAGTTGCAGCTCTGGCCAGAGTTTTTCCAGCATTTTTTGCAGTGTCAGTGCGAGTATGGGTTCGTCTTCTGCTATCAGTGCACGTTTGGCTATCATGGTCATGTGGATTGTTAATTGATAGGGATGCTGAGGTGGGCAATCGCACCTTCAGGCTGATTGGCTTGCAGACTCAGGCTGGCTAATGGGCCATATAAGGCTTGCAGGCGCTCACGAATATTGGCGTTACCTATGTTATTAACTGCGCTGCTGACATTTTTGCTGTCGTCATAATTGAAGGGTAAGCCCAGGCCGGTGTCGATGACTTTCAAATGCAATTGCGCGCCTTGTCTTTCTGCGACGACGTGGATGCTGCCACCTTCCATTTTTGGTTCCAGCCCATGCTTGATGGCGTTTTCCACCAGAGGTTGCAAGAGCATGGGGGCGATAGGGGTTTGCTGCAGATCGTCTGGCAAATCCAAGGTGTATTGCAGGCGTTTGCCCATGCGTATTGCCAGTAATTCCAGATAGGCTTGCATGAGGGTGAATTCCTGCTTCAGCGTGGTTTGTTCTGCACGGGATGAGCTTAAGGTATTGCGCAGATAGACGATCAATTGCGCCAGCATGTGTTGCGCGCGTGGCGGGTCTATCGCGATCAGGCCTTGCAGATTGGCCAGGGTATTGAACAGCATATGGGGTTCAATTTGTGCCTGCAACATTTGCAACTGGGCTTGCATGGCTTGTTTTTCTATGGCGGCATTCTTGGCTTTTTCTGCTTCGGCAGCGGCTTGCAACTCAGCTATCCTGCTGCGGCTCCAGAATGACCAGGCCGCGATCAGGCTGACTATGCAAGTCATGACTATAGAGCTGACCAGGTATGGTGACTTAATCTTATTGATATCCGGAATAGGGATATTGAATACAAAGGCGGCGATAGACATGCCTACCATCAAAGCCAGAGGGGCCACCACCAAACACATGAGGTAAAAACCTATGGTGTTCGGTGTCCCTGCACCCCAGAACAGTCGCTTGAATATCTTGATCAGTAAATAGGCTGAAAAGCCTATGAACATGGAGAACACGATGTGCTGAAACAGGCTACCCCGGGCATGCAGGAGATATTGGACGGCAAAACCGCAGGCCACATTGATGGCTAGCAGGCGCGGCATGTCGCCGATAACGCCTATCAAGCTCTGGTAGTTCTCAGGCTTTAATTTTGACTGTAAATAAGTCTGGAATTGGCGCAAAAAATTCTTATTCATTTCATTGTGGGCTGAGTATCTTTGTGCTTGCAGCTTAACCTGTCTCCGACCCAGGCCATAGGCCAACAGGATAAAGGCAGCGGTTTTTGTCGTAAAGGCGGGCAAATCTGGCGCGAATAAACCATGCCAGATTTTATGGGGTTGTTTTTATATAATGTTTTTGGTCTTTAGCGCGGCTAGCTGCTGTTCGTCATAGCCCAGCACCTCTGCTAAAACTATCTGGGTATGCTGTCCCAACAACGGTGGCGCAGAGGAGTAAGTGACCGGCGTAGCCGATAACTTCATCGGGCTGGCTACCAGTTTCACCTGACCAGCGGTAGGGTGGGGCAGATTGATCTGCATCTCGCGTGCCAGCACTTGCGGGTCTTCAAATACTTCATCGAGCGTATTGATAGGGCCGCAAGGTACGCCAGCTTCTTCCAGCAGGCTGATCCATTCCTGTTTGGTCTTGAGCCTGACCATGTTTGCCAGTATCGGCACCAGCACGTCCCTGTGTTCGACGCGCCGTGGGTTGGTGCTGAAACGCGGATCATCTGCCATTTCTGGCAAGCCACCTATCTGTACAAACTTTTTATACTGACCATCATTGCCCGCAGCCACGATGATGTGGCCATCTGAGGTAGCGAAGGTTTGGTAGGGTACGATATTCGGATGTGCATTGCCCCAGCGCTTGGGCGTATTGCCGCTGGCCAGGTAGTTCATGTTCATATTCGCCAGCATGGCTACCTGCACATCCAGCAAGGCCATGTCTATGTATTGGCCTTCACCTGTCCTGTCCCTGTGGGTCAGGGCCGCCATGACGGCAATGGTGGAATACATTCCCGTCATCAGGTCGGCAATAGCCACACCGGCTTTTTGCGGGCCGCCGCCTGGCAAGTCATCACGCTCACCCGTCAATGACATGAAACCGCCCATGCCTTGCACGATAAAGTCATAGCCAGCTCGGTGGGCGTAGGGGCCATCCTGGCCAAAGCCAGTGATGGAGCAATACACCAGGTCAGGTTTGACCAGTTTTAATGATTCATAATCGAGGCCATATTTTTTTAACTGGCCGACCTTGTAGTTTTCCAGCACCACATCTGATTTGGCCGCCAGTTCACGGATGATTTGCTGGCCTTCAGGCGTGGCTATATCCACCGTGATGGCTTGTTTGCCACGGTTTGCCGCCAAATAATAAGCTGCCTCTGTCGTGTTATTGCCTTCTGCATCGCGCAAATAAGGTGGACCCCAGGTGCGGGTATCGTCGCCACTGCCTGGTCTCTCAACCTTGATGACTTCTGCCCCAAGATCCGCCAGGTTTTGTGCACACCAGGGGCCTGCCAGTACCCGCGTCAGATCCAGCACGCGGATATGGCCCAGGGCAGTTTTTTGTAGCGACGGTGTCGGCATCTTCGATTATCCTTACATTATTGCGGACATACGCAAAACCGCCTCAACTGCGTTGCAGCGACTAGCCGTACTAAAGTACTGTCTTCGTCGCTGCGCCTTGCTGGGACAATTTTGCG
>JAZJXP010000022.1:0-44974 GCA_040390835.1 Pseudomonadota bacterium
CAATAAAATCGCCCACCTGCGCCTGAACCGCCCAGCCACGCTGAACACCATGCAGCCAGTATTTTTTCGTGAACTGACAGAGATTTTGCAAAACCTGCAAAACCAGGCGAATGCCCGCGTACTCATCATCTCTTCTACTGGCAAACACTTTACAGCAGGCATGGCACTCGATGTCTTCGCTGGTGGCGGCATCACACTCGACGATGCTAGCGCCGTTGGCCGCGTCAATATTGCCCTTGCGCTGAAAGACATGCATCATGCCTTCAACCTTATCGAATCCCTGCGCATGCCAGTCATCACCGCCATCCACGGCGGCTGCATAGGCGGCGGTGTAGACATGATCTGCGCCAGCGACATACGCCTGGCCAGCAGCGATGCCTTTTTCTGCATACAGGAAATCAACATAGGCATGACCGCCGACCTCGGCACCTTGCAGCGCCTGCCCAAGCTCATCCCCGAAGGCATAGTCCACGAAATGGCCTACACCGGCCGCCGCCTGCCAGCACAACGCGCTCTCGCAGTTGGCTTGCTCAATGAGCTATTCGACACCCAGGAAAACATGCTGGCAGCCGCCCAGCAAATGGCCACAGAAATCGCAGAAAAACCCCCGGTCGCGATATGGGGCAGCAAACAAGCCATCCACTACGCCCGCGACCACAGCACTCACGACGCCCTGCAACAAATGGGCTGGCTGCAATCCGGCATCTGGCAAAGCAGTAATTTGATGGAAGCTTTCATGGCGAAGCAGCAAGGCAGGACTACAGAGTATGCGGATCTGGCACCGGTTAGTTCGTTTTCTGAGGCGGCTTATGATTTGAAGTAGGTGGTGGTAGTTTGAATAACCTCAAGCAAGATCATAAATTTCAGTAGTACTTTGAAATGATTGGAACAAAACTCAATAAATATTTACGTTAATTTCAGGCTCAGTGTTGGGCTGATGAAGCGTAGCCCAACCTACGAGAAAGGCCGTGTTGGTGTTGCTTTTGACTTTCGCAGTCCCATGTGTCGACGCCGTTTGTGCAGTACAGAAAATGGAAAAAGAAGAGCCGCTGTCTGAGCGAAGCGAGTTTCGGATCTTCCCATTTTTTGTACTGCACAAACGGGCACCCCGCAGGGGCGACGACGCCTGGGTCGCCTTTCTTTGAATTCTTTCTTTGGCGACGCAAAGAAAGAATTTCGGCTGCCGGGCCGAGACCCGGCTTGTGTCCACGAAGAGCAATTTATTTCAAACGATACGGCATGTAAGAACGACACTGGATTCCAGCCAAAAACACGCTGGAATGACGTCAATAATGTTGTAAGTAGTCAAAAGGATTTCAGCTCGGTCACGTATCGCCGACGCGATTAAAAACCGTATTACCCTACCCGAATCTCCCGAACCCCCTTCCCCAATCTCCTCCTCAACAAAGTCCGCAAGGTCACGCCATCCGCATACCCCACCAGCCCCGCAATCTGCTCCACACTATGATTTGAAGTCTTCAACAAATGCACCGCTTTTTCTATGCGCAAATCCTGCACATACGACACTGGTGTCTTGCCCAGGACTTCATGAATACGCCGCGCCAGAGTACGCTTGCTGGTTGCCAGGGCATCAGCTGCATCATCCAGATTAAAGCCTTGGTCGAGATGGCTGCGCGCCCAGCGGTCGAAACGCTCCACCATGGGATCAGCATGCGATAAATGATCGGAAATGATGTAGGCCGTTTGAGAAGGACGGCTATCAACCACCAGGTAACTCGCGACCAGATTCGCCAGCTCTGGGTTACTCTGGCGTATCAACCACAACATCATGTCCATATGGCTGAAAGCTGCACCCGCAGTCAGGAACTGGCCGGACTGCACGATCATATGGCTGGTGTTCAGACGTACCGTTGGATAGCGCTGGCGAAACAAGGGATTGAGCCACCAGGTAGTGGTCGCATCCCGCTCGTCAAGCACACCGCTTTCTGCCAGCACGAAGGTGCCTATGCAGGCTGCGGCAATCCGGACACCATCATCGGCCCAGTCACGCAAGGCGGCACTCGCGTCCTTGACATCAGGGCGTGCCAGCGCCTGCGTCAGGGTATCCGGCATCTTGTAACCCAGCGCTGGGACGATGACCATATCAGGTGCAGGTACTTCATCGGCACGCAATACCGGCACACTCATGCCTTGCGCGGTTTGCACGCGCCGCCGCATGCCCACCAATGAAATCTTAAAGGGTGGAGCCGGGTTGGCCTGCATGGCCGACAATTCATTCGCTGTCGTCAGTGCATCAAGGACGATGGAGAGGCCGGTATCGAAAACGCCATCAAGGGCGAGGATGTTGATGTTCATGGCAAGTTCATGGAGAAGGGTCATGGAAAACGCATGACACGCTTATGACAAACTCATTGGCACGATTCATACCAAAGATGTCAATCGCGCCAGTATCAGACAAGTCCGTTGATCTGTAAAGTCTCTCTTCATCGCAATCCTGCGATGCAAGTATAGATACAAGCACATGGAGATAAATCATGATCAAGCACGCCCTGTTCGCCCGTTTTGAAGCCAAACCCGGCAAAGCCGCCGACGTCGCCGCCTTCCTGGAAATGGGCCTGGCCCTGGCCAACCAGGAAAGCACGACACCTATCTGGTTTGCCCTGCAATTATCTGACAATGTATTTGGTGTTTTCGATGCGTTTGAAAATGAAGCAGGCCGCCAGGCACATTTGCAAGGACCTATCGCCCAGGCATTGATGGCGAAGTCTGGGGAATTGTTTACCGGTCCACCAAGCATAGAAAAGATCGAGGTGTTGGGCTTAAAAAATCTGGCAAGATAAGCAGAGATCGCCGCAAAGTTAATCTGGCGTTGTTGCGTCCTCTTGCCGTACTAAAGTACTGTCTGCGATGACGCGCCTAGCCGGGGGCGCCGAGCCAGTTTAACTTTGCAACAATCTCTATACCGGAATAGAAGGAGAAACCGCATGTACGAAAAAACCTTGATAGCAGGCTGGGGGGATATGGATTTCAATTCTCATATGCGTAACACAGCGTATCTCGATAAATCTGCCGATGTACGCATGATGTATTTTGCTGACTGCGGTTTCCCTATGGCCGAGTTCATGCGTTTGCGCATAGGCCCTGTCGTCATGAAAGATGAGGTCGAATACTTTCGTGAATTTCACCTGCTTGACGAAGTCACAGTCACGCTTAGCCTGGCGGGTTTGTCGGAAGACGGCAGGCGGTTCAAGATACGCAATGAATTTTTCAACAAGGGCAAACTGGCGGCACGTGTCACGTCGCTGGCAGGCTGGCTGGATCTGAATGCGCGCAAACTGATTACACCACCCGATAAATTATTGGAAGCGATGCGACAAACTAGCCATGCGGAAGACTTTGTGGTTCTGCCTGATAGTTCATCAACCAATTGAAGGGGACAACATGAGCATACGGATAGTCCAGCTGGATACGGCACGCGCAACAGATGAAGGCTTGCGCATAGGCACGGTAAGACGGCCGCCACGCGGGGTACCTAAAGCTGAGTTTGCCAGCCGCAATTACTACGATGTCTGGTTACCGAATTTGTCGCCGGGTGCAGATTTGATGGCAAAAGGCAAAGCAGTCAGCACGCCTGCCGAGTGGGCCCGCTTCACCCGTAGCTTCAAGGCAGAAATGAACGAAGCAGATGCCAGCAGGGTACTGGATTTGCTGGCGGCAATGTCAAAAACGGCGAATTTTTCTGTGGGTTGTTATTGCGAAGATGAAAGCCGCTGCCATCGTTCCATACTCAGGCAGTTGTTAACTGAGCGTGGTGCGGAAATAAGCTAATCGCATTTTCCCCCGCACTTGGCAGCGGCATGACGATGATAATCCGTCACAAGTCCATCCTGGATTTCTACATGGCAGCAAGCCAGTACCTTGTCCTTCAACATGCTGCGGCCACGCGCTGCCCGGCTTTTGATAGCCGACAGACTGAGCCCTTCCTGATCAGCAAGATGGCGCATGCTGCTGCCCTGCAACTCGATCGCCATCAGGGTATTGCGATATTTATCCGGCAATTGCTGGATGAAGACCTGCAAGCAACTTGCCAACCCGGCATGCAGTTGCAGATCATCGGCCTGCTGTTCAGGTATATTTTCATCCAGCTCTTCCATGCTCATGCCCTGTGCCCGGTAATAATCTACCAGCGTGGTACGGGCAGCCGCATACAGCCAACTGGTCAGGTTGTCAATCTGGCGACCGGCGCGTTTGCTCAGCAGGGCTTTGACAAAAATATCCTGCAAGATATCGTCTGCCTGACTGCTATCGGCAATACGCCTGCGCAGGTAAGCGCGCAGGCTGGCTTGCAGGTCGCCAAATGCTTTCGTCAAGTCTTCGCTATTTTGTGTCAGTTGCAGCATGATTCCTTACCGGCATTGGCCGCTGTGGGCACGCAACAGGCGGCAGTTTCTACAGCTTTATCATCGCTACCCTTATGCAAGGGGATGCAGCAAGCGCCATCTTGCGTTGCAGTGTCTTCACCAAATACCTGAGCGTCCGACATGGTGAGGAAATGTTCCCACGGCAAACCCTGGGGGTCAACTATCCAGTGTTTTTTGCTATTTGCATAGCAACAAGTCGCTGCTTCCTGGTCCAGGGTCTGCGCACCCGAAGCGGCATCAGCCAATACTTTCAATTGCGCCAGCTCTTCAGCCGTATCAGCCTGCATGCCAAAATGATTCAGGCCAGTTGCATGACCGCGTGTGGAAATGGCAAAGTTGATGCGCGGATCATCGAGCATCCATTTCGCATAATCTGCCTGCTGCTTTGCCGGTATCTGCCCAAACAGTTGACTGTAAAAAGCAATGCTCTGGTCCAGATGATCTACGGCGATATGTACATGAAAGCGTTTCATTTCTTACTCCTGTCTATAAAAAACCATGTGTGTGGTGTTACACAGGTATAGACGTAAGCAGTAAGAAAAGGTCGCAAGAATTTTTAAGGTATCGCCTTGATCACCGCCTCGATATGGTGGCCATCAGGATCAACTAAAAATGCAGCGTAGTAATAAGTTCCATAGTCAGGGCGCAAACCCGGTGCGCCATTATCGCTGCCACCTATGGCTAGTGCCGCCTTATGAAACTGGTCAACTTCTGTGCGCGTCACTGCGGTAAAGGCCAGGTGAAAACCCGGGCCTGGTGGGCTGGTATCCGGTCTTAATTTCAGGCATAAGATATCTTGATCGTCATGCAAGCCATAGCCTATGGCGGTGTCGTCTTCAAACACGCGCCTGTAACCCAGGGCACCAAGAGCAGCATCATAAAATGCGCCCGCCAAAACCAGATCGCGTACGCCAAGGGAGATGTGATGCAGCATTTTGGTATTCCTGAAATAAATTAAGATCGCCGATATGGAGGCTGGTTTGCTAGCGGGTACTGGTCAACACATCAGCTTCCAGCGTAGCAGCACCGGCAGCAACCAGCTCTGCAGCAATTTGCGGCATCAGGACATCGGCATTCAACTCAAGCACACGCGCTGACGAAATAAAGCAACGGGTCTGGCCTAGCTGGCTCAGGGCCTGGTCCAGGCTGAGCTGGCGCAATTCCAGCAAGATGAAGGCCAGCATGACTTTGACGGCATTGCGGGCATTGCGTCGCGGGTCGGCTTGCAGATAAGCCAGGCGGGACTCGGCACGCGCCAAGGCGGCGTCTACATCGCTGAACGCCGGGCCATGGCCGGGGATGACGATGCGTGGCTGGAGTTCGCGTATGACTTGCAAAATGGCGGCTTGCTCGGCAAAACCGGATTCACCTTCCAGCTCGGGGAAAATAATGCCAAAGCCATTTTCCCACAAGGCATCGGCAGAGATCAGTACGCCTTCCTGTGCACAATGCAAGATCATGGAATGTGGATCATGGCCTGGTGCAGACAATACCTGCCAGTGCATGCCGCCCAGTTGCAACTCATCGCCATGCTGTATCGCAGCATCAAAGCCAAAGCGCTCGCAACGTTGACCAGTGGCGGCATAAGTCAAGGCCTCTTCGTCCCAGACTGCAACTGCAGCTGTGTCGGCCACTGGGATCAGGGTGCGGCAGCCATATAGGCGCTGCAGACTGGCATTACCACCACAATGATCAGAATGCAAATGGGTATTCACCAGCAAATCGAGTTTGCGACCACCCAGAGCTTGCTGTATCAATGCTACAGTTTGCGGTGCATGACTCAGGTAGCCGCTATCTACCAGAGCCGTCTGTTGTTCATCGATAAACAGGATGTTATTCGAGGACAACCAACCCCGCTCAAAGACTTGCATGCTGGCGGGCAGTTGCATCATGTTTTACCTGCGACTTTACGTTGCTGGCCATAAGGCATGGTTTGCGCTGCAGCCAATTCTGGTGATGTGAAGAAGGCATCGCCTTGCACGTAAGCTTGCAACATGTCAGTGCCATCCAGTCCCCAGAAGCAGCGACCATCGACTACCGCGGTCGGCACACCAAACACGCGGGCGGCAATAGCCAGTTCACCGTTACGCCTGAGGGCATCTTTGACAGCGGCATCATCGAGCATGGCTGGTGTCACTTGCAACTCGTCCAGCAAGGCTTGCCAGTGTTCTGTTTGTGCGGGTATATGACCATCACGCCAGACAAAGCGGAACAATCTGTGCACGACAGCTTCAGTGCTGTCCAGAGCCAGGCACAGTCGCAATAAAGGCAGGGGATTGAAAGGATGTTCAGGTAGCATGCGCAAAGGAATGCTGTGCTTGTGTGCCAACCAGGCGCAATGCTCGAAAGTCCACTGGCGCTTGGGTGCAATTTCTGCCGGGCCTTTGTTGTCCCAGTGATTAAGCAGGCCTGCGAATAAAACCGGACGGTAATTGATCTGCTCTACACCTTGCAAACGCCCCAGCATTTCACTCTGCAAATAAGCGAAGGGAGAAATAAAATCGAAATACCAGTCTATGGGTTTCATACTTGTATTTTACCGTTGCGGGTTTGGTTTATTGGTCATTCTTTGACGCAGAAATGCTCAAATAATTCACTCCACACTTGTTTTTTGGCATTTTATTTTTTTCACGTATGGCTTTTAAGCTTTCATAAACAATTCCGCCGCCAATAGCAGGTGCTGCACAAATACATAAACCTAATACCAGACCAACTTTGGGATATGTTGTTGCGATAATTCACAACAACATGATGCCTAATAAAAACAGGGCCAAGTATATGTAATTCATCATGGCAGCATTCTTTGCTGTACCAGATCCCAGATTTCCAGCTTCTTGTGATTATCTGCCTTGCTCCAGCAGATGATCTCATCGATGTTGCGATAGCAACCGGTGCACAATCCCGTCTTGTCATCCATGCGGCAAATATTCACGCAGGGTGAAGGTACGGTCGCACCAGGTTTCATGACAAACTGGGCGGGGTCAAATTCATACAGGATATTCATGCGCGCAAAGCCACGTCAGCAACAGGTGCACCTGTCATGTTTTTCAATTGCGCCGGCGTCAGTTTGAAGACGGCGTGAGGATGACCGGCGGCAGCCCACACATGCGCGTATTGCAGCAAATCTTCATCTATCAGCATGACGGTTTTTTCCAGGTGCCCGATAGGACAAACCCCGCCTATGGCATAACCAATTTTTTCTTTGACGAAGCGGGCATCGGCCTTGCCCAAAGGGCCGACGATCGCAGCTACCTTGCTTTCATCAACGCGGTTGATACCGCTGGCAACGACCATGACGGCAGCATCATCCAGCAAACGGCGGAAGACGATGGATTTGGCGATTTCTGCCACATGGCAACCCAGACCGGCAGCGGCCTCGGCAGAAGTTTTGCCGGACTCCGGCAACATGACGACAGTTTGATCGTGCCCCAGGTTATGCAGCAGTAGTGCAACGCGTTGGGCGGTTTCGGGTAAGGCAGTATCTTTAGACATGATGCGCAGGCAAATAAAACAAAACCTGTTTATATCACATGCAAAGTCTGTATGCTCAGTGTGTCTATTTAGCTGGTAAGCCCTAGCCGTGCCATTCAGCCAGTAAGGCGGCATGCTGGGCAGGCACTTCAAAATATTTCAGTGCAGCGCGATACTCATTGCCACTCAGTATGGAATAAACGCAGGTTGCCTTGCAGACTACCTGGGTACGCTGCGAGGCGTCGCCTGGTTGAGGGACTTCCATCATCATCTGGTAAGTCTGCTTTTCTTTGAGGACAGCGCTGCACTGCATTTGTATGCTGCCTGATGTAAAGTTGATTATCCTGGCTGGCACGATCTGGCCAGGAAGCACCTGTATTGCACCACGCCACGTAACGTTGGCGCGCGCAGCGTTGCGGGAATCACTCATACGGACAAATACCTGGAATGCAAATTCATAGACAGAATAAAATGATGCAGCGCGGAAATTATTATTGTACCGACTTCTGCGCTTCCCAGCAGAAACTATTTCAACTCATTTTCAACTCCTTTGAATTCTGCGCCAGCCAGTTGGCTACACCCGTCGCAGCAACCCTGGCGGTAGCGAAACAGGCTGTCAGCAAATAGCCGCCAGTCGGGGCTTCCCAATCCAGCATTTCACCGGCAAAAAACAAGCCGGGATGCTGCACAGCCATCAGGTTTTCATCCAGCCCTTCAAAGCGCAGGCCACCGGCACTGCTGATGGCTTCATCTATGGGACGGGTAGCATTGAGCCTCACAGGCAAAGCCTTGATGGCATGTGCCAGTACGCTGGCTTGTGCAAAGTCTGTTTTATCCAGGCATTCATGTAACAAACTGGTCTTGAGCGCATCCAGACCCAGGCGACTTTTCAAGTGGCTGGACAAGGAGCGCGAACCACGCGGATGCTCCAGTTCAGCCAGCACTTTTTCCAGTGACGTATCTGGCAGCAAATCCAGTTCCAGCACCGCCTTGCCCTGGCTTTGCAATTGCTGACGCAAGGCCGCAGACAATGCATAAATCAGACTGCCTTCAACACCCGTTGAGGTGATAACAAACTGTCCCTTGCGCATAGGTTGAGTACCCCCCTGCACTCTGGCAGCAACTGTCAATATGGGCTGACCGGCAAACTTGCCTTTGAAAAAGGTGCTCCAGTCCAGATCAAAGCCACAATTGGCTGGCTGCAAGTCTGCAACATCCAGACCACGCTGTCTGAGCAAGTTCACCCATGCACCGTCCGAACCCAGCCTGGCCCAGCTACCGCCGCCAAGGGCGAATACCTGCGCCTGTGAAGGTAGACAGACTTCGCCATCTGGCGTGGCAAAGCGTAATTGGCCTTGCTCATCCCAGCCCAGCCAGCGATGCCGCATATGGAAACGCACACCTTGCTGGCGCAGGCGATGCAACCAGGCACGTAGTAAAGGGGCGGCCTTCATATCCACCGGGAACACGCGGCCAGAGCTGCCGACATAGGTGTCAATACCCAGGCCTTTAACCCATGCACGCAGGGCAGTGGCATCAAACTGCCCTATCATGGATGCCAGTTGTGGCTCGCGTTCGGCATACCGTGTCATGAAAGAGACAGAATTTTCAGAATGTGTGAGGTTCATCCCCCCTTTGCCTGCCATTAAAAACTTGCGCCCTACCGAAGGCATGGCATCATACACATCAACAGTGATACCTCGCAGGGCCAGGGTTTCTGCCACCATCAAGCCGGCTGGCCCACCGCCAATAATGGCTACACTGTCAGGCTGCTGATGATGTGTTTTAGTCACGTATGTTTGCATAAGTTTGCGTCATAATATGGTTTTGCATGTACTGCTTCGCTGACTCGTTACATGCAAGCAAAGCTGATTGGTTTCTGTCTGAATTCACCAGAAGTTACAACCAGGTCTCCCTATGGTCAATCTGGATCGTGCTACGCTAGACTTAGTGGTTGCTTGCATCAGCGTGATTTCCATGCTGGTCATGCTGGCAGTTTGGCATATCAACCGTGACATACCCGGCACAGGCGTCTGGGCTGCCGCTGCGTCCATGATCGCGCCGGCCTTTTTACTGATACGTCTGATCAATATCATCGACATCCCGATGTCTTTGATCGTCGCATTTAATAACTCCCTGACCCTGACCACCACCCTGCTGATGCTGGAAGGCACCCTGCGTTTTCGCGGTTACCCCTCCCAGGTACGCTGGCGCTGGGGTCTGGTGCTGATCCCGGCATTTGTCTTGCTGGCTTTCATCAACCGGGACGATATGATACGCCGATATCTGTTCCATGATGTCATCGCGGCCAGCCTGATGCTGAGTACGGCTTTTATTTTGATCTGGAAAACCCGCGACCTGGACTTGCTGGCAGCCTGTATAGGTGCGATTTCGCTCATCATTATGGCGGTAGGTTTTATTATGCGCTGGCATCTGGCTTTTATTTCGAATAACAATGCGGAACTGGCCAGGCACCCGCTGCTGAACTTTATCTATCTGATCGTGGTGCTGTGCTTGCTGGGCTGGACTTATGGCGTCAGTGTCAGTTGCAATCTGCGCGCCCAGAAAAGCATACTGGAAATGGCCAGGGAAGACGCCCTGACTGGTTTGCCAAACCGCCGTCATGTCGATGAAATGCTGGACAAAGCCATCGCCCAGAGTAGCCGCAACCAGCAAGGCTTTGGCTTTATTCTGATCGATCTGAATCATTTCAAATCAGTCAATGACCGCTTTGGCCATCAGGCCGGGGATTTATTGCTCAAGGAAGTAGCCAGGCGCTTAAAAAGCTTTTGCCGCCACGCCGATTTCGTGGGCCGCATAGGCGGCGATGAATTCGTCGCCCTGACCTTCGGCGTCAACCAGGCATCCCAGCTCGACAGCACCCTGCTACGCCTGAAGAAAATGCTGGAAGGCCCCTGCACCATACAAGGCCATAGCGTAGAAATCGAAGCCGCCCTGGGCAGCGCCCTCTTCCCCACCGACGGCCGCAGCGCCGACAAACTCATGCAAACCGCCGACCAACGCATGTACATCGACAAGTCAGTCCCGGAAAATATCCTGGCTGCGGTAACGCAAAGAGCATAAAAAAACCAGTAATCAAACTGGCTTTTACTTTCGGCAGTAGTTAAGTAAGCCTGAGTAAGCGTAGCGAGCGGCCTTAGTTTTAGTTAAGAAGCGCAGTCGTACTTTAGTACGACGAGCATCGCAGGCTAAAAATAAGGCCGCGCAGTAGCTTAATCAGGCTTACTTTGACCAGAACTTTTGATAGTGCGTGCGGAAGTCGTTTACCGGCTCAAACATATTCTTTTGCCCACCGTCATACGCAATATTCTGTGCCGTCACCAAATGCAAGGCACTCACATAGTTGCTATGCTCAGCAGAAGAAAAGGCGCGATTCAGTTCATCCACGATTTGCCATGCATGCATGGACAAAGGCTCAGGCACAGTCGCAGTTTGCAGACTATTGGCACGTATGCGTTTGTAGGCAGTAGGCGAACCGTCACCCGCAGACACAGCAACCAGCTTGTTACTCGCAATCAGGGTTGCAGTAGTTGGCACTTCCAGCAAATCAAAATAGAAATCATTGACACCGATGACATGCGTCCACTTGGCGCCATGACGCTTGACCAGGCTTTCGACTACGGCCTTCATCTTGATATGCGCTTCTGCCAGGGGTACGTCTTCCAGGCTCAGTAATTTGCAACCTTCACACTGACGTATGGTTTCAACGATGGCAGTGGATTTGGCCAGCAGATAAGGATTGCTGGAATCGGTAAATACCACGATGCCAGCTTTGTTATTGGAGTCGACCACGGTATACAAGGCGGCCAGTTGCCCGACCTCTTTGGGATTGGTGCCGATATTGGTAAACAAGCCGTCAGTCGGGCCATTCTTGACCGATGCATGCCAGCCAACCACGGGTACCTTGGCCTTGGCTGCTGCCGCCATGCCCTTGCTCTGACTTGTGACATCCACACCTGCCAGTATGATGCCATCGGCTTTCATATCCAGTGCCTGGCTGATAATCAATGCACCCTGATTACAACGGCCACGGCAGTTGATGGGCAAGACTTCCCAGCCGGCGCTGGTACTGGCTTCGCGCACACTATTGAAGACACCACTGACGCCTGCATCACTCATGTCTGCAGCGATAAAGATGATTTTCTTTTTCTTATGTAGTGCAGGTCCATCAACCGGGCCTTCCCAGCGATTCTTGAGAGACGCAGCTCTGGCCACTTTGGCGTTGGCGCGGCTCAGAAACTGCATGGGATTTTCTTGTGCGGCAGCAGCACTGATAAAGCTGAACACAACAAATAACGCGGTCAAGCACTTACTTTTGATAGCAGTCATGATTCTTGGCAGGTCAGGTTGGTAAAGAAAATCTGGATACGCACACACCGCACATACAAATTTTAATTTTTGCGATTGAAACAAATACTTACAACTGCGCAATGATTATTGCAGAAAAAAGCGTCAAGTAAATAGAGTTTCCGTACCAAGGGGCCAGCGTCGAATATTAAGCACAAAAATGATTAATATAAAGA
Source organism: Pseudomonadota bacterium (assembly GCA_040390835.1). Lineage (GTDB taxonomy): Bacteria > Pseudomonadota > Gammaproteobacteria > Burkholderiales > Burkholderiaceae_D > Undibacterium. Next base: position 12,398 of record JAZJXP010000022.1, read on the forward strand.
ATAAAATTTTCCACAAGCAAAGATTTCCTGTGGAAAATTTCATTCCTTTTAACAACACCTACTATGACGAACCAATTAACAACAGTTCAAACTGCACCAATTTGGGTTCATCCAGGTTCAAATCAGGTGCTTATCGGATGATTTCGGGCGATTTCGTATGAATTTTGTCTGAATGTCGCTTGAATATCATGTTTTGGCTCGCTTACTCCCAATGTACATCTGCCGAGCCCAGGCGTTCTACATTCCTTTTTGCCGGGTTGCCTATGACATGGACATCGCCACTGCCAGTGACCTTGAGTTTGATTTCCTGGCTGGCAAATACTTTGCTGCTGGATGAGCCCGTGGAATTCAGATTGACCACTGCGCTTTTCAATGCAGATGCTTTCAAATCGCCTGAGCCCGATATTTTGACATTGAAGTTTTTAACCTGGCCTCTGACGATGCTGTCGCCAGAGCCGTTGGAAGTAAGTTCCAGCAAATCGCTATTACCCACACCCAGGTTCAAGTCGCCACTGCCATTCAGGCTGGCAAATACCTGCTGATACTCGCCATCCAGGTTGATATTGCCAGATCCGTGCAAGCTTACTTCGAGTTTATTGCCTTTAAAGCCTTTGATGACGGCATCACCACTGCCAGAAGTCTGCAGTTTTTCCAGGTTAGGTAAACTCAGTTCTATCCTGCTTTGCTCGGTTTTTCCTACCGAGATATAAATCCCGCGTGTACCAACATACAAGGTATTACCTTCCAGCCTGGTGGTCACCCGTGAAACCAGCTTGGCATCACCCTTGACCAGCAGCTCTGGCGTGGTGGCCTGTTTCAGCGCCAGATCGATGGGGCCACTGAGAATGACATTGACGATGGATGCCGTGACCGGGCGAACTTCACTGGCAGCCGAGCCAGCGCTGACGACATTGCTGGCGTGGGCCCTGATGAAGACCACGCTGGATGCTGTCAAAACCACGGCCAGACCCAACATGCCTATGCCTGTGCGTATGATGTTTTTCATTTTTTTCTCCTGAAGCTAAATGAAACCAAAAAACTAAGTGAAACTAAAAAGCTGCAAACTACTTTGTGCTGACTTATCAGGCTGCATGACCAAGCTGCAGTTGCGACAAGTTCCAGCGTAAATAATGTTTAAAGCCGATGAAGGTATATTTGGTCATGAACATGCTCAACATCATCAAAGCGATGGAGCCCAGCAGCAAACCCAGTCCTGTGAATAATTTGGTGCCGGAAAAGTGATTACCAACCTCTATATGCAGTTTTTCTGTCTGGGTTTCTGTCCTTACTGTACGAGTGACGGCAGGTGTGGACGCAGCAGAAGCTGCAGATGCCGCCACAGATGAAGCAACAGATGATGCCGAGGATGAGGCAAGCACGGCGGCTGCATCGCCATTGTCGTCCTGCTTTTCACCATCGATCAGGATACCTGTTTCAGTCACATCAACCCTTACATTGTGTTTATGCATACGATGATTATCATTGTGATTATGCACATGGTGTCTGCCAGCTGGTATATCAACGCTGAACTGTTCGACCCCGGAGATGCTGGCAGCAGTAATACCTATACCTGCCACATACATCACCATTGCCACTATGTAAGCAGAGCACAGAAGGCTGAAATAGGCCACGGCAGGTATCAGCATGAACAGATTGAAGATCATCAGGCCTATCAGGGCAACCAGCAAACCGGCGACATTACCCAGGCTGAAATTTGTTTTTAATGCAGCATAACGTGTGCTGGCTTTCTTTTGCGCCGCCAGTAGTTCAGGTTTGGGCAGACCGGCCGCAATTTCTTCTTCAGACTTGCCAGCGATCATGGCATCAACAAACTTGCGCTCATATTCCCACATGGTGTCTTCGATAACACTGGCGGGCAAGCCATCCAGAGCCTGGCGCAGCGCGTTCATATATGCAGTCTTGTTCATTGCCGTCTCCCGTTCTTGAATTTGGTATGTTCAGAATAAGCAAAGCAAAGCGGCGAAGCCACCGACATGCGACAGTGCGCAAATTTCTGGGGATAAACTGCGAAACCCGGGGATAGTCCGCAGCCAGATACTGCACTAAAAACAAAGGATGATATTGGTTTGCTATGACATGTGCATGTCAGGCGCATGTCAGATGCATGCTAGACGAATACCAGCTAGCAGACAGGCTGTGAAACCTGGCTTGTATTATTATCCAGCCACTCCTGCAAATGGCTGGTATCTTCGCCCAGCAAATGCAGGCCCAGGCGGCTGCGGCGCCAGAGTATATCGTCTACCGTGCGCGCCCATTCGTGGCTGACCAGATAGGCTGCTTCGGCAGTATACAAGCCCGGCACCAGCATTTCGCCCATATCAGCTAACGAGTATTTATCTTTCAACAAGACGTGGATGCGGCTGCCATAGGCATGGGCATAGCGCTCTGCCAGATGGGGTGGCAACCAGGCATATTGCTGCTGGCATTGTTGTATGAACAAGGGGAATTCGCGGACGGCACGATTTTCCGGGAATTCGCCATAGATATCGCCACCGGGCAGGCAGGCATGCTCAGTCCAGGCGGAGTTGGCGTTATTCAGCAAAGGTGCCAGCATGGACAGCGCTTCTTCCGCCAGTTTGCGGTAAGTCGTGATTTTGCCGCCAAACACATTCAATACTGGCGCACCGGCAGTATCGAGCTCCAGGCTGTAGTCACGGGTCAGAGCAGCAGCCTTTTCCTTGCCCGCCCCAATGGCTTCTTCCACCAGCGGGCGTACGCCGGAATATGACCACAACACATCAGCAGGACTGATGGACTGGGTGAAATAATGGCTGGCCAGTCCGCACAGATAAGCGATCTCATCCTCACTGATCGCGACCTCATCCAGCGAGCCATGGTAATCCAGGTCGGTGGTACCTATCAGGGTAAAGTCTTGTTCATAGGGGATGGCAAACACGATGCGGCCATCAGGATGCTGGAAGATATAGGCATAAGGATGATGGAATAAGCGCCGCACAACAATATGGCTGCCCTTGATCAGCCGCAAGTGTTTGGCTGCCCCCTGATGCAAGACTTGCTGCAGGGTGCTAACCGCCCAGGGCCCGCTGGCATTCACCAGACTGCGGCTTTGCACCATCATCATGCTGCCATCGGCCTTTTGCAATTGCACCAGCCAGTGCTCATCTTGCCGCCTGGCCGAGACACAGCGCGTGCGCGTCATGATGGTGGCACCTTTTTCTGCCGCCTGCATGGCATTCAGCACAACCAGGCGGGCATCATTGACCCAGCCATCAGAGTAGGCAAAACCACGGCGAAAATTAGCCAACAGGGGTTGTCCGGCTATATGTTGTTGCAAATTGATGGATTCAGCACCCGGCAGCAATTCACGTTTCGCCAGATGATCATAAAGGAACAGACCTGCCCTGATCATCCAGGCCGGGCGCTGCCCTTTATCATGCGGCATGACAAAGCGTAGCGGGCTGATGATATGCGGAGCAGAACGCATGAGCACTTCGCGCTCCTGCAAGGCCTTGCGCACCAGGCCAAATTCATAATATTCAAGATAGCGCAAACCGCCATGGATGAGCTTGGTCGATGCGGATGAGGTATGCGAGGCCAGATCATCTTTTTCACACAAGAGTACGCTCAGACCACGGCCAGCAGCATCGCGGGCAATGCCTGCTCCATTGATGCCACCGCCGATGACGAGGACATCGACTTCCGGCATGGCGGCTTGACTCTTCATTTTTTGACCAGATGATTCGGTAGCCAGCCTATGCCATGGGCGTGCAGGCTCTGTATATATAAGCGATCTTCAGTTTCGGTGACGCCCGTTGTTTCCGGATATAGACCAGTCGGGTCTTGCAAATCAGCGACGATTTTTCCCGCTTCATTGAAAGCCAGTACGTGACCATAGGCCGGTGGCACTGGCCACAACACACGCGGCAGACGCAGGGTAATGCTGCGCAGCCAGGGTTTTTCAGCCATGTTATCAATCGCTGCGCCTCGCGGTTTAGCCAGCCCCAGCCAGATACGGCCATCACGGCCACGCATGAGATTGTCAGGGTAACCAGGCAAATCACGCAGCAAGATACTGGCCAGTTTTTTATCTGGTTTGTTTTTGATATGCAAGGCATCGGCAGTCACCGCAATTTTCCAGATACGGTATTCACCGGTTTCGGCCACGATGAGACTTTGCTCATCAGCGCTAAGTGCCAGGCCATTGGCAAAACACAGGCCATCTGCGATCAGGCGGGTCTGCTTGCTGGCCGGGTCATATTCCAATACCCGTCCGGTAGAGGAGTGCTCAAGGATATCGAGTACGCTGGCATGGAAGGTACCTCCAGATTCTTTGGCACCAAAACGCTGCGACGCATCAGTGAAATAAATCTTGCCAGTCTTGGCAACCACCACGGCGTCTGCATACAAGATAGGGCTATCGCCTATTTTGTCGGTAAGGACTGTGATTTGCTTGTCAGGTGCAATCGAGAGTATGCCGCGGAAGGCATCTGCCGCAATCATATTTCCCACTGCATCAAACATGAAACCCAATACCCGCCCACCTGTATTCACCCAGACTTCACGCTGGCTGCCGTCTGCCTGCATGCGCAAAATCGCACCAGATGTGACGGCGGCATACAGCTTGCCATCCGGGCCTATGGCGATATGCTCAGGGCCGGTTTCTTCACCGATTTCTATGGTTTTCAGCGCTGCCAGCTTTTCATTGCGTGCATGCGGTGGCGAATAACCTGCGAAAGGCGTCGCCTGCCAGGCAACCGGATTGATAGGCACAGGTGCCAGCAAGAGATAGGCGGCCAGGATCGCCACCAGGGCAAGTACCAGCAATAGCAGGCGTATGATCCATTTCTTCAACACTCATCTCCTTGCAGTTCAAGACAGCGCAACAAGACTTCCCGTTGGGAAATCCAGGCAAGCCTGTATTTTGCACTGCCTGAATACTATTTTGATATTTATTTTAGGGGGATGTTGCAAGGAGGCAGACAACAACAAACCGGCAATCTCAACCGTGACAGCGCACGGCATCATAAGTACGCAGCCAGGTCATTTGCAAAATCCGGGCATCATTACTGGCCCGGTGGCGGGAAATATGCAAGTCTTCCTCAACCTGATCCTTGGTCGCATGCCACAGACCTTCTTGCTGTGGGCTGATGATTTCGCGCAAATCTGCCAGACGAAAACTCGGTACCCTGTCAGCGGCATCATATAAGAGTGCCATCCAGACGTAATCCTGGGTCCAGCCATCGGTGTAGACCGTCATGCCTGCCAGTTGGGTATTCAGTTGCTCAGTCACCAGACTGGCTGATTTGCCTCGTTCCACCAGTATCTCCCGCGGGATGCGGTGTATGCGGGCGGCATGAATGTCCCAGTGCTGCCAGTCGGATTCTGGCTTGATCAGAGTGCACCAGCCTTCGCCATGACGACGCGAGTAACCTACCTCGATAGGGTAGCTACCTTTGCCAAAGCCTGAGGCTTCAAAGTCAATCACGATAGGCACGGTCATCATTGCATGTGCTCCGCTAGGGAATATTGCTGCGATCGGCACCAATGGCAAGGACTGATTCAGAATATGGACTGCACCACTGGTACGTTTCATTTTTCTATGAATATCGACTACATGCAAGGTTTTGCATGGCATTTCAGCTTATTTAAGGGTGCATTTAAAGATATTTTATGAATATGTCGCAATTTATAGCTGATATAAATGAACAATCCACTCGGGTACTTGTCCAAAAAATAGATTTCACGGATTTTGTGATCTTGCTGATGCTGTTGATTATGCTGACACTGCGCTGCCAAATTGCAAAAATACTGGTAAGCTCAGCGACTTGTTTTGTACATGTTAAAAGGAACCCATGCGCTTCTTACGCTTACTGCTTATCACTCTGGGCTTTGTCTCTGCGACAGCGCTCGCCTCGCCTGCTGCACTGAAAGAAGGTGCCGATTTCATCACCCTTAAAAACCCGCAAACCACGCAGGCTACAGGTAAGAAAATTGAAATCATAGAATTTTTCATGTATCACTGCCCGGCCTGTAATGCGCTGGAACCCACCATCAATGAATGGGTGAAAAAGCAGGGTGACAATATCGTTTTTCGCCGTATCCATTTGCCACTGACCGGAGAAAAAGATCCGGAAGCGCATCTGTTCCTGACTCTGGAAGCCATGAACCTGGAAGCTGGCCTGCATGCCAAAGTACTGGCAACCTGGCATGTAGAAAGAAGCCGCCTGAGCAGTGATGATGACAATACTGCATGGGCAGTCAAGAATGGTATCGATAAAGCCAAATTCCTGAGTTTTTATAATTCATTTTCGGTCATGGGCAAACTGAAAAGCCTGGGCAAGCTGGTTTCCAGCTATCAGGTAGACAGTACCCCGACCTTTGTCGTGGATGGCCGCTTCCTGACCAATCCTTCCATGATAGGTGGAGCAAATCCAAATATTCCACGCGAACAGCTGGGCCTGGCAACCATGCAAGTACTGGAAGGCTTGCTAGCGAAGAGCAAGAAATAAGTTAGCGACACCAAAACAAAAAAGCTCAGGATTTTTAATCTTGAGCTTTTTTGTTTTACCCGCTGGCTTTACTTATCGACTACTGTCTTGCCTATCGGTGCCACAGCTATCGCTGCCAGCTTCAAATGCTGGATACCAAAAGGTATGCCTATGATGGTGACAAAGCAAACCAGGGCAGACATCAGATGTGCCAATGCCAGCCACAGGCCAGCAAAGATGAACCAGATGATATTGCCTATCATGCCCAGTGCTCCGGTCCCTATATCTTCTTGCCCGCTGACATCAGCCCGGTTCACGACTTCTTTACCAAAAGGCATGAAGCTCAACTGCCCTATGACAAAGCAAGCCCTGCCCCAGGGTATGCCGACGATACTGATAAAAGCGACCAAACCCGCAAACCACCATGCCAGCCCGGTGATGAAGCCACCAAAAATCAACCACAGGATATTGCCTAATAAACTCATTGCTACTTCTCCTTATTTTTTCTAATTTGTTGAGGCGTGACATTCTATTATTAAAAAAACCAGATGGCGAGAAAAAATCAGGCGTTTGACTCAAGCTCATTCATAGCGCAAACAATCGACAGGCAATAAACGCGAAGCGCGGCGTGCCGGGTAAAAACCAAAGAAGATGCCGACAAAGCTGGCAAAACCGCAGGCTACCACCATGGCTTGCAAGCCGATGACGACTTCCAGTTTGCCAGTGGAAGTAATCGCTGCCGCACCCGCCATCGCCAGCAAAATACCTATGATCCCGCCGACCAGGCATATGACTACTGCCTCGGTCAGGAACTGCAACAGCACATCACGCGGCTTGGCACCTATCGCCATGCGTATACCTATCTCGCGAGTACGCTCGGTCACCGATACCAGCATGATGTTCATGATGCCTATGCCACCAACAATCAATGAAATAGCGCCAATGGCACCCAGCATGGCGGCCAGCCCGGCACTGATCTTGGCTCCGGTTTCGGCAATCGAGGCCAGGTTATCGATACGGAAATCATCTTCCTGCCCGGCCTTGATATGATGGCGATCACGCAGCATGTCCTTGATATCTTCCTCTGCATCCTTCAACTGCTTGTCGCTCTTGCCCTGCACCACCACATAATGCACATTGCGCGGGAAAGGGCTGCGCATCAATGTCGCACGGGCTGAAGTAATCGGGATCAGGACCATCTCGCCAAGGTCGCCACCATCAAACATGCGGCCTTCACCCTGCAAGACGCCCACCACCTGGAAAGGCACATTGTCTATGCGCACGAACTGGCCTATCGGGTTATCTTTGTAAAAAAACTGATCCGCCAGTTTCTTGCCTATGATGACCATGCGTGCTGCACCACGGATATCAGAATCACTGAACTCATTACCCTGATCCACTTTCCAGTTACGCACCTTGAACATCTCTGGCGTAACGCCGAGCACGGCATTATTGGAATTATCATTGCCCACAGTCAGCTGGAAGAAGCCCTGCAAGGCCGGTGCAGCACCATTCAAACTGCTTAAGTCATTCAGCGCCAGCGCATCTTCTACCGACAATGAAGGAGCAGTGCCAGTACGTGCCCGTACACCCTGGGTGCGGTTGGCACCGGGCGAGATGATCATCAGATTACTGCCCAATACTTCCAGCTCTTTGGAAATGAATTTCCTGGCACTTTCACCGACAGCCAGCATCATCACTACCGAAGTAATACCGATGATAATGCCGAGCATGGTCAGCGCCGTGCGCAGCCGGTTGGCATTCATGGAGCGGAATGCTTCTATAAAAACCTGGAGGAAATTCATTTGTTCTCCCCCTGTGCTTCTGAGTATTCAGCATGTGAGGCTGCCAGTTGGCGCAAGCCTTCTGCCGCTGGGCCATCGTACAAGACATGCCCATCCTTGAGCCGCACCAGGCGTTTGCTGTAGGCCGCAATATCCGGTTCATGGGTGACCAGCAAGATGGTGATGCCACGGTCGGCATTCAATTGCTGCAAGGAGCGCATGATGTCTTCGCTGGTCTGGGTGTCGAGGTTGCCGGTGGGTTCATCCGCCAGGATCAGTGGTGGATCAGCCACCAGGGCACGGGCGATGGCAACACGCTGTTGCTGCCCACCTGACAATTGGTTGGGCAAGCGTTTGGCGTACTCTTTCAGGCCCACTCTTTCCAGTTCCACCAATGCCTTCTTGTGCGCCTTGTCGCGCCCTGCACCTGCATAAATCAAAGGCAGGGCAACGTTTTCAGCCACACTCATGCGCTTGATGAGGTTAAAGCTCTGGAAGACAAAACCTATGGTGCGGTTGCGTATGGTGGCAAGTTCGGCACGCGACAGGCTCAGGGTATCGACGCCATTGAGCAGGTATGAACCGCTGGTGGCCTGATCCAGGCAACCGAGTATATTCATGAGCGTGGACTTACCAGAACCGGACTGTCCCATGACGGCCAGAAAATCACCACGCGGCACCTGCACATCAATACCATGCAAGACCTTGGTTTCTACGCCACCAGAGAAATAACTCTTGCTGACCTGGCGTATGTCTATCAGGGTATCGCTCATCAGCGTGCTCCGGTTTTATCCAGTGCGCGGGTTATGACTTTGTCACCGGGTTTCAAATCGCCGGAAATCACTTCGGTATATTTGAAGTTGGATAAACCGATTTTGACATCAACAGTTTTTGCCTGGTTTTTATCTTCGAGTTTGTAGAGCTTGAAAGTGCGGGTCAGATCTTTCTTGGTGCGGAAAGCCACGTCATCATCAACCTCAGGTGCGGGCAGATTGGCAGATGCTGAAGATGCGCTTGAAGCTGATCCACTGGCATTTTTTTCCTTGTCCTTAAGCGCCTTGGCTTCCTTGGCTTGCTCTTCTTCGCTGGGCTTGTAACGCAGCGCTGCGGTAGGGATACGCACCACGTTTTCCCGGCTGCCAACCACCAGGCGCACTTGTGCTGTCATGCCAGGCTTGAGCAATTCATCCTTGTTATCAACGTCCAGCACGACGTTATAGGTCACCACGTTTTGCTGTACATTGGCGGCCAGGCGGAACTGGCGCAGCTTGGCTTCAAATTCACGGTCAGGATAAGCATCGACGACAAAGCGTGCAGGCAGGCCATCTTTCAAAGAGCCAACATCGGCTTCCGAGACGCTGGTATCAATCTGCATCTTGGTCAGGTCACGCGCAATCTGGAACAGGTTCGGCGTCTGGAAAGAGGCCGCCACGGTCTGCCCCATGTCGATGGTGCGCTTGATGATGACGCCGTCTATGGGTGAGCGAATGACGCTGTTATTCAGGTCAGCCTTGACACGGTCCAGTTGCGCGCGCGCCAGCTTGATATTGGCATCCGCCACTTCGACTTCGCGTTTGGCCTGGTCCATGGCCGTGCCAGAGATATAGTTTTGCGTGACCAGTTTCTGGTTACGTTCCAGCGTGGCCTGGGCCAAACGCCTAGACGCTTCGGCAGATGCGAGGCTGGCTTCACTTTGCTTGATCTGCGCATTGAAGATAGTGGGGTCAAGCTTGAGCAAGACCTGGCCTTGCTTGACGCGGTCGTTGAAGTCCGCCTTCAACTCCACCACGGTGCCGGATACCTGAGAGCCAACATTGATCAATGCCACGGGATTAAGCGTTCCGCTGGCAGTCACTGTCTGGGTGATATTGCCTTTGTCCACTACGGCGGTTTTGTACTTGGGTTCTTCTTCCCTGGCCTTGTTGTTTTCTCTCCGATAATACGTGGCGGCTGCACCAGCGACGAGTAAGAGAACAATGGCTACAAAAACACGTTTCTTCGTGAACACAGGCATGGTAAGAAATTTCCCAGGTTGTTAGGTAGGCAGCGATAGATTAAAAGTAGAGCAAATATAGACCAGTGAAGATTTAAAGACCAGAGTTTAAAGATTTCGTTCAATACGGGAAAACCAGGCTATGCCCAGAGCCAGCGCAGCAGTCGACAAGGGCACGGCAAGCCAGACACCATATAACATGCCGACCACGATGCAGGCCGCCCAGGAAAAACTGGTGGCAGCCTCCAGCAAACCCGCCATCAATTGCGTCTGCCCACGTTTATTGAACTGGGCGCGGCTGGCAGGCTTGGATTGCCATAAATGCACCAAAGCCGAACTCAGCATCGCCGCCAGGGTACAGGCGATGACGGCCAGGCCCAGCAAAAATTGTTGTATCAACAGCCACAGCAAAGCAGGCAAGAGCAGCATCAATATCGGCAAGACCGCTGCCAGCAGTTTGCTGGTGAGGATGAGATTGGCCTTGACTGGCGCTGCCTGCAACAAATCAGGCGCATCTTCAGCAGCGATGATGATCCAGATCAGTGAACCAGCCAGCGAAGCGGCGAGGAAAACCAGCCCCGATGCCACACCGGGCAATAAGGCTTTGGACTTGAAAATCAAAAAGAACAAAGGGGCGACATACAGTAATTGCAGCAAGACCTGGGAAATCAGATTCGGGTCACGTGCAATCAAACGCCATTCTTTAACGATGATGGTGGCCCGCAAGCTACGGCCAAAGCGGGTGGCATGTTGTGCGGCATTCTGCCCACCTGCTGGCATTTCCTTGCGAACTTGCCCCACTGCCTGCTGCACACCAGTGACAAAAAAGCGATGGGTGGATTGCGCCGTCAGCCAGTAAATCAGGCCACTGAAGAGGAGGAAGCCCGCAATCGCCGTGGGCGAACCAAACATTGCTTTAGCCGGTATCCATACCAGACTGTCAGCATCGAGCGCACCACCGGGCTGGAACCAGGGCATGATATGTTGCAACACGCCGTCTCGCATTTCCTTGCCCAGGTTGCCAAATAACTGGCTGATGATGAACATGCCCGCACCGGTAAGTGCACCAAGGATTTGCGCTACAGTCTTGGTCTTGCGTACTCCCAGACTTTTTACCAAAGCCAGGGTCAACAACATGGCCAGCGCTGTCGCCAGCACAGTCATGGCGAACAAGGCAGGATAAATCCCCAGCCAACGCCATTGACCCAGTATCAAGCCTATATTTGCCACCGGTGTCAGCAAAGCAAAAAACCAGATGCCGACGGAAAAAATAATGCCGGTCAACCTGACCACAAAGATGGTTTTGGATGACAGTGGTGAAGACAGCAGTAAATCCAGATCACCTCGCTCAAACAAGGCGCGCACACTGCGTGTCAAACCCAGCGACAGCATGAAGCTGAACACCACCAGCATGGCGATGCCTGCTACTATCAGCAAGGGTGGGGGCAAAACTTCTTGCAAGGGTGGCATCTTGCGCATCAGCAGCCAGACACCAACATGGGAAAAAATATACATCAGGGCGATCAGCCACTTGCCAAACACCGACATACCACGCGCTGCGGCATGACCGGGCTTGCTCTCGCCCATATCGTAAAATGCCAGACGGCATTCATGCGCCAGCAACCAGGCGGCGCTGCCCGGTGTCAATTTCAGCCAGGATTTCATTATGCTGGCTCCGTCAATTGCAGGAAGATTTCTTCCAGCGTCCCCGCAGTCTGGCTGGTCTGGCTGCGCAATTCTTCCAGTGTGCCTTCGGCAATGAGTTTGCCGTTTTGTATGATGCCTATGCGTTCAGCCAGACGTTCTGCCACATCCAGGATATGGGTAGTCAGGATGACAGTACCACCCTGCTTCACATGGTTCAGCAAGACATCCTTGACCTGCCTGGCAGCGGCTGCGTCCAGGCCCGTGAGAGGTTCGTCAAGGATGATGAGTTCAGGCTGGTGTATCAGCGCCCCCGCCAGCGCCAGCTTTTGCTTCATGCCACGCGAAAAACCTTCAGTCAGTTCATCTGCATGCTTGAGCAAATCCAGCCATTCCAGCAGTTCTCGTGCTTTGGCTTCGGCGGCTTCTGCTGCCACACCCCACAGGCCAGCGACAAATTCCAGGTACTCAAAAGGTTTGAGTTTGTTATACAACATGGGATCATCAGGCAAGTAGGCCAGCTTGCTCTTGGCCAGCGCGGGATCGGCTGCCAGTTCCTGCCCCAGTATGCGTATGCTGCCACTGTCCGGCGAAATCAGACCTGCCACCATGCGCAAAGTGGTGGTTTTACCCGCGCCATTTGGCCCAAGCAAGGCATATAACTCACCACGTCGCACAGTGAGATTCAGGTTCTCTACGGCGGGCCTACCAAAGTTCTTGCAAAGTGCGTGCAACTCCAGAGCAGTAGCTGTCATTTTCGGCAATGTTGTTTAAAAACTAGCCATTGTATGCCGAATTTACACTATGCAAGCAGGTCGTTTTAAAGCGAGGGAATTCCAGGAGAATGCCGCACCATACCCGCGAAGAGTAAGGTGCATGCAATGATCAACGAGGGCTAACTAAATACCGGCACATGCGGATCAACGCCACCAAAGTGTATCTCCGGATGACGGTTACTGACGAGTTGCTGGATTTCTGTTATCCGTTTAAAAGGCACATCCACCATCAACAAGACTTTGCCGTTTTCTATATCCTGCTCGAAGGGTTTCAGGCTGGAACTGGGTATGGCTTTGGCGGCCTTGGCCGACGCCCAGGAACCGAACAGGGAGCCACCAATGGCCGATACCAGCACGGCCAGTATGCGCATTTCCATCCCTTCGGGTGGGAAGATCAGCCATAGACCACCTGCCAGCAAACCCGCAATACCACCAATCAGCATGCCCACTTCAGCACCATGGATGAGGTCAGTTTTTTGGAAGGAATTGGCTTCCGGCATATCGGCGGGCAGCATGCCCTCTTTCGCACAAAAATGCATGTGTCGCTCATCAATACGTGCGAGTAAAAGTTCATCCAGCATAGCCCTGGCACTACCCAGGTCAGGCAACATGAAATACAGTCTGCGTCTCATGACTATCTCCATAGAGGTAAGAAAGCACTGAGGCAGTTGCGATGATATCGCGGTGACCACCATGGTCAGGGGACAAGACAGCAAGCATCAGCAACCCAGGTGGGATTACCGACAGGATGCGCAACTGCCTTAATCTTTGTTATAGACAATTCCAGACAAAATACAAATGGCAAATTACTCTTGAATTATCCAGAATTCATCAGCATAAATTGCAGGATTTGATAAAAATTCACTTGACCTGTCCATTCATAGGCTGAATACTAGAATTTCTCTGGGAACATGATTTTTGCTCAGCCTTACAGGCTTAGTAAAACGACCAATAAAACGAGCAAAAAATGGCTACATTGGGCTACATTTGCAGTATGGGACTGAGATGAAAAAATTCATTTGCCTGCTCGCTTTGTTGTTCAGTCTGCCCAGTCAGGCACAGCTCGCTGCTGATGGGCAAATCAAATGGGTAACGGCAGAATTACCTCCCTACCTCTGGCTGCAACATAATGTACCGCAAGGCTATGGCTATGAATTGATTACGGCTATGTCTGCACAGCTGGGACGTAAGCCAAATCTGAATATTTATCCATGGGCCAGGGCAGTCAAGATGACTATGGAAGGCCAGAATTATGGCGTCTTCCCTCTGGACAGGACAGCGGACCGGGAAACCAGCTTTAAGTGGCTGATACATTTAGGTTCAGCCCCTAACCGTTTTTTTGGCAAGCGATCTGGCAGCGTCAATATAGAAAATGCCTCGCTGGAACAGTTACGCGGCTTGCGCGTAGGCATAGTGCGTGGCTCTTCACTGGAAAAAGATTTGCACGCGCAAAATTTTCGTAATATCCAGTATGAAAAAGATTACCAAAGCCTGCTCAAGCTATTGCAACTGGGTGGCCTTGATGCGGTGTATTCAGGCTACTCCATCATGATATCGGCAATAGAAGAATATGGCTTTCGCCTTGAAGATTTCACCACCGGGCTCAACATGGGCAGCGCCGAACTATACATGGCCAGTTCCATGAATGTCAGTGAAGATGAAGAACGCGCCTGGCGCAAAGCCTATGAAGTTTTGCAAAAAGATGGCACGGTACAGAAACTGCGTAGGAAATATTTTTCCTGGGAATAAAGCCCCGCGCAAAGCGGGGGCATCAACAAAAATTATTAGCCTCCCATAGGTGTACACAATTCCACCAGACTGCCATCAGGACAACGCAGATACGATACCACCTGTCCCCAGGGTTTTTCAGCTGGTGCAGTCAGCTCTTGTGCACCAGCAGCAATAGCCTGGGCATGTGCCGCTGCCACGTCTGACGTGGTAAATGCGACTTCCATTCCCAGCGGTTTTTCTGAGCTGTGTGCGGCTACATGGCCGCAGGAATAATTCATGTCGCCCATGGCATGGGCAGCAAAAGCCAGGGTCGTGGCACCGGTATCGAGTTCGCCATACATGCCTGATTCATGCAAGAAACGGGTAGCGAAACCGAAGGCTTTTTCAAAGAAGGCCAGCGATGCGGCGACATCGGGGACGTAGATAATGGTGTAAGCGAAATTCATGATTCATTCCTTATTCTTTTAAGCTGGCTGACCCTGGCCTCAGTATGAAAGATGAAGCCAGGTGCACGTCCAATCAACATCTAATCACAATCAAATCAACATCAAATCAGTTATTCTTTAATCCCCCATTGCGAGAACATCCAGGCCATATTGAATGCACCTTCACGCAAGGCATCATAACGCCCGGATGCACCACCATGCCCGGCAGCCATATTGATTTTCAACAGCAACGGGTTTTTATCGGTTTTGAAATCGCGCAATTTGGCCACGTATTTGGCTGGTTCCCAATACATGACCTGGCTGTCATTCAGGCTCGTCGTCACCAGCATGGCTGGATATACCTTGCGAGCGATATTGTCATAGGGTGAATAGCTGCGCATATAATCATAAGCTGGCTTTTCATTTGGATTACCCCATTCCAGATATTCACCTGTTGTCAAAGGCAGGCTGGCATCCATCATGGTGTTCATGACATCCACAAAAGGCACGGCAGCATGCACAGCATGAAACAAGTCAGGACGCATATTCACGACCGCCCCCATCAACAAACCACCGGCACTGCCACCCTGGATAATCAGCTTGTCGGCGCTAGTCCATTTTTGTTTGATGAGATAATCGGCACTATCGATGAAATCATAGAAAGTATTTTTCTTGTTCATCAACATGCCATCTTCATGCCAGTGCTCACCCATGTCGCGGCCACCACGTATATGTGCCTGCACATAGATGACACCACGGTCCAGCATACTCAGACGACTGGAGGTAAAGGTCGCTTCGGTTGAATAACCGTAACTACCGTACGAGTACAACAGCAAAGGCGCTGAACCATCGAATTTCACACCTTTTTTATACACTGCCCAGAGTGGTACTTTGACGCCATCCCTCGCCGTCATCCACAGGCGACGGCTCTCATATTTGCCGGCATCATAACCGCCAACTATTTCCTGTTGTTTGAGCACATAGCGCTGGCCACTTGTCATGTCGACATCCAGAGTGGTCACGGGTGTCACTGGCGACTGGTACGACATACGGAAACGGGTGGACGAAAATTCTGGCGTGCCAGCCCCAGTGGCAAGATAGACCGGGTCATCAAACTTCACCGTCTTCCATTGCTTGCTGTTGAAATCATAGATACGGACACGATTCAGGGCCTGGGTCTTTTCAGTGATCACCATGTAATCCTTGAACAAATCAGCGCCAAAGACCAGTACTTCAGGATCATGTTTGACCACTTCCTGCCAGTGTTTGCTGTCCGGTGTTGCCAGCGGTGCCCGCACGACGCGGAAGTTTTTGGCGTCTTTATTGGTGACGATATACAAATCGCCATTGCGGTGCTCCAGAAGATAGCGATGGCCTTTTTCACGTCCCAGCACACTGTGGAATTGCCCTTGCGGTTTGTCTGCCGCCAGCAGCATGACTTCACTGGTATCCGTGGCGTGGATATTGACGACGATGAACTTCCTGTCGCGGGTGGTACTGACTTGCAGGTCAAACTGTTCGACGGCTTCATGCAGGATTTCTACTGGCGGTTTGCCGATTTCCATGCGAAACAGGCGGTCAGAGCGTTTGGTGGTGGCGTCTTCCTGCACAAAGAACAGGGTCTTGTTATCAGCCGCCCAGGCCATAGACGTCACGCGCGGCTGGCTATCGCTGAGTATGTCGCCAGTGCGCAGATTTTTGATTTGTAGCTGATACTGACGATAACCAGTCGTGTCGGTTGAGTATGCCAGCAATTGCTCATCCGCACTGACGGAACTACTGCCAACGGCAAAGAATTTTTGCCCTTTGGCCATTTCATTTTGATCAAGCAAAATTTCTTCTGCGATTTTGTCGTCGTACGCCATGTCAGCGCCAGCGCGGCGACGGCAATATAGTTGGTATTGCTTGCCAGCCTCAGTGCGCGAATAATAATAGTAATTGCCGCGGCGTACAGGCACGGACAGGTCTACCTCTTTCATCCTGCCCTTGATTTCTGCATAGACCTTGTCCGCCAGGGGTTTGATGTCTGCCGTCAGTGCTTCGGTATAGGCATTCTCTGCATTAAGATAAGAGATGACCTCAGGATTTTCTTTTTTCTGCAGCCAGCGATAATCGTCAGTGACGACTTCACCATGACGGGTTTCCTGCCATTTTATTTTGACAGCCACAGGCGGCACGGGGTCAGCAGCCAACACCAGACCGGATGTTGCCAGGCCAAGTACACTGGCTGACATGAATACAGACATTTTTTTGATGGGCACTTTCATTCCTGTAGAAAAAATTGATAAAGGCATTCTAAAGCGATGCCAACAGAACAAGAAATTATTTTATTCATTGCTGCAATGCGGGATTTCCTGCCCATTAAATCGACAGCTCATGAGACTGTTCCAAGCTGAATAAAGTTTCCAAATATGAAATTTGAGCAAGCTCGTATGCCATTTTCATTTTTCGGATATGCTTGCTCGATATTTTTTGCAAACGTGATTGCAAAGACAACTAAATTTGAAGGAAGACACCGTGAGCACTCTATTAAATCAACGCCTTGCGCTACTCGATAATGATGCAAACCGCCCTTTGCTGGCACGTGGCTTGCGTGGCATAGAGCGGGAAACCCTGCGTGTGCATGCTGATGGCAAACTGGCTTTGACGCCACACCTACCTGCTTTGGGTTCGGCGCTGACCAATCCGCAAATCACGACTGACTATTCCGAATCCCTGCTGGAATTCATCACCCCTGCCGAACCAGACATCGCCACCGCGCTGGAAGAACTCGACAATATCCACCGCTTCGCCTATACCGTCATGGGCAATGAAATGCTGTGGCATCAGTCCATGCCCTGCAGCCTGCCGGAAGAAAAAGATATCCCTATCGCCTGGTATGGCAATTCGCATATAGGCATGATCAAGCATGTGTATCGCCGTGGACTGGCCCTGCGTTACGGCAAGAGCATGCAATGCATCGCTGGCATCCATTACAACTATTCGCTGTCTGAAGATTTATGGAAAGTTTTGCAGCAGGCAGAAAGTACCAGCGGCAGTGCCATGCACGTACAGTCTGAAAATTATATTTCCCTGATACGCAACTTCCATCGTTATAGCTGGCTGCTGATGTATCTGTTCGGTGCCTCGCCTGCCCTGTCCACTCCTTTCTTGCGGGGCCGTCCACATCAACTGGAAACCCTGTCGGACGATACTCTGTATCTGCCCTATGCAACCAGCCTGCGCATGAGTGACCTGGGTTACCAGAACAATGCCCAGTCTGGCCTGGTGCCACCCTATAACACCCTGCTGGAGTATATGCGCAGCCTGTCACTGGCAGTGCGCCAACCCTATCCAGCCTATGAAAAAATAGGCACGCGGCAAAACGGTGAATGGGTGCAAATCAATACCAATGTACTGCAAATTGAAAACGAGTTTTATGCCACGATACGGCCCAAGCGCGTCATCAAAACTGGTGAACGCCCGGTTGAAGCACTGTGCGCGCGCGGTGTGCAATACATAGAAGTGCGCTGCATGGATGTCAATCCCTTCGACCCACTCGGCATCAGCCTTGAGACTTCACGCTTCCTGGACGCCTTCCTGCTGTTCTGTGCGCTGGAAGAAAGTGCACAAACAAACCAGACCGAAGGCGATGAAAATGTCGAGAATTTTGCCCTTACCGTCAAGCAAGGGCGCCGTCCTGGCCTGATGTTGTCACGCCAGGGACAAGCTATTTCCTTGCAAGACTGGGGCAAGGAATTATTGGAGCGTATCGCGCCGGTAGCAGCACTGCTGGATGCACAACGTGGTGATGGCAGCCATGCGCAGGCAATGCGCGTGCAAACTGAAAAATTGCAGCATCCTGAACTGACGCCATCAGCCAAAGTGCTCGATGCCATACGCGCAGCAAATAATTCTTTCACCCAGTTCGCCCTGCAGCAAAGCACGCTGCTGGCTGAAGAATTCCGCGCCCGCCCGCCTGCACCAGAGCAACTGGCCCTGTATACCAAAATGGCAGAAAAATCCCTGGCAGAACAGGCAGATATGGAAAGCTCGCAAAGCGGCAGCTTCGATGAATTCATCACACATTACGGCTCACGCACATCCAGTGAAATCTGTTGCGATGTATATGCCAGTAACATGCTGGGACAGGATGTGGTTATTCAGGCTTAAATCCGGGTCAGACTATTCCAGAAAGTGCCAAGAAAGTGGATACTTGCATAAAATTCTTGAGGAAGATAAAAGATGAGTATGCAATTCGGTATCCACAAGCACAGGATGGAAGCACTGATCGATGGCGTATTTGCGATTGCCATGACCATCCTGGTACTGGAAGTTAAAGTACCTGAGCTGGAAAACCCGCGTGATGGTGCGGCCTTATTGCATGCCTTGCAGCATCACCTGTATATCATCATTGCCTATTTCCTCAGCTTTGCCATGCTGGGCCTGTTCTGGGTCTGGCATCACAGGCTGGCAACCAAGGTCAAGGAAATTGATGGCAGTCTGGTGCTATGCAGTCTGGCCTTTTTGTCGCTGATCTGCTTTTTTCCTTTTGCTGCCGCCTTGTTCGGGCGCTATGTATTTTATACACCGACGGTCCTGATCGTGTATCTGCCCGTGGTCGGCCTGATACTGCTGTCACAGGCGCTGTATTTCTACCTCGCCATCAAACGCAAACTTATCCATGAAGATGTCAGTGCAGAAGCCGTGCGTTCAGCCCACAAGCATAATCTGTATGCCTGTGGCATTTTCAGCCTGACTGCCATACCGGCAGCACTGGTTGCCGGCATCACTACCGCAGTGGCCTGTGCCGTGCTTGGTGGATTGCTGATCTGGCGCGCTATCAAGGCTTGAAAGGGCATGAAGGTTTATTTCTTTTCTGTGCCCTTGGTACGCAAGTCTTCACGCTGCTTTTCATATTGCTCATAAGTCGTCTTGTTTTGTTGCAGGCAAGTCTTGCGTTCATTCCAGTCCTGGAGTTTTTCACATTGGCGCTGGTTGGAATCTTGCCCTACGTCATAGACAACGGCGCAGCCTGTCATGGCTAGTTGGCTGGAAATTATGAAGGACAGGGCGAGTAATTTTTTAAACATGGCAACTTGGGTAAATTTGTTGAATCAAAGTAGTAATCCGCTATAAGCTGGAAGATAGACAGGAGTAAGCCGAATTTAGTTCCTGCAAAGATTAGCTATTGCCGAAAAACACAAAACCCGCTTATGTTTGGCACAAGCGGGTCAATTCCATGAAAAGAAGGCTTACTCTTCTTCAAACAAATTGCCAAGGCCACCCAGTACCGATCCTTGCTCGCCACCCTTGCCGCCACCAATTTTTGATGCGCCGACAATACGGTTGGCCAGGCGCGCCAAAGGCAGTGATTGCAGCCAGACTTTGCCGGGGCCGCGCAAATGGGCAAAGAACATGCCCTCACCGCCGAACAGGGCAGTTTTAACACCACCGACAAACTTGATGTCGAAATCCACTTCCTGGGTAAATGCCACCACGCAGCCGCTATCAACGCGCAGGGTTTGTCCAGGATGCAGGGTCTTTTCTATGATCGCACCACCTGCATGGACAAATGCCAGGCCATCACCTTCCAGTTTTTGCAGGATAAAACCTTCGCCGCCGAAGAAACCTGCGCCCAGGCGTTTTTGAAAAGCGATGCCCAGAGATACGCCTTTGGCTGCACAAAGAAAAGCATCTTTCTGACACAGCAACGTACCACCCAACTGATCCAGATGCATGGGGATGATCTTGCCGGGATAGGCGGCACCAAAGGCGACTTTTCTCTTGCCCACGCCACCGTTCATGAAGACCGTGGTGAACAGGGATTCACCTGTCACCAGACGCTTGCCAGCGCCTAGCAATTTGCCGAAGATGCCCGTCTGACCGGCAGAACCATCACCAAAGATGGTTTCCATCTGTATGTCGTCTTCCATGTAAAACATGGTCCCGGCTTCACCTATGGCTGCTTCACCAGGGTCGAGTTCAACTTCGACGAATTGCATATCGTCGCCAAAAATTTCGTAATCTATGACATCCATCGCCATGGTCATTTCCCTATACAGTAAGAGTGATCCGCAAATCGATGCGGCAGTGCTAGGCATTTTATGAAATTTTTGGATTTTAGGGTAGGTGGCGACAGCGGTAATCTTTTAAGAAAATTACCGCCGCCCATGGTTCCCATTGTACGTATCACTAGCGATATCTTTAACCCAGCAAGGTCGCCGTATCAACGACAGTGGCATATTCACCCTGCAGATTGCTGAGTGCATGTGCATGTACTTCTTCTGCAGTCTGTGACTTACCGTGCAAATCCAGCCTGTCAAAACTGAAGCAGGCATCGGCAACTACCGTGGTGTTAAAACCGAGGTTACCGGCACTGCGGGCTGTTGCCTCGACTGACATATTGGTGCTGACACCGACGATCACCAGATCTTTGATACCACGTACATGCAGCCAGCGTTCCAGACCGGTACTCACAAAGGCATCCGTCACATTTTTTTCGACCACATGCTCACTGGCCAGTGGCAGCAAATTCTCTTGAAATTCATTGCCTGGCTGACCTGGCCAGAATACTGAAGTGGGTGATCGCGACATATGCCGGATATGCACGATTGGTTTGCCTGCTGCACGCCATGCTGCCAGCAACTGACGTATGTTCTCTTCTGCACCCAGATTATTCCTGCGTCCGGATTTGGGATCAGCCATTCCACGCTGCATGTCGATGATGATCAGGGCTGTGTCTTGTTTTTTCATGATTTCTTTAATTCCTGATTTCATTCATGTAACCACTACGTAAAGCCCTGACCCAGTCTTCACGCCCCCGCGAAGCCGCAAGTTCTGCCATTTGTTGATATGCATAAGGGACATTGATCAAACTGGCGATCCAGCCTTGCTGCGTCTTTTCTATGATGGCATAACGCGCATCCGGCGAGCCGGATTCTATCTTGTGCGGGTAGGGATAATCATACTCATAGGCCGGGTGACCAACACTGCCTGGATTGACGATGAGCTGTCCCTCAGCGGTACGCACATTGCGGGCGACATGGCTATGGCCACAGGCTATCACTGCGGCAGTTTGCTGCCCCAGCCTTTCTTTGATTTCCTGCGCCGTGGCATTCCTGTCTGCCACTTGCAGCAAGGTGGTGGTATCGCTGGCAGGCGTGCCATGGCAGAGCAAGACATCTTCATTCAGACGCAGCACCGGTTTCAGACTAGCTATCCACGCCTTTTGTTCTGCAGTGATTTGCTGGTGTGCATACGCATCGCTTGCACCTGAACGCTCATTCAATTCCAGTATCTGGCGTTCATGATTGCCAGCCAGATGTATCCAGTCAGTTTGCGCCATCAAGAAATCCGCCGTCTCTTTTGGCAGCAAGGGGCCAGACAGGCTGTCACCCAGATTGACTACCCGATCAACACCACGTAAACGCAGGTCGGCAGTCACCGCTTCCAGTGCGGCCAGATTGCCATGTATATCTGAAATCACTGCGATGCGCATATTTGTTTACTCCACTCTATCTGCTATATCTGCTTGTGAAAGAAAGTCGTTCCACAGAATTCGCCATCAGGCATCAGGGCGTAGTTGGGTACCACACCTACCTTTTGCCAGCCAGCACGTTCATACAGGCGTTCAGCATCACCACCAGTAACGGTATCGAGCACCAATACAGTCTTGCCCTCAGCTATGGCAGCTTTTTCAACTGCAGCCATCAAGGCTTGAGCGATGCCACGGCGGCGGCCCTTCCTGTGCACCAGCATCTTGGCCACATCGGCGCGGTGCGGCTGGTTGTCTGGCATGGCGGTAATCAATTGTACAGTGCCTATGATATCGCCGTTGTCATCCCTGGCGACCAGCAAGATGCGCTCCTTGCGTGCGACGCCATCAGCAACACCCTGCCAGAATTGCAGCGCACGTTCGCGCGGCAAAGGCCACATGAAACTGACGGATGCGCCACCAGCGACGCAGTCTGTCAATACATCGGTCAATGCAGCGACATTGGCTTGCGCTTGTGCGGCATCAAGAATCTGGATGTGGATTTGCCCGGACATGATTTACTCCATGAGTTGAAAACTGAAAGAGGTCGCTACCTGCAAAGCGCCACGAGGTAACGCGCCGCGATTTTTCCAGGATTATGGAAAGTAATCGGCTTATCCAGCGCCATGGAAAGGCAATCGCCAGTCTGCAAATCCCAGGCTTGCTCGCCGACATGCAAGCGCATCTCGCCTGCAAGTATCCAGACTTGCTGCTGTATATCCACATCGCGGTGGAAACTGTCATAGCGCACAGTTTGCCCCGCCGGAAATTCAACTTCCACCAGTTGTATGGGCGAAGGTAAGCCAGGGGACAGATTGCGGCGCATATAGCCAGAGGATGGATCAGTCCAGCACACCTGCCCGGCCAGACGAGAGACTGGAGAAGCCACAACTGCAGGTGTGCTGTCTTCAAACAGCGAAGCCAGCGTCACACCCAGGCCCACGGCCAGCTTGTCGAGCGCAGCAGCAGTGGGGCTGCTCTCACCCCGCTCTATGAGGGAAATATTCGAACGGCTGACGCCGCTGCGCTTGGCCAGCGCATCCAGCGACAGCTTTTGTTGATCGCGTAAGTCACGCACCCTGCGGGCAATAATCGTATTGATATCCATAATTTCCATTATATAGGATATTTAAATCCTGTAAACTGGAAATTATTCCATCGCCCTTGCATCTATATAAGTACCTACATCAGGCTTGCGTCAGTTGTTTGATAGCTGTTACCAGCTTGTCCAGGTCGTCCAGACTGGTGTAAAGATGTGGCGTCACCCTGACAATGTCATGACCATCCAGATCGCGCGTGACGGTGAATATCTTGTGCTCGCGCATAAGGTAATCGACAATCGCATGACCCGAATTACCGCCAATACCAAACCCGGCAATTGCACAGGAACGTTGAGGGTCGGTCGGCGTCATGATGCGTACGTCGGGCAAATCACGCACCTTATTGACCCAGTATTGCGTCAGGTAACGCAGGCGTGCCTCCTTGTTGGCGGACCCTATGGATTCATGAAACTTCAGTGCATCCAATATCGTCAGAATATTTGCTGGCGGCACCGTGCCAACTTGCGTGAATTTGAAAATTTCATTGTCGGCAAACTTGGCATTGCCAAACAGCGGCGCTACATCAGCCACCCGGTTTTTACGTATATACAGCAACCCCACACCCAGCGGCACACCCAGCCATTTATGCAAATTCACGGCGACAAAGTCTGCCCCAAGTTCAGTCATGCGGTAGTTCAGTTGAGCAAAGGAATGTGCCGCATCGACCACGACATCTACCCCATACCGTCTGGCCATGGCGGTGATCTTGGCAACCGGCATGATCTGCCCTGTCCTGTGCACGATGTGCGTGACCAAGATCAGTTTGGTTTTTGGCGTGATTGCCTGCTCGTATTGGGCGACGATTTCTTCATCACTGGAAGGGTCCAGCGGCAACTGCAAATGCCGCAGTTGTATCTGCTTGCGCTGTTCCAGCATCAGCAGGGTATCAATGACGAGATCATAGTCATGCGTGGCAAGTATGACTTCATCTCCTGCATGCAAGGGGTAACCCTGCAACAGGATATTCATGCCCTCAATGAGATTGCGGGTCAGTACCAGTTCGCCCTCATCAACTGCGCAAAAATCTTTCAGTGCCTGCATGACCTGTACAAACAGGGGCGCATAACGCACCCGCAGAAAATACGAGGTCTCGGCATTCACCTGCGCCTGATAGCGCTGGAAAGCCTCAAACACAGGGCGGGCCTGGACGCCAAAATAGCCGTTTTCCAAATTGATGAAATCTGGTGAGACGGTGTATTGATCACGAATTTCTGACCAGTAAACTTCGTCATCTGCTGCAATGTGGTGCAAATTATTAGACAAAACAAAACTCCCTTTTTTGATCAGCGCACGGCAAGCGTGTAAATGTGACGTGAATGATATACCTTCATTCACATACAGGCTTTATGTAGAGATAAGTGCAGGGATCAAAAGTTCCTGAAACAGGGGATGTCTTTCGCGTTGCCAGCCTTTTTCATCAGCAACCCGCGTTGTATTTGTCAGTAATGCTGGTGCTATTGTCCGGTAGCAGGAACTTGTTGACATTCTCGCCATCGCTCCAGCGGTTGTCTGACCAGCAGTTGCCGTTCTTGCGGTAATTCGCAAATTTAGGCCCGCGATAGATGGCAGGAGAATAGTCGGGATCGGACCCGTCTACCCATGACCAGCGGTTGCCAATGACCCTCATGTTCGTAGTTGCCACATTCATCGGCGCATGCAGACCTATGCCACCGCCCTTGCCAATGACGATATAGTTGTTCTCGATCAAGATCTTGTTGTAGCCGGTGGAGCCATTTTGCGCACCATCGGAATACATGGCGATCAGGCCCGACTGAGTGTCGTTATGCTCACCATTCCATTGCAGGCGATTGCGTGCAATGCTAAGCCCGGATTGCCCACCCCAGGTCTGGATGCCATCCACATGATCACCAGTATTGCCCGGGTCAACCGCGATCCAGGATTCGGTGATGATGACATTGTTGCTGTAGACATTTTCCAGTCCACTGTGAGGAAAGTAGCAACGGTGGCAGATACTCAATGCGGGCTGTCGGCCATCCTTGGCGCCGACGGTATTGAAGGCGCTGAGTTCGCTGTACAAGGCTGCACCACCTCCGGTACTGCCTTTGGGATGATTCAGCAACAGGCTGCCCTTGCTGCCACGCAGCACCAGCCAGCCGGAATTCACCACCACTTCGCTACTCAGGTTCACGCCCTGAAGCACCACCGTACCGGGCGGGAAGCTATAACCATCAATCACTTCGGCATCTGGACCGACGATGCGGGCATGCTCACCCCAGCCATTGAGCGGCGTACCGGAGAAAGTACCGCCGGGTACGTCCGCAAAACTGCTGATGGCAATCCCGGCTGGCCCAACCATATCGGTGGTCAATTGCATGCCGTGAGTGATCGTGCCACTGGCAGGCAAGACCACCAGACTATGGGGTGCCGGGGGCACGGCCATAGTGGTTGGTGTGGCTGGTGCCGCTGCTGGCACTCTGCTCTCTTCTCCCCCACCGCAACCCGACAGGGCGAGGGCGAGGGTGAAAGCCATAGCCAAGGCAATATTGCGCGATGTGCCTGAGTGCGTGGGCGAAGTCTTGAGATAGTTATTCATCATATTGAGATATTGCTTATTCATAGTGAATCGGAGTCATGGCGGGTAAGTACCAATGGGACTACCCGTGGCTCACCTTTAGCATTGAACAGTAGAGAATTTTTGTAGCGGCCGCTGATGCGCGTCGTGACAAGGATCCAGATAAAACGCGTAATGACTCCGATAAGGCCACGCTGCACTGGTTTTTTCTCGCCCAGTGCTGTGTCCGTATTCAAGAGGGCGATCTTTGTTCCAAAGTCCTGATCCATGCGGTTACGATCAAGTGCTACATGAATCAGGCCTATAAATGACACCTTGTGATCAGCCATCGTGTTACCTATTGGACTGTTGCAGCATGAGGCGTACCAGCGAATCATGCCTTTTTCGCTGAGACGCATCGCAGCAAGCTTTTCTATGCCCTGCGAGAAGCGCAAGCGTGGTTGCGCCACTTGTACAATCTCGGTACCGCCTTGTTCATCAAGCACTTCATCAGCTTTACCAAGAAAGTGCGCGAACGCGCGGCAGTCTCCGCAATAACAGATGAGTCTGTTGTGAACCCCTGTCCCTTCAAGCTGGCCGCGAAGGGTGCCACATTTACATTGAATCGCATGCATCTTCATGCATTACTCCTTGGGTAATATGTATGGGCCTTTCACTTCACCCCAGCCCCACTTTGGCATGGTCGCATTTTCATCCACCGTGGCACCCGCCTGTGAATTGATCACTGCCAGCCGCGAACCCCATTCCAGATAGCCAACCAGCGCTGAGCGGAACTCCGGATCGTCAGGCATGCCCAGTTCATCAGCGGTCTCCAGCAACAAGCCTACCCAGCGTCGCCGCTGTTCTTGTGTCAGATGACGATTGAGATGTTGCTTGACCATATGCGGATGGCCGCCGTACTGCTCTGAGTAAGCCGCTGGACCACCGAGCACTTCGCCAAGGAATACGGCAACGTGCGCCGGATGATCTGCTCCCATATGCGCAAAGACCGGGCCTAGCAATTCATCGGCCTTGACGTGCAAATAGAAACGAGTGGTCAGCCGGTTCAGCGCTTCAATGCCGCCAACCCAGTCATATAAGCTGGGAATATTTTGAGTTTTCATGCAATGCCTCACTTGCGCTCACTGGCGCTCAGTTGTGCTCAGTTTCGTTTCGATAAGACTACCGAGGTCAGCGCATAGTGCTGCATTTCCTCAATTTGATGGATGTAGGGTTTGATAGCCGCAAGAAAATTGGCGAACTCAGGCCCGCGCCGAAAACCCGTCAGATGACCATCAATAGAATCCCACTCTATGCGCAAGATATAGCGGTCTTGCTCTTCGACGCAGCGCGAGAGTTCATAGCCCAGGCAGTGTGGTGATGCATCAAGCGATGAAGCTGCGGTTTGATATGCTGCCTCGAAGGCTGTTGCGACAGATTCCTGGGGTACTGCCTGGTGTTCGGTGAGTTTGTAGCGTATGTATTCTACGATCATGTTTTCTCCAAGTGTGTGTTCTGGAATTGCATAATTCAAAGATCAGTACCCACTTCAGCAGCGCTAATGTCAGGCTGACAGTGCTGGCAAACGCTGCGATGGCAGGAGATTCCAGCGCCTCCATTCGACCAGGTAATTGGCCCACCGCGCCGCACCGTCTGCGCTGCTTGGCACAATTGTGGCCAGTGCGTCGTTGCGCGGCATGTTGAAGATGATGGTCACGCCGAAGCTACCCAACAAATACAATAGTTCACTGGCAAGGACATAAGCAGCATAAGTGGAGTTGCACTCTTGCCATCGAAAGATTACCACGGTGAGCAGAATCCCGCACAACAGTGTCATGCCAAGAAACGATGTCATGAACCAGGGATTGATAACTAAAACTCATTTCAGGGGTGAGTCTACAACCATGATAAATCTTCGGGGCAAGGATGATCTTGCTGGCGAAGCGCTGCATTTCTTGCGCTTGAGTGGAACATTTTATTGCCGTTCTGAATTCACTGCGCCCCGGGCGATGGAACTGCCTGCCTTCAAGGATAATCTGATGCTTCATGTCGTCACTGCAGGTCAGTATTTTTTGGAAGTAGACGGCAATGATACTTGCCTGCTCAAACTTGGCGAAAATCTGTCATCTGTTGGTCATAATTGATCAATTCATGGCAAAAGCTGCGTGCTTCTTGCATTCTGCGTAGAGCTCCTCTAGCATGGTGTGGTTAACTTTTAAGCACGCGCCATGTCTGCATTGCCTGAACTGAATGAACTGGAACGCATCATCGCCCTTGGCCGCGGACAGCTAGAGGTGGAGGTACTGTGTGAGATCGCCGTCAGACACAAACAATTTCCGGTGTATAAACTGGCACTTGGCAATCCCGATATCAGCCTGCCTGCCATCGGTTTTTTTGGTGGTATCCACGGACTGGAGCGCATAGGTACGCAAGTCTTGCTGACCTTCTTGCGCGGCCTGTTGACACGGCTATCCTGGGACAAGAGCCTGCAGCACATGTTGCAGGATGTCCGTCTGGTCTTCATGCCGCTGATTAATCCCGGTGGCATGTGGCAGTCAACTCGCTGCAACCCCAGTGGCGTCGATCTGATGCGTAATGCGCCAATAGAGGCGAGTGACAAAGTTCCCTTCCTGCTTGGTGGCCATCGCTATAGCCCGCGCCTGCCCTGGTATCGCGGCGTAGCTGGTGCCGGGATGGAGGCAGAAAATCTGGCGCTGTGCCGCACCGTGCAACAGGAATTGCTGACGCGCCCTTTCAGCATGGCGATAGATTGCCATTCCGGTTTTGGTTTACGTGACCGTGTCTGGTTCCCGCATGCACATAGTGTGCATCCTATCGATCATCTGGCCGACATACTGGCGCTGGAAGAATTGTTCCAGCAAACCCATCCCAATCACTCTTATCTGTTCGAACCGCAAAGCCTGCAATACCGCACCCACGGCGATATCTGGGATTATCTTTATTTGCAGGCACAGCAGGACAGCAGCAAAACCTTTCTGCCACTGACACTGGAAATGGGCTCCTGGTTATGGGTCAAGAAAAACCCGCGTCAGTTGTTCTCACGGCATGGCATGTTCAACCCGGTGGCAGAACATCGTCTGCACCGCGTCTTGCGCAGGCATAATTCCTGGCTGGATTTTCTGATGCGGGCAACTTGCGGCCATGCCCAATGGCTGGCGCAAGGCCCTACCCGCCTGCGCCTGCAAGAGCGTGCCGTGGCCCGCTGGTACCGGCCATGACGATCTGGGTATTATTGCGCGGCCTGATGCGTGAGAGCAGGCACTGGGGAGGTTTTCCTGCACGCTTCCAGCAAGCAGTGGGGGCTGAGCGCGTGTTGTGCCTGGATTTTCCTGGCAATGGGCAATTACATGCAGAGCATAGCCTGACCACGGTAGCCGCGATGGCAGATTACTGTCATCAGCAATTGCAGGCGCAAGGAGTAGCAGGACCTGTGCATGTGCTGGCAGTTTCACTGGGGGCCATGGTGGCACTGGCCTGGGCCAGTCAATACCCGGATGACTTGCAGCGCCTGGTGTTGATCAATACCAGCGTCGCGCCACACAATCCTTTTTACCAAAGGCTAAGACCGGCAAATTATCCTGCACTGATCGCCACCATGTTATTTGGCTCAAGCATGCAACGCGAAAACCTTATCCTGCGTATCACCAGCAATTTGCAAACCGATCAACAGGCAAAAGAAATCATCACGCGCTGGACAGCGTATGCGCAGGAAAAGCCCATCAGCGTTGGCAATATTTTGCGGCAATTGCTGGCCGCCATGCGCTTTCGTGCGCCGCCTTATTCGGGCAAAGTTCCACTGCTCTTGCTGGCGGGTGAGCATGACAAGCTGGTCAATGCGGCTTGCTCACGCAAGCTGGCAGGGCTATGGCATTGCGCCCTGCATCTGCACCCAGCAGCAGGCCATGATTTGCCACTTGATGATGCGGACTGGGTGATACGGCAGGTAGTAAACTGGCAGGCGAATACTATTTCTGCACCAACTCTGCAATCAGAAAATCAATAAACACCCTGACCCGCAAAGGCAGGTGACGGTCACGCGGATACAGTAAAGAAAATGGCCGTGTACGTCCGCTGAATTCCTGCAGCACTTCCACCATGCGGCCAGCGCGCAAATCATCTTCGACCATGAAACGTGAAGATTGCAGCAAGCCTGCGCCATGTCTTGCCAGAGTAATGATGCCCAGTAAATCTTCTGAACAGGTGAGACCACCTTTTGTTGGCCAGTCTATATCCGCACCATCACGCCTGAATATCCAGACTATATTCTGCCCGGCACTGGGCAAGACAAATTGCAGGCATTCATGCTGGTCAAGGTCTTCAAGTTTTCTCGGCACGCCAAAGCGCTGCAGATATTCTGGCGCAGCACAGACCACGATCTCGGTATCTTCCAGCCTGCGGGCTATCATGCCTGAATCAGGCGGGTTGCGGCCACGTATCACCAGGTCAAAACCATCGGCAGTGAAATCGACATTACGGTTACTGAGTTGCAAATCCAGTTTGACCAGCGGGTACATTTGACGGAATTTTGCCAGCAAGGGCAATACCCGGTAATGCCCGTAAGGCGTGGGCATGCTGATGCGCACCAGACCAGCAGGCTCAATTTGCTGGCCGGATACTTCACGCTCCGCTTCTACCAACTGGTTCAGCGCCTGGCGGCATTGCACAAAATAGGCACGCCCGGCTTCAGTTAGGCGCAATTGCCGCGTAGTGCGGACAAACAGGCGCACACCTATACGCTCTTCCAGCCTGGCGATGGAACGGCTGACAGCCGCTGGCGTCAGCCCTGCCGCATTGGCCGCATCCTTGAAGCTTTCCAGCTCGGCTGCCATGCAAAACAATTCTATGCTGCCCAGTAATACATCCGCAAATTGTCGATTCACATTACACCATGTAATTTATAAAGTAACTTTTGCCTAGTTTATCAACTATTTCGTTTGGCATAGTATGCCGCCATGCCCTGCCACCTTAACAGTGCAGCCAGTCAACTTTTATCGAAAGCCCAAACCCATGAAACTCTATTTCTCCCCAGGTGCCTGTTCCTTATCCCCACATATCATCCTGCGTGAAGCTGGCCTTGATTTCACCCTGCAAAAAGTCGATACCTCCATTCACAAGACAGCAGATGGCCTGGACTTTTACAGCATCAATCCCAAAGGCCAGGTGCCAACCATGGAAATGGATGACGGCCAGATATTGACCGAAGGTTCCATCATTGCCCAATACATCGTCGAACGTGCAGAAAACCGCGAGCTGCTGCCAGCATCTGGCATGGCACGCTACCGCGTACTCGAATGGCAAAACTACATCACCTCAGAATTGCACAAATCCTTCGCCCCGCTGTTTGATGCTGCCATGCCTGCCGAGGGCAAAGCGCGCACAGCAGAACTCTTGCGCAAGAAATTCGCCTGGGTCAACAGCCGCCTCGAAGGACGTACTTACCTGACCGGCGATACCTTCACCGTGGCCGACGCCTATCT
The DNA here is from genome assembly GCA_040390835.1 of Pseudomonadota bacterium. Taxonomy (GTDB): domain Bacteria; phylum Pseudomonadota; class Gammaproteobacteria; order Burkholderiales; family Burkholderiaceae_D; genus Undibacterium. The sequence continues at coordinate 43,847 of JAZJXP010000022.1, forward strand.
GTTCACCGTCAGCGGCTGGAGCAAATATGTGAACCTTGATATCAGCGACTTTGCCCATCTGCAAAACTTCCTCGCCAGCGTCAAAGCCAGACCGCATGTGCAAGCCGCGCTGAAAGCAGAAGGCCTGCCATCCTGATATCATCAACAGCGAAGAAAGCAAGCCATGCCCTATGTACACATACAGGTCACCCGCGAAAATGTCAGTGCGGCCCAAAAAGCCGAACTGATAGCCGGTGCTACTGAATTGCTGGTACGCGTACTCAACAAAGATCCTGCCACGACTTTTGTCGTCATAGAAGAAGTGGATACAGATAATTGGGGAGTTGGCGGTATACCGGTCACGCAATTGCGTCAAATGCAGCAAGCGTAACAACACAGAAAAACAGGGTGGCTGACCGCCGCCCTGTTCAAACAAAAAAGGTAAAAATGGAAACCGCATACCCCGACATCATCGCCATGCTGAACCAGTATTTCGATGGCCTGTACCACAGTGACACCAGCACACTCGCCCAGGTATTCCACCCCGAAGCCCACTACTACTGCGCCACCGAAGGTCATTTACTGCACCTGGACATGCAGCAATACTTCCCCGTAGTTGACAAACGCCCTTCCCCCGCCAGTAAAAATGAAACACGTCGCGACCGCATCGTCTCCCTGGAAATAGCCGGCCCGGTAACCGCCTTCGCCCGGGTGGAATGCGCGATTGCCAACAAGTTCTTTACTGACTTTTTAACGCTGGTGAAACTGGATGGCAGGTGGCAGATTGTTAGTAAGGTGTTTCATTTTGAATTGATGGATACTTGAGATCCTCCAAACCTTTAATCAGTCACCAATTAATAATATGAATAAAGGTCGCGTTGACGTTGCTTTTGATTTTGATTTTGAGGTTGAAGTTGCTTTTGATCTTGATTTTCTGCAGTTCCGATGTGCCGATGCCTTTGATGTAAGGCAGAAAATGGAAAAAGAAAGGCCGATGTTTGAGCGCAGCGAGTTTTCGGACTTTCCCATTTTTTGACTTGCAGCAAAGGGGGCCCCTTTAGGGGTAGCGACGCCTCGGTCGCCTTTTTTCGCTTACTGTAGTGGTCTAATTTGCCAGGACAGTGAAATAGGAGGAAACTCAATCTCAAA
>JAZJXP010000023.1:0-4104 GCA_040390835.1 Pseudomonadota bacterium
AGCACTTGTCTTTTGTTCAAAGTCAGCGCCAAAGCTTGTGAAGTAATGTTTTGCCAGGGCTGCACGCTTGGCATTGAACTCTGCCAGGTGTTTCATTTGTCCAAGACCTATGGCGGCGGCAATATCGGTCATATTGTATTTGCCACCCAGCACATCAACATCTATTCCGTCCAGGCCACTGCGCGTCACGCCTTGCAGTCTGTATTTTTCTGCCAGGCGTACTTCTTCTGCATTATTCAAGACCAGGCAACCACCTTCGCCTGTCATGATGTTTTTATTGACCTGGAAGCTGAACGAAGCGAAGTCACCGAAAGAGCCTATGCGTTTACCCTTCCATGTGGAGCCTATAGCCTGCGCTGCATCTTCTATGACGCGCAGTTTATATTTATCGGCAATCGCATACAGCCTGTCCATATCGCAAGGCAGACCGCACATGTGCACAGGAATAATGGCCTTGGTACGTGGTGTGATCGCTGCTTCGACCTTGTCCAGATCAATATTATGTGTTTTTGGATCAATGTCGGCAAAGACAGGGGTTGCGCCTGTTTCTATGATGACATTGGCGGTTGCTACCCATGAATTTGGCGTGGTAATGACTTCATCACCTGCGCCTATGCCAGCTATGCGCAGCGCAATTTCCATGGTGCAGGTGCCGGAATTGAAAGTGCGCACAGGACGTCCACCAAAATATTCAGACAATTGTGCTTCCAGCGCCTGTACCTTAGGCCCACTGGTCAACCAGCCAGAACGGAGAACTTCTGTGACCGCAGCGATGGTTTCTTCATCGATAGTTGGCTTGGTGAATGGCAGGAATTTGGGTGTGTCACTCATGGTGAACCTTTCAATAAAACAGAACTATTCTTGTGGAATATGAGATGTGGCCAAATGAAGCAATTCAGCTTTTTACCAACAAGGCTACGCCAATGATGATGACACCGATTGCCACCATCCTTTGTATGGAAATTACTTCTCCCAAAAGATACCAGGCACCAATGGCGTTGACTATATAGCCTAAGGACAGCAATGGATAGGCAATGCTGACATCAACACGCGACAAACCTATGATCCAGACGACAACGGAAATCACGTAGCAGGTCAGACCACCAATAATGGGTAGTTGAGTCGCCAGTTTAATGCCGATCGAAAACCAGTTCTCCGCTGTCAGGTGAATTGCCCCAACTGCATTAGTGCCAGCTTTCAGCAAAAGCTGGGCGACAGCATTGAGCATGATCCCGGTGAAGATAAAGCCAAAGGTATTGATATTCATAATTTTCTATTTGTTTTTACTGACCAGATTGGCAACGATGACCCGGCGCGGGTCTTTGGCGATTACACGCATGGGGAAATCAGTTTTTTTCAAGTCTTCATAAATATCATTGCGCAAGATGGCGACAGCTGCTTCACCCTTGTCCTGATGCGCCCGCCATTTTTTGACAAAGTCTTCACGCTTGGGTATCCACAATTCTGGCTGCTGCTCCAGGCCGAACTGCATTTCATCAGGGAACTCAACCAGCGTCACAGTGCGTTCCAGATAAAACGGCAATGCCTGTTCATAGCGACCAACTGCGTAGAAAGGGATCGCTGGCGAAATCAATTCAGCCTTGATTGCGGGTATGTATTCACTGCCCGCCATATATTTGCCCCAAGAATTGTGTCCCAAGAAGCCAATTTGCCCGACCAGATAACCGCTGGCAGCCAGGCAGATGATGGCCCAATCTTTCCCAGTAGTGCCCTTGTTTGCCAGTAACCAGGTGGACAGGCCACCTGCTATAGACAGCACAATGACAGTAATTATCCACGGTGTATAAGCAATAGCCAAAGGACGGTCAAATTCATCAGCAGCATCCAGTTTGCCCAGATAAATTGTCAAACCGACGGCGATAGTTATACCAAAGACAATAAACAGAATGCCAGCTGTTTTTACCGGACGACTATCGGTCTGTTCCAGGTGGCTGGCAATCAAGAGTGCCAACGCTGGAAATATAGGCAGGATATAACCTGGTAATTTTGAGCCTGAAATACTGAAAAAGAAAAACAGGAAAGCAGTCCAGATAAACAGCATCTTTTTTGGCTGAAAACCCGGGGTTTTATCTTTGACGCCAGACCACAGTCCTTGCAACAAGACACCTATCCAAGGAACGATACCTAAGATCAGCAAGGGGATAAAGTAATGCCAGGGGCCGCCACGTTTATGTACGGTGCTGGTGAAGCGCTGAATATGTTCGTGGATAAAGAAAAAATGCGGATGCTCCGGGTTTTTAATCGCTATCAAGATAAACCACGGTGCTGTGATAGCAAAAAACAGGATTAAACCCTTGCCCATGTGCAGGCGTTTCCATAAGCCCCAGTCACGTGTCGCCAGGGTATAAATGACGAGCACCCCTCCTGGTAGCACAAAACCGATGAGGCCTTTTGACATCGTCGCCAGTGCCATGCCTGCCCAGCAGATCAGCATGGCATTGCGTTCAGTCTTACTATCGACATCTGCCATTTGGGCGACCAGCAAGCCACACAAAGCCAGAGTCATCATGCCAGACAAACCCATGTCCAGAGAATTGACGTGGCCCATGCCAGCCCACCAAAAACTTGAACCCAGTACCAGGGCAGCAACGATGCCGACGCGGCGGCTGAATATCTTGTTACCGGTATAAGCCACAGCAGCAACTCCCAGCAACCCATTCAAACCCGTCCACAAACGCGCTTGCCAGTCACCCAGGCCGAAGACGGCAAAGGTCAGGGCATTCATCCAGTTTTGCAGGGGGGGCTTTTCAAAATACTTGATGCCATTCAGGCGCAAAGTGATCCAGTCACCTGAGGCCAGCATTTCACGTGCCATTTCTGCATAGCGGCCTTCATCCGTCGGTACCAGAGTCCTGGCACCCAGCATATAAAACCAGACCAGCAAAAAAGCAATTGTCAGAGCCCATAGTGTACGTGGTGAATCGTAAGGGGAGGTCTGGTTCATGCAGTTTCCATAATCAGGGCCAGCGCAACCTTACGGCCCTCAGCCATAAGAATATTATAGGTGCGGCAGGCAGCCTGATTGTCCATGCATTCAACGCCTATGCGTTTGGCAGCCAGTGCAGCGGTCAGCTTGGGGTGAACAAAGCGTTGTTTGTTGCCTGTACCCAAAATGACAACATCGGGCACAGTAGCTTCGATTTGCGCAAAGTCGTCATTATTTAATTGCTCAAAACTGGTGGCCGACCATTGCTGCGGCTTGGTTTCCGGCAGCACGATCAGGCTGTGGGTATAAGTAATTGCATTAATTTCTACACTGTCTTTTTCATAAGCAGTGATGGTCTGGTATTGCTGCGTAGGAGTAGAGTGCAACTTCATCGATGTAGCTCAAGGTTAAGACTGTAAAGAGGCGCATTGTAACGGTTTTTATTAGCTTTCATAGGATGCTCAACCACTGCCGGCCTATTTTTTTGACCATGCATCCCAGCCGACGCGGGTAATTTTAGCGACTGTTAAATCACGGGAGGCATGGGGCGCCTTGCTATCCGTCAAAAAAACGGCCACTAGCATATGATGACCATTAGGCAAAGTAATAATACCTACATCATTATGGGCTGCGGTCAGGCTGCCATGGGTGGGTGAGCTGCCAGCTTTGTGGATCACTGGTGCGCCAGCAGGCAGCAAAGCCTTAATACGGGCAGCGTTGAGGTTGGGAGCAGCGCTGGGGTCGGAGCTTGGGCCAGTTTCAGTATCCGTCATCCATTTCATCAGCAAGTCGTGACTTTTAGGACTCAGCGCTTTACCTTGCTGCAAAGCTTGCAGCAATTTGATCATGGCTTTGGGTGTGGCCGTATTGCGGTATTGCATATTCCAGGATTTTGCCATTTCCTTTTCTGTATCAAGGACTTTGATATCTTTTATGTCCAGTTGTGCCAGATATTGCATGACAGCAGTTGGCCCGCCTAGCAGGCGCAGCAAGGTATCGCTGGCCGTTCCATCGCTATCAACAATGGCGTGATGCATCAATTCCTTGACGGTAATCTTGAAATTGCCGTCCGGGTGTTCGTCGCGTAGACGGCTGGTTTGTTCTGCAGCCATCAAATCCTCTTTGCTGACGGTGACTTTTTGATCCAGCTGGAGTTT
>JAZJXP010000023.1:4114-6619 GCA_040390835.1 Pseudomonadota bacterium
GGTAATATCCACAAGCTTTGCCCGGTTTCCAAAACCAAAAGACTGGCGCTCAGTCTGCCACCACTGTCCATGGCGATGGATTCGATCACATTTTGTGCAAAGGCAGCATTCACACTGGCCATACTGAACAATAGGGATAAGAGCAGTTTTTTCATAATGGTTTCTACTGGATTAAGTACATACTCTATATGTGTGCGTGGGGCTGATAGTCAATATTAATTCAATATTCAATATTCAGACCCACCATGCGTTTTTGTTCTCGCGGATATGTTTGTCCAAGTACATTAGGTTGTAAAACCATCATTTACGATACATGATGCGACTCTATTCATGCAAATCTGATCTGGAATTCAGCTTTTGCTAAGTTCTGATTGATAAAATTCGGCGCATTGTGCAGAATGGAACGTTTGGCAGTGCAGCATTTCTGTATTGCAGCTTATCATGCGCTTTCATCCAATTTCAGCTTAGCCTGGGAGCTGGGTGCAACCAACTCATGAATATTATCAAGGATTGCAGCGGTGCGACCCATACAAAAATCACTAAAACTAGCAGACGTTTGTTATGACATCCGTGGCCCTGTCATGGAAAAAGCCAAGCAGATGGAGGATGAAGGTCACAAGATCATCAAACTGAACATTGGCAATTTGGCGGTCTTCAATTTTGACCCGCCCGATGAAATTGTGCAGGACATGATACGTAATATGCAAAATGCAGCCGGTTATACCGACTCCAAGGGCATGTTTGCGCCGCGCAAAGCGATTATGCATTACACCCAGGAAAAGCATATTCATGGTGTGACCATAGAAGATATTTACATCGGCAACGGTGCTTCAGAACTCATCGTCATGGGCATGAATGCCTTGCTCAATAGCGGTGACGAGGTATTGGTGCCAGCGCCTGATTATCCCTTGTGGACCGCTGCTGTCAGTCTGTCTGGCGGCAAGCCTGTGCATTATGTCTGCGACGAAAGTGCGGACTGGATGCCGGACATCGACGATATCAAGAGCAAGATCACGCCCAACACCAAGGCCATCGTCGTCATTAATCCTAATAATCCTACCGGTGCCTTATACCCGGTCGAGGTTTTGCAGCAGATAGTTGAGGTGGCGCGTCAGCATCAGCTCATCGTTTTTGCGGATGAAATTTATGACAAGACTTTGTATGATGGCGAAGAGCATACTTCCATTGCTTCGCTGGCCGATGATGTCTTGTTCCTGACACTGAATGGCCTTTCTAAAAACTATCGTTCTTGCGGTTATCGCGCCGGCTGGATGGTGGTATCAGGTGAAAAACGTCATGCCAAGGATTATATTGAAGGCCTGAATATGTTAGCCTCCATGCGTTTGTGTGCAAATGCGCCGGGGCAGTTTGCTATTCAGACGGCGCTTGGCGGCTATCAGAGCATCAATGATCTGGTCGGACCTGGTGGACGTTTGCTCAAACAGCGCGATCTGGCGCACAAATTATTGACGGCAATTCCTGGTGTGACCTGCGTCAAACCCAAGGCTGCGCTGTATATGTTTCCCAAACTGGACCCCTTGATGTATCCCATCAAGGACGACCAGGAGTTTATCCACGAACTGCTGACCGAGCAGCGCGTGTTGCTGGTACAGGGAACGGGATTTAACTGGATTAATCCCGACCATTTCCGTGTGGTGTTCTTGCCCAATACGGATGATTTGACTGATGCTTTTGGACGTATTGCCAGTTTCCTGGAGACATACCGAAAGCGTCACGGCACCAATTAATTAATTTAATTTACTGTTTAGAAAACTTATGAAACCCATCAAAGTAGGTCTGTTAGGTATAGGCACCGTCGGCTCCGGCACTTTCAACGTTTTGAAGCGTAATCAGTTAGAGATTACGCGTCGCGCAGGTCGCTCGATTGAGATTGCCATGGTGGCAGACCTGAACGTTGAGCGGGCACGTGAGTTGACCAATGGCGAGTGTGAAGTCGTGAATGACGCAAATCTGGTGGTCACTAACCCGGATATCGATATCGTCATCGAATTGATAGGTGGCTATGGCATCGCCAAAGACTTGGTCATGAAAGCCATCGCCAATGGCAAGCACGTTGTTACAGCCAATAAAGCTTTGCTGGCCACGCATGGTAATGAAATTTTCAAAGCGGCAGAAGAAAAAGGCGTGATGGTCGCGTTTGAGGCCGCGGTTGCTGGCGGCATTCCTATCATCAAGGCTTTGCGCGAAGGCCTGACTGCCAATCGCATACAGTGGATTGCTGGCATCATCAATGGCACGACCAATTTCATCTTGTCTGAAATGCGTGACAAGGGCCTGGACTTTTCAACAGTACTGAAACAGGCCCAAGAGCTGGGCTATGCAGAAGCAGACCCTACTTTCGATATTGAAGGTGTGGATGCTGCACATAAAGCTACCATCATGGCAGCGATTGCCTACGGCATCCCCATGCAGTTTGATAAAGCCCATGTGGAAGGCATCACCAACTTGCAAGCCAGTGATATCCGCTACGCAGAAGAACTGGGC
>JAZJXP010000023.1:6629-66814 GCA_040390835.1 Pseudomonadota bacterium
GCATCAAACTGCTGGGTATCAGCAAGCGTACTGAAGCTGGCATAGAGCTGCGTGTGCATCCAACCCTGATCCCTGAAAAACGCCTGATTGCCAATGTGGAAGGTGCCATGAATGCGGTGCTGGTACATGGCGATGCAGTCGGCGCCACGCTTTACTATGGCAAAGGTGCAGGTTCTGAGCCTACCGCGTCTGCAGTGATTGCCGATCTGGTCGACATCACTCGCCTGGCAACGGCTGATCCTGAGCACCGCGTGCCTTACCTGGCCTTCCAGTCTGATTCCCTGAGTGATTTGCCAGTCTTGCCTATGTCGGAAATCGTCACCAGCTATTATCTGCGCATGCACGTGGCAGACAAACCTGGCGTCCTGGCTGATGTCACACGTATTCTGGCAGATTTGACGATCTCCATCGATGCCATGCTGCAAAAAGAACCAGCCGAAGGCGAAACGCAGACAGATATCATCATCTTGACGCATCAGACCAAGGAAAAAAATATCGTTGCAGCCATAGAGAAAATCGAAAAACTCGATTCAGTCTTTGGTGCAGTGACAAAGTTACGCCTGGAAGAACTGAGCTAAATATCTTCGGGCTTCAAACCAAAAAGCGCGGTCATGGAATAATGATCGCGCTTTTTATTTTCTGAAGACAGGATGATCAGGACGATATGCCACGGCTCCCCCTAATGCAGTTACTGTCTTATGCCATGTTTGGCTTTCCTCTGGCGATGGTGGCTTTACCCATTTATGTCTATGTGCCACAATTTTATGCTGACCGCCTGGGCATGTCTTTATCAGCGATAGGTACGGCACTGTTACTGACACGCGTCATGGATGCATTCATTGATCCTTTTATTGGCACAGTGATAGACCGCAGGCCGCAGAGTCGCAGTTACGCGCCCTATATTTTGCTGGCATTGCCATTATTGATAATCGGCTTTATTGGTCTGTTTCATCCCCCGCATTTATCAGGCAATCCGGCCTTTCTCTGGTTTTTCGTCACACTGGTGGTCGTGTATGCTGGATTCAGCCTGGCCAGCATTGCTTACCAGAGTTGGGGTGCTGCCCTGACGCAAGAGCCTGGGCAAAGAGTAAGGCTGACCAGTGTGCGTGAAGCATGTGGTTTAGCTGGTGTGATTGCAACGGCTATTATCATTCAGTTTGGCAATGTCACGATTTTGTCAGGCATATTGAGCTTTAGCCTACTTATAACAGCATGGTTTTTGATACGCCACACACCAAGAAAGGCGGGAGTGACAGAAGCTGGCCACATCCCGCTGTCTTTGCATCATCTGTTTGCCAACCGGAGTTTCCGCGCCTTGTTTCTGGTATTTGTTGTCAACGGCATTGCCGCTGCGATACCGGCAACCTTGTTTCTTTTTTTCGCCAAAGACCAATTGCAACTGGCGTATTTGTCTGGCGGTTTGTTGTTGATGTATTTTCTGGCGGCTGCATTATCCATGCCGCTGTGGACTCGCCTGGCGCAAAGAAAAGGGGAGGTCAAAGCATGGTTATTAGCGATGCTGCTGTCGGTACTCAGTTTTGTTGGCGTGCTTGCGCTGAATGCAGGCGACGCCTGGGCTTTTTCCCTGATTTGTATTGTTTCAGGAATGAGCCTGGGAGCGGACCTGGCCTTGCCGCCAGCTTTGCTGGCGGGCGTTATTCATGCAGCGGGGCATAGTGAAAAAAACGAGGCCAGTTATTTTGGTGTCTGGAACTGGGCCAGCAAAATGAATCTGGCCGTGGCAGCAGGCCTGGCATTGCCAGCGCTGGAATATCTGGGCTATGTGCCAGGTACAGTCAGTACCAACGGCTTGCAGGCATTGACATTGGCTTACGCAGCTTTACCCTGCATATTAAAGTTGCTTGCTGCTGCTTTGCTATGGAAAGCCAGATTGGAAAAAATATAAAGGTATAAAGTACGGGCTGAATACCCAAACTTATTCAGCGCAACAGCTTTTCATGGAATTCTGCCGGATAATCCTTATGGATTTTGACAACCGTAGAAACTCGCGTGCCATAAGAGGGGGACACTATGCAGGGCGAAGATAATAAGCGCTCCATCTCGAAAGAAACGCCAGTATCAGGCAAGCGGCAATCAGGGGCAGGGGTGGTGCTGGCCAATACTTCAAAATAGGCGTCCACTGGCGCACGCTGACATATCATACTGGCAAATTCTGCCTTGGTCCTGACAACTTTTGGCCAAGGTGTATCCAGTGACGCATTGGAAATGCCATAAATACCTGGGGGCAGTGGCTGGCCATTGCGCACATCATCCTGATTACGGTTGGAAAACCAGATCAGGTCCTCCTTATCACCGATCAATAAATTGAAACCATTATAGTCCGCGACAGTATCGCGGATGCTGGCAATATATTCTTGTGCGCTCAAGTCACTCTGAAGGTAATTGGCAACCAGTTCTCCACGCGATGGTGCATCTTCACGTTTTTCCGAGGGTGCGCGGATATTGGTAATGGCGGCAAATTTGCTCGTCAGGCTATCTGCACCATCCAGTGTAGTCATACCCAGCCAGGTACCGCCCGATTGCAAGTCGCGCCCGGCATATATCCTGGGGTTGTCCTGCCACCAGTCAGCTGCGGTTGCTGGCCGGTCATAAAATTCGTCGCGGTTACCTGCAAACACGATAGGTGTGCAGGGTATCAGTTTCCAGGCAAAGACGATCAGGCACATAAGTTTACATCCATGAAATATTCCATATGTCGCTCGCCAGACTGTAATTGCTGCAACCCGGTTTGCGCGTAAGCCAGCTCAAGACGCTGTTCAAAATCAGATGTGACCTGATGATAAATCTCCATCCAGGTATGCATGCCATCCTGTTCTGCCGGACGTCTCTGCAAGCCTGGGCTTTGCTGATCAGCCTGGCGCATCAAGTTTTGCAACAACTGTTCTTGTTGCAGTACTTCAGCTTCTTTGCCAGCGCTGGCTTTAAAGTAGATATAGCAATTCATATGCCTGCTTTTAATTCTTCATTGCGCGATTATTGCGTGATATCTGTTATCGCATATGGCAGCGGCAGTATTTCTATTGCTGCCCCAGTTGCCGAGCCCAGTGTGAGCTGTCCACTTTCCTGATCAGCCAACTTCATTTCTATCAACACCAGCGAACTGTCTTCCTGATGTTGTTCTGCGTTAACGATCATGCCGCAGGGTTGGCTGACATCATCGCTATTAAATACTTCGCTTCCTGCTGCAACATCCTTCGCGTGTACCAGCGCTATTGCCATACGGCGCTTGAGTTTGCCCAGGTATTGGCTGCGCGCGACTATTTCCTGGCCGGGATAACAGCCTTTTTTAAAATTTACACCACCGATGAGTTCAAAATTGATCATCTGCGGGACAAACTTTTCTTGTGTGCTGGCGATGACGATGGCAATGCCAGCCTGAATTTCAGTTACGCGCCATGCGCTGGTGTTCACCGCCCTCAATTGGGTGCTTAATGTTGGCCATGCCTGCTGCGCAATCTCTACAGGTACTATCCATTCATAACGCGGGGCATTGTTGGCATCCGCTACGCGCAACAGGCTGCCATACTCATTGTTCACTTTTTGATCAGCTTTGGCTGGCAGCTCAGCGAACCATTCTTGCAGTGCAGCCGCGGCAGCAGTTCCGCCAAGCCCCAGAACGACATATTCAGCATTAATATCGTGTAATTTCGCTTTCGCCCGCAAAACAAACATTTGCAAACGTTTTTGCACTGTAGCTTGTATGGATTTTGATAACTGCAAGATAATATCCAGGTCGTCTTTCCAATACACAAAGCTGGCCAGCATGCGTCCTTTGGGGGTGCAATAAGCAGCGCGACGCAGCTCACTGGCACCCAGATGTTCTACATCATTGCTTAATTGATTATGCAAAAAAGACTGGGCGTCTTCACCTGTAACTCTGATCAGACCAAGGTCAGTCAAGGGGGTAATAAATCCTGCCTGCAGGGCATCTGACTGCCAATGTGGGGCAAAACCTGTCGTATTCAGGTTTTCCACCGTTGCACCCTGGCTGGATAAAAAGTCTTCCCACGTCATATTGTTATACTCACTCTTCTTTGCTAATTCGCTTATTGTCTGCGCTGGCTTTACAATACCGCCTGCACCTGTTCAGGCGAATTATAGTAGCGTCTGCAAAATCTCGTCAGAACTCCCTCAATTTTGATTAAGCTGTCTACATGGGTTTCATAAAAAAAATATTTGTAATGTTGGTTCTGCTTGCGCTGGCCGCAGGTGGCGGTTTCTATTACTGGATGCAACAAGCCATTTTTACAGAGGGCGCGGTCAAAGAATTTACCATCAAGCCGGGCAGTAGTGTGCGTGCGTCTGCCCGTCAAGTCTATGAGGCTGGTGTACCAATTCAACCCCTGATGTTTGAGGCACTGGCGCGTTTGATGGGTAAAGCGAATCGCTTGAAGGCCGGGTCTTTTGAGATCGAGGCTGGAAAGACACCTGTGGAGTTACTGAACAAGATCGTCAATGGTGATTTCTCCATGGCGAGCCTGGCAGTGATAGAAGGGTGGACATTCCAGCAAATGCGCAAGCTGGTGGATGGACATCCTGCCATCAAGCATGAAACCCAGGGTATGAGTGAGGCCGAGTTGATGCGCAAAGTGACGCCAGACTTCCCGCAAGCGGAAGGCTTGTTCTTCCCGGACACCTATCGCTTTGCCAAGGGTAGCACCGATGTGCAGCTGTATCAGCAGGCACATAGCCAGTTATTGAAAAAACTCGATGAAGCCTGGAAAAAACGCATAGATGGTTTGCCTTACAAGAATCGCTATGAAGCCCTGACCATGGCTTCCATCATAGAAAAAGAGACTGGGCAAAAATCAGAACGTCCCATGATAGCCTCGGTTTTTGTGAATCGCCTGCGTACAGGCATGCTGCTGCAAACTGATCCAACTGTCATTTATGGCATGGGCGAGCGCTATCAGGGCAAAATATATAAACGGGATTTGCTGACGGACACGCCCTATAACACGTATACACGCGTTGGCCTGCCGCCCACGCCGATCGCATTGCCCGGTATGGAATCCATTTCGGCAGCTTTGGATCCAGCGCATAGTGATGCTTTATACTTCGTGGCGCGAGGTAACGGCACCAGCCAGTTTTCTGATAACTTGAATGACCATAATCGAGCAGTGAACAAGTACCAGCGTTGATGGCATCAAGGTGTATTAATAGAATATAGAATTGAATAATGAAGCACACAGGAAAATTTATCAGCTTTGAAGGCATAGACGGTGCGGGTAAATCTACCCATATCGCCTATGTGGCAGAGCGTTTGCAAAGCAAACTGCAGGCGCATGATGTAAAGGTGATTTGCAGCCGTGAACCTGGTGGCACGCCATTGGGTGAGACCTTGCGCGAATTGCTATTAAAGCAAAAAATGCATCTGGAGACTGAAGCCTTGCTGATGTTTGCCGTCAGGCGCGAGCACATTGCCCAAGTCATAGAGCCGGCATTGGCTAGAGGCGACTGGGTTATCTCTGACCGTTTTACTGATGCCAGCTTTGCTTATCAGGGTGGCGGCAGAAATTTATCGCTGGATAAACTGAACGCCCTTGAACAATGGGTGCACCCTGATTTGCAGCCAGACCTGACTCTGTTGTTCGACGTACCTCTGGAAGTGGCGCGTGCACGCCTTGATGCAACACGTGACCTGGATAAGTTTGAGCAGGAAAAAGCAGATTTTTTTGCTGCCACGCGCAATGAATACCTGCGCCGTGCCAAAGAGTTTCCTCATCGTTTCAGGATTATCGATTCCACACAAAGTATAGAAGCTATACGTTTGCAGCTTGATGCATTGATTGATGATCTCCTTAGCTCTGTTCAGCAAGCGATATGACGCAGCATCCTTTATATAGTTGGCAAGAGGACTCCTGGCTGCAAATACAGGCTTTAGGGCAACGCTTGCCTCATGCCTTTTTATTGCACGGGCCGCAAGGCATAGGTAAAACTGTGTTTGCTGAACATCTGGCGCAATCCCTGCTGTGTGAAAACCCAGGGCAGGGTGGGCACGCCTGTCAGCAATGTGGTTCCTGCGGCTGGTTTGCGCAATATAGTCATCCCGACTATCGCCGCGTCAGGCCAGAATTGTTGGACGAAGAAGATGCCCCAGTTGGTGATGAAACAGAAAGCACCAGCAAAACCAGCAAGGCCAGCAAAGCGCCTTCCAAAGAAATCGTCATCAACCAAATCCGGGCTCTATCGGATTTTATGAATATTTCTACTCATCGCAGTGGCAGGCGCATCATCGTCCTGTACCCTGCCGAGGCACTGAATGTACCAGCGGCAAATGCGCTGTTGAAATCGCTGGAAGAGCCAAATGCCAATACGGTGTTTATTCTGGTATCGAATAGCATAGACAGATTACTGCCTACCATCTTGTCGCGTTGCCACAAGTTTGGCCTGGGTCTGCCGGATGCAGGCATTGCGCTGGAGTGGTTGCATAAGCAAGGCATCAAGGATGCGGATGTCTGGCTGGCTCAGCAGGGTGGAGCGCCTTTGGCTGCATTTGATATGGCGCATTCAGACTTGCGTGCTGATCTGGATGAATTTATCCGGTTTTTGAGTAAGCCAGGCACAGAATTGAGCCTCAAAACTGCCGACAAGATGCAAAAAATGGAAATGCCTGTCGTCGTCGGCTGGCTACAACGTTGGCTCTACGATATATTTTCCTATAAACAAAGCGGCAGAATCCGGTATCATCCTCGCTATGAGAAGGAGTTGAAGGCATTGTCCATGCAGGTTGATGAGTCAGCTTTGCAGCAATTCATCAAGAATTGTAATGAAAGACAGGCGATTGCCAGTCACCCTTTATCGGCCAAATTATTTTTGGAAGATATGCTGCTTGAATATTCCGCACTATTCGGCACTATTTGATTAAAGAATTGCGAAAGCCAGAACATGTCAGATTTACCAGCAGATCCCGGTGCACCGCTTAATATGCCTTCACCGAATCGTCCTTCGGTGTTGTCGCTGGCGATTAAAGAAAAAGCTGCCTTGTTTGCAGCCTATATGCCATTTTTAAAGAATGGCGGCATTTTCGTGCCTACCAATAAGACTTACCGTCTGGGTGAAGAGATCTATCTGATTTTGACTTTATTGGATGATCCAAATAAATATCCTATCGCTGGCAAGGTTGCCTGGATTACACCAGCAGGTGCAGGCAATAACAAATCGCAAGGCATAGGCGTGCACTTCCCTGAAGATGAAAGTGGCACCCGTATACGCTTGCGTGTAGAAGAGTTGCTAGGCGCGGCAGTACGATCTTCCCGGGCTACCCATACAATTTAATGACGATGGCTGCAGAATTTACGCATAGACTGGCGCAGTTTGAAGATTTAGCGCAAATTGTCGCAATTTATAATTCCACAGTTGCCTCACGAGTGGTGACCGCTGATACGGAACCGGTTACGGTAGAATCACGCCATGCCTGGTTTCAAGAGCATCATCCTGAGACTCGCCCACTTTGGGTCTGCGAGCAGAATGGGCAAGTCATAGGTTGGTTGTCATTTTCGAACTTTTACGGCAGACCTGCTTATTCAGGTACTGCTGAATTATCCATATACTTGCACGAGGCTGCACGTGGTCAGGGTCTGGGGCGTTATTTCCTGGCTGAGGCTATTGCGCATGCCCCTGAAATCAAGGTTCACACATTGCTGGGCTTCATTTTTGGTCATAATGTACCTAGTTTGAAGTTATTTGCCGCATTTAACTTTGCGACCTGGGCAAACATGCCACGGGTAGCAACGCTGGATGGCATAGAGCGCGATTTGATCATACTTGGCAAACGGGTAGGCTAGACTCAAGCTAAATTAGCTAGTCTCCTACCGCTTGCTACCATTTTAGGGCGACTTGCCATTGGCAGGTCGCCTATTCATTTTTGAAAGATTTTATTATGCTGAGCTACCGCCACGGCTTTCATGCCGGTAATCATGCCGACGTCCTGAAACACTTTGTCCTGATTCAATTGCTTGAATACCTTGGACAAAAAGACACTGCTTATACCTATATAGATACACATGCAGGTGCGGGTTTGTATGCCCTTGACAGTGGCTATGCGAGCAAAAACGCAGAATTTGAAACTGGTATCGCACCTTTGTGGGATCGAAAAGATATTCCGGCGTCTTTCGCGGCCTATATGGATTTGATCAAAGGCCTCAATCCCAGCGGCAAAATGCGCTACTACCCAGGTTCACCTTACTGCGCCAATATCGTCATGCGTGAGCAAGACCGCCTGCGCCTGTTTGAATTGCATCCCAGCGAAATCAAGATACTCGCCGAAAACTTCCGCAAGCTTGATAACCATGCGGCGGAGCAGGGCAAGCGCCAGACAGTCAGGGGTAAGCGCGTCATCATCTCCGCTGGTGATGGTTTTGAAAGTCTGAAAGCCTTGCTGCCGCCGCCATCACGCCGTGGCATGGTGCTCATTGACCCACCATACGAAGTTAAAGATGACTACAGGCGCGTCAAGGTATGCCTTGAAGATGGTATTAAACGCTTCCCTACCGGTACCTTTGCGGTATGGTATCCGGTGCTGCAACGTCAAGAATCCCGTTCACTGCCAGAAAAACTCAAGCGCTTGCAGGCGAACAGTTGGCTGAATGTCACGCTGTCCATCAGCGGCCCGTCACCAGATGGATTTGGCTTGCATAGCAGTGGCATGTTTATCCTCAATCCGCCATGGACTTTGCTGGCAACCCTGAAAGAAGTGATGCCCTACCTCGTCAAAGTATTGGGTAAAGATGCCGGTGCTGGTTTTGTGCTTGAGTCGGGTGAGGCGGGAACAAGCGCTAAACGTTAAGATGTTGGTCGCCAGAGAGAAAAGACTCTCTTTTCGACACAAAGTAAATTTGTTGATTGTTGCGATGCGGAAGAGCTTCTCTTCCGCATTTTTTGTTTGTAGAACGACTAAAACTGGAGTGAGTAAATGGGAGTCCTTTGTGCGTTGCGGAAAAAATACTGATTGACGGATTAGTACGGTCGTACAAAAATCGACGAAGAATAATATTCAGCAATTTGAGCAATTACCAAAGTAATCAATAAAGCTGCACATTTCAGGAGAACAAATGTCGTCATATGTGAAGAGTCCCGTGATGGGGCAAATGATGAGCAAGCCCATGCTTATTTCCAGTCTCATCGAACATGCTGACCGTTATTTTGGAAAGAATGAAATTGTTTCCCGCCGGGTGGAAGGGGATATACATCGCTATAACTATAGTGAATGCCACAAACGTTCAAAACAACTGGCGAATGCTTTCGCCAAACTGGGCGTACAACTGGGTGACCGTATTGCTACCCTGGCCTGGAATGGTTATCGCCATCTGGAAGCTTACTATGCAGTGTCTGGTTCTGGTGCTGTCTTGCATACGATTAACCCGAGACTGCACCCTGAACAGATTGCTTACATTGCCAATCACGCAGAAGATCAGTACCTGCTGTTTGACATGACCTTCCTGCCCATCGTGCAGGCAATAGTTGCGCATTGCCCTGGTATCAAAGGCTATATCATGATGTGCGACCGGGATAAATTGCCAACGGACGGCAAAATCCCCAATCTGATGGCCTATGAAGATTTGATCGAAGCCAATAGCGATGATTTCGTCTGGCCGGTTTTTGATGAAAACTCTGCCTCCAGCTTGTGCTATACCTCAGGTACGACAGGTAATCCTAAGGGAGCCTTGTATTCCCACCGTTCTACCATCCTGCATTCTTACGGATCATCCTTACCCGATGGCTTGAATGTATCAGCACGTGACTCCGTTTTGCCTGTGGTCCCGATGTTCCATGTGAATGCCTGGGGCCTGCCTTATTCTGCCCCACTGAATGGTGCCAAACTGGTTTTCCCTGGCCCGCATCTGGATGGCAAATCTCTCTACGAATTATTTGAACAGGAAAAAGTCACTTTCTCTGCTGGCGTACCTACGGTCTGGCTGGGCTTGCTGACTTATGTGGCACAAAATAACCTGAAATTCTCAACTTTCAAACGCACAGTGATTGGTGGCTCTGCCTGCCCGCCAGCGATGATGAAAACCTTGCGTCATACCTACGGTGTGAAAGTGGTACATGCCTGGGGCATGACAGAAATGTCGCCACTGGGTACTGCTGGTACTTTGATGGCCAAGCATACTGATCTGGCAGAAGAAGAGAAGCAAGCCATACTCCAGAAGCAGGGCCATGTCTTGTACGGCGTCGACATGAAGATCGTTGACGATGCCGGTACGGAATTACCATGGGACGGCAAAACCTACGGTAATTTGCTGGTCAAGGGCCCCTGGATCATCAATAGCTATTACAAAAATGAAGGTGGCGATGTGCTGGAAGATGGCTGGTTCCCTACTGGTGACGTGGCTACCATAGATACTGATGGCTATATGCAGATTACTGACCGCAGCAAGGATGTTGTCAAATCCGGCGGTGAATGGATAGGCACGATAGATCTGGAAAATGTAGCGGTCTCCCATCCTGCTATCTTGCAAGCGGCTTGTATCGGGGTCTTCCATCCCAAATGGGATGAGCGCCCCTTGCTGTTGGCAGTCAAGAAGCCAGGAGCAGAAGTGACGAGGGAAGAGTTGCTGCAATTTTTTGATGGCAAGGTTGCGAAATGGTGGCTGCCTGACGACGTCGTTTTCATAGAAAGCCTGCCGTTAGGGGCAACAGGAAAAATTTTGAAAAATAAACTGAGGGAGCAATTCAAGGAATATAAACTACCAACTGCATAGGAAGTGCAGAACCAGGTCTGAATAAGAATAGCCCAGGTTCTGGAAGTAGCGATAAAACGAAAAAAATCTAGATTCCAAACAATGAGAATACCGGAGAGAGACAAATGAAATTTCCTTTACGTGCCAGCCTTGCTGCAGTCGCTTTAACCTTTGCCGTACCCGCAGTGATGGCAGATACCATCAAGATCGCTTATATCGATCCACTGTCAGGTGCTTTTGCACCAGTCGGGCAAAATATTTTGAATTCCTATCAGTACATCGCTGATAAAGCCAATGCTGAAAAATGGGCTGGCGAACACAAATTCGAAGTTGTCGGTTTTGATAACAAAGGCAGCCCACAAGAGTCACTGAATGTATTGAAAACGGTGATTGATAAAGGATTTCGCTATATCACGCAAGGCAATGGCTCTGGCGTAGGCCTGGCTTTGCTGGATGCTGTCAACAAGCACAATGAGCGCAATCCTGGCAAAGAAATTGTCTATCTGAATCATGCTGCTGTTGATCCTGATATGACAAACAGCAAGTGCAGTTTCTGGCATTTCCGTTTTGATTCAAACTCAGATATGAAAATGGAAGCCTTGACGACTTTCATGGCCGCTGACAAGAACATCAAGAAGGTCTATATCATCGGTCAGAATTACTCATTTGGCCATCAGGTCACCCGTGCTGCCAAAGAGTATCTGGCACGCAAGCGTCCCGATATACAAATTGTTGGTGATGATCTTCACCCAATTGGCCAGGTAAAGGATTTTTCTCCTTACGTGGCAAAAATCAAGGCTTCCGGCGCAGATACGGTTATTACTGGTAACTGGGGTGCTGATCTGGCTTTGCTGATTAAATCCGCCAAAGATGCTGATCTGAAATCCAATTTTTATACTTATTACGCCTCCACGACCGGCGTCCCTACTGCTATGGGCGCTTCTGGTATAGACCGCGTTAAATATGTAGGTTATTGGAACGCGAATAACGAGACTTTCTCCGGTAAGGACATCGTTGAAGGATTCAAAACCAAATACAAAGACGACTATTACTCCATGGCGACTTATTCAGTACTGGCTGGTATGTCCCAGGCTGTCAAGCAAGCCAAGTCCATTGATCCTGTCAAGGTTGCGTTTGCGCTGGAAGGTTTGAATTTCAAGAGTTTGAACGGTGACGACAATATGCGTAAGGTTGATCATCAGATTCAACAGCCTTTATATATCGCAACTTGGGTAAAAACCAACGGCAAAGATGTCAAATTTGATCAGGAAAATACCGGCATGGGTTGGAAAACCAATCAAAAGATAGATGCATTCGTTGCATCGCAGCCATCTTCTTGCCAGATGAAACGACCAGGCTAAAATCCTATGAAAAAAGAGAGTCGCTTTATGCGTACTCTCTTTTTTTACCTATAAATAGTACGATCGTTCAAGAATTTTCTGAAAAGGATCTTTGCTGTGGAATTCACACTGATCACTTTGCTGAACGGTGTCAGTTACGGATTGCTGTTGTTCATGCTTTCATCCGGATTGACATTGATTTTCAGCATGATGGGCGTACTCAACTTCGCCCACGCCAGTTTCTATATGTTGGGTGCTTATTTCGCTTATGCCATCAGCGTCAAGATCGGCTTTTGGCCAGCTTTGTTTTTTGCTCCGCTGCTAGTCGGTTTACTCGGCGCAATGGTAGAACGCTATGGCCTGCGCTCCGTGCATAAATACGGGCATATACCAGAACTATTATTCACCTTCGGTCTGTCCTATGTGATTGTCGAGTTGGTGCAATTGATTTGGGGTAGGTCAACAGTACCGTATCCCATTCCTGCATCTTTGGATGGGCCCTTGTTTACGCTGTACACAACGACTTTCCCCATCTATCGCGGTTTCATGATGCTGGTGGCGCTGGTGATGCTGGCCTCGATTTATCTGTTGCTGACGCGTACCCGCATCGGACTGGTGATACAGGCTGCGCTTACTCATCCCGATACTGTGGAAGCACTGGGTCACAATGTTCCCCGCGTCTTTATGCTGGTATTTGGCGGTGGTTGTGCGTTGGCGGGTCTTGCCGGTGTCGTCGGCGGCAATGCCTTTGTCACCGAGCCTGGTATGGCATCGACCCTGGGCAGCATTATTTTCGTGGTGGTGGTGGTAGGTGGCATGGGATCTTTGGCAGGTGCTTTTGTGGCATCGTTGTTGATCGGGGTATTGCAAACATTTGCCGTGGCACTGGATTATTCCTTCGTTACCATGTTTGCCAAATTGGGTATGGTCATTACAGCAAATGCGCCAGGCTATGCGATGTTGAGCCTGACGATTGCCCAGGTTGCACCTATCTTGCCTTATCTCTTATTGGTACTCATCCTGATTTTCAGGCCCAGAGGTTTACTCGGCACACGTGAAGGATAAAAGATGAGCAAACCTTTAGTATTCAAACCCATCAATCTGGCACGCTGGATTATCTGGAGCAGCTTTGCCATCCTGCTTATCCTCGCGCCGATGATATTCAGTACCGGTGGATCATTGTCTTTGCTCTCGCAAATGGGCACTTTGATGATCTTTGGACTTTCCTACAATATGTTGTTGGGGCAGGGGGGGATGTTGTCATTCGGTCACGCGGTATATTCCGGCCTGGGTGCTTTCTTTGCCATTCATGCGATGAATCTGGTGACGGCGGGCAGCTTGATTTTCCCGATTACGCTGATTCCTTTGATAGGTGGAGTTGCAGGCATGTTCTTTGGCGTTTTGTTTGGCTATGTCACAACCAAAAAATCAGGTACCACCTTTTCCATGATTACCCTGGGTATGGTGGAACTGGTGTTTGCCTGTTCGCTGATGTTCCCCAGCTTTTTTGGTGGTGAGGGCGGTATCTCTACCAATCGTGTTATTGGCCAATCTTTCCTCGGCATTACTTATGGGCCACAAATCCAGGTGTATTACCTGATTGCCATTTGGTTATTCATCAGTACCATAGGCATGTACGCATTTACGCAAACTCCTTTGGGGCGCATTGTCAATGCCGTAAGGGATAATCCTGAACGCGTCGAATTCATAGGTTACGACACGCAATGGGTGCGTTACCTGACACTGATTTTATCTGCCTTTTTTGCAGGTATTGCTGGTGGTCTGTCGGCCATTAATTTTGAAATTGTGACTGCAGAAAATGTCAGTGCCATACGTTCAGGCGCAGTTTTGTTGTTCACCTTTATTGGTGGCGTAGGCTTTTTCTTCGGCCCCATGATAGGGGCAATACTAGGTGTGTTTTTGACCGTGATGTTGTCAGATTTGACCAAGGCCTGGCAATTATATCTGGGCGTTTTCTTTATCCTCATCGTCATGTACGCACCAGGCGGTATGGCCAGTATCATCATGATGAATTTGCGTGCGGCTAAATTCGGTATGTTCAAGCGAGTGTGGCCAAGCATGTGGAAGCTGGTGCTGGCGGCAGCAATAACCACGGCTGGTGTCATATTGGCGGTGGAAATGCTGTATCAACGCACTCTCGAGGCAACTCAAAGCGCGGTCATAGAAATGTTTGGTGTTTCCGTCGACACTGCCAGCAGCAGTTGGTGGGCAATGACCATTATTGTTATTGGCATAGGTGTTTTTGCCTGCGCCAAACTCAAAGGTAGTTTTGCAGAGCACTGGGGTGAAGTCAATACTGAAATTGAAGAACAAATGCGGAGGGCGCAAGCATGACAGGCTTTTCGCTTGAACTAAAAGACGTACGAAAGTCCTTTGGCAGTGCAGAAATCATCAAGGGCGCTAATTTGCAGGTGCCAAAAGGCGAGCGCTTTGCCATTATTGGCCCCAACGGCGCTGGCAAGTCCACCTTGTTTAATTTGATTTCTGGCCGTTTTCCTATTACTTCAGGAGATATCCTGCTTAATGGTGAGAGCATCACTCACTTGAAGCCCTATGAAATCAACCGTCGTGGCTTGTCACGCAGTTTTCAGATTACGAATATCTTTCATCGTCTGTCTGTGTATGAAAACCTGCGTTGTGCCGTGCTTTGGTCACTGGGATATAAATACTCGTTCTGGCACAGGCTGAATGGCTTGAAGGATGCGCATGAAAGGGCCGAATCGGTGCTGGAGCAAATTGGCCTCAAGCGCAGGCGCAATGTCACGGCTGGTTTGTTGACCTACGCAGAACAGCGCTCGCTGGAAATTGGCATCACCATTGCTGGTGGCGCTGACGTGATTTTACTGGATGAACCTACCGCAGGCATGAGCCGTTCAGAATCCGATGCTGCAGTCGAGCTGATACGCAAAGTGACGGTCGGCAAATCGTTGTTAATGGTGGAGCATGACATGAGCGTGGTCTTCGGCCTGGCTGATAAAATTGCCGTGGTCGTGTATGGTGAAGTCATTGCTTGCGACACACCAGCCAATATCCGCAACAATCAAAAAGTCAAAGACGCCTATCTGGGTGGTCATGCGCCAGTGGAGGTCGAATGAGCTTACTCACGATTAAAAATCTCAATGCCTACTATGGCAAGAGCCATGTCTTGCACGGTGTGGACATGCAGGTCAATGCAGGTGAAATTGTCAGCCTGCTGGGACGGAACGGTGTCGGTCGTTCAACCACAGTCAAGGCGACCATGGGGCAGGTGAATGCGACAGGCTCTATCCTGTTCAAGGGGGAGGAAATCATCGGCCTGAAAGCCTTCCAGATTGCCCATAAAGGCTTGGGCTATGTACCTGAAAACCGTGATATTTTCCCGACCTTGACGGTCGAGCAAAATTTGATGCTGGGTGAAAAATCCGGCCGCCCAAAGGGCAGTAAGCCGCGCTGGAGCATAGAAGACATGTACCAGATGTTCCCGCGTCTGCGTGAACGCAGGAATACCCAGGCGGGCGTGATGTCAGGTGGTGAGCAACAAATGCTTACCTTGTGCCGTACTTTGATGGGCGACCCTGATCTGATCATGATTGATGAGCCGACAGAGGGGCTTGCACCGAAGATTGTTGAGCTGGTGGCCCAGTATTTGAAAGAGCTTAAAAATCGCGGCATATCTGTCTTGCTGGTGGAGCAAAAGCTGGCCATCGCCCTGGAAATTTCACAGCGGGTATATGTCATGGGACATGGCAGCATCGTTTTTGAAGGCACACCAGCAGATTTACTGGCCAATGAAAATATCCGTAAAGAATGGCTGGAGGTTTAAAGCTGTCAGCACCTTCAAGATGGCTGGCCGTTTGACAGTGAGGGTAACTCTGTATGCTTGTCCGGGTGTGATCAAGTTCGAATGGTAGTTATCCTGACTATGTTTGAACTTGATCACCTTCATTTTTTATGTGATCAACATCATCAATTTCTACGCGATTCCGTCCATTTTCCTTGGCACGGTAAAGTGCTTTGTCTGCGACCAATAACAGAGCTTCAATGTCAGGAACAGCCTGATGGATAAAACTGGCTCCTATACTGACAGTCACAGCGATTTTCTGATCATCGCCGATATCGATGGATGTACTGGCAAGCTTATTGCGTACGCGTTGTGCGATCATTTCTGCCTCCTTCTGCCCGCAGCCAGGTAGTATCGCTGCGAACTCTTCTCCGCCAATACGACCCAGGGTATCGATGTCGCGCAAGCCCGCACTTGCTATATGCGCAAATTTCACCAACACACGGTCACCACCGGCATGTCCATAGGTATCATTCACGTCCTTGAATTTATCGATGTCCAGCATCAGGACTGCTACCGGCCTTTTCTGATCAGTGAGTCTGCCGAGCAAGCTTGAAGCACGCTCATTAAATGCGCGCCGGTTTAACAGGCCAGTTAGCTGGTCATGTTCAGCAATGTACTTGAGTTGACGCAAGAGTTCTTCACGCGCCGCCATAACGCATGCCACAGTAAGCGGTGCGAGCGCCAGCAGGCTCACACCTATGCGTATGGACAACAGCATGGGGCGTGAATTCATGTTGACGATGGAAATAGGCAGGTAACCGAGCGACATGGAAATCAATACCCATCCGCTGTAAAGCAAAGTAAGCACACTGGTGATGAAGATGTCGTAGCTTAATGCACACCACAGCAAGGCGGGGATAGGGAAGACCGGTGCACCAGGGCCGCCTACGATGATGCCCAAGGCAAAAGACAGCAGGAGAGCGCATATGGGCAAGATCTTGCCAGGATTAATATGATAGGTCTTAAAAGTGCGGCGACGGTTTAATCTGAATCCTGATAAATCCGGCAAGCTGAGCATGACAGGCAACACTGCCATCAGATTAACCAATTCGGTGACAAACCAAAACGCCCAGCCTTTGAGCGGACTGGCATTGGACAGTATGGGATCGGCGATAGCGCCAACCACACCGGCAGCCGCTGCGGAACACGAAGCCACCAGAGCCAGGTAAAGTACAGAAAGCGGATGTTTTAAGTGCCGATGTTCGTCATCCAGCCATGAAAAAAGCAAAACACCTGTGACTACGCAAACAAGATTTCCGCCAGTCAGTAATAAACTGACTGACCAATTACTGCCTGTCATTGTGTCGGCTGTAACATAAGCCACAACGTATGCCAATATCGCGCCTAGCCACCCGCAGGGATTATTCAAGGTGGGAAAGCGTACAAACAGTCCAATCAGCAGTGCGTTTGCTGGCCATAGTGCTGCAAGATGCCCCATGGGACGGCTGAGTATTCCAAGCAGGCATGCAGCAAACACAATGACGCCAGTGACGGTTGCCGCTTTGATCTGCTCAGTCCAGTTTGGTATGGGGTGCATCATTAGCTCAAAGACTCCGGCTCTCCATCGACTTTGCAAAGAAAAAATTGCTTCTTATTCCATCATAGGTTGAATAAGGTTTTTACGACCAGATTTCCCAATATGCTGACGCTTGATAGACTAAAGTACTGTAGCGGATAGTGCGACATGCAGAAGGCACAGGATACATTCAATGTAGTCTGGAAATATTTTCATATGCACTTGCGTCGTAATTAAAATAAAATAATACGCTCGTACTATTTTGCGGTATAGTAAGCAAAAATAAGCTTAAAAATAAGCCCAACCAGATTTTTAAAAGCACTGAACTGGCAAATCCAAGCAGTATTTCACCTATAGGAAGAGACATGAGCGCCGAATATCAAGTGAATGGCAATATCGCCGTAATTACCCTGAACAATCCGCCTGTAAATGGTCTTGGTCATGCTACCCGCACAGCGGCGGTGAATGGCATGAAACAAGCGTTGAATGATGATGCTGTCAAAGCCATCGTCATCACTGGTGCTGGTAAAGCATTTTCTGGCGGTGCGGATATTAAAGAATTCAATTCACCCAAGGCGTCTGCGGAACCTAGTCTGCACACCCTTATCAATGTAGTTGAAAACTCCGACAAGCCAGTCATTGCTGCTATTCATACTGTCTGCATGGGCGGCGGCCTGGAGCTGGCTCTGGGTTGTAATTATCGTGTCGCATCCAAAGGCGCTCAAATTGCCTTGCCTGAAGTTAAATTAGGTATTTTGCCGGGTGCTGGTGGTACACAACGCCTGCCGCGCGTGCTGGGCCTGGAAATGGCTTTGAACATGATCGTTTCTGGCACAGCGATACCGTCTGAAAAATTGGCCAAGACAGCGATCTTCAATGAAGTGGTGGAAGGTGATGTACTGGAAGCGGCACTCGCATTTGCGGCCAAGGTTGCTGATGTTCGCCCTTTGCCGAGAGTACGTGATATCAAGATCGATTACCCGAACTACGAAGCCTATCTGCAATTCTCACGCAATACAGTGCGTGCCATGGCTGGCCCTTTCCCAGCGCCTTTGAAATGCGTGGAAGCAGTGGCTGCAGCAGTTACCAAGAAATTTGATGATGGCATCAAATTTGAACGTGAATTGTTCGTTGATCTCGTGCAAACCACAGAATCCAAAGCCCTGCGCCATGCTTTCTTTGGTGAGCGTGCTGCCAGCAAATTGCCGGATGTACCTGATGACACGCCAACTCGCCCCATCAAATCGGTTGCCGTTATCGGTGCCGGTACCATGGGTGGCGGTATTGCGATGAACTTTGCCAATGCTGGCATCCCTGTACAAATTCTGGAAATGAAGCAGGAAGCATTGGATAAAGGTCTGGCGACTATCCGCAAAAATTATGAAAACACGCTTAAAAAAGGCAAACTGACTCAAGAGAAATTTGACCAGCGCGTAGGTTTGATTACAGGCACTTTGTCATATGACGAAATCGCCCAGACCGATATCGTCATTGAAGCAGTGTTTGAAGACATGGGCGTCAAGGAGCAGGTCTTCAAGAAACTCGATGAAGTCATGAAGAAGGGCGCAATCCTGGCGTCGAACACTTCAACACTGGACGTCGACAAGATTGCTGACTTCACCAAGCGCCCTGAAGATGTCATCGGTACCCATTTCTTCAGCCCGGCAAATGTCATGAAATTGCTGGAGATCGTACGTGGCAAGAAAACCGCCAAAGACGTGCTTGCGACTGTGCTGGGCCTGTCCAAAAAAATCAAGAAAACCGGTGTGGTATCCGGCGTCTGCGACGGCTTTATCGGCAACCGCATGATAGAACAATACAGCCGTCAGGCAGGTTTCTTGCTGGAAGAGGGCTGTACACCTGAACAGGTGGACAAAGCCGTAGAGAAAATGGGCTTTGCCATGGGTCCATTCCGTATGGGCGATCTGGCTGGCAATGATATCGGCTGGTATATCCGCAAACGCCGTTACGTAGAAAAGCCACAGATTACTTATTCCAAAACAGCAGATTTACTCTGCGAATTGGGGCGCTTCGGGCAAAAAACGGGCGCAGGCTGGTATGACTATAAGCCGGGCGACCGCAAAGCTTATCCTTCAGCTATCGTGAATGATATGATAATCCAGCACTCTGCTGATCTGGGTGTGGTGCGTCGCAAGATTTCTGATCAGGAAATCGTTGAACGCCTGATATTTGCATTGGTCAATGAAGCTGCCTATATCCTTGAAGAGGGCATAGCGACACGCGCTTCTGATATCGATATGGTGTATCTGACTGGCTATGGCTTTCCATTACATACTGGCGGTCCTATGTTCTATGCAGATACCGTGGGCTTGCCTAATGTAGTCATGGCCATGGAGAAATATGCCAAAGGCCGCCATGGCGACGCCTGGAAGCCAGCACCTTTGTTGGCAAAACTGGCTGCAGAAGGAAAAACTTTCAATTAAGTTAATTTTTTGGCGAAGTAAAATAAATGGCTTGCCTGCAGAGATTGGTCTGCAGGCAAGCCATTTCCTATTGGTAAAGAAGTAATCTCCCCCAGCAGATAACTGTCAGTCTGCAGATATCTGCCTCTCAAATCCCATAATTTCTCTATAAATCATGGGCTTGTCTGCGAGTCGCCAAAAACACAATGCACCACGATGCTATAATGTACGGTTAATCCCCATCTTTATTGCAAAAGGTTTTCTGTGCTTTCTACCGCTAATATCACCATGCAGTTCGGCCCCAAGCCGCTGTTTGAAAATATCTCTGTCAAATTTGGCGAAGGTAACCGCTATGGCCTGATTGGTGCCAATGGCTGCGGCAAATCCACCTTCATGAAGATTCTTGGCGGTGACCTTGAACAATCTTCGGGCACGGTCATGCTGGATCAGAATGAGCGCCTGGGTAAATTGCGCCAGGATCAGTTTGCGTTTGAAGATATGCGTGTGCTCGAAGTGGTCATGATGGGCCATACCGAGATGTGGGCCGCGATGGCAGAGCGGGATGCGATTTATGCGAATCCTGAAGCGACTGACGACGACTACATGAAGGCCGCAGACCTGGAAGCCAAGTTTGCTGAATATGATGGTTACACTGCTGAGGCGCGTGCCGGTGAATTGTTGCTGGGTGTAGGCATACCGACTGATCAGCATCAGGGCGTCATGAGTGCAGTTGCACCAGGCTGGAAACTGCGTGTCTTGCTGGCACAGGCCTTGTTCTCCAATCCAGATATTCTGCTGCTCGATGAACCAACCAATAACCTGGACATCAATACCATTCGCTGGTTGGAAGATATTCTGAATGAGCGTAATTCCACCATGATCATCATTTCCCATGATCGCCACTTCCTGAATCAGGTGTGTACACACATGGCAGATATGGATTACGGTACCCTGAAAGTGTATCCAGGTAATTACGATGACTACATGCTGGCGTCGTCACAGGCACGCGCGCAGCAAATGGCCAACAATGCCAAGGCCAAGGAAAAGGTCGCTGAGCTGCAAGACTTCGTCCGTCGTTTCTCTGCCAATAAATCCAAAGCGCGTCAGGCAACTTCACGTGCCAAGCAGATTGATAAAATCAAGATTGAAGACTTCAAACCATCCAGCCGTCAAAATCCTTTCGTGCGCTTCGATGGCGAAAAGAAATTGCACCGTCTGGCAGTGGAAGTGCAATCCTTGAGCAAAGCTTACGACAAGCCATTGTTCAAGAATGTCGATCTGATGGTGGAAGCGGGTGAAAGAATTGCGATTATCGGTGCCAATGGTATTGGTAAAACCACGCTGCTGCGCTGTATAGGTGGCGATGACATCACTGGGATGCATGCTGATTACGGCATTGTCAAATGGGCAGAAAATGCCAATGTCGGCTATATGCCGCAAGATCCTACCGAAGAATTTGCATCTGATAAAAACCTGACTGACTGGATAGGTCAGTGGACACAGGAGGGCGATGATGACCAGGCAGTACGTTCCATCCTCGGCCGCCTGCTGTTTGGTGGTGATGACGTTAAAAAATCAGTCAAGGTTTTATCAGGTGGTGAAAAAGGGCGCATGATGTATGGCAAGCTGATGCTGGGTCGCCATAATGTTTTGTTGATGGATGAACCAACCAACCATATGGATATGGAATCCATTGAGTCGCTGAATATCGCGTTGGAAAAATATGCTGGTACTTTGATTTTCGTGTCGCACGATCGCGAATTCGTTTCATCTTTGGCGACGCGCGTATTGGAAATCAAGGAAAATAAAATCATCGACTTCCAGGGTACTTATGAAGAATACCTGAGTAGCCAGGGTATTGAATAAGCAGGTAGTGAATAAAGCAAAAGCCAGGTTCGCCTGGCTTTTTTACGTGCACAATTTGGTGACTATTTAAATTTTAATTGGCCAAACTTTACTCAATTAAGCTTTACCAAGAAGTAAATCTAGCCTGTCGCTCAGACTACGTGCCATTTCTGGCCCCTTGGCTTTTTGAACTGCCTCCACATATGTCTGTCGTAAAGCACGAAAATCATCAATATTTGCTGCACGCTCTACCTTCAGTTGCAGCCCATAACCACGCAAACCTATGGCACTCTTGATAGTCTCATTGTAGAAGTTGTATAGTGCATGGAAGCGCTCGGCATCTGTCATTTCCAGTGCGGCAGGCTCTGGCGATTTTGCTGCAATATTAGTTGTCGTCGCTATTGATTCTGATGCTGGAGATGAATCTGTCACGGTGGGAGAATTTTCGGCCTGTACAGCAATTTCAATAATGAATTCCTGTTCCAGCAGTTCTTGCAGATTTTGTTCTGTCAAACCCAGAGCAGCCACTTTTTTCATGATATCAGTGGCAGTTTGTTTGCCGTCTATCATGACCAGTAAAGTACGCAATCTGGATGCCAGTTGATACTTTCTGGTGGTGATTTCTTCGCGGCCTTTTTCGGTCTTGTCGTAGATGCTTGCATTCATATCCAGCTACGGCCTTTGCTTGTATCAATATGTCAGAAATTGTTTCTGTTCTTTTTGAGGATACATCAATTCAGCCTGACTGCCAATGAAATGCAGGCATATGCCCGCTCTTATCTTTGATTGGATGCGTTACGGATCAGTTTTACAGGTTTTAATTCGGAAGATGTGGAACAAGCGTCGTTTGATGAGGATGAGCAATTGCTGCAACCAGAGCCACAACCTGCAGTTTGCTTGACCACCTTGGCAAACAGAGGGGCAAGTGCAGGAACGTAGCTGATACTGAATACCCTGATTTTTTCCTTGGTCGCTGCAGGCATCCATTTCAATAACAGATACCCGGATGCCAGAGTCAGTAACAGAACTGCGATGAGGTTTTGCATGTCTTATCTCCCCAGGAAAAAGCTGGAAATATGATAGGTCAGGAAAGAGGCGCAATAAGCCAGACCAAATAAATAAGCCGCCATGATGACCGGGTAACGCAAGGTATTTGTCTCACGTTTGACAACGCTCAGGGTTGCCACGCATTGCGGTGCGAAAACATACCAGGCCAGCAGGGACAAGGCGGTGGGTATGCTCCATGAATGAGCGATCAGCGGTTCCAGTGAGCGACTCAATTCTTCACCGGATTGTGAGAGTGCGTATACCGTTCCTAAGGCTGCGACAGCAACTTCACGCGCTGCCAATCCAGGTACCAGGGCAATGCAGATTTGCCAGTTAAAACCAATAGGTGCAAATATCACTTCCAGCGCGCGACCCAGATAGCCGGCAATACTGTAATAAATCGGTGGCTGCGTTGCATTCTCCGGTGCACCAGGGAAGCTGCTAAGGAACCACAGCAAAATCATCAACGACAGAATAATGGTACCAACACGGGTAGTGAAAATCTTGATTCTTTCCCACAAACCCAGGAGCAGGTTGCGCACATTGGGCCAACGGTAATCCGGCAACTCCAGCATCAATGCCTGTTGATGTACTTCGCTACCCCATTTCTTTTTAAAGAAGTAGGCCACCAGCATGGCGGATACTATGCCACCCAGATATAAGACAAACAGCACCAGCCCCTGCAAATTCAATATTCCTAATACAGTCTGATCAGGAATAAAGGCAGCTATGATCAGGGCATACACTGGCAGACGTGCTGAGCAAGTCATCAAGGGAGCGATCATGATCGTCACCAGACGATCACGTGGGTTTTGTATCGTCCTCGTTGCCATGATGCCGGGGATGGCGCAGGCGAAACTCGACAGCAGCGGAATAAAGGCGCGACCAGACAGGCCGACTTTACCCATAACTCTGTCGAGCAAAAAGGCGGCGCGTGGCAAATAGCCAGAGTCTTCCATGATCAGGATGAAGAAGAACAGGATCACGATCTGCGGCAGAAACACCAACACACTGCCAGCACCGCCTATCACACCTTTCACCAGCAAGCCTTGCAGCACCCCGGGTGCCAGTGCTGATTCAACTGCGGTACCAGCCGCATCGATAGTTGACTTGATCAAGTCCATCGGTGCCTGTGCCCAGGCAAACACAGCCTGGAATACCAGGAACATCAAGGTAGCAAAAATCACTGGGCCAATAGCTGGATGCAAAATCCAGTTATCCATGCGATAACTCAAACTGGCAGCGCGTTCGCTGGCGGCGTCAACATCCTGCGTGACACACGCGTCCAGCACCGCATTGGCTTGTTGTTGCAAGCTCTCCGGGCTTTGTGCAGAAAGTGCATGTGGCGTGATATTGCCATTTGGTTGCAGCGTTTGCGCCAGCGCTTCCAGTTCAGTCAGGAGGGCGTCGATACCCTTGGGATCGACTGCAATCGTTTCAACAACAGGGATATTCAGCTTGCGGCTTAATGCTGCAATGTCGATATGGATATGGCGCTTCTTGGCGATATCCATCATGTTCACCGCCAGTATCAATGGCTGGCCCAGTGCCAGCAATTCAAACACTACGCGCAGGCCGCGTTTCAAGTTGGTGGCATCGACGACGCAGACCACAGCATCTGGCATGGTTTCATCAGTGCGCTGGCCAGTAACTACTTCCTGGGTGATTTTTTCATCAGGGGTGATGGCGTGCAGGCTATAGGTACCAGGTAAATCCAGGACCTGCCATTGACGCCCCGCATCAGAACGGAATTTACCTTCTTTCCGTTCTATCGTGACGCCTGCATAGTTTGCTACTTTTTGCCGTGCACCTGTCAAACGATTGAAGAGTGCAGTTTTTCCGCAGTTAGGGTTACCGACAAGAGCGATGAGCGGAGAAAACAATTCGTTCACTATGTTCCTACTTTTCCTGAGTGAGTAACGCCGGGGTTAACGCCAATCAAGGCCGCTTCAAAATTTCGCAGTGCAAAGGTAGACTGGCCTATCCTGACTGCCAGCGGTTCACCACCAAAATAACCTTTGTGTAATACTTTTACCGCTTCGCCTTTGACAAAGCCTAGTTCTTTCAGGCGGCGGGTAATATTGAACAGATTGTCGTCTTTCGCATCGCCTTGTTCTTGTACATCTTCAACGACACCAGAGTCACCGACTTTCATCAGATTCAATGTGGTAGAAATTGCTTGCTGTAATGGCAAACTGCTCATGGCGAAATTCCCGGGTCGAAGAAAAAGTGTAACTCTAAATGATAATGAGAATATATATCAATACCGATTATGTTTCAATCGCTATGCATACTGGGAATGACTTGCTTTGCGATTCCTCAGAGCTTTAGTGCTTTATTTTTCCTTTAGTAACAAATTTGCTAATTCATAAATTTTTCGTTATGCGTCTGTTCCAATCGCATGTGCTCAAATAAACTCTTGCATGAAAGCTGCATTTGGGAATATAGTTGTACCGTGCAACTATAATGGAATGACTATGAGCACTGCCATCTCTCCACTCGTAGTTCAAGGAATTCGCGATGCATCGCGCAGGTTGGTGCGTGAGCTTGGTTTCATGAAACCGACATTGGCTGGTACTAGTCTTCCTGCGTCTGCTGTACATGCCTTAATTGAGATTGGCGAACATGACGTACATAGCGCAACTGCGCTTTGCGAGGTATTGTGTCTGGAAAAATCCAGTGTCAGCCGTATGGTGCGCAAACTGATAGAAAGTGGCGAACTGATAGAAACCAGCAGTCAAAAAGATGCACGGGAAAAGCAACTTGCGTTGACAGCAAAAGGCAAGCAAGCCCTGGCTGCCATCAATCAGTTTGCCCAGATGCGGGTTAGCAGTGCGCTGGAAAATATTCCCATATCAATTCATGCCAAAGTAGTGGATGGCTTGACCATATATGCAGACACACTGGCTATTAGTCGCAAGGGGGCGTCGCCCGCTACCTTCCCACACGTAAGCATTCAATGTGGTTATCACCCCGGTGTACTCGGTCGTGCTGTGGAAATGCATGCGCGCTATTACGCACGAACAGCCGGATTCGGACATTTCTTCGAAGCCAAAGTCGCCAGCGACATGGCTGAGTTTATTGGACGCCTGAATAATCCGATGAATCAACTGTGGTTTGCAGTTAGTGAAGGCAAGATTGTCGCTACCATCGCGATCGATGGCGAAGACTTCGGCGGCAATATTGCTCACTTGCGTTGGTTTATTGTTGATGACGAATTACGTGGCAGCGGGATAGGCAGGCGTTTACTTAAGGAAGCAATTTCATTTTGTGAGCAGCAGCAATTCAGTGAAATACAGCTGTGGACATTTAAAGGCCTGGATGCAGCACGACGTCTGTATGAAGAAGCAGGCTTTGTGCTGCTCGAAGAGCTGCCTGGCCGCCAATGGGGGGAAGAGGTCGTAGAACAACGATTTTCCCGCCCAAGTCCAATAACTTTGTAAGCGACCATCAGCATTGATCATGAACGCCTGGATGACAGGTGTGCGAGACTACTAGCCTATTCTCTGAAAATCCATGACCCAATTGGTTTCCCAATTAATGCCACCATCGACTGAAAATGCCTGTTCCCAGCGCGGTTGATCTGGGGCTGGCATGTTCCATAAAAAGCGTACGCGTATTGCCTGACCAGCAAATGTGTCATCAGCATAAAATTCGCCTGTGCTATTTATAAACCGACCCTGCATAGGCACGTCCAGATGTGTGGGGTAGCGTCCATCCAGCCACCAGATAGACCACAGGTCTTTTTCTGGATCATATGAACGCAAAGTTGCGGCACGATAGGTACCACCTGGCATTTCAAGCAAATTGTCATCGATATTGCCAGCACCGCCAAGGATTTTACTGACAGACGTATTGCCATCAAACTCCAGCCATTCCTGGCAGTTGGCAAGTCGTTCCTTGAGACGGCAATGCTTAACCTGCCAGTTGCCAATAAAAAAATCAAAGTCGTTGATGCCTGAGGCCTGAGTAGTATTGACTGCTGAATTCATGTTCTCTCCTTGGTAAATATGCTTCGGTAGAAGCAATAAATGAAAGGATAGGGAATATATAGGGCATAATTTATCCTATTAAATGAATAAACTTGGCTTATGTCACAAAGTTATCATCCAACCACCCGCGTCCTGGCATTGCTGGAACTCTTGCAAAATCAAGGCCAAGTGAGCGGCGCGGATCTGGCGCGCATGCTGGAAATTGACCGGCGCAGCTTGCGGCGCTACATCGTCACCCTCGAAGAAATGGGGATACCCATCATGACGGCACGTGGGCGTCACGGTGGGTATTCCATCATGCCAGGTTTTAAACTACCGCCCATGATGTTTAATGAGGAGGAGGGCTTTGCCATCTCCATTGCCCTGTCTGTCGCGCGCCAAATGAAACTGCTTGATGCCGCGTCATCAATAGAAAGTGCACTGGCAAAATTACAAAGAATTTTGCCAGACAAACTCCGGCAAAGATTGAAGGCAGCAGATGCAGCGATAGAGATCAATCTTCAATCAGCAACGGTGCCGGCTGACAAGGAAATATTGGCCAGGTTAAGCCATGCCGTCGCACACAAACAATCCATACACTTGCGATATCGGGGGGCAAATGATGTGGAAAGTGAACGGATGGTGGACGGCTACGGTCTGGCCTTTCATGCAGCATGCTGGTATTTCGTTGGCTTTTGTCATTTGCGGCAAAACATACGTAGTTTCAGGCTGGACAGGGTGATACAAGCAGATTTACAGACCCGGCATTTTGATAGCCCCGCCAATTTCAGTGTACTGAGTTATTTGCGTAACGCTGTGGCGACTATTCCACGTGCCTTTAGTGTGGAAGTCATGTTGAAGACTGATATGCAAAGAGCGCGCAGACATTTGTCTGACACGATTGCCGTGTTGGAGCAAACTACTGATGGAGTGCTGCTGTATAACCAGTCCGAAGATTTGAGCTGGTTTGCAAGACAATTGGCCGCTTTGCCTTTTGATTTTGAAATACGTAAACCGACACAATTGCAAACAGAACTCAAGGAGGTGGCAAATCGTTTATTGCGTGATTGTCTACCTCAAACTTTGACGTAAACGTCACATAAAAGAATAATTTCTTCTTTGCATGAAGAAATTATTCTTTTAAAGGCTTGTTAATTAAAGAAAGCTATGACAAGATACCATGGTGAAAATAAAAAAGCTTAGCAATTAAGAAATCTATGAATACCCAAAACACTTATCAATCGCTGGATCAAGCAAGCTCAAGCCTCGCGGCACGAGCTGGACGGCTGTTGGGCAAGTGGTTGGAAATTAGCGAAGCTGAATATTTTGCTGCAGGGGTAATTCCCGCACGGACAGCGATATGCGAAACAGCCACGGACTTTAGGGGCCAGGATGGCGGCTGGGATCTCGCATTTCACAGGACCATCATGATGGACATTCGGGGTGTTAACCCTTGAAATCAGGAAAGCAGACGAAGCTGCTTCCCGATGAGAGCTGAAAAGCCCGGATGCCTGCAAAGCTCCGGGCTTTTTGCCTTTTATGGTTTTTAAAATTCATGCTTTGACAGATGCGCTTTAAAAACCCAGTAGTAAAACCCGCCGATTGGCGGTCGTGCCGGAAAACGCCGGATAACACGGGATTCTTTAACAATTCGGGAAGATGTATTGATAAACCCTTCTGCTGTGTGTTCTGTACACATGGCGGGGAGGGGATATGCTGTAAATATCCTGCGATATTTACAGCATGTTAAAAGTGACTTGAGATCAGGTCATTTTTAACATGCTGGCGCTTCATTTTTCTATGAAGCCGATACTTTAAGCATGGGTATATTTCTAAGGGATGAGACCAATATCCATGTCAGATTACGGTATGTACTTTGTCATCTTATAAAAACAAGAAAAATAGAAAATTATGTTTATGATTTATTGGTCCATTCGTATTGATGGACAAGAACTGGCATGCTCAAAAGAGTTTGCCAATGAATGCATGGCTGATGTCTTGCGATTCGCTGAGTCTTTGCGTGCAGAGCAGCGTCAGGGCGCAGCGATTCGTCATATCACCATGTCTTGTGAAAATCCGGATTCAGTCGGCCATGCAGGTGTTGCTGATGCCGGGCCTGAATATTCATGGAAAAAACGCCGCTAGGCGTGCATGAAAGTCCATTCGGGCGAATTTTAACAATCATGCCTTACAGCATCAGCAATTCGTGTCTACAATGAAAGAGCAGATTGCCGTTTTATTGCTGGCATGCTGGTGGTATGTGCAGCGAGTTTTATCAGTCCGTCTTCCCAAATTGGAAAAACATCCCATACAAACAGGTGATGTATGCAACAAATATTGGTTTTGGATATAGCTGGAGTGCCGTATGACTGGATAAGTCAGAACGACGCTGCGACTCAGTACGCCGCAAAAAAAGTGGCATGGGATATTGGTGATCAAGTCTTCATGCTGCGCGGTGGCTATAACAAGGATGGTGAACAATCCAGGATTTTCATCAAGCCTATTATTTCTATACGTAATAGTGAACGCATGTCTAAAAACAGCCGTCACCAAATCCCTTTGGGCGATGGGAACAGGCTGCTGTATGCCAGGGACAGGCATATCTGCGCATATTGTGGTGAGACCTTCCCGTATCAGGAGCTGTCACGTGATCATATTTTGCCAACCTCACGTGGAGGAAAAGATGCCTGGGAAAATTGTGTGACTGCCTGCAAAGATTGTAATCATGCGAAGGGCAACAAGTTCGTGCATGACTTCAAGCCTTTGATATATGTGCCGTATGCGCCTTGCCGTTTCGAGCATTTCATTTTGAGTGGAAGAAATGTGATCGCTGATCAACTGGAGTATCTTTCAGCAAAATTGCCCAGACATAGTCGCTTATTGTAGTGACTACTGCAAAATGAGTATGAATCCCATGTGTATGCACATGGGATTCATACTTTTTTTAATCCCAGATTTCATTGAACTATTAACAATCAGATATCGTTATTTTGAAAGTATATTTACAATACATGTTATGTGGAATATGATGGCAATGCATCAGCTTTGAATTCCCCCGGTTGTTTAAAGTTCTTCACCGTTTAATTTGACTTTAAACATGTATTTAAATTGCATCTATAAGATTGAATATGTTAGACATCTATACAAGAAATCTCGTAAAAGCCACAGTGCCAGTGTTGAAAGAACATGGAGTCACGCTGACACGCCATTTTTATACACGCATGTTTTCTCATAATCCGGAACTGAAACCTGTTTTCAATCAGGGCAATCAGCAATCAGGTAGCCAGCAACAAGCACTTGCTATGGCGGTGCTGGCTTATGCCGAGCATATAGATAACCCCATGGTGCTGATGCCGGTATTGACCCTGGTCGCGAACAAGCATGTCAGTGTGGGTATCAGGGCAGAGCACTATCCTATCGTAGGTATGCATTTACTTGCTTCGATCAAAGAAGTATTGGGTGACGCTGCCAGTGATGAATTGCTGGCAGCCTGGGCCGCAGCGTATGGGCAACTCGCTGATGTATTGATTGCGCAAGAAGCTGCGATTTATGCAAAGGCAGCCATGACACCCGGCGGCTGGACAGGGTGGCGTAGTTTTATCGTCAGCAAAAAAATAGTGGAAAGCGAAGAGATTACTTCTTTCTATTTACGACCTGCGGATGGCGGCTCGGTGCCTGACTACAAACCCGGGCAGTACATCTCGGTCAAAGTATTTGTACCTGAACTAGGTATGATGCAACCACGTCAGTACAGCCTGTCATGCGCCCCAGGCCAGGAGTATTTGCGTATCTCAGTCAAACGTGAAGCTGAACTGGCAGAAAAACCTGCTGGCCTGGTGTCCAATGTATTGCACAGAGATTTTCATGAAGGTTCAGTGCTGGATGTGGCACCACCCATGGGTGACTATATCTTGCATGAAGACCGGGACACGCCTGTGGTCTTGATCAGTGCAGGGGTTGGCGTCACGCCAAAGTTGGCCATGCTTGAGCATTTACTCAAACAAAACACGACACGCAAAATTCGTTTCGTGCATGCTTGTCGCCATGGTGGGGTACATGCCTTCAAACAGCAAGTGCGTGCATTGAGTGAGCAATATACTCAAGTCAAATCACTGACATATTATGAAGCGCCGCGTGCAGAAGATCAGCAATCCGTAGATTATGATCAGCAGGGCCGGCTGGATATGAAAACGGTAGCGAGCGATTTTATACTTCCTGAAGCTGATTATTATGTTTGCGGTCCGCGCCCATTCATGCAGGCGCAAATCGCCAGTTTGCAAAGTCTGGGCATTGCATCCTCACGCATCCATAAGGAAGCTTTTGGCAGTGGTGGATTTGCGCACTGATGAGTTCATTACAATGCCATAGGTTCGATTAATAAAAGCCTATGGTATTGCTTTGCTGCAGTTCTGTATTAATTGTATTAACATGAGCAAGCCATAGGGACATCAGAAATTTATTTATGCAATTAACACACTTTACCGATCTTGGTTTGCGCGTACTCATGTATCTGAGTCACAAAGACAGACAAGAACCAGTGACCATTAGTGAAATTGCCACTAAATTTGCTATTTCCCGCAATCACCTCGTCAAGGTTGTGCATTTTCTAGCGCAAAAAAACTGGATCAACACTACCAGAGGTAAAGGTGGTGGTATGGCATTGGCCCAGGATGTAAAAGCTTATCGCCTGGGTAGCATTATTCGTGAACTGGAAGGCGGAGACGCATTGATTAACTGTGCCATCCCGCCTTGCGTGCTACGTGGAAATTGCCAGCTCAAATCGATACTTGATCAGGGACTTTCTGTGTTTTATACGGCACTCGATCAGTACACGCTACAAGATGCTGTCGGTGGTAATACTCAGGAAGCCATCATCATGCTGCATCGGTCTGGCTTTGTTGATCATGCAAAATTCAAGCATCTTCTCTAATATATTTTTCGACTGCGCTGACTGCTGGCGATCAATTCCCCAAGAGCGATATATTCTCTTTCCCATCTTTTAATCTTGCATTGCTTATTCCTCATTATTGTTTTTTAAAAAATGCTAATATGCTTACAAGGCCATGTAATAAGACCTTGAGCATGTAGGCATTGTCTTTTTGTAAGCGCAATGATCTGTTGGCAATAAATAACATGCTGCATGGTCAGCGATGGATATGAGCATTTAGCTAACGTCAGGAGTTCAGATGACAGCATCCCAAATGCAAGCACGCATTTTGATAGTTGACGATGAAACAGCACACTTGCAGGCATTGTGTGATTTGTTGCGCGACCACAACTATGAAACTACCGGTTTTGCAAATGGAATCGAAGCACTTGCTTATCTGCGTAATAACACATTTGATTTATTGCTGACAGATTTGATGATGCCAGGTTTGGATGGCATTGCCATGGTGGAATCTGCCCGCAAAATTGATACCGATCTGGCATGCATCGTCATGACAGGTGA
The DNA here is from genome assembly GCA_040390835.1 of Pseudomonadota bacterium. Classification (GTDB taxonomy): domain Bacteria; phylum Pseudomonadota; class Gammaproteobacteria; order Burkholderiales; family Burkholderiaceae_D; genus Undibacterium. The sequence continues at coordinate 38,771 of JAZJXP010000023.1, forward strand.
AGGTAGTATCACATCAGCTGTCAAGGCCATGAAAGTCGGTGCACTCGACTACATCATCAAGCCTTTCAAAATTTCAGCCATCTTGCCTGTACTTGTACGCGCCATGGAGACGCGTCAGTTACGCATGGCAAATGCCAAACTGGAACTGCAACTGCGTCAACACACTGCTGAACTGGTGATCTTGAATCAAGATCTGGAGCAAGCCAGGATGCAGGCAGAAATTGCCAATCGGGCGAAATCGACTTTCCTGTCGAATATGAGTCATGAGTTACGAACCCCGCTGAATGCGATACTTGGTTTTGCCCAAATCCTGGCATCTGATAGCCTGCAAACCAGTTTTGATGAAAAAAAAGAATTTGCCAAACACATAGAAGAAGCCGGAAGTCATTTACTGACCTTGATTAACGAAATTCTCGATCTGGCAAAAGTAGAATCCGGGGCAATGAAATTATCTATTGAGGCCATCACTCTCGATGAGATATTTGCCGAATGCAAAACGATGATAGATCCGCTGGCTCAAAAACGTGGAATCAATGTCAGCTTTGCAGAAAATACCAACTTGCATGTCAGTGCAGACCGGATTCGCCTCAAGCAAGTGTTGATTAATCTGTTGTCTAATGCGATCAAATATAACCGTCAAAGTGGCACGGTCAGTGTTGCCGCGCATGTGGCGGATGATAGTCACATCTGTATTCAAGTCATTGATACCGGGGTTGGGCTGAGTTCAGTTCAATTGGAAACCATTTTTCAACCATTTAACCGCCTGGGGCGAGAAGTATTCAATGAAGAAGGAACAGGCATAGGCTTGTCATTGGTCAAAAACCTGGTTGAAGCCATGGAGGGCAGTATAGGGATCAATAGTCAGGTAGGTGTAGGCAGCACGTTTTGGGTCAAATTTCCCGGAACTGTTGCAGGTATCCAGTATCAACAACCAGACGCTAAAACGATGGTCTACGAAACTGCACCTGGCGAAAAATCAAGTGCACAGAAATATCTGCTGTATGTAGAAGACAATCCCACCAATTTGAGGCTGGTCGCTGAATTGATACGTCTGCGTTCTGACCTGGTTTTGTTGACTGCAACCGATGGCTTGCTTGGTATAGAGCAGGCACGATTGCATTTACCTGATGTCATTTTGATGGATATTAATTTACCTGGTATAGACGGTATAGAAACCAGGCGATATTTACTAAGTGATCCCAGAACTGCCCATATCCCGGTCATTGCGGTTACCGCGAATGCGATGCCTGCGGATCTTGAAAATGGAAAAACAGCAGGTTTTTTCTCTTATATCACCAAGCCTATCGATATTGAGCAATTTGCATTGGCTGTAGACCTTGCTCTGGAATTTGCAGCAAGTAAAAAACCGATTTAAAGCATCAGCTCCGTTATGCTGATGAACACTTTTCCGTAGTGTTTTTAATATCTGAAAGGGTGGCCATGGAACAGACATCAGCAAATAGCCTTGCTCACATAGATCGGTGGCAAAAGAACAGGCAAAAGGCATTTAAATCCATCGCTCCGGAAGGAAAAGTGGTGAAATATCTGGGGAAAGAATTTTTAGTTTTCCCAGAAACATTTTGGCCATTCACTGATAGTCAGCCGTTGGTAAAGAGTTTTAAAATAAAACCTGGTGATAGTGTGCTGGATGTCGGTACAGGTTCAGGTGTCATTGCCATTTTTGCTTGCTATGGCGGCGCAAGCAAGGTCACTGCAGTCGACATTAATCCTGCCGCTATTAAAAGCGCAAAACACAATGCCAAACTGCATGGCTTTGACAAGCTCTTGACAGTCAAAAAATCGAATCTCTTCCAGGCACTGAAAGATGAACAGTTTGATGTGATTACAGCCAATCTGCCATTTCGTGACAAGCCGGCGCATGATGTGGTCGCGAGTTCACAATGGGATACCGATTTCAAGACGAACACTCAATTTTTTGCAGAAGTTGGCAAGCATTTGAAACCAGAAGGCCGTATCTATTTCGCCCAATCCAATTTTGGTGCGATTGACCAGATCAAGGTATTGGCAAAAGCCGCTGGTTTTTCAGTCCGGACCCTGGCTAGTGCAGCCGCAGACAAGGCAGAGACGAAAAAATTCTATGCCTTTGTAATGAGGCGTGCAAAGAAATCGGTGTAGTGATGGACGTTATAGATGCCGTCAATGATCTGCGCCAGGTGGCGCATACTGAGCTTGCCTTACGTGTTAAAAATGTGGCTGTTATTCTCACTTCACCCAGATCAGGTTCCAGCCTGCTCAAAAGTGTGTTGTCATCCCATCCTGATATCGCCTCTCTCGACGGTGAGATGGAGCCATTTCTTGCGCTGACGAGAAATGGTTTTTCTTTTAATGCAGATAGTGATGCACTCAAGACTTTAGAAAATCAAGAAGCACTGCTGGACAATATTTTCGATGACTTGACTTTGCCTTCTGAGGGTAATACTGACTATTCCTTGCTAAAAAACAGATGGAAAAAACGCCTGCTATTGCAGTTTCCTGTTTTATTTACTGATGACCGGGCTTATCTCCAACTCACGCATGATCTCGATGCAGTCTTTCATGTGGCGCAAGAAAAGAATATTCAGGGCGAGGCAATGCTGCAAGATCTAATTCTGTCGCGCGTTTTTAACAGTGAGACCTGGCGGCTGGACTATTACGATGGCAAAAAAAATCCTGCCGCAAGTCATTGTTTTAATGAATCGTTTAAGCTGGAAGAACCGCCTTTCGTCATTCCACGCCATTATCGGCGACAATTAAGATCTGATGATATTGAAAACAAGATTTTGCTTTTCAAGACGCCACCTGATGTTTATAGAATAGGTATGTATGAACAACTATTTCCAAATGCCCAAATCAAATACCTACATCTGACCAGGGGTTATGCTCAATCAGTCAATGGTCTGATGGATGGTTGGTTATCGCCAGTTGCTTTCTTTTCACGCGATGTGCAACGTATAGGTGTGAGTTTGTCGATCAGGGGATATTCAGATACTGTAGGCTTTGGTAAGCGGTGGTGGAAATTTGACCTGCCACCTAACTGGAAAGAATATGTCAACGCCGATCTGGAAGAGGTTTGCCTGAACCAATGGCTGTCAGCGCACCAGGCCATATTCGACAGTCAGGTGACATCTATGCCTGTTTCATTTGAAGAATTTTTATCAAAACCCGCCGAAACAATTAAAAAAATTACCTCTTATTTAGGTTTGCAGGAAATGAGTAGTTTGCCAGTTTTCCCGGTCACGATGGCAACAGAGGCACCTAAAATCAGACGCTGGCACAAACGGGAAGACAGTTTACTGCGCATGGGAAAAAGAAAGGATGTGCAAATAATGATGGATGCTTTAGCTTATCAAATGAATCCAGAAGCCTGGTTATGAACAAGCATTTACTCATACCATTTTTAACAGGACAAAGGCGGGATGGTCTTGGGCGCGTCAATGATGTCAGCACACATCTGTGGGAGATATTGAATATCCCTGAATTCAAAGAAACATCAATTGCTGATGCGAATGAGAAATTGCGCAGGATGGGGCAAATTTATGCAAATCTTGCCAGCAAAGTTCAACAAATCACTGAGCACGGTGACAGGCCTGTTTGCATCGCCGGAGATTGTTTTTCTACCTTGGGTATGGTGACGGGCCTGCAAAAAGCAGGTAAGCAGCCTGACCGCATATTGTGGCTGGATGCGCATGGGGATTTCCACACCTGGGAAACCACGCTGACCAAATATCTAGGGGGCATGCCCCTGGCAATGCTGGTAGGCAGGCGCGACAGGCGCAAAAATGAGCGTGATGCCATTGGTGCTTTCTTAAATGAAGTTGGCATCAAGTCTTACCCGGAAGAGCAAATCATTCTGTCCGATGCGCGTGACTTGGATCCGGGAGAAAAAGAATCGCTGGAAAGTTCAAAAATTCTCACTTGTAAGATCGATGAAATAGGCAAGCATCTATCTCCTCATGAAAATATCTATCTGCATTTTGATACCGATGTGATCGATGACAGGGCTGAATTGCCTGCACTCAAATACCATGTAAAACAAGGGCCATCGCATGCGCAGATGCGGGAGCTTTTTTCTGTATTGCGTCAATTCAAGTTGATTGCAGTGTCTGTTTCGGCTTGGCATGAAGAGGAAGACCTGGATAATAAAACCGCAATTGCTTGCTTAAATTTACTCAAGGAACTAGAATAAAAAACAATGTTTCATACTTGCATGATGTGGTGTAACTATTGGGTGATTGAGCTATTTTGGAGCCGTCTTAATTAGGTTTTGAAACATTCACCAATGTTTTTACTGTTGTCATCATGCAAAAGAGTGCGCTGAGAAAACTGGGGAGAGGAAATCGGCATGACAGGTATAAAGCTCAGGCAACTTTCTTACAAGTCAATTCTCATCTGGCTTGCTTGTCTGCTTTTTGCCGTCCTGTTTTTGAGCTTGATCTATGTGTGGTTAATTCGCGCACCTGTTTCAAGAGCCCCACTGGAACAAGTCATCATTGCGACTAATACAGAGTACGTAGGTACCTGTTCCATCACCGCTGCCAGGGAAAAAGGATATTTCGCCAAAGAAGGGATCGTTGTACTCATTCAATCGCACTCGAGTGGTAAAGCTGCGATGGAGGCTGTAGTACAGGGGCAGGCTCATTTGGGAACTGTGGCCGATATTCCTGTCATGTTTGCCGGACTTGACCAAAGGCCGGTCGCAGCGATTGCTACCATATTTAAAACTGACAAAGATCACGGCATTGTCGGACGCAGAGACCGCGGCATACTTCAACCTGCAGATCTTAAGGGTAAGCGTGTCGGTGTAACGCTCAGCACATCAAGTCATTTCACACTCAGCGCTTTTCTGAATCGCCAGAAATTATCGGTCAAAGATGTGACCATGATTAACTACAAACCAGAAGAATTTGCCGACGCGATAGAGCGCGGCGAGGTTGATGCTGTAGCATCCTGGGAGCCATTTTTGAATACCATGATGACGCGGCTTGGCGATAATGGGGTAGTTTTTTACGGCAAAGATGTATACGAAAGTCTTTATAACGTGGTTGGTATGCGCAGTTATATTTCTGCCGAGCCAGAAACGATCAACAAGGTGTTGCGTGCACTGGATCAAGGTAGCAATTACTGTAATGACATGCCTGACGCCGCCCGCGTGCTACATGAAGCCGGTAAAAAAACAAATACCAAAGAACAGAGAGCTGCCTGGGCGACATATCGTTTTGAAATCGGACTTGATCAGGGATTATTGCTGGCCTTGGAAGACCAGGCCAGATGGGCAATTAAAAATAAGCTGACCAACAAAACTGAAGTACCCAATTATCTTGACTATATCTATCTGGACGGCATGGAAAAAGTCAAGCCATCGGCCGTGACCATCATACATTGAGATTCCAACGTGAAAATTTCAACTCGTCTGAAATTTGCGGAATTAATATCTTTAGCCATCGTGGCGATGATCGTGGTCATTTTATTGTCCACCACTTTACAAATGAAGCGCGAAATCGCCAAAAATGAGGCCGCTGGCGAGTTATTGCAGGCAGTAACTTCATTGCGCTATCTGACTCTCGAATATGCATTACGACATGATGAGCGCACCAGGGCGCAGTGGCAGCTGCGCAGCAATTCTTTTTCCAAGCGTTTGGCTGGAGCCGAAGAATTTACTGAGCTTGCTGACAAAGACGCCATTTCTGAATTGAGAAGTGGCAATGAAAATATAGCGCAACTGTTTGGTCTACTGGTGAGTAATCATCATGAATTGATGAAGGAAAAAGATAAAGCCGAGATACTCGAAGAATTAGAGTCACGACTGCTGGGACAGATCACCAATAAAACGCAGGCTATGATTTCTGATGCCTTAAGTTTGTCTGAGCAAAGTCGTATCGGTGCCTTGAATGCCCAGCAACGGGCATTTAATGCTGTCATTCTTTTTGGTGGCATAGTTGTATTGGTCGTGACCGTCACTATCTACATCACGCTGCGCAGTGTCAGCAGGCCTCTGGAAAAATTGCGTGAAGGAACGGCTATCGTCGGAGCTGGCAATCTCGACTTTTCGCTGCGATTCGATAGTCAGGATGAAATAGGGGACCTGGCTCGCGCATTTGATGGCATGACAGAAAAACTGAAATTGACCACCGTGTCTCGTGATGCTTTGGTTGATATCAATGAAGCCTTGCAGGCAGAAATCATAGAGCGTCAACAAATCGAGAAAAAGGCGCAGGCACAGCTTGCCCGTTTGAACCTGCTGCATCAAATCACACGTTCCATCGGTGAGCGTCAGGATTTGCGTAGTATTTTTCAAGTTGTCATACGCAGCCTGGAAGATCATCTTCCTGTCGACTTCAGTTGTGTTTGTCTTTATGACCAGGCAAAAAATCAACTGCAGGTCACCAGCGTCGGTTTGCACAGCGAGTCTTTGGCGCAAAAATTGTCCATGACCCAGAATACCCAGGTTTCTATTGATGAAAATGGCTTGTCACGCTGCGTGCGTGGTCAGCTGGTCTATGAGGCGGACATCAGTAAAGTCAACTTTCCTTTCCCGCAAAGACTGGCTGCGGGCGGCCTCAGTGCAGTGGTGATGGCACCATTAAGGGCAGAAAGTACCGTGTTTGGTGTACTAGTCGTCGCCAAGCGCGAGGCACATAGTTTTAATAGTGGAGAATGTGAATTTTTAAGGCAATTGAGTGAGCATGTGGCCCTGGCTGCCAATCAGGCGCAGCTTTATACTGCGTTGCAACAAGCTTATGATGACTTGCGCCAGACCCAGCAATCCATCATGCAGCAAGAACGTTTGCGTGCCCTGGGGCAGATGGCGAGTGGCATAGCACATGACATCAATAATGCGATTTCTCCTGTCGCTCTGTATACAGAATCCTTACTGGAAACAGAAAAAAACCTGAGCGTTAAAGGCAGAAATTACCTGGAAGTCATTTCGCGGGCGATAGATGATGTCGCTGCCACCGTTGCCAGAATGCGGGAATTTTATCGTCAGCGTGCACCACAATTGGCTTTGTCGCCTGTTGATGTGAACAGCCTGGTACAACAAGTCATAGACCTTACCCGCGCCAGGTGGAGTGACATGCCACAGCAACGTGGCATTGTAATCAGCGTACACACTGAACTTGCACCTGATTTGCCAGACATCATGGGCGTGCATGGCGAAATCAGGGAGGCGTTGACAAATCTAATTTTCAATGCGGTTGATGCCATGCCAGAAGGTGGGGTGCTCACTTTGCGCACCAGTGTCGTACAAGACTTGCTGGAGTCAACAAAAGAAGTCATCTTGAAACAAGTCCATATTGACGTCTGTGATTCAGGCATAGGCATGTCTGATGATACCAGGCGTCGTTGCCTGGAGCCGTTCTTCACTACCAAAGGTGAGCGGGGGACAGGATTGGGGCTGGCCATGGTGTATGGCATGATAGAAAGACACAGCGCTCACATAGACATTCTGACGGAAGTTGGTAAAGGCACCACCATGCGCATGAGTTTTCTGGTGCCCACTACAGTTAGTCCGATTGCCAGAACGCCCGCGCCTGAAGCCGTGCCCACGCACAGACGTATTCTGGTCGTTGATGACGATCCCATGGTTTTAAAATCCTTGCGCGACATATTGGAAATTGATGGTCACAGCGTACTCTCGGCTGATGGTGGTCAAGCTGGCATAAATGCCTTTAACGACGCCCATGGGAAAGGTGATCCTTTCGCTGTCGTCATCACGGATCTCGGCATGCCGTATATAGATGGCCGCAAACTGGCCAGTTCAATCAAGCAAGTTTCACCTATGACCCCTATCATTATGTTGACGGGTTGGGGGCAGCGTTTGGTTGATGATGGAGATTCCCCTTCGCATGTGGATTGCGTACTTAGCAAACCCCCAAAACTCTCGGAGTTGCGCGAGGCGTTGAGAAAAATTCTTTGACTTTACAAGTGCTTCAAACCAGCCAATCTTATATTTCATATCCGCTTCACGATATTGCGTCCGCATAAATAAATGCATGTTCAAATTGCATCTTGCAATTTTGACTGCGTACAAAATACAGCAAAAATCCAGAAAAGTAACAACAAACACCAATTTTTTGCGGGGCAGTGCACATCTTTTTGAGCCGCTGCCTGGAAAAATCCATGTAATTGGTACAAGTTCGCGCGAAATAGTGAACTTTCTCCCAGTTTTTAGGACTAAACTTACCGCGCCTCAGACTCGTTCCGGGGATGCCAAGAGGGAATAACAATTCTAGATTTTCACATCTTTTTATAACAATATGATGAAAAAAACACTTACCACGCTGGCGGTCATGAGCCTATGCCAGATCGCTAGCGCAGATGAAGGCATGTGGATGCCGCAACAATTGCCGCAAGTTGCCAAGCAACTGAAAGCAGACGGCTTGAAACTGGACCCGGCAACGCTGACCAAATTGACGGAATTCCCTATGGGTGCCATTGTCAGCCTTGGCGGTTGCTCAGCTTCTTTTGTGTCACCACAAGGTCTGGTCGCGACTAATCACCATTGCGTCTACAACAGTGTTGCCCATAATTCTAAACCGGAGCGCAACTTGCTGGCGAATGGTTTCCTGGCCAATAGCCTGGAAGAAGAGTTACCGGCATCTCCTGGTTCACGCATTTTTGTCACCAAAGAAGTCAATAATGTCAGCAATAAGATCATCGACAAAAACACTGCCAATTTGAACGGCAAAGCCCGCGTTGATGCTATAGAAAAGAATTCCAAAACCATCATCGCGGAATGCGAAAAAGATGCCGGCCATCGCTGTAACGTTTACCCATACTACGGCGGCCTTGAGTATTACCTCATCAAACAACTGGAAATCAAAGACGTACGCCTGGTTCACGCCCCGCCTGAAGGTGTAGGCAAGTTTGGTGGCGATACCGATAACTGGATGTGGCCGCGCCATACCGGTGACTATGGTTTCTACCGCGCTTATGTAAGCAAAGACGGCAAATCTGCTGACTACAGCAAAGACAATGTGCCTTACGTGCCAAAACACTTCCTGAAACTGGCCAAAGATAGTCTCAAAGAAGGCGATTTCATCATGGTGCTGGGTTACCCAGGCCGCACCAACCGCCATCGCCTGCCGTCAGAAGTGGCTTATACATTTGACTGGAACTACCCTACATTTGTGAAAAGCTCGGGTGACATGCTGGCCATCATTGCCAAAGAAACCAGCAGCAATCCAGATGCCAAACTCAAGTATGCCGGCCAGGTTGCAGGTATCAACAACTACTACAAAAACCGCCAAGGCATGCTCGACAGTTATGCTGGCAGCGACATCCTGTCTCGCAAAACCAAAGAGCATGAAGAGCTGAAAGCGTGGATCAACAGCAACCCTGCACGCGCCAAGGAATTTGCTAGCGATATTGAGCAGGTTGAAAAGTTGATTGCAGAGCGCGACACCTTAGGCAAGCGCGATTTTTATCTGGGCAGTTCCTCTCCACGCTTCCTGACTACGGCACGCACTTTGTACCGTCTGTCGAATGAATCAACCAAGACCGATGCAGAGCGTAAAGCTGGTTACCAGGTGCGTGATCTGCCTCGCTTCAAGGCGACTGTGGATGCAATCGAACGCAACTACGATGAAAAAGTCGACAAAGCTTTGGTCTTGTATAACCTGAGCAAATACGTTGCGCAACCCAAGGCAGACCGTAGCGCCAATTTTGATGCTGCAGTAGGCATCAAGGATGGCATGTCCGAAGCCGACCTCAAGTCCCTGCTGGACACTTTGTATGCTGGTAGCAAACTGGGTGATAAAACTGCCCGCAGCGCGTGGTTGACGGCAAAGCCTGAAGATTTCAAAGCCAGCAATGACAGTTTCGTCAAGGCAGCAGTTGCGATGTATGAGGGCGGTTTGAAGCGTGAAGCTGAAGATGAAGAACTGTCAGGAAAGATCCAGCAAGCTTATGGCAATTACATGAAGGCAAAAATCGCCTACATGAAGAGCAAAGGGCAGGCCGTCTATCCTGATGCTAACAGCACCTTGCGCGTCACCTTCGGCAAAGTGACTGGCCGTGATCATGGCACGGCTGATGGCCTGGCATGGAAGTCCTTCACGACGGTAAATGGCATCCCGCCCAAGGCAACCGGCACTGGCGAATTCAACGCACCCGCCGCACAATTGGCAGCAATTAAAGCCAAAGACTTCGGCAAGTATGTTGACCCGCAATTAAAAACAGTGCCTGTGAACTATCTCGCGACTCTGGATATTACTGGGGGCAATTCCGGTTCCGCTGCATTGAATGCCAAAGGCGAATTCATTGGCCTGGCATTTGACGGCACCCTGGATTCCATCATTTCCGACTGGGATTACAATAAGGCCAATTCCCGTTCCATACAGGTTGATCTGCGTTACATGCTGTGGCAGATGAAACATGTGGACAAGGCGGATCGCCTGCTCAAAGAAATGGGCGCAGAGTAATAAAGCAAGACTGCCTCAAAGCAAAAAGCCCTGTGAGAATTGAATCTCGCAGGGCTTTTTCGTGCATGGCAAGTTAAAGCTCGTATTTATTACCCGCCGTCGAACGAACAGGATGCGTGTCATAGATTAAATCCAGATATTTGACTTTGTCGCTATCTGCATCAAAAGTAAACAAGTCCATGACTTTGAAAGTAATTAAGGTACCGTCACGAACTGTCCAGTCATATTGAAAATAAGCTGTCGCATGATGTTTATTTGTCGTGCTGACAAAGATGTCGATTGGGGTAATGACATTACTGCTGGAGGCTTCTGCCAGTCTGTCAAAAAAAGGGCCCGCATCCATTTCTCCAAGAAATGGTGAAAGAACTTTCCCATCTTTTGCGAACAAGCCTTTGATGGTATCGTAGTCAGCGTCACCCAGCGCTTTCATATAGGTTTGCAGGATAGAAATGTATTCAGACATGGGGATCTCCTTTGAATTGATATTGCCACAAATCTGTGACTTTATCCGGGGGCTTCGCCAAGTATACCTAGATTGTATCTACGGCTTTCATAGACGTCAGTTCCTGACCAAGCAAAAGAGCTAGTTCACTTTGCTCAAACTGTTTTGTCAGCAATGGAACGGCAAATGCAAACTCAGAGCCATCGCGCTTGAGTATATAGGCTAATTGCAGACGGGAGAGGGCATGCCGCATGATTTCAGGTTCGATGCTCAAACCGCTGCCGGCAAAGAGTGCAGCAAGTTTGGATAAACTGGTTTTTCCATTGATGGCTGTGTGATAAACCACGATGCGATCAAGGCGACAGGCAGCTTCATCGTGGCTTAGTCGCCCCCAGCCAGCTAAAGCGTCCTGCACAGCTTGTGAAGATAGCGCCTGTGCGATATGACGGGGTTCTATGGCACGTTCGCCAGGCTGCAAAACCTCAAGACATTCGTGACACAGGATAGCAAGCAAATTTGCTCTCTGACCACTGGCCTCCACCAATTGATCCACCAGTTGGTTGCTGGTGAAACCAAAACGCAGACGTGATAAAGGTACCGTGACCAATTCTTTGCAGGCCTCTTGTTCCAAACCACCTATGGTTAATACTTCACCAAAATTACGCAATGGTGACTGGTAATCAAGCACGGCTGTTGCATACAAATCCCAAAAACCTGCCAGCATGAACCAGCAGCGGCCTTCGTCACTTAGTGCGCGCAGGGCAGATAATTGGGGGTAATTATTGATAGATTCATCGCGAAAAAAAAGATCTGCTTCATCAATTAATAAAAACAATCGTTTGTCCACAAAATTAGCTTCAAGATGAGAAATAATATTTTCGATAGGCGTTGCTGCATCAAGTCCAAATTGCAATGCCAAGCGTGGTGCCAGGCGATGATCACGCAGGGAAATATAATGACAGATTATGTGCGGATGCCCTTGCAGACTGCGTTGAACCGCTTTTAATAAACTGCTTTTGCCCAACTGGCGACCACCAACAACCAGATAATTGGATGGCTCACGACCTGTGACACGGGCAAGCAATTGTTCACGCCCAAAAAAAGCACCCGCACTGGTAATGGCACCTCTGGTTTGGTAGGGCGAAATGCGGGTCGCACGCAATTGTGCCGCAAGTAAGCGCAGCAATACAGTGGCGGGTTGCTTGCTGAGCAGGCACTCTGTCTGGCTGGCACTATCTATCATGACGAACATATTGGCTTTATCATCGCAGTACGCTTGCAACGATGCTTGCTGAGTTTCCGTATCTGATCCGGTAAGTATTAACATCACATCTGCCCCGGTTTGTGCGGTCATCAATGCAGGTACCAGAAGGTCCTCGTTAACATCTGCATAGGGAGTGAAAACCAGACATCTATCCAGCGAAACAGGCAGGTTACTTGCGAACTGCCATTCAAAGACCTCACCAGGAAGCGCCCAGTCTTTGCTGGTTTTGCTTTGTGCAGACAAACGTGCAGCGAGATATGCTTGCTGTTTATCCGCACCATCGTTGACGTAATTGACGGCGCGCTGCCAGATGACTGTCGATATACCTGCCGCCTGCAGTGTGGATTGCCGTCTGCCAACGAGCCGCAACAGGCGATCCAGTTTGGGTAAAGCGCGATACGGTGTGCGACGTAATTTGTCCGGACGAAGTTGGGTTGGCCCCAGCAAGGGGTGGCGCAGGAAGATGAGAATGGCGATCACTGCAAATATGCATGCGCATAGTAATGACAATATTTTGAGTCTGCTGAAATTTACTTCTCCTGAAGTGATGCCTTCGCAATTCATGGGTAAGAATCTGGCTGGCACAGGTGGAGTGCCAGCCTTGCATTGCCAGGTATGGCTTGACGGATTAAGTTCAAAAATCACCTGTGTACCTGACAATGACCCCAACTCAGCGTGCCTGGCAATATCCACCTGCAATATATAAGGCCGTGGTGACGTGACATTGAGATGCGAGTTTATTGTTTGTGGCGCGTACTGTTGAATATTTTTTGGCCAGTCATCGCTGGTGTTACGCGCCTCGGATAAGGCGACACGCCACTGGTTTACATCGTTCCAGACAGAACCGATATTTTCAGCTGCAAGAACACCGTCTCGTGTCAATGGATTCAGTTTCGGCGTCAGAACAGCACTTGCAATAAATAATGTCAGTACTACTATGAATATAGTGCGTGATATTTTTCCTGGTAATAGTCGCGATATTTTTTGCCACATTATTCAAGTACCATCAGGCCTGCATCACGAATAATGTCGCAGCGCCAGCAAAGACGTGCCTGATCCCCGTGACCACGAACTTGTATCAGATTTCCCCAAAACAGATGCCGCAAGTCTTCATCTTGAAGATAGGGGCGGGCCCGCCCTAAATCATCGGACGCTAACAGAGTACGCAAACGTGTCAGAGATGCCGGATTTTGCGTCAATGGCAAAAAGGTTTGCCACAAGCGGGCACTGTGAGTCAGGTACGTACGTAAAGTCGAAACATCATTTTCCTTGGCATCCGGATTATCGACCAGCCACTGCATAGCTTCCTCAAAGAGCGCAGGGTGACCGCCGCACATGGATGCCAGCGCGCTTAGTTCTGATGATGCGAAGACGTGATCCGGCCAGCGTTGTTTAACCAGAATATGCAAATCTTCTGTACTGGCGTCTGGCCAATGACTGACTTGTGCGATATTGAGCAAGGACAGATCGCCACTGCGGTATTTAAGGTCGGCCAGCATTTCACCTCCGCACAGCAACAAGTGCAGGCGCCCGCCATGCATTTCACTAAGGCTGCGCAAGATACCTGCCAATGATTCACGTAAGGCCGGTGTACCTTGCTCAAAGCGGCTGACCAGACAAAATACTCTTTCTCCAGCGTTCAGCCTTTGTTCAAGAGCGGCTTCAAAGCCATAATCCGAATTGACATCTGCAAAACCGCATTGACGTCCGATCGCTGCAAAATATTCACTGCTATCGGCACTGATGCTATACGGCGGTTGTATATGTAGTGTGGCAATCTCACCATACTGAGCGCGTGCGCGTGCAAGTAATTTCTCGCGGAATGGCGGTTGCCCCCAGTGTGCCTGGGATAGCAGCAACGTGATGGGGTAGGGGGTAGACTGAGCCAGTCGCACAAACAGTTGATTCATGAATCCCGCAAACGGCGTTTCACTTTCTACTTCACTTTGCAGAGGAAACTCAGACGCGAGGCCAGCAGCTATAAAGAAAAGATTAGTTTCCGTTTCTGTCAATCGAAGGTAACGTGCACAAGCGTGCAGACTCTCACGTGATCTTGGACTGGGAAGCGATGCTCCATTTCTCCAGTTATTGACTGACTCCCGGCTCAGACCAATTTCTGCTGCTACCCCGGCAGCACTGGCACGAATGCGGCGCATATATTGTGATAGCAAATGGGAAAATGTATCTGAGTGCATAGGTAGTCTGTTGTAGTTTGCCGGATAAAGCTATTGGTCGTAGATCGTTATCAGTGAAGCTCAATTTGACACTGCGCGGATGTGCGAGCACTATTTTATCAGTGTGGAGTATGGTCCGTAATGTTGATGCTGTCAGGTCGTCCTGGCATCTGCTTGACGTTCTGTCAGGTGATTTGGAGATGTGAATTTAACTGCCGGGCTTTAGAAAAGATGTATTTCTACGGTTCGCCATTGGAAATTAAATTTGGTCCTTGCGAAATGGCTTTGGGTTGTAGATGGCTGCTTTGATCTTGTCTTGTTGCATCTGTTCATGTTTCCTCGTTGTCTGCATCAATAAAACCAACAACATGCAAATGTTTAGTACCAGGCTGGAGACTAAAACTTCATCTTTGTAAGTCGCAAATACGTTAGTCAGATGATTGATGATGTTAATGAGTTCGATCATGTGAACACAGCATTTTATGAAATAGAGAAATGGTTATTTTACTATTTATTCTTCATTCTGAATCAGACAATGCGGCTGAATGGATCCAAATTATTAATGCGATCTGCAAGTCAAAGTGAGAGAGCCATACCCAAGCTGATACTACTCATTCCTCTATTTCAGGTAATTTTTGCCTGTCCAGATCACTGAATAATTTTCTCTGTAGTTCAGAATTGAATCTATTTCCGCCCCTTTGAGTTGATTCATGAATAGGGTCGTGATCAAAATAGGTTTGGTGATATAACCGCTTGGCTGCTTTCCTGAAAAAGCACGGTTCAGTTCATCAGCAAGTTGCCAGCCCTGCAGGCCAAAGGGTTCGGCGACAGTCGCTACCTGTTGTGAAATACCTGATTTGATACGGCTCAATGCAATGTAAGAGCCGTCGCCTGCAGACACATTCTGTATATCTTTGCGGCCTTCTCTTACCAGTGGCACATTGATCGCATCAAAGTAGGCATCATTGATTGCCAATGTATGCGTCCATTTTTTTCCATATTGCTGATTCAATCTGACGACAGCGTCTGGTATCTCTTTATTGGCATTTCCGATTTGCATATTTTCTACTGTAAGCAAGGTGCAACGACCACAACGGAATATGGCTTCCATCATCACCGATGTTTTGGCATTGGCTATACCAAAGCGGTCATCGTTCAAGATAATAATGCCGATCTCACCCTTGCTATTCCCGATAACAAACTCCACAGCTTTTTTGCCAACGTCTTCATATGGAGTGGTGATATTGACGAATAAATTCCTGGTTGGACCAGGTTTTGCAGCTGCATGCCAGCCAACCAAAACGACTTTTTCCTGTCTGGCACGCAGGCTGAGGTCGTCATAAGCATCGTCGAAATCAATGCCGCCAAGGATGATCGCATCCTGATGCTGGTTTAAGGCTTCAACAAATAACGAACGTATTAATGATTTGTCGTTCTTGCCATCGACCACGCTCAAAGACCATCCCAGCTCTATAGCTGCCAGATAAAATCCTCTATATGCAGAAGAGACGCCACCATTGCGGGAGTCCTGTGCAATAAAAGTGACTTTCTTCCCGGTTTGCTTTGGCGGGCCGTCGGTAGGGCCATCCCATCCGGATTTTTTTAAGACAGGATTGCTGATAGCGTCAACAGCAAAAGAGGGTGCGCAGCAAAAAGCCATGGGCCACGCAAAGACAATACTGAAGAGATACCTCAAAGAACGCTTACTTAGTCTCACTAAGGCTCCTCCGATGTTTCATTCATCAACAGCAAAGTGATGCCGTATGTCGCGATCGATAGCCCCGATTATAAATGAATCAATATGCCCCAAGCTAATTGCTCCACATCTTCTTATGCTGCATTGCGGTTTTGTGTATGCATAAACCAGATTGTGAACAATTGATCGCCAACAGGCTTTTTGCGCCCGAAAGCAGAGATCGGATCAAAGCGGCCAAGCCATTTCAGGATGCGAAGTGTGAGCTGATTTTGAATTTTTTTTGAAATGAACAGAAACAGGCACTTGCTGATTGGTTCATATGGAAAGTAAAAAGGAGTTGACATTCCATTTGGGTACCGCTACCATTTTCATATAAATGGTAGCGGTACCATTGATGGTTTACTACATGTCCTTGAAAATAAAAAGAATTCTGGAGACAGGGGATAGCAATGTCGGGTATGCAAACTCATAAAAGTATAGCAAACCAGGTTCGCCCTGACATGCGGGGCGCGCAGTGGCAAGTGCATCAACGTGGTGCTGCCATCATTCTCGCATTGTTGCTGACAACGCTTGCAGTAACGATAGTGACCAGCTTGTTCTGGCCACAACAAGTTCAGTTACGGGCAGTTGAAAACCAGTTCCAGCATCTTCAGGCAAATACGGTACTCAGGAGGACGCTTGACGACACGCGCCAAATTTTGCGCCTGGACGCCATGGAGAATGGCAATGTGACAAGTTTGGATGGGCTCTGGGCCAAGCATATCCCTGCAATCCGGCTTGAGGAATTGACTGGGCAGGGCATAAAAAGTGAGCTTACTTTAACTGTCCGGATTGTGGATGCACAGTCGCGTTACAACTTGACCAATCTCGCGACTGATCGCCAGATCAACGACCGCCATGTTAATAACTACCGGCGCTTGCTGCACATCTTGGGAATAGATCCCGATCTGGCTGAGCGAACGGCAATTGCCATTGCACGCAGCCAATCGCCGCTGCCAGTCACTGACAGAATATCATCCGAAGTAAGTATCTGGCCGGACAAACAACTGCTCGCCTTCATCCACATCGATGACTTGATGACAGTCCCTGGATACACGCCACAAATACTCGCCGCAATACGGGAGTTTGTGGTGTTCTTGCCCGAACCCACCCCATTGAATGTCAACACAGCCCCAATAGTCCTGCTGTCAGCTATTACTGGTATATCACAACAAAAAGCCGCAACACTGGCGATGAGTCGCCAGCGGCAAGTACTAAGTGACCGAACTGATATTTCCTTGCGCTTGGACGAAGAACTGGCAACCAAAGTCTTCGTCCTGGACGTCAAAAGTGATTATTTTCTGGTTGAACAGCAAATCGTGCTGGGCCACATGGCATTCTCCTCGCAGGCGCTGGTTCGTCGAAAAAACGGAGGGCGCATACCCGATACGCAAGGTCAGGACGAAGTACTACCTACGTCAATCCTCTGGATGCGTAAGGGCTGATAAGAATTTATGTCTCACTTCCAAATCAACCAACAGGACTTTGGCACCATCAGTGCACGAGGCCCTCCATATGTGCACTCAACACTGGATACCTTGCTCATCAGATTAAAAAACCATCAAATTATGGAGACGAAATGACTATGAAAATGACTGAAAAAATGGCTGTGCCACGGAATTTTAACGCAGGCAAAGTGAAGGCGATTGCAGCAGGATTTGCATTGGGACTGATGATGTGCAATCAAGCACTTGCAGCATCTGCATCTGCCAGCCCTGCAGACGCAAGCAACAAGCATATTTATGTTGGTCAATATGATCTTTCCACAAACCTGTGGGGTGTCAGTGGTGCTGGGAGTAGTTGGTCTGAAACCATTTTCACCAACTCAACAACGACGATGGATGGAGCTGGCTATAAATGGACAGGATTTGGTGGCGATACCACCAGCGTTAAATCATACCCAAGCATACGTCGTGGCGCTAGCAATAGTCAAAACAACCCGGCAACGTCAGGTTTGCCTTATCTGTTTGGCAGCAACACAAAGAACGTTGATGTACTGTGGAACTTTACCACTGCTGGTTACGATGGCACGGGCAACATCACAGGAACCTATAACCACGCCATCGATGTTTTTTTTCATTCATCTAATATTTGGAATACGAGTTATCTCAAGGGGGAAATCATGGTCATTCCTGAATCCTCCGCCAACTCGCAGACTTCAGGCTGGGGCAGCAAAGACGCCACCAGCTTTGTACTGGACGGCGAAACCTGGGATGTCTGGCAAGCGACCATGACTTCGAATGGTAATAGTTGGCCTGTCATGCAATTTCGAAAACGTGTTAATGCCAGGTATTTCAGCAAAAACCTGAAATATTTTTTTGCAGAAGCAGCGCGAAGGAGGGCAGACGTATTTAAGAGTAGCTACTATGTGATGATGGTAGAGGCGGGAACGGAAGTGAAGTCTGGTTCAGGACACTTCTACAATAAAAATTATCAGGTCAGTGTTTACTGATAAAAGAGAGGGTTTCAATTTATGTGCGGCGTTTTGGGAATTTCTCCCTGGCACCGCACAGGACCACGTGCCGTAAATCATTGGGTTATGTGTAGCACTGAGCTGAGATTATTCAATACGTCCTATCCCAAATCCTTGTTGAAATCCATTAGTTTTGTTTAGTAATCGAGCTAAACTAAAACTCGGGGTCAGGCATTGATTGACCGACTTTTCCAGACAAAGTTACCATCAGATATCGTTTTTATAGCAATTTCCTGATCTTGTTTAGCAATTCATGACGAATTTGTTTTTTACATAGGCAAAGCCAAACGCGACTTAGCCGAGGCCACAGGCTTTTCAGCGGGGAACAATCTGACGCATTCTATAACCAGAAAGTATGGGGCCAAGGTTTGAAGTGCAATTGCTCATAAGAGGTTTAGTGCTCAATCGGTTTAACAAAACGCGTCGTCAGATTAAGCGATTGCCTCAATATCATTTCTGGAAAAACCATGCGCCGTTCAATAATTTCGTTTGCTTTGATACTTGTATTTTGTGGGCCGCAACTGCATGCAAAGGCAGGGGCTGACCTGGCAGCAGAAGTCAACCCTCTTATAGGTACAACAAACCTGGGCAATACTTTTCCAGGGGCAGTCATGCCTTTTGGGATGTTCAGTTTCAGCCCTGAGACCAGTAAAGGCGAAAAAAATAAGGCGGCGGCTCCGGGTGGATATTTGTACGAGGCCAGAAAAATACGTGGCTTCAGTCTGACGCACTTGTCAGGTACCGGCTGTCGTGGCGCCAGTGGTGACATACCTTTTATGCCAGTCACGACAAAGCTGGGGATCTCACCATCGCTAGACAGTAAAGACGAGCATTATGCCAGTCGTTATTCCCATTTAAATGAAACAGTACAAGCTGGTTATTACAAAGTGCGCATGGAAAATGGCGTACAAACTGAATTAAGCGCCAGCCTGCGAGCAGGTATTGCGCGCTTTGTTTATCCGGCAGAGGGCAAGGCAGCCATCCTGATACGCAATTCTGATTCGCAGTTAGGCAGTTTTGCGGCCAACTTAAAAATTGACACAGAGAATAATACAGTCAGCGGTTCAGTCAGCAGCGGTAATTTTTGCGGATATCTGCACCCTGTGACACGCAGACCCTATTACACAATTCATTTCGTAGCCCGCTTTAACCATAAATTTGCCGCAACCGCAACCTGGCAAAATGAGAAAATCATTCCCAATGGGATAGCTGCAGAAGGGGCAACTGAGCTGGATGATAAAGGCTTCCCGCAACTTAACAAGGGCTCAGGTGCCTGGATAGATTTTGGTAAATCCAGAAATGTTGAAGCGAGGATTGGTATTTCCTATGTCAGCGTAGCAAACGCCGCAGACAATTTGAATGCGGAAATATCCGCAGAAAAATCTTTGGAGACGGTTGTAAGAGATAGCCGTCAGGCCTGGAATCAGCAACTGGCAAAAATTGATGTGAAGGGTGGTGACAAAGACCAGCGCACGATTTTCTATACGGCCTTGTACCATTCCTTGTTGCATCCGAATCTCTTCAGCGATGTAAATGGTGAATATGCGGGCTTTGATCAAAAGACACATAAGGTAAAGGCTCCCCAATTGGCGCAATATGCCAATTTCTCGGGTTGGGATATTTACCGCTCGCAGGTTCAATTAATTGCCCTGATCGAGCCAAAAATTGCCAGTGACATTGCGCAATCCTTATTGAACCAGGCGCAGCAAAACAATGATGTCTGGGATCGCTGGACACATAACAATGGTGCCACAGGTGTCATGAACGGTGATCCTGCTACTGCCTCCGTCGCCAGCATGTACGCATTTGGCGCACGTGATTTCGATGTGCCAGTGGCTTTTGCCTCACTCGCCAAAGCGGCGCGCACTCCAACCAAGTTGGATTTATCCAAGGAAGGTTGTCCTGTCATGTGTGTGGGGCAAAGACCGGGCCTGGACCAATGGATAAAGTATGGCTATATGCCACAATCAGCCCCAGGCTGGGGTATGGTCTCGGATGCGCTGGAATATGCAAGTGCTGACTTTGCACTAGCGTCATTCGCTGGAAAATTGGGAGATCAGACTGCCAGGAAAGAATTCCTGGCGCGTGCACAAAACTGGAAGAATCATTTCAATCCAGCTACTGGCTATTTGCAGGAACGCAAACAGGATGGTCAGTTCGTCGCTGCGTTTGACCCGGCTTCAGACGAGGGTATGGTAGAGGGTAGTGGCGCGCAGTATCTTTGGATGGTGCCATTCAACGCTGATGGCTTGATCAAGACCTTGGGTGGCGTCGATAAATCCACTCAACGGCTGGATAAATTTTTCAAGAACGAACAAGGCGCATGGACGCTGACTGTCTCTGGACCGCATCACTCGGAAATGGATAATGAGCCTTCCATCGGTGCTGCGTGGTTGTATTCTTATGCGGCGCAACCCTGGAAAACCCAGGAAGTGGTGCGGGAAGTATTGCAGCAGCTTTGGCACAATCGCCCAGATGGCATACCTGGCAATGATGACTTGGGTCAAATGTCAGCCTGGTATGTATGGGCTGCCATGGGCTTGTATCCACAATATCCGGGCCGGGCCGAATTGCTGATTGCCAGCCCGACTTTCAAAAAGATCGTGGTTCAACGGTCACAAGGGCCGCTGACCATCAATGCAGATCAAACCGGCGCACAATTTAAATACGTGCAAAGCCTGACTTTGAATGGTAAAGCTCTGACAAAATCATGGTTGAATGAAAATGCCTTGGACGGCAAGCTGAATCTGGATTTCAAACTTGGCAAGCAAGCCAATAAAAAATGGGCTGTCAAGCCAGGTGAATTACCACCATCATTTGAATAATTTTTTACTTCAGGCTGTTACTGTTTGTACGGTTCGTACAGTTTCTTGCGACGTTAAAAGAATCCACTTATAAAAGAATTTACTTACAAGGTACATATGATGTTTCGTATTTACGGGCCAATTTTCCTGGGTGCATTCATCGCCAGCAGTGTTGATGCCGCGCCCGCCAGTAGTTCACGTCCGGTTGATGCCGTCAATGTATTCATAGGCACTGGTGGTGATGGTCACACCTTCCCAGGGGCGACACGCCCTTTTGGCATGGTGCAATTAAGTCCAGATACTCAGGTACGACATTTCCGCCAGAGTTACCCCTGGGCGGCTGGCTATCGTTATGAAGATGATTCCATACTCGGCTTCTCGCATACGCATTTTTCTGGCACCGGGCATTCTGATCTGGGTGATGTGCTGTTGATGCCATATAGCGGTGATACCAAACTGGAGCCTGGTTACCCAGAACGTTCTTTCAGCGGTTATCGCTCACGTTTTAGTCACAAAGAAGAGCATGCCGAGCCTGGCTATTATTCAGTCAAATTACTGGATCATGAGATTGATGTTGAATTGACGGCGAGTGAACGAGTAGGCATGCACCGCTATCGCTTTGCCAAAGGTGAAGCAGCCAAATTGATCGTCGATCTGCGCAGCAGCATTTACGATTACAAAACAAAAAACTTGTGGTCCAGCATGCGCGTTCGCAAGGACGGTATCATTACCGGCATGCGTGAAACCCGTGGCTGGGCGGCGGGCCGTCAGGTTTATTTTGCCATGCAATTTTCACAGCCATTATTGGCGCGTGAAATCCATAACCGTGAAGACGCTGTTGAATACCGTGGCTTTGCCGGGCCAGGCAGTGGCCCGCAGGATAAGGCTAAAGTCGAAGGCAAGGCACTGGTTGCAGCGCTGGATTTTGGTGTGCCCAGCGACCAAACCTTGATGGTTAAAGTAGCGATTTCAGCTGTCAGTGAAGATGGCGCGATTGCAAACCTGTCTGAAATCCAGGACTGGGACTTTACGGCGCAGCGCGCCAAATCGAAACAGGCTTGGAACGATGCCTTGTCAGCAGTCAGCATTGAGGCAAAACCTGAGATGCGTACCAAAGCTTATACCGCCTTGTACCACAGTATGATGGGCCCCAGCTTGTTTATGGATGTGGATGGCCGCTACCGTGGGCCGGATAATCAGGTGCATCAGGCTGAAGGCTTCCGTTTCCATTCCACTTTTTCTTTATGGGACACTTACCGAGCTCTCCATCCTTTATTGACGCTCATACAGCCAGCGCAGCGCAATGCTGATTTTGTTCGTTCACTGCTGGCATCCCAGCAATATAGCCCTGATGGAATACTGCCAGTGTGGCAATTTCATGGTCTGGAAACCTGGTGCATGATAGGTTATCACGCAGTGCCAGTGATAGCCGATGCTTACATGAAGGGTATCCCCGGTTTTGATGCAGATAGCGCATTGAATGCAATGATGGCCAGCGCTGAATATGGCCCTTATGGCGGCTTGAAACATTATATGAAACTGGGTTATGTACCAACCGATCTGGAACCAGAAGCCGCATCCAAAACCGTGGAATATGCTTTTGATGACTGGACAATTGCGCGTATGGCCGAGAAGATGGGCAAGACTGATATCGCGAAAAAATATTACGCCCGCGCCCAGAATTTCCGTAATGTGTTTGATACCAAGACTGGCTTTATCCGTGCACGTAAATCGAATGGTGAATTCCGCGTGCCTTTTGATCCTGCCGTCTCCAACTTTGGCAGTGATTATACCGAGGGCAGTGCATGGCAATATTCCTGGTATATGCCGCATGATAATGCCGGTTTGATCAGTATGCTGGGAGGTGACGCCGCTGCCATCTCAAAAATCGATCAGGTATTCGATGCAAAAGTGGATCACAAGGTCTACGCACACATGGAAGATATTTCTGGTCTGATAGGACATTATGCGCATGGCAATGAACCTTCGCATCATGTCGCCTATCTATACAATTACTTCGGTGCGCCATGGAAGACCCAGCAACGCTTGCAACAAATCATGCAGAGCCAGTATCAGGCCAAACCCGATGGCCTGTCTGGTAATGATGATCGTGGTTTGTTTTCACGAGCTTTGGTTTTTACCCAGTAGCACCAGGTAGCAACGAATATATTCTCGGTCGCCCGTTCCTGGATAAAACGACATTGCAATTACCGAATGGCAAACAGTTCACCATACGCGCACAGAATCTGAGTGATGCTCATCCCTATGTCGCTAGCGTCAGTTTGAATGGGAAAATGCTGGATCAAAACTATCTGCGTCATGAACAAATCATGGCTGGTGGCGAGCTGGTGTTTGTCATGCAGGCCGGGCCAAACAAGAAGTGGGGCAATCCTAAGGATGCGCGGCCCTATACGCAAACGCCATATCAATGAGGCCGATGATGAAAAATCAGCACACACGCATTTGAGACAGTTCATTCAAACACCTGTCCGTGCCAATTGTTTTGGCGCGGACAGGGCAATGCGTCGCAACTGGTCACTGCCCCCAGAACTCGTCTTCCTGATTTTGGTCGCTGGAGAACAGCCGGACTTCGACGATTTTGCCGCCGTCCATGCGGATCAGGTCCACATCAGGTTGCTTGAGCTTAATTCCATTGGCCTCGCCAGCAAACTCTATGGTAATGGCTACCCAATCACCGTTGGCCATATAGTGGTCGGCACGGGTGATCGCGAATGTCCCCTTGGACACTTCCATCATCGCTCCCAGCATAGTGCCGACTGCCGCCATGCCCCGGTGCGTGCCGGAAAACCGGTTCTTACCTGGCTGAGGTACGCTGACTTTTTCGGACACTCTTGTTTGTTAAAATAAACGATCACGAGAAATAATGAAACACAAAAAGACATACACACCGGAATTACGGGAAGAAGCCGTAAAGCTTGTTTTGGCGCAAGGTATGACGCTGGGAGAAGCGGCCTCGCGTATTGCGATTCCGAAGGGACTTTTTTGGTTGGGTGAATGCAGCCACGAATGTTCAAGTAGCTAAGGCAGCGTCTGAAAGCCGTACGGTTCCAGAGCTGGAAGCCGAGGTAGCCAAACTGCGCAAGGAACTGACAGAGACGCGCATGGAAAATGACGGGCATGGCTCTCGGTAAAGTAGGTCAACTTCCTGCACACTACGCTGCACTTGTCACGCCGAAGCGCCGCTCAGGCGCCAGGTATTGCGCCCAGCCTCCTTGGCCTTGTACAGCGCCAGGTCGGCCGCCTTGTACAGAGCGTCGACATTCTCCAGACTGGCGAAGTTAGCGCCGCCGATACTGGCGCTCACGTGCATCTCGATCTCGCGGAGCATGACGGGACGCGCCATGTCGTCGACAATGCGTTGGCAGATCATGCCGGTGACTGTCTCATCGATGCCGGGCGCAAGCAACACGGCAAATTCGTCGCCGCCCAGGCGCGCCACGCGGTCCGCCTGACGCACCGCCTGACGCAGCCGATCGGCTGCTTCGACAAGTAGGGCGTCGCCGGCGTCGTGGCCGAATGTATCGTTGATCTCCTTGAAATGATCCAGGTCAATCAGCAGCAAAGTGAACGGCACGCCGTCGCGTTGGGCCTGGGCCGCCATACGTTGGATTTCGTCGGTAAACAGGCGACGATTGGGCAGTCCGGTAAGCGGGTCGGCGTAGGCCATGGTTTCGAGGTACCTCTGGGCTTCGCGCAGTTCGGTGGTGCGCTCAACCACCATAGCTTCCAGTTCGCGCTTGTGGCGCAGCAGCAGCACGGTACGCGCCTGCACCAGGCCTGCGACACAGGCCACTAGCGCCAGCACCGCCAGCCCACGTACCCAGCCCTGTTGGTGCCAGGCGGGTAGCACGCGCACCGGCACGTCGAGCAGTACCGGTGCCCCGCCATCAGGATCGCTTTTGCGCAGCTGCAGCGTATAGTCGCCTGGCGCGAGGTTAGTGTAGCTGACCGGGCGCGATGCGTTCTCGGTATCGATCCAGTCGCGATCGAAGCCAGCCAGGCGATAGCTGTGGCGTTGTTGGCCGGGAGCGGCGAAATCGAGCGTGTTGTATTCAAGCGAGAAACCGCGTTCGCGGTCGTCCGACGCGAGCGTCAGGATGGCCGGCGCTTTCGCGCCCGGATTGAAGGGGGCTTCGGGCAGCCTGCGCCCACCCAGTACGATGCTGGTGACGGCAAGCGGCGCGATGTCGTGGCGCTGAAGCAGGCCGGCCGGCCGAACGACGGTGATGCCGGTCAGGCCGCCGAACAGAATGTCGCTATTGGCGGCCAGCGCGCGTGAGCCGAACCAGTAAGTCGGGATGTGCATGCCGTCGGCTGCCCCCAGCTTGCGTACCGCCAGCGTGTCCAGGGCGATGCGCGCCAGACCATTGTCGGTGCTGACCCAGATGGCGCCGTCGCGCTCGGCCACGAGCGCGTTGACGCCGTTGTCCGGCAATCCCTGGGACACTCCGAAGCGGCGGAACCAGCGCCGCCCGTCAGCGTCGGTGCGCACAAGCATGGCGACGCCGGTACCGTACGTGGACATCCATAGCCGCCCCTGGCTGTCCAGCGCGAGCGAAGAGATGTAGCCGGGTGCAACGCGGGTGGGGTCGCGCGCGTCGGTGGGCAGCAGTTCGACCGGACCGCCGTTGGGCGGCAGGCGCGCCAGGCTGCCGCGGGAGCCGATCCATGCCGAGCCATCGGCCAGCGGCAGGATAGCGCTCACGCGCGTGTCTCCCAGCAGCGTGTCTTCGTGGCGGAGCAGCGCGGTGGTGCCGACGCAGTCCAGCGACAGGACCCAGACGCCATCGAGGCCGCCTACCCATAGGACGCCCTCGCGGTAGGCGAGTGCCCCGGTCGGCGCATCGGCGGCGCGCTTGGGTACGGCGACGCGCCTTACGTGGCGGCCGTCGCCATCGCTGCGGAACAGCCCTTGCTGGGTGCCGATGTAGACGCTGCCGCACGGACCGTTGACCATCGACAGCACCCGGCCTTTGGGCAGGCCGCCACCGCTGATGTTGGCCTGCGGAACGATCTCGCCGACTTGGCCGCGCAAGGGGTCGACGATTTTGATGGCCCCACCAATCGTGCCTATCCAGACCCGCCCGTCGGGCCGCACCAGCAGATGGTGCGCGCTCAATTTCGCGTGATCGGCACTAGTGAAACTAATGGTAAGGAAACCTTGCGGGCGTGGGTCGTGAACGCTCATGGCCTGCGAAGTGGCCACGAATATCTGCCCGCCCCGTTCGCGGAACATGGCGATTACTTCGTCGTCGTACAGGCTGTCGGGGGCATCGGGCTGATGGCGGATGCGGCGGATCTTGCCATGTGCCGGGTCGAGTTCGAGGATGCCGCCGCCCTCGGTTCCGAACCAGAGGATGCCGGGGGATTTTTCAACCATCGAAAAAATCGGCTCGCCTTGCAGGGCAGGCCTGCCGTCGGCGGTCAGCACTCGATACGGGTGCGCCTGGGCATCGAGCGCGAAGGCGCCATGGGCACGGGTGCCAATCCAGATGCGCCCGCCGTCGTCCTGGTACAGCGAGCTTATTGTGGGTTCCAGCGCGCCGGGCGCGACCAACGGCACGGCTTCCAGCGGCAGTTGCTCGTTGGCGCGGTGGTACAGGCCTTCCCGGGTGCCGATCCACAGCGCTCCTGCGCGGTCGCGCAGCAGCTTTGAGACGCCGCCTGTCGGCAAGGCGGTGGCGGCAATTTGTGGGGCGCCGCTGGTGGCCGCGTACACCTGGCCATCGGCACCAACGCGTTCCAGCCCCCGCCCTGTGCCGACCCAGATGCCGCCACTGCCGTCGTCGGCCAGCGCCGCCACGCGCTCGCGGCTTAATCCTTTGGCGCCGGCGCCGATCGAGACAAAGGCATCGTGCGCGGGATCGTAGCGCGCCAGCCCGCCGCTATTGGTACCGACCCACAGACGCCCCTCGCGGTCTACCTGCATGGAAAGGATGTAACTGTCGGGCAGGGATCCCGGCATGCTGGCGTCGCTGACGTAGCGGCGCATGCGTAGGCCGTCCCAGCGTACCAAGCCGTTTTGGCTGCCCAACCAGATAAATCCGGTACGGTCTTGTGCGAAGACGGTGCCGAAGCTGAAGGGAGTCTCGGTCTGGTGGCGGAATACGGTGTGGGCCATGTCGGCCCAAGGTTCCGCAGCGTCTGCCGCCCGGCTTGCCGGAGCGTACAGCCCTAGCGCCGCCAGCATAATACTGGCCAGAGTGATGCTAGCACACCGAAAGAGCATGATCATAATATGTAGTAGTCGCGACCTGATCTGACAGTTACCCGATTTGAAGACGGCGATTGCCAGATCAAATTCAGTTATTCAATGTGGTGATTGTATCGCGCCACACTTCCTTTCCGTCAATCAGTGTTTGTATCGGCGTGCGTTCATCATATGTAATATATTTGCCAGCCATCCAGGTCATGCTGAGGTACACTGACTTTTTCGGACACTCTTGTTTGTTAAAATAAACGATCAGGAGAAATAATGAAACACAAAAAAGACATACACTCCGGAATTGCGGGAAGAAGCCATAAAGCTTGTTTTAGCGCAAGGTATGACGCTGGGAGAAGCGGTATCGCGGATCGTCATTCCGAAAAGGACTTTAGTTGGATGGGTGAATGCAGCTAATACTGTGCGCTGAGCTATAGAAAGTTGCTTGAACAATTCGGCATGCAAGCATCCATGTCACGCAAAGGAAACTGCTATGACAATGCCCCCA
>JAZJXP010000024.1:0-21150 GCA_040390835.1 Pseudomonadota bacterium
TGTCAGTTTTAAGGGTTTGGCGGGCAGCACCAAAGTCCAGCAAGATGGGGGTACCGTCCAGACGCAGATAGATGTTCGCTGGTTTCAAGTCAAGATGCAGTAGCTTATTGGTATGCACTTCACGCAAGCCATTCATGACCTGATTGAACATGCGACGGATGAAGCGCTCAGACACCAGTGGCTTTTCACCTTTATCGCGACGACGCAGGATGTGCTCTTGCAATGAGCGGCCAGATTCATAGGCCATGACCATGTATACCGTCTCATTGGCGCGGAAGAAATTGATAACGCTGACCACATTCGGGTGCGAGATGCGTGCCAGTGCACGGCCCTCTTCAAAAAAACACTTTAATCCTATGCGGTAAATTGGCAAGTTCTCATTCGAGATTGCCGGCACCAGTTCACCTTGCTGGCGTAAAGCCAGGGAGCTGGGTAAATACTCTTTAATTGCAACTGCGTTGCCATCTTCGTCAGAAGCCAGATATACAATACTAAAGCCACCGGACGCAATTTTCTTTACAATGCGGTATCCGGCAATTTCCAGTCCATCTGGCAGAGGTGCGTTATTTTGTGCGGCCATCAATCGTCCAATTCACTATACAAAACGGATTGTGTTGATTATTGCGGTATTTGTAAAGAATATCCTAGTGTCTAATGCGCAATTTTGCCACTCCAGTACACAGTTCACGCTTTTTTAAGGAATTACCTTGAGCATTTTCAGCATGACAGGTTATGCCACCAGCACCAATGAAACCGATGCTGGCACCATTACCATAGAGATCAAAAGCGTTAATTCTCGCTTTTTGGACCTGCAATTTCGTATTAACGACGAGTTTCGCTCGGTTGAATCGCAGTTTCGCGAAGCACTGACGCGCAAGCTGGCGCGCGGCAAAGTGGAATGCCGCTTCAGCTTTGGCAAAAAACTGACAGAAACGCATAATAAAAGCCTCAATGCCAGTTTGCTTGAGCAGCTTGCCAGTTTCCAGGTCAATCTGAAGCAGCAGTTCCCTGATGCT
Organism: Pseudomonadota bacterium; assembly: GCA_040390835.1. Classification (GTDB taxonomy): domain Bacteria; phylum Pseudomonadota; class Gammaproteobacteria; order Burkholderiales; family Burkholderiaceae_D; genus Undibacterium. Next base: position 1,017 of record JAZJXP010000024.1, read on the forward strand.
ATCCCCCTGAGCACCAATGAAATCCTGCGCTGGCCCGGTGTCATAGAAGAAAGCGAAATCAATGCTGAATTCTTGCAAACGGCCATCAGTGACACAATCAATAAGACGCTGGAAGCATTTGTCGTCAGCCGTGAACGTGAAGGTGCGGCTCTGGAGCAAGTGCTGCTAAGTCGCATTGCGGCGATGGAAGAGATTGTTGTCCGTATCACGCCGTTGATGCCACAAATCGTCCAGCAATTCCAGCAAAAGGCCACTACCAGGCTGGAAGAAGCCTTGGGGCTGGCCCTGCAATCCAGCGGCAATAACGCTGGCCAGACTATCTCCCGCGAAGAAGCGCTGGACCGCATCCGTCAGGAAGTGACCATGTATGGCATACGTGTGGATGTGGCAGAAGAGTTGGCGCGTCTGTCAGCCCATCTGACAGAAACCAGGCATATCCTAAAAAAAGGCGGACAGGTTGGCAAACGACTGGATTTCATGATGCAGGAACTGAACCGCGAAGCGAATACTTTGGGCTCTAAAGCAGCGTCCAAGGAATTATCTGATGCGTCTATGGAATTGAAGTTGTTCATAGAGCAGATGCGCGAACAAGTGCAAAACCTTGAATAAACAGGCGCATTTGCTTATACTCCCGCACTCTTTTTCTTGAGGAATATTTCAAGTTGAGGCGGGCTGGATTAATTGCACAATTGTCAGCCTATTTTTAGCTTGCTTATGATCTGAATAACTCAAGATCTGAATAACCCAAGACCAGAATAACCCTACCGGAGGAACATCATGCAAACCAATAATACGACTGCTGGCAGTCTTTTTGTGGTCGCCGCCCCCTCTGGTGCGGGTAAGTCTTCGTTGGTGAATGCCTTGCTAGCACAGGAACCGGCCATCAAATTGTCGATTTCCTACACTACTCGTGCGCCACGTCCGGGCGAACAAGATGGTCGTGAATATCATTTCACGACGCCGGAAGATTTTCTGGAGCGCAAGGCGCAGGGCGAATTTCTGGAGTCCGCAGAAGTATTTGGTAATTACTATGGCACTTCACGCATTATCATAGAAGACCAGATGCGCTCTGGCACCGATGTTTTGCTGGAAATAGACTGGCAAGGTGCGCAGCAGGTCAGGAAACAGTTCCCTGGCGCTGTTGGTATTTTCATCTTGCCGCCGTCCATACCAGCTCTTGAAGAACGCCTGAGGAAGCGCGGCCAGGACGAGCCACATGTCATTACCAAGCGCATTTTGGCGGCTGGCGGTGAAATGGCGCACTCCCCAGAGTTCGAATATGTTATTATTAATCAAGACTTTGCAACAGCCTTGTCAGAATTGAATGCAATTGTGAAAGCCACGCGCTGCCGATTTGCACAACAGGCAACACGCCACTACGAGCTGTTCACCCAACTTGGCATTCACGCCAACGCGAATTAATTCGCAAACCCAATTTAGTGAATTTTTAGTATTGAGGAAAAAATATGGCACGTATTACCATTGAAGATGCATTGAAACAAATCCCTAATCGCTTCCAGTTGACTCTGTGCGCTACTTACCGTGCACGCCAATTGCTGCAAGGTCACACACCAAAGGTTGACTCTAAAGACAAACCTACGGTCATCGCCCTGCGTGAAATCGCTGAAGGTAAAATCGGTATAGAAATGTTGAAAAAAGTGCCGGTATAAACCGCTGCACCTGCATTCTTAGCCGCCCCTTCTTTAAGCCTTTATCCGGCCGGGAATCACAGAATGAACCTCAATGACAGTCATTCATCTCTGGAAAGCAAACCGGCCGATTCAGCTTCAGTCGCGCTGGCTGCCATGCGCAGCCCCGCCAGTAATATCAATAAACACAGTTCCCCTCTGGATGAGATAGACAGTATTCGTGCATCATCGACGAATACCGGCGTCGCTTCCATTACTGCATTAACCAATCGCATCAGCGAATATATGTCGACCAGTGAATTGAAACTGGTCAAGGAAGCCTATCGCTTCTCTGATGAAATGCATCTGGGTCAGGTACGCAAATCTGGCGAACCCTATATCTCTCACCCCATTGCTGTGGCAGAAATCTGCGCTGAATGGAAGCTGGATGTACAGGCCATCATGGCGGCACTCTTGCATGATGTGATGGAAGATCAGGACGTTAAAAAAGACGAACTGATCGAGCGCTTTGGCGCACCGGTCGCCACCCTGGTTGACGGTCTCTCCAAGTTGGAAAAAATAGAATTCCAGAGCCAGATAGAAGCCCAGGCAGAAAACTTCCGCAAGATGTTGCTCGCCATGGCACGAGACGTGCGTGTGATCCTGGTCAAGCTGGCAGACCGTTTGCACAATATGCGCACCCTGGACTTTATGTCTGGGGAGAAGAAACGCCGCATCTCGCGCGAGACCATGGATGTGTATGTGCCTATCGCGCACAGACTGGGTCTGAATAATATTTATCGCGAGTTGCAGGATCTGGCGTTTTCGCATCTTTACCCCATGCGTTACCGCACGCTGTCAAAAGCTGTCAAAGCTGCCCGCGGTAACCGTCGCGAAGTCGTCAACAAGATTATGGACGCGGTAAAAACCGCCTTGGCGGAAGCTGGCCTGAAGGCCGAAGTCTATGGCCGCGAAAAAACCCTGTACGGCATTTACCGCAAGATGCATGACAAGCACCTGAGTTTTTCCCAGGTACTGGACGTGTATGGTTTCCGTATCGTGGTCAGCGATTTCCGTGATAGTTATTATGCATTGGGTAGTTTGCATGCCTTGTACAAGCCCATGCCGGGCAAGTTCAAGGACTATATTGCTATCCCCAAGACCAACGGCTATCAATCACTGCACACCACTTTGATTGGTCCTTACGGTACACCAGTGGAATTCCAGATACGCACGCGTGATATGCATCATGTGGCAGAATCTGGTGTCGCTGCGCACTGGTTGTACAAGAATGAAGAAGGTAGTCTGACTGACTTGCAGCAACGCACGCACGCCTGGCTGCAATCTTTGCTGGACATACAAAAACAGACCGGTGATTCTGCCGAGTTTTTGGAACACGTCAAAATCGACTTGTTTCCCGACTCTGTGTATGTCTTCACGCCAAAATCCAAAATTATTGCCCTGCCACGCGGAGCAACAGCTTTGGACTTTGCCTACACCATCCACACCGATATTGGTGACCAGGCGATAGCCACACGTATCAATCATGAACCAGTACCCCTTCGTTCTGAATTGAAGAATGGCGATATCGTCGAGATCATCACCTCACCCAATTCACGCCCTACACCAAACTGGCTGACTTATGTGCGCACTGGCAAGGCCAGGTCGGCGATACGCCACTATCTGCGTACGATCAACCTGAATGAGTCTACAGAGCTAGGCAAGCAATTGCTGGCGCAGGCCCTGGTATCAGTGAATTTGAATCCGGACTTGCCAACTTCACTGGTCGACAAACTGCTCAATGAATCCAGTGCAAAATCCCTGGATGAAATCCATACCGACATAGGCATAGGCAAGCGCATGGCAGCGCTGGTGGCGAGGCATATACTGGATCTTGTTGAAGATGATTCACCGTCCATCCCCTTCCAGCAATTCGGCGACAAGATCAATAACAAGCGCGACCCTGTCATTATTTATGGCAGTGAAGGCTTGTCGGTACAACTGGCAGCATGTTGCCTGCCGATACCTGGCGATGGCATCGTAGGCCAGCTCAAGCGCGACCAGGGTCTGGTGGTGCATACTGATGATTGTGAGCACGCCAAGCGCCTGCATATCAAGGAACCAGACCGCTGGATAGATGTGAATTGGGGTGAAGACCTGAACCGCCGCTTTGATTGCCGCATTGCTGTGACAGTGACGAATGAGCGCGGCGCCCTCGCCCGTATCGCGGCAGAGATTGGTGAATCAGACGCAAATATCAGCCATGTCAATATGGAAGATGGCGACGCCAATGACATGACCAATATTCACTTCACGATACAGATAGAAGACCGCACCCACCTCGCAAAAATCATGCGCAACATCAAGCATTTGACTGGCGTTACTCGCATCGTCAGAGAGCACGGCTAATACTTATTGTCAGTGTATGGTCTTGTGCATCTTGCGCAAACCCCACCAGACCACACCCGCAATCACAGGTAGCGATAAGCCAGCCAGAATATCTGGATTGATGGGCAGACCCATTGCCTTGAGACCCTTGCCCGCATAATAGACCAAGCCTGTCATGTAGTAGCTGATCGCCACGACAGACAAGCCCTCTACTGCCTGTTGCAAACGCAATTGCTGGCCGGCGCGGGCGTTCATGCTTTGCAGTATCTTGCGGTTTTGCTGTTCCTGAACGATACCTACCCTGGTGCGCAACAAATCATTGGTATTGGCGATACGCTCTGCCAGCGTTTCCTGGCGGCGCACGATGGCTTCACAGGTATTCATGGCGGGTGCCAGGCGCCTGTCCATGAATTCACCGATGGTGGGCACACCCTCCATCCTGAATTCGCGCAACTCGGCTATACGCGACTGTACTAACTTGAAATACGCCTTGGATGCGGCAAAACGATAACTGTTTTCCAGCGCCAGTTTTTCTGTGCGGGCTGCCAGGTCTATGATTTGACGCAACAAACTTTGCTCGGCATCCGTGGAACTTGCTTCGCCGTGGCCGTTACCTGCCATGGTCATGGCTGCTGTCAGGGTAACCAGTTCACTTTCTATGTCATTCAACACAAAAGAAGCATTTTGCGCATGCGGCAATCCCAGCAAAGCCATCATTCTGTATGTTTCTATCTCCAGCAGTCGCTGCACAGTACGACCTGCTTGCTGGTCCAGAAAACCGTTATCCTTGACGACGAAGCGGCTGAAACCGTCAGCCTGGATCAGGAAATCTGTCCACACTTCGCCACGGCTCAAGACTTCACTACCAACCACCACTCCGCCCTCAAATATTTGTTTTACCGGTAAAGGAGGATGAAATTCCTGTGCAGCAGAGATCAGTGCTACATGGGTCGCCACCATGACTTTCTCTTGCAACTCAAACAACCATTGTTGCGGCAAATGACGAATCGGTGCATTCACAAATACCTGCGCCAACTCCGCTTCTGTCGGAGCCTCATCTTGCTGCTCGGCCTGGTTTTCTACAAAGGTATAAGTAGCAAATTCTGTATGGCATTCCCATTTAAGGCGGAAACGGCCAAAATCATGGAAGAAATACTTGGCATCACCTGATGGGCTGGCAACAGCAAAGTGCCGGCAAAAATCACCTAATATGACTTGCTGGGTCAGTAAATTATCGCCGCCAAGATGAGCGTCGTTCCTGGCAAAAATGGCCAGGTGTGTCAGCGTCTCAGGTGCATGCAGACGCAGTGAGGGACGGGAATGGACTTCGGCCGCCAGCGGTACGCGTAGGGGATGATTGAGTTTGGAATAAGCAATAGACATGTGGGTTAATCAGGAAATTGGAAATCTTATGCCGGGTAACTGACTTCAAGTATGGTCAATTCCTCTACCCCTCCTGGCGTACGCAGTGTCACTGTATCGTCAACCCTGGCCTTGATAAGTGCTCTGGCCACAGGGGAAATCCAGCTGATCTTGCCTTGCAGGGGGTCAAATTCATCAACACCGACAATGGTGACAGTATGCGCTTCACCATGCTGGTTTTCATAGGTGACCGTGGCCCCAAAATAGATTTGATCAGAACCATGATGAATTCGGGGATCAAATACTTCTGCAATATCGAGACGCTTGGTCAAAAAGCGTATGCGCCTGTCGATTTCGCGCAAACGCTTCTTACCGTAGATATAATCACCATTTTCTGAACGGTCGCCATTCGAGGCGGCCCAATGCACGATATTGACTACTTCAGGCCGATCTACATCCATGAGCTGCAAAAACTCATCCTTCATGCGTTGATGCCCTTGTGGCGTCATGTAGTTTTTTACACCCGCAGGAATGGCTGGCGCGCCGAATTCTTCTTCGTCGTCCGGATCTGCTTCTTTGATAAATGCTTTGCTCATTTCTACATTGTAGCGGACTTGATCAAATTAATTTTCTTTGTGACACCGAAAGCCCACACTTAGCTTATAAAATAGACGAATACTTCGCTTGCCATTAGCATTCAATATCACTACCGATAGCTTGCTAGCTAATGTCAGCTTACCTGAACAAAAAATGGATTTTGCATGACAGAAAAAGCAGCAATCAATGTACTCATCGTCGATGATCATGCCGTGGTCAGGGAAGGGATAAAAAGCATTATCTCGACCACAACAGATATCGCGGTCATTGCAGAGGCAGAAGCCGGACTGGAGGCAATACGCCTGAGCCGCCAACTGGATTTTGAAGTCATGCTGCTGGACATAGCCCTGCCTGACAAGAACGGTATTGAAGTCTTGAAGCAAATCAAGTCAGAAAAGCCCGCTATTGCCGTCCTGATGTTCTCCATACATAGAGAAGACCAGTATGCCGTGCGCGCGCTGAAGGCTGGCGCTTCAGGCTTCCTGAACAAGCAGTGCAGCAGCACCCAGATACTGGAAGCCATACGCCAGGTGGCCCGTGGCTTGAAATACATCAGCACACAACTGGCGCAAGAGCTGGCCAATAATCTGAACCAGGAGCATGAAGATGCACTGCACAAAACTCTGTCTGACCGTGAGTTTCAAACCATGACTTTGATCGCATCTGGGAAGTCGGTCAGTGATATCGCAAAAGAATTGTCACTTTCTGTAAAAACCATTAGCGAATACCGGTCCAGAATTCTATTGAAGATGAAATTGCGGCACAATGCTGAATTAACGCACTATGCCATTAAAAATCAGCTTGTAGATTAAACGGCAATATTGATGTCGTCAGCAATACTCTTGTTAGCAAGGTCATTGGCAAAGCAAAATGTCAAAAACTCCAAATACTTCGCAATTCAAAAGCCCAACTGATATTGCACGCGAGACATTCAGGCAATTGGCGATACAGCGAATTGCGCCAACACCAGAAGCCTATCGCAAACTTTATAATGACATCGCCGGCGTCCCGGATGTCCCTGCAGAGGCCGCACCTCCACCAGAAACAACACCCAAAATTTCAGAAGCGGAAATTTTACTAGCCAATTTTGCCAACAACCTGCAACTTTCGACTGGTGACATGTCCAGCTTTGGTCAACGCTTCAGCCGTGCGATCAAGACTGGCAACTGGCAAGACTATGGCCGCGGTTTGACACAACTGGCAGAGCGCATTACTGCGCCACCAGCTGCACCAGGTAACAATATCAGTCTGATTGATGACCCAGTGCCCGCGCCTGTCGCCAGTAAAAATATCTCCCTGGTCGATGATGGCCCGGTTGAAGACCCACGCCTGCGCATACTCAAGGATTTGCTGTACCGGACTTTGACACTCGCCCTTACCTCACTGCTGAAACCTACGCCACAACTGGCTGGAGAATCGGAAAGCCTGGGCATGTCGGTCAAAACAGCCGTCAATGAAGGGGAACTGAATCAAATTGCTGGCCGCTTGAAGCAGTTGTGCTTTCAAATTGAATTGCAAAGTGGTGATAGCGCAGAACAACAGGAAGTGTTATTGCGCCTGTTCGATTTATTGCTGACCAATATCCATGATCTGCTGGATAACGACAACTGGTTGCGTGGTCAAATCGAAGTTGTACAAAATCTCATTGCCGGCCCCATCGATCACCGCGCCCTGCAAGAAGCCACGCGCAGTCTCAAGGATGTCATCTATAAGCAAGGTGTACTGAAAAACAGTATTGCTGAGTCGAAAACCTCAGTCAAAAACATGATGACGGCGTTTATCGACAGATTGAATGCCATGGCTGATAGCACAGGTGTTTATCAGCATAAGATGGGTGCATATTCACAGCAACTGAGTTCAGCCAAAAATGTTGCAGAAGTCAACGATTTGATACGCAATATCCTCAATGAAACCAAGGAAGTACAGTCCGAGACCTTGCGCTCACGTGACATGATCGTCGCTGCACAAAAAGAAGTCAGCGAAGCCGAAGCACGTATCAAAGAACTGGAAAACAAGCTTGCCCACATGAGTGAGCTGGTCAGGGAAGATCAGCTTACAGGCAGTTTGAACCGCCGTGGCATGGACGATGTATTTGAACGCGAAGCCGATAGAGCCGACCGTCGCAATACTCCCCTTTGTGTAGCTTTGCTGGATCTCGACAATTTCAAGAAACTCAATGACACCCATGGTCATGCTGCGGGTGACGAAGCACTGGTTCATCTGGTACGTATCGTCAAGCAAACCTTGAGGTCAATTGACGTCGTGGCACGCTATGGTGGCGAGGAATTTGTCATCATCATGCCAGAGACGCAACTGGAAGAAGCTGCGCAGGCGATGATGCGTGTGCAGAGGGAGTTAACGAAACACTTCTTCACGGCCAACGACCAGCGACTATTTATCACCTTTAGCGCCGGTGTTGCCTTGCGCAATTCTCGCGAACCGCAGGAAGAAACAATCAAGCGTGCAGACAAGGCTATGTATGAGGCAAAACAATCTGGGAAAAACCGGGTAATCAAGGCTGCCTGATAAAGATACGACTAAAATTCCTGTTCAATCAACATGCCTGGCAGGCCAGGCATGTGTTACCAACTCTCCCCCTTCTAGCTAATCCGCTTCAGGAAGCCATCGGGTGCTACGGTAATCTGCAACTTGTAATCCATGCTCTTGTCGATCACAAATTCTGGATGAGTTTTCAGGTATTCAAAAACAGCGGTCTTGGGGCTATTTCCAGGCTGCCATGGACGATTGTCAAAAACGTCCGCAGGCACATCTTCTACAAAAGTATCAAAAACAACGCAATAGCTGTCTTTCGTTACTAAAGGTGCATAGGCTTGCAGTTCTGCCAGCACGTGTTCATGGGTATGGTTAGAGTCAAGGAAAACCAGAATTTTCTGCTTACCTTGCGCAATCGCCTTCACCTGGTCTACGATTTCTGTTGCAACACTGGAGCCCTGCAACATCTGGATACGGCGGGACATGGGGTGCTGCAAAATCGCTTCCTTGTTATGCTCACGAATATCAATATCAATACCAATGACTTTAGCGTCAGGATTGCCACCGCAGGCTGCATTTAACTCCAGCAGTGAAGCAGAGTAAAGAATAGAGCCACCGTGAGCAATACCTGTTTCTATGATCAGGTCTGGCTGTACCGTCCAGATCAGTTCTTGCATCGCCATCATGTCGATAGGATTTTGTATGATGGGTCGCCCTAACCATGAAAAATTATAAACATACTGACGACGCATGCTTTGCTCCAGCCAACTACGGGATTGCGCCTGGAATTCAAGGTCTTTGCCCAATTCTTCTATGCGGGCTTCGCGTTCTGCTTCAAATTGTTTAATCGGATTCATGGTTTTTTAGTGTAATAATTAAAAAGCGCTGGTAATTCATTCGCTATATCCAAACCCGGTTGCCCGAACGAAGACTCCAGCTTTATTGTACAAATAGACGGAAAACTGATGCATGGCGCGTGATTTTCGAATTCACAACTGACACCGGATTGTTCCAGCAATGCGGCCAGGCTGGCATGCGTAGTATTCTGGCCTCTGGCTAAATTGTATATGCCAATTTCACCTTGTGTGGCAATAATGGGTAAAAAACGAACGACATCTGCTATGGAAATATAATCTTTTTCTGAGTCAGGACTACTGCGAAATATTACTTTTTTTGTTTTTGCTGCAGTATTCAAGATATCTGCCAGGAAATTCTGTTCCGGCATACCTTGTCCATACACATTCGAAAGACGGACGACGCGCACATTGCGACCACCATGCAAACACAGGCTTTCACCCATGAGTTTGGAAATATTATATAAATCGCCAGACAAATGGGCGCGGACGGTTAAAGCAGTATCTTCGCTCGTATTCAATGCGTCTGCATAAACACGGGTGCTGGACAGATAAGTCAGGCTGGCAAATTGGCTGCGCTGTAAGATTGTCGACAATAAGTGTACATGGGCATCGACCGTGGCATATGGGCGTTGACGAAAATCCGCAGTCAGGCCTGCGCAATAAAAAACATGTCCCAGATCATCTGTCATCAGACAAGGATCGTCTCTTTCTGCAACATAGCTATTCCACCCACCTAGTTGCAAAGCCTGATGCAGGTGTTGACCTACAAAACCTTTGCCACCAATCAGCGTTGCGCGCAAAGCCTGACTCATTTACGCGTTCCGATTTGTTGCAAAGGATTCCCAACATTGATGGAATACGCAGCAACTTCAGAACGCACAATAGAACCAGCACCTATGACGCAACCCTGCCTTAAGACAGCGCCATCAAGTATCACGCAATTTGCGCCTATCCAGACGTCATCCTCAATCACAATGCCGCCCTTGCCTGGCAAGAATCCTTGCTGATTGATACGCCGGTTTTTGTCGTGGTAGGCATGATTGACTGGAGCAAATGTACAATTGGCAGCAATCGCAACATCATTTCCTATGACGATACCATTTCCTGTATACAGTACGCAGCCAGAATTGATGACGCTGCGCTCACCGACCACAACATCGGCCACGCCACCGGCGGGCTTGAATTTGACAAAGCTGTCTATGCTAGCAAATGCACCTATGATGATGCGAGTGCCCCGGACTGAATCTTCAATATCAGCCAGTCTGGAAATGCGCGCATCCGGATGAATTTCTATCATACTACTACTCTTGCAACACGGTTAATTGAGGGATGGCAACAACGAATTGACCACCCCAGGTTTTTACCTGCGCCAGATCCCGCATGATTTCAGCCTGCAAATTCCAAGGCAAGATAAGAATAAAATCAGGTTTATCCGCCAGTAAATGATGGATGTCGACAATAGGTATATGGCTGCCTGGCATAAATTTGCCTTGCTTATGGGTGTTAATGTCCACCACATAAGGCAACAAGTCTGGCCGGACGCCAGAAAAATTCAATAAAGTATTTCCTTTGGCAGCTGCACCATAAGCGGCGACACGTTTCCCGCTTCGCTTTGCATTGAGCAAAAATTCCAGCAGTGCAAATTTGGCTGACTCCGCCTTTCCTTGCGCCATCTCATAAAAATCCACGCTCAGAATACCTGCTGCTTGTTCGGCTTGCAGTATCTGCTCAACGCTTGCTTTTTCTTCGCGATATCTGACATCCATTCTCTGAGCAAGAACACGCAGGCTGCCACCATGCGTCGGCCACTCTTGCACATCAAAAACATGCAAGCCATTTTTTGCAAAAACGGTCTTTACAGCATGCAGCGACAGATAAGAATAATGTTCATGGTATGCCGTATCAAACTGGTTTTGCTCCACCATATTCAACAAATGCGGGAATTCAAAACTGGCAACACCTTGCTCACTTAAGACCATGCTAAAGCCGGCAACAAAATCATTGATGTCAGGGACATGTGCCAACACATTATTTGCTACCGACAAATCGACACGTTGACCATGTGTCACTATTTCCAGGGCTAACTCTACGCCGAAGAAACGCTCAATGATGTGGATGCCTTTTGCTCTGGCCGCCGCAGCGGTACTGGCAGTTGGCTCCACCCCGAAACAAGGGATGCCTGCTTCCTGGACATACTGCAATAAATACCCATCATTCGCTGCCACTTCCATCACCAGACTTTGCGAACCCAAGGCAAAATCCTGGCGCATTGCATCAACAAATTTCTTCGCATGGGCCAACCAGCTTGAAGAACATGAACTGAAATAGGCATAGTCAGCATCAAATAGATTTTCACGTCCTGTGAAATCCAGTGTTTGCACCAACCAGCAAACGTCGCAAACCATTAATTTCAAAGGCAGCCAGGTTTCAGCCCGGCTCAGCGCTTCGGGCTTTAAATAGGCATTTGATGGTGGGGCTGAGCCCAGATCGAGAAAGGTTTGCGTCAATTCGTGAGCGCAATGCCGGCACTTCATACAATAACTCCTTGAAATTCTTTGCTTAACATGGGCCAGTTGCGATCTTTATCCGATATCCCGGTCAAGCCCAAAGGCCACTCTATTGCCAATCGGGCATCAAAGGGATTTAATCCCATTTCACTCGCTGGCGCATAGGGTTTACTATGACAATATAGCATCTCAACTTCATCCGACATGGTTTGAAACCCATGGGCAAAACCGGCAGGTATTAAAAACGAGCGTTGATTCGCTTGCGAGAGCAATACGGCATGCCATTTTAAAAAAGTAGCAGATTCAGCGCGCAAATCGACTGCAACATCCCACACCTCGCCCTTCATACAGGTGATTAACTTCATCTCTGCACTGGGAGGTAGTTGCAGGTGCATGCCGCGAATTGATCCTTTTGATGATGTGTACGTATGATTAATTTGCGCGATTGGCTCATGCCAACCCAGTTCAGCTAAATCTTCTGCACAAAACATGCGCTGAAAATAACCTCGCTGATCACCCAAAACTTTTCTTTGCAATAAATGCAAGCTATCGACAGACGTAGGTAAAAAATCAAATCGACCAGAAGCAGAGCTTTGCATCATGCATTACCTGCCATGAAAGATGCAATATCGTGATCGCACAGCATCTCAGCTTGCTGGCCCAGCGCAAAATCACGGTACCAGTGCATGCTGTGACTGACCGCCTGCTGCAGATTCCAGCGTGGAGCTATTCCCAAGGTCTGCTTCAATTTGCTGGCATCCAAAACCAATAGTCCGGCTTCATGCGGACCTGTAATATCAGTGGCAAACTCAGTCAGCCCGCTACCATAGGCTGTCTGTGCGAGTTCAACAACGGTTCTGACACTGGCGGCATCATCGGGGCCTATATTCCACGCGTGACTTGCCTGAGGATTTACATAAGCATATTGCGCAAGGCAGAGATATGCTGAAAGTGGTTCAAGTACATGTTGCCATGGCCTGACAGAATCAGGACGGCGAATCTGCAAAGTTTGCCCACTTTGCCAGGCCTTTACTGCATCGGGCAATAAACGATCTTCGGACCAGTCGCCGCCGCCAATCACATTTCCGGCTCTGGCAGCCAGCACTGCTGTACCCTGCCCGGCTAAAAATGAAGCACGATAGCTTGCCAATACCAATTCTGCTGCAGCTTTGCTGGCACTGTAGGGATCATGCCCACCCAATTCAGCTGTTTCTGGATAGGGTGTCATCTGTTCGAGATTGCGATAGACTTTATCTGTCGTCACGATCAGTGCAAGCTTTACATCACTACGTCCACGGATTGCCTCCAGTACATTTGCCGTACCCATGATATTGCTGGCAAACGTCGTCAAAGGCTCGCGATAACTGGCGCGCACCAATGCTTGTGCTGCCAGATGGAATACAAACTCTGGCTGACATGCATCCACCGCTGCCGCAACGGCATGAAAGTCACGTATGTCCCCGATGTGGCTGTGAATCTTGTCTTTAATATTCAACAAATCAAACAGGTTGGGTTGGGTTGTCGGCGCTAAAGCCAAACCGTGTACGACAGCACCCATGCCAGCCAGCCAATGTGCCAACCAGGCTCCCTTGAAACCGGTATGCCCGGTCAGCAAGACACGCCTCCCGCGCCAGAACGCAGCGTCGACCATGTCTGTTTTTGGAGTTTGATTCACCATACTCGCCATGGTGCATTCCCGGATTGCCACAAATCTTCCAGCAGATTTTTCTCGCGCAAAGTATCCATGGGCTGCCAGAACCCGCCATGCTCAAAGGCCATTAATTCCTGACGTAGCGCCAATTCAGCAAGAGGAGCAGCTTCCCAACTAACACTATCATTCTCGATAAAATCCAGTACTTTGGGAGATAGCACAAAATATCCGCCATTGATCCAACCACCATCGCCACGAGGTTTTTCGATAAAGCCCGCTACCTGGTTGCCATCACGCTCAAGCGCACCATAACGTCCTGGTGGTAGAACCGCTGTCACTGTAGCCAGTTTCCCATGCTGTTTATGGAAAGCGATAGAGGCAGCGATATCCAGGTCTGCGACCCCGTCACCATAGGTGAAACAAAATGCTTCCTCACCTTGCAAGTAACGGGCGACGCGCTTCAGGCGCCCACCGGTCATGGTGTCTTCTCCGGTGTCTACCAGAGTTACTTTCCACGGCTCGGCATGGTGTTCGTGTACTTCCATACTATTATTTTGCATATCGAAGGTTACGTCCGACATATGTAAGAAATAATTGGCAAAATACTCTTTGATCAAATAGCCCTTGTAACCACAACAAATAACGAATTCATTCACCCCATGCGCCGAGTACGACTTCATGATGTGCCAGAGTATGGGATGCCCTCCAATCTCTATCATGGGTTTAGGCTTGAGGTGGGTTTCCTCAGAAATTCGGGTACCCAGGCCACCAGCTAAAATAACTGCCTTCACTCTTCAGGTCCTTCACAATAAATTTGCCACATCTGGCGGTAAGCTTTTTCTACAGAGCGGGCAAAAGCAGGTTCGTTCATGAGTAATGACTGTTCCATTTCCTGACGCAAACCAGCCCTTAAACTGCGCAAGCCATCCAGATCATGTGCAAGAATGATCGCTTTTTCCGCATATTCATCTTCAGTATAAGCCTGCCACTCTTCATGCCCTATTGCAGTCAGAATACTCGCACCTATACGGCCGACTGAAGGCCTGTCTGCCAGCGAGATGAAGGGGATGCCCATATATAAAGACTCCAGCAAAGTCGTTCCCGAATTATGTGGGAAGCAATCCAGACTGATATCCACATGTTTCAGCACCTCCCAGGATGGCGTACTGAATCCTATATGCAAACGCGACCTGTCTATACCATAGCGCATGAAACGTGATGCCATTTCTTCTTGTACTTGTGGATCTTTAAAATCACCACTATTAATTATTAATTGAGAATTTGGCATTGCGTCCAGTATCGTCGCCCAGACACGCACAACACGATGATTTATCCTGGTAGAACGTGACAAACTGCCAAAGGTAATCAAACCGGTTGTTTCGAAAGGTGACGGTGTCAGCTCTGCCCTTCGTGTATCTGGCCTGTAAACATAGGCCGGGCCGTCCAGACACCAGACTTTCTCAGAAAATAAATGTGCGCAATTGTCCGTAATTGTAGGCTTGTCAGTCAAGTAATAATCAATAGCACTTAAACCGGTTGTGTAACCGTATTCCAGCCAGTGCAAAGAAACCGGGGCAGGTTTGCGTGCAAAAACCGGCAGGCGATTACCATTGGTATGTCCTGCCACATCCACCAGAACATCGATACCGTCGGCACGAATGCGCTCTGCAAGCATGTCGTCTGTCATATCCCGGGTCGGAACCCAGTGGTCTACCTGTTTCTTATAATAGGTAGTAACCTCATCCTCAAAAGGTGGATTTGCATAGGCATATATTTCAACCTGCTCTTTGTCATGCCCCTCTATCAATGGCAAGAGGAAATACTTACAAACATGATTATAAAAAGCTTGTGTCACGTACCCCACTTTGAGGCGTTTGCCTGGCACACGGGCATTTTCAAATTTCTTCCATGTCGTTTTAAGCGGAGCGGCAAAGCGCAAATCAAACTCGTGGTAAGCGTTATAAATCACTTCTGGCGTTAAATCAGGATGGTAATTCAGGCAAAATAACAGATTAGTGTAAATTTTCCGGTTGAACGATGATTGCGCATCCTGCTTGAAGGAAAGGGCCTTGATATAAGCTTCAATCGCAGCATCCAAATGATTAGCTTCACGCAAAGTATCGCCATAGGCACCCCAGATTTCAGGTATGTCCTGTGTAATCGTCAATGCATGCTGGCCACACTCTATGGATTCCTGCACCTGCCCGCTCTGACGCAGTGCATCTATTAAATTAGGATAAACCTGTACCAGATCAGGCTGTAGCTGCAATGCATGACGATATTGTTCAATAGCGACGCTGTACATGCCATGCTCACGATAAGCAAGACCAAGATTATTAAACAGGTAAGGCAAGTCTGGGCTCAGTTGAACTGCTTTAGATATATTCGCTATCGCCTCTTCTGTTTTGCCGATAAAGCGCATTGCATTACCCAGATTATTAAGTCCGACCACCATATCTGGCTGTATTGCCAATGCTTTCTCAAGATAGACTATAGCGTCAGCACAGCGCTCAAGAGAAATCAACGCATTACCCATATTCACTAGAATATGGGGGTTATTTGGTATCAGGGTAACTGCCTTGCTCAAGGCTTCAAAAGCCAGAGGGAATTTAGCTTGTTCTATTCGGGCAACACCAAGATAATCCCAAACAATGCCATCGCGTGGCAAATACGACGACAACCACAAACTGCCTTCTTCCAATTGGGCATACTGCTTCGCCAATAGATACTTATTAAATATGCCGAAAGCGATCTTCCTGTTGTCGGGGAAATGTGGCATGACGTCGAAGGCCAGTTTTAGATAGCTCATTGCTTCGTCACACTCATTTGTGTCACCAGCAATTCTGGCTAATGCATACAAAGCCTCAGCATGGCGCGGGAAATGCCTGACGATATTCAAACAAACCTGTTTTGCATCAAGCAAGGCGCCAGAATCAAAAAGTTTATGCACTTCGCGCATTGCTTTTCGTACATCAAAACCTGTTTTTGCCATGACCAGTCCCTGGGTAAGATTTTTTTATCATTAATTATTTTTACAATTACTTCATTTGGCTTACAAATTAATTAAGTAAAATGAATAAAACTGCATGCCCAGACTGGAAAATACCAGAAACCACCATGCTCAGGCTTATTTTATAACCAATGTTTTTGTTTCCATGTGTTAAATAAACCCCTAAAACTAAATCAAATTAGACCCTAAAGTATTTAAAAAAAGCGCCGACAAGCGGAACGACTAAAAAAACTTGAGCGAAAAAAATAAGATTTATTTTCAGAAACACGCTAAAACTTTTTTAGTCTCTACCGATACCCTTTACAACGGCGGTCCAATAGTCAGCACGAAAGACCAAAGTTTCAGGCTACTACGCCAATTTGTATAACTTAGGGAGAATCACCATGGCTGTTATTAATACCAATATTGCATCGCTGAATGCACAACGTAATTTGAGCACATCTCAATCCGCTCTGAATACGTCCCTCCAACGTTTGTCTTCTGGCTTGCGTATCAATAGCGCAAAAGACGATGCTGCCGGCCTGGCGATTTCCGAACGTCTTTCCTCACAAATCGGCGGCTTGAATCAAGCTGCACGTAATGCAAACGATGGTATCTCTCTGGCGCAAACCGCTGAGGGCGCATTACAACAAATCGGTTCCAACTTGCAACGTATCCGTGATCTGGCCGTACAATCTGCCAACGGCTCCAACAGCGTTTCTGATCGCGCCGCTCTGAACAACGAAGCAAGTCAGCTGATTTCTGAGATCAACCGCGTTGCCAGCAGTACTAACTTCAACGGCGTGAACCTGCTTGACGGTAGCTTCTCTGCACAAACTTTCCAAGTTGGTGCCAACGGTACAGCAAACGATCAAATCAGTATCGCATCCATCTCCAGCGCAAAATCAAGCGCCCTGGGTGTTGGTGCATCTTCCAGCTTCGCTACTACAGTAGCCGGTGCCGGTGCAGTTACCACAACAGCCCTGGCTGCTGGCGACTTGTCCATCAACGGTTTCCAAGTTGGCGCATCCGCTGCTGACGGCGTATCTTTCTCTAACTCTACAGGCAGCGGTATTGCAAAAGCAGCAGCAATCAATGCAGTCAGCGGTAGCACAGGGGTTACGGCAACGGTAGGCTCCACCGCTGTTGCAGGTACAGCCAGCACATCTGCAACTGCGATTGCCTCAGGCGACATTACCATTAACGGCGTAAATCTGGGTGCCTTGAACGCTTCAACCTCTGGCGCACAACGTGGTGCTCAAGTTGCAGCAGCTGTTAATGCGATCAGCACACAAACAGGTGTTACAGCTACATTCAATACAACAACTGGTGCAGTTGCACTGGCTGCCGCTGATGGCCGCAACATCACTGTAACAGCAAGCACCAATGCTGCGGCAGCTGCTGCCAACACAGGTATTACTGTATCGGCAACTGGCGCAACTGATGTCAGCACATCGACACTGTCCCTGACTTCTACCAGCTCAGCAGGTATCACCCTGGCTAACGGTACTGGTTTGACAGCTGCCAACCTGACAGGTGGCTTCTCTTCAGCCACAGTCACAGTAGGTGCAGGTGTATCTTCACTGAATCTGGGTACCGCTGCCGGGGCCACCGCCGCGTTGACGACCATTGATGCGGCGTTGCAGTCAATCAATAGTTCCCGCGCTTCTCTGGGTGCGTATCAAAACCGCTTCTCTTCCGCGATCGAAAGTTTGCAGACTAACTCTGAAAACTTGACAGCATCCCGCAGCCGTATCCGTGATGCAGACTTCGCTCAAGAAACTGCGACTCTGACACGCGGTCAGGTTCTGCAACAAGCCGGTACTGCGATTTTGGCTCAAGCAAATGCCTTGCCTAACGGTGTTCTGGCCCTGTTGCGTGGTTAATAACAGTAGGCTTATGTAAATTAGGTTTATACTTAAAGCATAAAGCATGTCCCCCTGACCAAATTTTTGGTCAGGGGTATTTTTCTTGAAGGAACAGATCATGGACATCCGATCGATAGGGAGTGCTTCTCAATCAGGACAACTGATCAATGACCGCATACCTGCTTCAGATATTGGCGTTTCTGTACACAAGTCATCTGCTGCTGCCACCCAGACCATAGATGCCGTCAAGGCGACTTCGTCTGCTACTTCTCCACCCGAAGTAGAAAAAGTGACAAAAGCCGTCAACGATATCAATAAAACAATTCAAGCACTATCTCAGAACCTGGAATTCAGTGTTGAAGAGCACAGCAATCGGGTGGTGGTCAAAGTTATTGACCAGCAAACCAAAGAGGTATTGCGTCAGATTCCGTCAGAAGAAGCCATTGAAATTTCTCGTTCGCTCGATAAATTGCAGGGGCTATTAATTAAACAGCAAGCGTAATTCACAAATACGGCCTTTTTGGGCTAAATTTTAAATTGGCATGTAAATTCCCCTCTAAAGTCTGGTTTGTCTTTGCCGATAATTTAGTACAGTACGGTCTGACAAGGGGAACAATGTGGGCATACAATCGACAGGCTTAGGCGCCAATCTGGACGTCAACGGTCTCATTACTAAATTAATGCAGGTGGAAAGTCAGCCCCTGACAACATTGGCTAAAAAAGAAGCCAGTTTTCAGGCAAAGCTATCTGCTTATGGCACGCTTAACAGCGCGCTCAGCGTTTTCCAGTCCAATGTTACCGGCCTCAGCAATCTCGGCACCTTTCAAACGCTGTCTGCTTCTGCAGGCGACAGCTCTATCCTGTCTGCTACCACCACCAGTGTTTCAACCCAGGGCAGCTATAACGTCAATGTGACCAAGCTTGCACAGGCACAAACCATTTCCAGTGCAGGTCAGCTCAGCTCTACAGCCAGCATAGGCAGCGGCACCAGCACCACCATCAACTTTGAGTTTGGCACCATTACAGGTGGTGCATTGGCCAATGGTACTTATACAGGCTCCACTTTTACCCAGGATGCAACACAGGCAATCGGCACTGTCACCATTGATGGTGCCAATAATTCCCTGCAAGGTATACGCGACGCAATTAATGCGGCAAAAGTCGGCGCAACTGCCGCCATCGTTGGTGATGGTAGTGCCACGCCCTACCATCTGGTACTCACTTCCACTAAAACTGGCGCCACCTCCAGTCTGAAAATCACAGCAACGGGTGATGCCGCGATCCAAAGCCTGGTCAATTATGACCCGGCTGGCACGCAAAACCTGACAGAAACAACAACAGCACAAAACGCCGCGTTGACAGTCAATGGTATTGCGATTTCAAGCACTTCCAATGCAGTAACAGGGGCCATACAAGGCACAACCCTGAATCTGAGCAAGGTCGGCACAACCAGTTTGTCACTGAGTGCCAATACCAGCGGCATCCAGTCAGCCATTAATGGTTTCGTAAAAGGCTTCAATGATTTTCAAGCCACATTAAAATCTTTGACCGGCTATGATGCCAGCACTAAAAAGGGCGGCATCCTGATTGGTGATTCTACTGCCAGGAATGTACAAAGTCAGATCAGGTCAACACTGAGCACTGCGGTAAATGGTCTGGGTGGAAATATCACTACCCTGGCAAGCATAGGCATCAGCTTTCAAAAAGATGGCACACTCTCTGTAGATTCGTCGAAACTAAGTACTGCGCTATCCACCAATTACAGCGACATCAGCGGTTTGTTTGCCTCAGTCG
>JAZJXP010000024.1:21160-29565 GCA_040390835.1 Pseudomonadota bacterium
CTCAGTCGGCAAGGCAACGGACAGCCTGGTCAGTTACAGTAGCTCTACCAGTGCGACCAAACAAGGTGCTTACGGTTTAGACGTCTCGGCCATTGCCACCCAGGGTGGATTGCTGGGCGATCTGGACCTCACTACCGGTAGTACAACGATTGCGGCAAGTACCACGCTCAACGTTACGCTGGATGGGAAAACGTCTCTGGTTTCATTGGCAGCTGGAACCTATACAGCATCTTCACTGGCAACCTTGTTGCAGACTTCGATTAACGGCAATTCCACATTCAAAGACAATGGCTCAACGGTGACGGCCACTATCAACGGCAGTGGTCAATTGCAATTGCAGTCTACCCGTTATGGCAGCGCATCCAATGTGAATCTGGCTGATGGTACTGGTACGGGTGCTGCCAGCTTTACAGGTACTGTACTCAATGGTACTGCCGGTATAGATGTGGCAGGCAAGCTGAATGGCATTACCGCCACCGGCACAGGGCAGTATCTGACAGGTGCTACTGGCTCAGATGCCGAGGGTTTGAAAATATTGATCAGCGGTGGCTCACTTGGAGCCCGCGGCACCGTGAATTTCTCCAGAGGTTATGCCTCTCAGGTGTCATCCCTTTTGTCTACTGTGGTAGGTACTTCGGGTTCGATATCCGGTGCCACAGATGGTATCAATCGCAGCATCAAGGAAATAGGTAAGCAGAGGGATATTTTAAATAGTCGCCTGTTCGATACCGAAGCGCGCTACAGGGCACAATTTACAGCCCTGGACTCAATTGTGAGCAGCTTAAATAATACAAGTTCATTTCTTACCCAACAGTTAGCTGCATTAACCGCCAGTACGAAATAAATTCAGTAAGCAGATCAGAAAATACCAAAGAGGATAAATCGCTATGTTTGGCTCATCTCAAGTGCGTGGCGCAAATGCCTATGCAAAAGTTGGCATTGAGACTGGCGTTGTCGCTGCCAGTCCCCATAAATTAATAGTCATGCTGTTTGATGGAGCCATAGTCGCCATTTCAAATGCCCTGCAGCATTTGGGAACAGGAGATGTTGCTTCCAAAGGCCAGGCTATTTCAAAAGCAATAGCGATTATTGAAAACGGATTGCGTGCCAGTCTGGATAAAAAAGCGGGTGGCGAAATTGCTGTCAGCCTTGACTCATTGTATGAGTACATGACGGCCAGGCTATTACAAGCCAATCTGGAAAATAACGATCTTATGCTTACTGAAGTCCAGAATTTATTGCGCGATCTGAAAACTTCCTGGGAAGCCATCGCCCCCACCAAAGAGGTCATCACTGAAGCCCCAAAAATGAATATTGACCCATTGTCACCTCGTCCTGCCAACTTTGTTGAGGCTTGAATCAAGATGAATAATCTGGAACTGATCTCATTGTATGAAAATGTTGCTGTGATTACAGGCAACATGCTGGAAGCTGCACGTTCAGGAAATTGGGAATTGCTGGAACAACTGGAAAATGATTGTTCCAGTCGCGTACAAACCATACGCGAAAGCGAAATCCCTTTTGATCTGCCAGCAGATATGCGCGACAAGAAAGTCCGCATCATCAAGAAAATTCTTGCTGATGACAAGGAAATTCGTGACATTACCGAGCCATGGATGGCGCAGCTGTCTGATTTAATGAAAAATTCCAGCACTAACAGAAAATTATCCAATGCTTATGGTGCAGGTAATACGGCCTGATTTTTATGGCTACCCGACTCGATACCCTGTCCAAACCAGTTGCCAATATCGAGGCACCAGCAGCTGCATTATCGATTAGCGAAACCAGGCAGGACATCACCCCGAAACTGGCACAGCTTGTTACCGGGCAATTGCTCAAGGGCGAGATCCTGTCAAAATTGATGGATGGCAGCTTTACCGTCAGGGTAGCTGGCATTACTGCCAAAATGATGTTACCCGAAGGCAGCAAGACGGGTGATCAAATTCCATTGCGTCTGATAGCGACCGAGCCTCGCCCCACATTCCTGTTGGAACATGATGGCGACGCTCACTTCCCTACCCCATTACCACAAAATTACGCGACGGGCACAGAAAAGCGCCCGCAACTACCTGCCAGTAATTATCTGGGCGCCGTTGCTGACGAAGGTGAGGCACCAGGCCCTCAAGCCACCGCCAGAGCAAGCATTCCAGAGTCTGGAGTCAAAGCCGATACTTCCAGCATAGTCAACTTGTCAGTCAATGAGGCTGGAAAAAAAATCAGCAATGATGGTGGCATCAATTCGCCTAAAGTCAGCGCTCAGGAAGTGACGACGGCTAAATCGGCTGAAGTGACCAACAAGACCAGCCTCAACAACACCAATATCGTTGATACGACGCCGGATCGCCTGAGTAGCGCGCCAACATCCCTGAGCAGCACAGGTAAATTCATCACCCAAATTTTGCAGACTGCCCCAAATCAGGGCGAAAAACTCAGCATTGCCAGTCAGACGCCGATAGTGGCGACAGCTATAGAATTAAAAGACACGAGTGCGACAGCAAGCAAACTCCAGCATCAAATCAGCACAAGTGGCTTGTTTTATGAATCGCATGTTGCAGAATGGGCACAAGGAAAACGTCCTATCAATGACATCAAGGCAGAGCCTCAATCGCAAATTGGCTTGTCTGATATGGCTGCCAGCAACTCTGCTACGGCTTTAAGCACGGTTAATAAAGAAATGGGACAAATAATTCATCAGCAATTAAATGTTCTGGAGCAAAATATTGTACGATGGCAAGGAGAGCTTTTCCCCGGACAAAAAATCGAATGGGAGATTAAAAAAGAAAGCCAGGGCGATCACAATCAACAAGAAATTGAAAGTGCAAACTGGCAATCGGTGGTTCGTTTTGATTTGCCTAATCTAGGGCCAGTCACGGCTATCATCAATCTGCAATCGAGTAATCTGGGCCTGTCCTTGCGGGCTGAGCAAAGCACTACCGTCTCTGCCCTTAAGGATCATGCGAGTGAACTGGCTGCAGCAATGCAGGTGGCTGGTTCACCACTGATGTCTTTTGTGGTGAATAAAAATGAGCGCAACTAACCCTCCTGTCAAACCAGTACAAAATGCTGTTGCGCTGGCTTATCAGAATGGCGATGCAGCACCTAAGGTAGTTGCCAAGGGCAAAGGTTTGATCGCCGAAGAAATTATTGCCAGAGCCAAAGAGCACGGAGTACATGTACATCAGTCCAAAGAACTGGTTTCCTTGCTGATGAAAGTCGATCTTGACCGGGATATTCCTCCGGCCTTGTATCGCGCAGTTGCAGAACTGCTCGCTTGGCTTTACCATATTGATACGGAAAAGTCTGAGACAATTTCGGAGACTTCAGGGCGACAATAAATTAAACAGCCCTTATCTTTAAATGTTATTATAAAAATATGCCATTGACACCTCCGAGTCTGGGTACAGAAAATCAAAGCCCATTTCAAGTTGATTCCCGTCGGGAAATCATCGGTCTCTTGCGCGGCCTGAAAGAAAGCAAGCAATTGATCAGTATGCTGATCAATAACGGCTCAGAAGTCTTCATCACCTCCATACTGGATGTTGATGACGACACCAATCTGATTATTATCGATAGCGCACCTGGTC
This sequence comes from Pseudomonadota bacterium, assembly GCA_040390835.1. Taxonomy (GTDB): domain Bacteria; phylum Pseudomonadota; class Gammaproteobacteria; order Burkholderiales; family Burkholderiaceae_D; genus Undibacterium. The sequence continues at coordinate 24,745 of JAZJXP010000024.1, forward strand.
AATTGGCAAATCAGCGCATTATTGAGGCGCCTAGAGTATCGTTTGAAGGTTTACTGGACAGAATCAGCATACAATTTTCTGCCTCCAATCTGGAGCGCGTAGATTTCGAAGACCGCCCTGCACTGCAGTTTGAGATACCAAGCAATATGATACGCCTGCAAAGGCGCGAATATTATCGTATCAATACCCCTCTCTCGAATCCTATCCGTGCGCTGATACCCGTCCAACTGGACGACAGGCAGGAAACACTGAAGCTCGCTTTGGTAGATATCAGTTGCGGTGGCATTGCCATACTGGATGAAAGAAAAGTTCTCGATAACACCATCGGTGTCATCTACGAGCATTGCAAACTGGATTTACCGACCATAGGCCTGGTGGATGTGATACTGCAAATACGCAACTCGCAGGATCTGGTTTTGCTCAATGGCAAATCAAACCGACGGCTCGGCTGCCAATTCATCAATATGTCTAACGGCGTACTCGCCAGTATCCAGCGTTACATCATGAAACTGGAACGAGAACGCAATGCAAAACTGACTGGCATACGCTAAAAAACAAAGCCCGGTTTCCAATAACCGGGCTTTGTTTTTGGCTGCCGCAAAATGCAAATTCCAGACATTTGCCAGCACTTCAGGGCTGTGCAAGCTATATCTGCATATTCATGATGTCATGGTAAGCGGATACCAGTTTATTCCTGACCTGCACCGTAGTCTGGAATGAGATATTAGCTTTTTGCATCGAGATCATTACATCAGACAAGCTGACTTTATCATCCCCCATGGCAAATTTTTGTCCCAATTGTTGCGAACTCACCTGTGACTGATTCACACTTTCCAGAGAAGCCTTCAATGCCTCTGCAAAGTCCAGTCTGCCAGGGGGCGCAGTATTGTCTGTCGGGCTCACGCCCAAGCCAGAGTTGGCCTCCATTCTGGCGGCTGTCGCTTTTAATTGCGCAACCATGGCTTCAATGCGGCTTGCGTCTATGCCTCCCACTTTCATTTGATCACCTCTAATGTCGACTTTCACATTTGCTACATTAACAGTTAGAAAGCAAATGGGAGCTTGGAAAAGAACAGTAAAGGCATCGTTTTTCCCTCGTTTGATTTTAGTATTTAAGTGGACAATCGCTATCAAGGAAAAAACCATATCTGGAATAGCAAGCATGCAATCCACTGACACATTAATCGTACAAGGTGAACTATGGCAACCGCAGAAAACATAGCAATTGCCCCGCCTGGTCCTGCCCTGCCGGGCATATTTGGCTTGCCGCAAACTCCTGTCACGCGCAATATCTTGCTGGCGGTCGGTGCAGCCATTACTTTGGCCATCATGGTTGGCGTCTGGCTTTGGAGCCAGACTCCTGACTACAAAGTCTTGTTTTCCAATTTTAATGACAGGGATGGTGGTGCTATTGTTGCCTCTTTGCAACAATTAAACATTCCTTACAAATACTCTGAAGGCGGTAACGCCATCCTCGTCCCAGCCAATCAGGTGCATGATGCGCGTCTGAAACTGGCTTCCCAAGGCTTGCCGAAAGGCGGCAATGTAGGGTTTGAGCTGATGGAAAATCAAAAACTGGGCATCTCTCAGATTTTGGAGCAAGTGAATTTTCAACGTGCGCTGGAAGGTGAATTGGCGCGCTCTATTCAGGCAGTGTCGGCAGTCCAGACCGCCCGCGTGCATTTAGCCATACCTAAATCACAAGTCTTTATCCGCGACCAGCAAAAACCTACTGCTTCAGTCTTATTGAATCTTTATCCCAGCCGCGTGCTGGACCAGCAACAAGTCAGCGCCATTGTTCATTTGGTGGCCAGCAGCGTGCCTGAATTGTCCGCCAAGAACGTCACTATCGTCGATCAAAATGGCAATTTATTGTCTGACACATCCAAGCAGGTGGCGAACAATAGTCTTGACCCTTCACAACTTAAATACGTGCAGGAATATCAGCAAAACATTATCAAACGCATAGAATCGATTATCTCCCCTATCGTCGGGGCGAATAATGTGCGTGCTGAAGCCACGGCAGATATCGATTTCTCCCGCACCGAACAAGCAGCAGAAACCTACAAACCAAATTCTCCGCCAGAAGCATCTGCCATCCGCAGCCAGCAAACCAGCGAGTCTTACAATAAAGGCGTCAATCCATCCGGCATACCGGGTGCCCTGAGCAATCAGCCCCCTGTCCCGGCGACTGCGCCTATTGTCGCCAGCGGTGCAGCCAATACGCAAACTGCAGCATCCAATGCTGGTCTGATGCAAAAAGATTCGACCATGAATTTTGAAGTGGACAAGACCATACGCTACACCCAGCAGCCTATGGGTGGTGTAAAACGTCTCTCTGTTGCCGTTGTCATCAATTACAAAACAGAAACAGACAAAAATGGCAAAACCACGACACGTCCTTTGACCGACATAGAAAAAACCCAGATTACTGATCTGACCAGAGAAGCCATGGGTTTCAATAAGGACAGAGGTGACACACTGAACGTCGTCAACAGCCCCTTTGCCAGCCCAGAAAAAGAGCCTATAGTGGACTTACCACTGTGGAAACAGCCAGACGTATTGCAAATGGCTAAGGAAATCGCCAAATACATAGGTGTTGCCCTTGTCCTTGCCTACTTGTTTTTTGGCTTCCTGAAACCCATGTTACTTAAGATGATGGGTAAAGACAAAGAAACCCTGGAAGCAATCGAAGCTGAAAAACGGGCACAGGAAGAAGCAGAAAAAGAGGAAGAAGAAGCAGCCATTGTGAACCTGTCGAAAGAAGCTGAGTTGCAAAATACCAGGCATGGTTCCACCTACGAAATGAATCTGGAAATGGCAAAACAACTGGCAAAAGACGATCCGCGTATTGTCGCTAACGTAGTAAAGGCATGGGTCAGCAATGAGTGAAGACGGAGTGCAAAAAGCCGCCACCCTGATGTTGGCACTGGGTGAAGACGGGGCCGCTGAGGTCATGAAATATCTTGGACCACGCGAGGTGCAAAAGATAGGCGCAGCCATGGCTGCGATTGGCGCTATACCACATGAAGCCATCGCCAAGGTGCTGGAGGATTTCAAGACAGCGGCCGACCTGAGTTCTTCTGTTGGTCTGGACTCGGATGAGTACATACGCAATGTGCTGACCAAAGCCCTGGGTGATGACAAGGCTGCCTCACTACTGAACCGTATTCTGGGTGGCAAGGATGCCAGCGGTATTGAAAGCCTGAAATGGATGGATTCTCCCTCTGTTGCAGAACTGATCAAGAATGAGCATCCGCAAATTATTGCCACCATCCTGGTCCATCTGGAAAGTGACCAGGCCTGCGAAATCCTGAATCAGTTTACCGAGCGTCTGCGCAACGACATCGTCTTGCGTATCGCCACGCTTGACGGTATCCAGCCTACTGCGCTACGTGAATTGAATGATGTATTGACCAAGCTCCTCACCGGCAATGAAAGTCTGAAGAAAAAATCCATAGGTGGTGTACGTGCTGCGGCAGAAATCCTGAACTTCATGAGTGGCGAGAACGAAGCCTCGGTCATGGATAATCTGCGCAAATATGATGGCGACATGGCCGAAAAAATCATGGATGAGATGTTCGTCTTTGACAATATCCTTGAAATTGATGACAAGGGCATACAGTTGCTGCTGAGGGAAGTACAGTCTGACTCCCTGATCGTCGCCCTCAAAGGTGCCAATCAGGATATGCGCGAAAAAATCTTCAAGAATATGTCGCAACGTGCAGCAGAAATGATGCGCGAAGATCTGGAATCCAAAGGTCCGGTACGCCTGTCCGAAGTCGAAGCACAGCAAAAACAAATACTGCTCATCGTCAGACGTCTGGCCGATGAAGGTCAGATCATGTTAGGTGCCAAAGGCGAAGATGCTTATGTCTAATAATGCCACGCGCAGCGGTGACATGACTGCTTTCCAGCGTTGGGAAATGGCTTCGTTTGGTGATAACAGGCCTGCCCAGGTAGAAGAAGTCAGAGCAGCGAACGCTCAGGTCGCTGCCCAGCAACGCGTGGAAACAGAAAACGCACGTGAAGCTGCCAAGCAAGAAGGATTTGCCGCAGGTTATAAAGAGGCCTATGAACGTGGCCTGAAAGATGGTCAGGAAACTGCCTATGCAGAAACCATGGAGCAGGTGCAGGTAGAAATCCACGCTCTGCAACAAATGGCGGAGGCTTTTTCTGGACAATTGCAATCCGCATCTGAGCAAATGGGGAATGAATTGATGCATCTGGCATTGGACATGGCCCAAGCCATGCTCAAGGCCAAGCTTGATGCCGATCCTACCGTGATCTTGCCCATCGTTGAAGACGCAATTGCGCAGTTGGCCAGCGTACAACAGCCAGCACAAATCCTGCTGAACCCAGAAGATGTCGCAATGGTGAAAAATCAATTGGGTGAGACCCTGGCTGCAGATGGCTGGCGTATCGTGCCCGATAGCCATATGGAGCGCGGTGGCTGCAAGTTGGTAACCCAGCACAATCTGGTCGATGCCAGTTATTCTACACGCTGGAAAAAGCTGCTGGACAGCATGCAAATCAGTGACTATAAAGCAGGTTGATGTTCATGCAGGATACCTTCATCAATGACTGGAAATCCAAGCTCAACTTAAGCCGGGAGCAGATTTCACATGTGCAAACCACCACCGTGTCTGGCAGAGTCACCCGGGTCACCGGTCTGGTCATGGAAGCCGTTGGTTTAAGATTGCCAGTAGGTAGCGCCTGCAGCATACATTTGCAAAGTGGCGCGAAAATAGATGCAGAAGTCGTTGGTTTCGATGGCGACAGATTGTTTGATAATACAAATTATGATCGCAGTCCAATAAA
>JAZJXP010000024.1:29575-31049 GCA_040390835.1 Pseudomonadota bacterium
TGACGGCGTCACACCCGGCGCACCGGTGTTCCCCGCAGAGCCAGAAGCACATGAAATCGTTAATCACCCACGCAGACGTCCCAGCGACAGAAGCCGTCATCTGCCGGTAGGGTATGAATTACTGGGACGTGTCCTGGACGGCAACGGCCGCCCTCTTGATACCCTGGGCCCTCTCGGCACCCATGAATCCGCCCCTTTGGGTGCCCGCATTTATAACCCGCTGGAACGCGCCCCTATCGTTGAAACGCTGGATGTGGGTGTCCGCGCCATCAACAGCATGCTGAGCGTAGGTAAGGGGCAGCGTCTCGGGCTGTTTGCAGGTTCGGGCGTAGGTAAGAGTGTCTTGCTGGGCATGATGGCCCGCTATACCGCTGCCGACATTATTGTGGTTGGCCTGATTGGTGAACGGGGACGTGAAGTTAAAGAATTTATTGAGCAAATTCTCGGCACTGAAGGCCTGGCCCGTTCTGTCGTGGTAGCGGCACCGGCCGATGCCCCGCCGTTGATGCGCCTGCAAGGCGCGGCCTATGCAACCACCATTGCTGAATATTTCAGGGATCAGGGACGCAGTGTATTGTTGATCATGGACTCACTGACACGCTATGCCATGGCGCAAAGGGAAATTGCCCTGGCCATAGGTGAACCACCAGCAACCAAGGGTTACCCTCCATCCGTATTTGCCAAGCTGCCAGTGCTGGTGGAAAGAGCTGGCAATGGCAAATCTGGCGGCGGTTCAATTACTGCCTTTTATACTGTCCTGACCGAGGGTGATGATCAGCAAGACCCGATTGCAGATGCCGCCAGGGCTATTCTGGATGGTCATATTGTCTTGAACCGGACTTTGGCGGAAAGCGGCCATTACCCCGCCATCGATATAGAACAATCGATCAGCCGGGCCATGCATAGCATTACGTCGCCAGAACATCAGGCCTTATCAAGAAAACTGAAACAATTGTATTCCCGCTATGAACGCAGCCGTGATTTGATCAGCGTTGGTGCCTATTCTCCAGGATCTGACCCACTGCTGGATGAGGCAATCCGGCTACATGGAAGAATCGTTTCATTTTTACAACAAGATATTAATGAAAAATGCAGCATTCCTGAAAGCTTGGGGCAACTTCAGGCTCTATTCAACGGATAGAAAATTCTGCCAGAGACTATACTTAAATCACCATGGCATTGAAATCACCAATTAGCACACTGATAGAAATTACAGAAAAAGAAGTTGACGATGCCGCCAAACTTCTGGGTAAAGCCATACGTGCACATGAAGATACTGAGAAAAAACTGAATTTATTACAACAATACCGCGATGACTACGCACAAAGATTGCAAGATGGTGCGGCAAAAGGGTTGACCGTATCGCAATATACGAATTTTCTGTCTTTCCTGGCCAAGCTGGATTCGGCCATCGATGGGCAAAAACAAGTCGTCATGGATGCAGCCAAACTCGACGCTCTGAACCAAGCCCGAG
>JAZJXP010000024.1:31059-40757 GCA_040390835.1 Pseudomonadota bacterium
GCATCGTGATGGCGAAGACCGAATGGCAAGCCACTGAGAAAAAACGACTTTCTTATGACACTTTGCAAAACCGCGCACAAACAGTATTGCAAAAAAAGGAAGCGAAACGAGATCAGAAGCAAACCGATGAAATGGCTGCTCGCGCCCTCTTCTACAAGCGCTAATTTATTGACAGGTACCGCAAATGCAAGCTAATCCCATACTGACAGCGTTAGACAAATCAGGCACAGCCAAGTCAGGCAAAAACAGCACATCTGGCAGCCCTGAAATCAGCTTCAACCAAATGTTGAACAAAGAAATCTCCAGTACTAAAAAACCGGAGATAGATGTTGCACGCCCTGTCAATAAGCCTGCACCACCTGCCAAAAATAATAACAACGTTAACACAAACAATAATAACGCGGTCAATTCCGGCAACAAGCTGGCAAATAATGAAAATACTGCTCCTGCACCATCAAATGCAGTAAAAACCGATGACTCGAATACGGATGACACTGTAGTCAAAGAAGATGAGGTTGATGTCAAAAAAGAAGATGATATCAGCGAACAAATTCTGGCTCTGGTAGGCAATCTCAATGCGGCGGCAGTTACCGCAGAGGTAGTAAAAAAACCTGTCGCAAACGACATTGATACGAGCAAAAACGATAGTCTTGCTGCTATTTCCAGCACTGATACTGCTGCCACTACCGACCTGATCGATAGCAATACAGTCGCATCGCTCGCGAAGTCAGCAATTGAAAATCAGGGCAAGGTAACAGGGCAATTAGATACTAATGCTACGGGCAAGGAGCAAATCAAACCTGAAGCCCCTGCGACTCAGGCAGATATAGCCGCAATTGCTGCGCAAATGATTGCAAGTAAGGCAGATGCTAAAACCGCCGCTAAACTGGCTGAAAACAACTCAGATGTAACCACGGCGTCTCTTGCCAAAGATGCTGGCAAACTGACTGAAGCTATTGCCCGTTCTACTGAACTCGCCACACCAGTACCAAAGGATGCTCTGGCAGCTAAAAGTACAACTACGACTGGCGCAGAGAAACCTGCAGAAGCAGCAGCTAGCGAAACTAAAGTTGATGATCTGAGTTTGAGTAAAACAACAAGTGACAAGAGCGGTGATACGCGGCCTGCAGTAACAGCAGAGACACCTAAATCGTTCGCCAACGATATTTCTCAGGCAAAAGACGCCATGGCAGAACGGATATCTGACATCAAAACCGGCTCAGCCGCGAAAGATAGTCAACAAGTGATTGCTCCACCGTCAATTGCAGCAAATGCTGTCAGCAGCACACAATTCAATGCAGCAGTTTTGGCAGCAGAACAAATCGCACCGCGTGTTGGCAGCAATGGCTGGGATAAGGCAGTAGGTCAAAAAGTCGTCTGGATGGTAGGTGAAGGCTTGCAATCGGCTGAACTGACATTGAATCCACCAGATCTGGGCCCTTTGCAGGTCGTACTGAAGGTTAGTAACGAACAGGCCAGCGCCAGTTTTTCTTCTGCACAGCCTGAAGTAAGGGAAGCGCTGGAAGCAGCCTTACCACGCTTAAAACAAATGCTCAGTGATGCCGGGGTTCAATTGACGGGATTCTCTGTGAATTCACAGGCTGCAGGTCAGGGGCAAAATTTCGCGCAACAACAGCCCCGCGGCATTGATTCATCAAGAACTGGTGCAGTTGTGCCAGACAATACCATCAGTACAGCAAACACTACGCCCGCCAGGATACAGACAAATAATGGTCTGGTAGATACCTTTGCCTGAGATAAATTTCGCTCAGCCCTGCTAGCAACAAATACAGCACCGTCTAATGGGCACCAATAACAGCTGGATTGACGTCCAGCTGTTATTGGTGCGAGCACTTATTTCACTTTCTGACACACAAGAATTGCTCAGGTGCGGCGCAATCACCTCTACTCTCTGGAAAAAAGCCTGCACATGCATGTAGAATGATCGTGAAAGGCTGATCCAGGCAGCAAAGCAGGCTCGCATCGCTTTGCAAACAATAGAGATAAGCTGAAATACGCCCTCTTTTTCTTGGATATTAAATGCCTGCTATCAAGCATAATACTTAAAAATCATGGCATTTAATGCCTACAGAGAGGAAAACCATGGCGAAAGCACCGGCCAAAGCAGCGGAAGCAAGTGATGCTCCAGCAGCAGGAAAATCAAAGAAAAAACTCCTGATCATCATCGCCGCCGTCGTATTTTTATTGGTCGCCGTAGGTGGTGGTGCTGCTATTTTCCTGTCTAAAAAGGCTTCTTCCTCAAAAGAAAAAGAACATAAATCTGAACCTGCAAAAGCACCTGTATTTCTGGCACTGGAAGCATTTACAGTCAATCTGCAATCAGAAAACGGTGATAAATACCTGCAAATCAGCATGACCCTGCAAGTGCAGGATGAAGAACAGGTCACTCTCATCAAGGCCAATATGCCGCAAGTGCGCAGCCGTTTGTTGCTGCTGCTGTCCAGCAAGGATTCGACTGAAATTCTATCGTCTGAAGGCAAGGAAAAACTGGTCAATGAAATCATAGAAAAAGTTGCCCAGCCTTTCACTCCCAAAGGCGAACCACAAAAAATCAGTGGTGTTTTCTTTACCTCTTTTGTAGTTCAATAAAACCATGTCAGATAATTTCCTCTCCCAGGAAGAAGTCGATGCCCTTTTAAAGGGCGTCACGGGAGATCAGGACGACTCTCAGTCACTGGAGGATACCTCCGGTGTCAGGCCATACAATCTTGCCACGCAAGAGCGTATCGTCCGCGGTCGCATGCCGACATTGGAAATTATCAATGAGCGTTTTGCCCGCTTATTACGCATAGGTTTGTTCAATTTCCTGCGCCGCAGTGCTGAAGTCTCGGTAGGTACGGTCAGGGTATCGAAATATAGCGAATTCATCCGTAATCTGGTGGTGCCGACCAATCTGAACCTGGTCCATATGAAGCCTTTGCGCGGCACTTCGTTGATTGTGCTTGATCCGGGGCTGGTGTTCTTGCTGGTGGATAATCTGTTTGGTGGTGATGGACGTTTCCACACCCGTGTCGAGGGTCGCGATTTTACCCAGACTGAACAACGTATCATTCATCGTATTTTGGAAATCATTTTTGAGACTTATTCCAAATCCTGGGAGCCGGTGTACCCCATAGAATTTGAATACATACGCTCAGAAATGAACACCCAGTTCGCCAATATTGCAACACCAAATGAAGTCGTGGTGTCCACCACCTTCACGATAGAACTGGGGCCTGTCAGCGGGGAAATGCATTTATGCATGCCTTATTCCACCATAGAACCTATACGTGACATCCTGACCAGTAGCCTGCAGGGTGAAACACTGGAAGTGGATAAACGCTGGGTGCGTCTGATGACGCAACAGATACAGATAGCAGAAGTCGAAATAGTTGCTGATTTGGGGACCACGCGTGTCACCCTGGGCGATATACTGAATATGAAGGAAGGCGATATCATCCCTCTTTCAATACCAGAAATTATTTCAGCAAAAGTTGATGGCACTCCTGTGATGGAGTGCAAATACGGTGTATTTAACGGACAGTATGCCTTGCGCGTGGAGAAGCTGATCAGCTCCAGCGTACAGGAAGTAGCACAAGGAGAAAATCATGGATGACAACGGCGAATCCCCTATCAGCGAAGATGATTGGGGTGCTGCGATTGCAGAGCAGGAAAGAGCAGAAGCTGCTGCAGCCGAAAAAACTGAAGCCCCACCAGCCACCGCTGCGATTTTCAAAGAATTCAGTGGCAAGAGCAGTACTGCGCCTGAAACTCATAATGACATTGACTTCATTCTGGATATCCCGGTACAGCTTACTGTAGAACTTGGCCGCACCAAGATTGCCATCAAAAACTTGCTGCAGTTGGCCCAAGGTTCTGTTGTCGAGCTTGACGGTCTGGCTGGTGAACCTATGGATGTACTGGTCAATGGCTGCCTGATTGCCCAGGGTGAGGTAGTGGTGGTCAACGATAAGTTTGGCATACGCCTGACCGATATCGTGACGCCGGCAGAACGCATACGCAAACTCAACAAATGAAGACGAAATTGCCTTATTTTGTACTGGTAATAATGAGCGCCTTGAGTACTTCTGCATTTGCCGCAGAGAATGCACCAATTTCACCCAGCGGTGGTTTAATGCAAATTGCCACAGCACTGCTTCTGGTGCTGGGACTCGTTGTCATGGCGGCCTGGCTCATGCGTCGGCTTGGCCCTATGAATGCGGGGAATAAAATCCCGGTCAAAATCATTGGTGGCATCAGTGTAGGTAATCGCGAGCGGGTGATGGTGGTTGAAGTTGGTGACCAATGGCTGATTCTGGGCGTAACAGCCAGCAATATCAACAACCTGGGCAGCATGCCCAAACAGGATGAACTGCTGAATCAGTCAGTACACGCAGCCACAAATGATCCTTTTTCTGCCTGGCTCAAGCGCACGCTGGATAAACGAACTAATGTGCGAACTTCTGAGCAAACCACTGACCGGTCTACCGAGCGATCTGACAACAGCTAATACATTGCATGAAAATTTTGCGCTCTCATCTGCCATTCATCTGCCTGGCTATTTTACTGTGTGGACTGGCCCTGCCTGAAGCAGCCATGGCCCAGGCCAACGGTGGCTTGCAAGCCATTACCAGCACACCAGCACCCGGCGGCGGTCAAAATTACTCCCTCAGCATACAGACGCTGCTGTTCCTGACAGCATTAAGCTTTTTGCCTGCAGCCCTGCTGATGATGACCAGTTTTACCCGCATCATTATCGTCTTGTCTTTACTCAGACAAGCTCTGGGTACCCAGTCTGCCCCGCCAAATCAGGTGATGATAGGTCTGTCACTGTTTTTGACTTTATTTGTCATGGGCCCGGTGTTTGACAAAATTTACGCTGAAGCCTATCAGCCGTTCACTGAAAACAAGATCACCATGCAAGTTGCCATGGATAAAGGGGCGACACCCCTGAAACAATTCATGATGAAACAAACCCGGCAAACAGATCTGGCCCTGTATGTGAAATTATCCAATACCCCTGAGTTGCAAGGGCCAGAGGATGTGCCTTTGCGGATTTTGATACCTGCCTTTATTACCAGTGAGCTGAAAACCGCTTTTCAAATCAGTTTTGCGATCTTTATTCCCTTCCTCATCATCGACATGGTGGTCGCCAGCGTGCTGATGTCCATGGGTATGATGATGGTTTCACCTGCGATTGTGTCACTACCCTTCAAGCTCATGCTATTCGTATTGGTGGATGGCTGGCAGTTATTGATAGGCTCACTTGCACAAAGTTTTTACTGAGGTTCACCATGACACCCGATAGCGTAATGACATTAGGCCGCCAGGCCATGGAAGTCACTTTAATGGTGTCTGCCCCCTTATTGCTGGTGGCACTGGGTATAGGCCTCATCGTCAGTATCTTTCAGGCAGCAACGCAGATTAATGAAACAACTCTGTCCTTTATCCCTAAACTGATAGGCATCTTTGTTACCCTCATCATTGCCGGGCCGTGGATGCTTTCCATCTTGATGGACTATATGCGTCAAATGTTTTCCAGCATCGCCACCATGGCAGCCTGATGTGCGTGCCATCGCAAACCAATGATTTCCTTTTCCAGCAATGAGCTGATTGCGCTGATCAATTCCTTTATCTGGCCCCTGACCAGGATACTGGGCCTGATCGCGGTGGCACCACCGTTTGGAAATAATACTGTTCCGGTACAGATCAAAATCGCCCTGGGCGTAGTTTTGTCACTGATCGTCGCCCCTACCCTGCCTACCATCTCTGATCTTGATCCCGTTTCTCTGAATGGTGTTTTGGTGCTGGCACAACAGCTCATCATAGGATTGGGGATGGGCTTTGTGATGCGTGTGGTTTTTTCAGCCATAGAAATGGCTGGCGAGGTTTCTGGCCTGACCATGGGTCTGGGTTTTGCCACCTTTTTTGACCCTCAGACTCAAGGCCGCTCTTCGGCTGTAGCTCAATTCCTGGTACTGACTTCTACTTTGTTGATGCTGACGCTGAATGTGCATCTCTCCATGCTGGCGGCTTTAGTTGAAAGTTTTCATACCATCCCCATTGCCACCACTTATCAGTCTGGTCTCAATTATCAAAAATTGGCGATCTGGGGTGAGCAGATATTCAGTGTAGGTATGCACCTTTCATTACCCATCGTCGCCGCCCTGCTGGTAACTAACGTCGCCCTGGGAATATTGACGCGGGCTGCACCGCAATTGAATTTGTTTGGTATCGGCTTCCCTATTACGATAGGCGTAGGTTTCCTGATGCTGGCCCTGATCATGCCTTATCTGCTCTTACCGCTACAAAATCTGTTTCAGAGTGGCATAGAAATGATGCAGTCACTAGGCCAGCCTGCGTCATTACCCATCCCGGTTAAGAGATAAAATCCATGTCGCATCAGGCATTTACTCATGAAGCCAGACTGTATAGCGTAGAGCAGATACGTCAAATAGAGACCCGCGCACTATCCCATCAGAGTGAGATCACGCTTATGCAAAAAGCTGGTCTGGCCGTTGCGGAGTTGGCGATCAAAATTGGCGCGAGTAACCTAGCCCCGGCACTGATACTGGCCGGTCCTGGCAATAATGGCGGGGATGCTTATGAATCCGGATATCAGCTAAGCAAGCAAGGGTATAAAGTTGTTTGCATCATGTGCGGGGAAATTGGGAAATATTCTCAAGATGCACAAGCAGCACTGCAAAGAGCGAAAGATGCAGGACTGGAGTTTATAGAACCAGGCGCGTTTATCAATGCTACGTCACGAGACTGGAGCCTGGTCATCGACGGTTTGTTTGGTATAGGCTTGAAGCGAGCCCCTCAAGCTGACCTTGCCAAACTGATAGAGCTCGTTAACCAGCTCGCATTTGAACGGGCAATCCCGGTCCTGGCAATTGATGTGCCCAGTGGCTTGAATGCCGATACCGGGCAACCTGTCAGTCCCCAAAGCGCGCTTATTCAAGCCAGTCACACCATCACCTTCATAGCCAATAAAACTGGCTTGCATACAGGATCAGGCAAAGATTACGCAGGTAAGGTCACGGTCAATCAACTGGATATTCCTGAAGATTTTTTCCCGGAATGCCATAGCCATTTGAATGAGCGCAGCTCTCTGTTACACGCACTGACACCACGCAAGCAAAACAGCCATAAAGGTAGTTTTGGCGATGTCGTGATACTTGGGGGTGCCAAGGGTATGGCCGGTGCCGCCATACTCGCTGCCAGGGCTGCTCAATACTCAGGTGCGGGGCGGATTTATTGCAGCATGCTGGCAGAAGCACCCGCTTACGACAGCCTGCATCCGGAAATCATGTTTCGCAAGCCTGACGTAGTAAGTTTGGCAGATGCAACTGTCGTCATCGGCCCAGGCTTGGGAACATCGGCCAGTGCCTATGCTTTACTCATCAGTGCGATTCAAACTGCGCAGGCGCTCGTCATCGATGCCGATGCCTTGAACCTGATCGCTGCCGATACTAAATTGCAGGCATTATTACGCAGTAGAAATAACCCATGCATACTCACGCCACATCCACTGGAAGCGGCCAGATTGCTAAACAAGAGCGTGGCTGACATACAGAATAATCGCCTGCTGGCAGCACACACACTGGCGCAGCAATTCAATGCGGTGATCATACTCAAGGGTTCTGGCAGTATTATTTGCGCCCCAGATGGGAGTCTGCTCGTCAATACGACGGGCAACCCGGCCCTGGCCAGCGGTGGTACGGGTGATGTACTGGCAGGTGTGGCAGGTGCTTTACTAGCACAGGTTTGCAGCAGCATGGATGCTACCAGGATCGCTGCATGGGTACACGGTCATGCAGCTGACGAACTGGTCGCACGCGGAACTGGTCCGATAGGTTTGACCGCCAGCGAGTTATTGCCAGAGATCAGATCCAGTATTAATCAATTGACCTATCATGCTATCACCAGCCACTGATCCAGTCTGCAATTCGATATTTAATCAACCAGGCTATTAATCTGCTCAGGAATCAGTTTTTCCACTTCCGATGAGGCATCACAGACGATGCCGGATTGCGCCAAAGCTGCTGACAGCTTTTCTATCTGCTCTTGCTGTGCAGCGGCGTGATCAATCAGTTTATGCAAGACTTTGGAAATAGGGTCGTCACTGTTTTGAGTCACGCCATAAGCGGTGAACAAATGCGCAGTTTCTGAATCTGCAGAAGCCACTTCTTTTTTGATGACGTGAGCAGGATTGCCAACTGCGGTACCACCGGCAGGTACAGGCTTGAGCACCACTGAATTTGAGCCTATCTTGGCACCCGCACCGATAGTAAATCCACCCAGTACTTTAGCACCAGCACCGACAATGACACCCGCTTCCAGAGTGGGATGACGCTTTGCGCCTCGCGACAAGGAAGTTCCACCCAAGGTCACACCCTGATAGATCGTGCAGTCATCACCAATTTCTGCCGTCTCGCCAATGACCACACCGAAACCATGGTCGATAAACACTCTGCGGCCTATGGTTGCGCCAGGATGAATTTCTATACCAGTCAGCACACGGGCAATATGGGAAATGAAGCGCCCCAGCCATTTCAAACCGCGCTCCCAGCACCATTGCGCCCAACCATGCATGAGGATAGCCTGAAAGCCAGGATAACAAGTGATCACCTCCCAGGCATTACGGGCGGCAGGATCTTTCTTGATAATACTGGCTATATCTTCTCGCAGGCGGTCAAACATGGAATTTATATGGTTATGACGGAGGGGAATAAGATAGTAGCTTATTTCTGAAAAAGCTGCGTCCGCTACCCAAATCACGGGCACCAGACGCTACAGACTTACAGAAACTATGGCTTACAGACGCTGACGGCGGGCTTCGTACAGACAAACACCTGAAGCCACGGAGACATTCAGGCTTTCTACAGAACCGAACATGGGAACACTGACCAACATATCGCAGGTTTCACGGGTCAGGCGGCGCATGCCCTCACCTTCCGAACCCATAACGATGGCGCAACCAACTTTAAAATCCACATCGTAGATATTTTTTTCGACTTCATCGGTGGTACCAACCAGCCAGATATCACGATCTTTCAATTCACGCAGAGTGCGAGCCAGATTGGTGACGGTAATATATGGCACTGTTTCAGCAGCACCACTGGCAACCTTGGCAGCTGTTGCATTCAAACCCACAGCCCTGTCCTTGGGAGCGATAACCGCATGCGCACCGGCACCGTCAGCCACACGCAAACAGGCACCCAGATTATGCGGGTCGGTAATACCATCCAGCACCAGCAACAATGGCGGGCCGTCAATCGCATCCAGCAATTCATCGAGGTTACGTGCCAATGACAATTCACTGGCCTTCGCTACTACACCCTGATGACGACGTGTGCCGACGATGTTGCTGAGGCGCTGATCATCCGCCGGGATGATGCGCACACCAGCAGCTTTTGCTGCTTGCAACAGGTCTTTCATACGGCCATCGACGCGGGAAGAATCTACATAGATTTCTTCTACGGAGGAGGCTTCATGACGGATCCGGGAGGTCACCGCATGGAAACCAAAAATCATTTTACTTTTCATTTCATTCTTTTCTTTACATGCTTTTCTTTAAGGTACTAACGTCTTTTCTTTGCTGCCTTACCAGCGGCTACCGGTGCTTTTTTCTTTGCACTGGCGACAGCTGGTGAGGATTTCTGGCGACGTCCACCAGAAAAACTTACTTCTTT
>JAZJXP010000025.1:0-57153 GCA_040390835.1 Pseudomonadota bacterium
CACTACGCTGTAAATTCTCCTATTTCTTTGTCCTGATTTACTTGACCACTACAGTATTCAAAGAAAGGAGACCCAGGCGTAGCCGCCCCTGCGGGGTTCCCGATTGTGCGGTACAAAAAATGGGAAGGCCCGAAACTCGCTACGCTCAAACAGCGGTCCTTCTTTTTCCATTTTCTGTACCGCACAATCGGCGTCTACACATGGGAACTACAAAAGTCAACGGCAACCCCAATGTCAAAAGCAACGTCAAAAGCAACATCAAATTCAACAGCAACGTCATCACGACCGCAGCTTATATTCTTCATACTCAAACGTTCAACAGATTTACTCCACCCCAGCCTGCAAAGGCAACCTGACACTCACCGCCAAGCCCCCACCCTCACGATTGGCAAACCCTACATCCGCATGCAGTTGTAGCGCCAATTGCGCCACGATAGCGAGTCCTAGCCCCGCGCCACCAGTATCACGGTTGCGGGAAGATTCGAGTCGTATGAAAGGTTGCATGACGGCTTCCCACTGGTCTTCGGGGATGCCTGGGCCTCTGTCCTGTACGGTGATGACTGCATGCTGTGTATCGTTACTTAAAATAAGCTCTACTTCGCCGCCAAACTTGAGGGCATTGTCGATGAGGTTGCCGAGCAGGCGGGAGAGGGCCAGAGGGCGGGTTTGTATGATCCGGTTGCTATTGCCACTCAGGCTGACTTGCTGGCCGGTGTCGCAATAGTCTTGTACCAGGCTGCCAGCCAGGGCATCAAGATTGATCTTGCTGCTGGCTTCCTGGTCGGCTTGCAGTTGATTTTGTACCTTTGCATAGGCCAGGCCTTGCTCTACCAGTTTTTGCATGGCGTGCAGGTCGGCCTGCATTTTATCGCGCTGACTGTCGTCGTCCATGAGTTCGGTGCGCAGACGCAGGCGGGTGATGGGGGTTTGCAGGTCGTGGGTGATGGATGCCAGGATTTGCATGCGCTCAGCCAGGTAAGTGTCTATGCGTTCTTGCATGTTCTGGAAGGCGGTTGCGGCACGGAATACTTCTCGCGGGGCACGGGCAGGGAACTGTGGCCTGGCACCTGGCTTTACCATGGCATCGGCTGCTTCAGCCAGCATTGCCAGCGGGCGTGTCGCCGTCCTGACTGCCAGCCAGGCTGCCAGCATGACGATGGCAAGCTGTACGCAGAGCAGCGAGAACATGCTCCATTGTATGGTGTAAGGTGTTGCAGTCAGGCGGACGGTGAGCGGCGCGCCATCACTCAAGGCCAGATGCAATTGCAGGATTTTTTTATCGCCCTCCATGCGCACACTGATCTTGATCTTTGCCGGATGCTCGAGGTTATTTTTTATGGCCTCTATCGCCTCGTTGGCAATGTCAAGGTCTATGCTGTCCTTGACATCAGCGGGGGCGGCCTGCAAAGTATATTCATAATTGTTGCGGGCCAGTTTGTCCAGCCAGGCCTGACGTTCACTAACTGGCAGGCGGTCAAGAAAGGAAATCGCATTGGCGACGTCCTTACCCACCGAATAGACCATATGATTTTTCCTGACCTGCATCTTGTCCCATTGCGACGAGGCAAACGAGAGTGCATAGGCCATCAGCAGGGCACTGAGCAAAATCAGACACAGGCGGCCAAACAGGGTATGCGGCCAGTGTGGGCTTTCTGTGATATGCATCAAGCCTCCTCAGGTGCCGTGACCTGCGCACAAAATACATAGCCTTCGCTGCGCACAGTTTTGATATAGCGCGGCTCGCGGGCATCATCACGCAAATGCTGGCGCAGGCGGCTGACCAGCAAGTCTATGGAGCGCTCGAACAAGTCGGCATCGCGGCCCTGGGTCAGGTTGAGTAACTGGTCACGATTCAGCACGCGTTGCGGATGCTCGACAAAGACTTGTAGCAGACGGTATTCAGCCCCGCTGAGTGCGACCATGACACCGTCTTTATCGAGCAGATGGCGCGCCAGCGTATCAAGTTGCCAGTCGCCAAAATTCAGCATGGCGGGTGGTTTTTGCTCGCGCAGCTTGGGTGGCAGCATGCGTGTGCGGCGCAAAACCGCCTTGATGCGGGCCAGCAATTCTCGTGCGGCGAAAGGTTTGGTCAGGTAATCGTCGGCACCCATTTCCAGGCCGACTATGCGGTCAGTCTCTTCTGCACGTGCCGTCAGAAAAAACAGGGGAATCACTTTATGCGGGCCAGAACGCAATTCACGACACAGACTAAGACCATCTTCACCCGGCATCATGATATCGAGCACGATCAGGTCTATGGCACTGCCTTCCAGCAAGGCGCGCATTTGTTTGCCACCCGCAGCCGTGCTGACCTTGTTGCCATTCTTGCGCAGGTACAGGGCAGTCAGTTCGCGTATTTCTGCATCATCATCAACGATGAGGATGTGATCCGGGGATTCAGTGTTTTCCATGTGCTGGGCTGGTTGTGGACTGGTTGCGCATTTTTGATGCACATTCTTGATGCGCATTTTTGATGATTTATTCCATAGTGCTTTATAGCCTAAATCGTGGCAGAGACAAAATCTTTTGTATCCCAGTGTATCTGAGCACCGTTGACACATATGTAGATGCAAATATGGCATTTCCTGACATCTGCCAGATACCTTGCGCCTGTCTAATGAGTTTGCCGTGATGAATTCATCACTTCTACAACTCAAGGAGAATTGACATGAAAAAGCAAATGATCGTTATCACCACTTGTGCCACTTTATTGATGAGTGCCTGGTCCGCCCAGGCGCAGCAGGCTGGTTTGTCTGATTACTACTTGGCACCTGTGGAAGCTGAAATCCAGGCCAATCATCATGCCAGCACTAAGGCTGGTGCAGTCGCAGGTACATGGCTGACCCAGAGCGGTAGCCTGGAAGTGCAGATCAGCAATTGTGGTCAGGCTTTGTGTGGCAAAGTCAGCAAGGTCAATGATGCGGGTAATGTCAGCAACATGACTGCCATGGGCGCTACCCCAACATCCTTGCCTGCCATACCTGTGCTGGGCAAGACCATCATGGAAGGTTTTACTCCAGTCAAGGCCGACACCTGGTCAGGCAAGATTTTTAACCGTGCGGATGGCCAGACCTACGCTTGCCAAATGCACATGCTGAGTCCGACTGAGCTGGAAGTTACAGCATACAAGGACAAGCCAGAAAATGGCCGGACACAGGTGTGGACGCGCATATCAAATACCGTCACTGCGCAAAAATAAAAATGGGAGCATCGCTTGATGCTCCCATTTCATTTTTCAATATCAATCCAGACTTATGGCAGCAATTCAACTTCACCCGGCAATAAAGTATTGGCTGGCAATGCATCGAGTTGTTTCAGGCGCTCATAATAAGGCGTGAAATCTGGTGCCGTGCCATCAAACAATTGCTGGAAATTGTCGATGACAAAATAAGTTTCCTGGAAGCTGTCTATCTTGTACAGGGTTTGCAGGCAACGTTCTATGTCAAGATGGATATGGCGCGAAGGCGTGCCCGGCTTCAGACAGTATTCAACCTCACCACCAGATGACAATATGCCCGCGCCATAAATGCGCAAGCCCTTGTCAGTTTTGATGAGGCCAAACTCCACCGTGTACCAGTACAGGCGTGCCAGATAATCCAGCCCCCCCAGCTTCATTGCCTTCAAGCCACCCTTGCCATATAACTGCATATAGTCGGCAAAGATCGGATTGAACAGCATGGGCACATGGCCGAAATAATCGTGGAATACATCGGGTTCGACGATGTAGTTGAATTCCTCAGGCGTGCGCAACCAGACCGTGATAGGGAAGCGACGATTGGCCAAGTGTTCGAAGAAAGTCAGTTCCGGGATCAGGCCAGGCACGGCGACAATGCGCCAGCCAGTTGCGGCAAATAATTCGGCAGAAGTGCGTTCAAACCTGGGTATGCCATCGGCGGCATTCATCTTTTGCAGGGCTGCTAAGAATTCATCGCAGGCACGGCCAGGCAAGAGTTCCATCTGGCGCTGATACAGCTTGCGCCACAGTTCATGCTCCGCTTCGGTATAGGCATCCCAGTCTTGCTCGACGACGTATTGCTCGTCGGCTTTTTCATAATTGCCGCGCAGGGCAGCGCCATTGGATTTTTCGGCAACGGTGGCCAGAAAATCGTCGTTGCTGACGGTAGTAGCGGAAGTAGCGATAGTATCCATATTTTTCAGTGAAAAAGGCCGGTATCACAATGATGACCAGCCTCTTTCTATCTCCTCATGTTTCCATTCACTGTTGGCGAAAATCAAGCAGTTGTTTCGTCTTTGATGACGCCACGACGGATCTGATCAAGCTCGATAGATTCAAACAGTGCGCGGAAGTTACCTTCGCCAAAACCCTGGTCGCCCTTGCGCTGGATGATTTCAAAGAAGATAGGGCCGATGACTGTCGTCGTGAAAATCTGCAACAACAATTCACGCGATGTTTCTGTACTCTTGCCATCGACCAGGATACGCAGCTTGCGCAATTCTTCCAGGTTTTCACCGTGGCCGGGCAGGCGGCGGTCAACCAGGTCGTAATAAGTTTCTATGGTGTCCTGGAATACCACTCCATTGGCTTTCATGCCGCCCACGGTCTCATAGATATTGTCCGTGCCCATGGCGATATGTTGCACGCCTTCACCGTGGTACAGGTCCAGGTATTCAGCAATCTGGGATTTGTCGTCCGAAGATTCATTGATAGGAATACGGATTTTGCCGCAAGGTGAAGTCATGGCTTTGGACTTCAGGCCTGTGTGTTTGCCAGCGATATCGAAGTAACGGATTTCACGGAAGTTGAACAGGGTTTCATAGAAATCTGCCCATTCTTTCATGCGGCCACGATGTACATTGTGGGTCAGATGGTCGATATAAGTCAGGCCCTTGCCGACAGGATTGGAATCCACGCCTGGCAACGCCACGAAGTCAGCATCATAGATGCTGATATTGCCGATGGCACCTGCATCTGCGCCATCTTTGCCATGCCAGCGGTCGACGAAATAAATCAGGGAATCACCGATGCCTTTGATGGCAGGGATGTTGAGTTCCATAGGGCCGGTTTTATTGTCAAAGCCCCAGGCACCCAGTTCCAGTGCGCGCTTGTAGGCGGCATTGGCATCCTTGACGCGGAAAGCGAATGCGCAAACGGATTGACCATGTTTGCGGGCAAATTTTTGTGCGAAAGAATCTGGTTCGGCATTGATGATGAAGTTCACTCCACCTTGACGGAACAGCGTCACATCCTTGGTGCGATGTTTGGCTATCGCAGTAAAACCCATGGTGAGGAATAATTCGCCGAGTGCTTTTGGATCGGGTGCTGCGTACTCGATAAACTCAAAGCCATCGGTACCCATAGGGTTTTCCCAAGTTTGGAATGTCATGCCTGTCTCCTCAGTGTGATCATCAGTGTTCGCTGCATCTACCGCTTTCAAGGCTGGTTTTGATGTAGCTCAAGCTCTCAGTATAGTCTGCAAAACGCGCCATATAATTGCAAAATAACCCAATGGTTTATCAATTTGAGCAATAATATTGCTTTAATTTATTAATGTGAGGCAGATTATGCTTGAGGTTGAACTGGACAAGATAGACCGCAAGATACTGGCGATTTTGCAGGCAGATGGCAGGCTCACCAATCAGGAGGTGGCCGAGCGCGTCAATCTCTCGCCTTCCCCTTGCTTGCGCCGCATCAAGCGGCTGGAAGACAGCGGTGTCATCCGCAAATACGTGGCCTTGCTGGAACCGGCCAAGATAGGCCTGGGTTTGCTGGCCTATGTCAATGTGCGACTGGAAAAGCATAGTGATGCTCCCGGCAAGGGGGCTTCACGCTCACCGCGTGATGATTTTTCGGCTTCGGTGGGGCAGTGGCCTGAGGTGGTGGCCTGTTATGCGATGACAGGGGAAATGGATTATCTCTTGCGTGTGCATGTGGAAGACATGAATCACTTTTCGCGTTTCATGATGGAGACGCTATTGCGGCATCCTGCTGTGCTGGACGTGAAGTCTAGTTTTGCCTTGCAGCAGATTAAGGATACGACGGCATTGCCAGTTGTGGTGGGGGCGTAAGGGTGAGAGTACGCTGACTGGGCCGTTTTAACTGGGGGCGTTTTAATATAACTGGCCTTTACATCGTCGCTCCTGCGAAGGCAGGAGGCTACCGGGCTGGCGCTCCAGTGGCGTTCGTTGCACACTTTCGTCGTATGTAAAACGATTGCCCTTCGTGGATGCAAGCCGGGTCTCGGCCCGGCAGCCGAAATACTTTCTTTGCGTCGCCAAAGTAAGTATTCAAAGAAAGGCGACCCAGGCGTCGTCGCCCCCTCTAGGGGGTTCCCGTTTGTGCATTACAAAAAATGGGAAGGTCCGAAACTCGCTTCGCTCAGACAGCGGCCCTTCTTTTTCCATTTTCTGTAATGCACAAACGGCGTCGACACATGGGAAGTGCAAAAAGTCAAAATCAACGTCAATGCGACTTATGCTCAGATTTCTTAATATTAAGTTAATCAACCATCAGGGTGCAGAGAAATCAGGTTCGTAACTTCCTTTATGGCTCAATGTCTCTGTGGTGAAAGGCCTGAGCTCAACTACTTCGAACTATCCTTCATCCCCGGCAGATTACTCAGCCATTTGGCTGCAGCGCGGGTATTTGCCTTGATGCTGTAGTCAATCGCTGCGACCTGTTCCTGCATGGCTTCCTTGAGTACGCTGGCGGCATCTGCTGGTGTGAGTTTGAGGTAGGCGTCGGCTTCGCCGTAGGCGCGGTGGATTTCCATGCCGGCTTTTTTGGCGATGTGTATCATGGTTTGATTCGATGACAGGCAATGCATGTACAGGGTGTCAACGTCGTCATTGCGGCAATGGATGGCCCCGCGTTCAAACAGTTTGGAACCTATGCCTTTGCCACGTGCTGAACTGGAGACGGAAACACCAAATTCGGCGACTTTGTCTTTGTCTGTAGCTTCATCATCTTCTGCGCGTGGTGCATAGGCCAGATGGCCGACGCCGACGATGCGGAAATGGTGGCTGATGACGCCAAATACCTTGTCGCGGGAGAAATCGATGCCTTCTACATATTTTTCTACCATCGCGTCTGGCAGATAGGTGCCAAAGCGCAACAGACGATCACTTTCTTCAAGGCCAAGAAAGTGTTTCATGATGCGGTGCCTGTCCTTCTCTGACAATTCCTTGACGAAAACTGTGGATTTGGATGGTTTTTTTGTGGAATCTAACAAGTGCTTGGGATCTTCTGGAAAAATATCTGACGCATTCATAGCAGCTCCTTATGGGTAGCCTTTTGTGCAGTGCACAATGCATTGTAGATGATCTGTCCGGATTATTCCAGAAAAGCTCGGGTTTTGAGAATAAAACTTCTATTCTCTTCATTTTAACTAAATTTAACTGAATTTAACTGTTTTTGGCCTCTAACGCAGCAATCCTGGCTGCCCGTATCGCCACTGGAATTTGTGCTGGATTACTGACATGCAGGCTGGCTATTTCGCCACCATTGACTTGCTGTGCCGCTTCCAGCGCTTTGCTGAGCCGGATTTGTGGCGCATATGCAGTGTCCGCCTGAGCATATAGGCAAGCTGCAGCACTTAATAATTCATGGAAGCGATGGGGCTTGCGGTAAGCATCGCAGCGTGCCAGCAAATCTATCATGTCAGCGGCAGACAGCGATGCGGCATCTTTGACGTGCAAATGCTCACGTGCCAGCATGACCGCGAGATCGCGACATTCTGCTGGTACTTTCAGTCGCTGACTGATGGCATCAGCCAGAGCCATGCGCGGTTTTTCCAGCGTTACTGCGACTTGAGCATTAGTTTTAACGGCAGCCAGGTCATGCAGCAACACGGCATAGCGTGTCGTCAAGGGCTGGCCTGTCTGTGCGGCGGCATCAAGTAAGGACATCAATTGTTCAGCCTTGCTGGCGTGATTTGCTGCGGGGATAGTCCATAAGATATCAAGCTCGGGCAACAAGCGTTGCAGTGCGCCGCAACTGCGCAAGACCTCAAACATGCGCGAAGGACGTGCTTCCATCAAACCACGCGATATTTCTTGCCACACCCGTTCTGCCACCAGTGCATCGACTTCACCGGCAGCTACCATGGTTTGCATCAGCGCGGTAGTTTCTTGTGCCACGCTAAAATCTTTCGGCGGCGTGGCGAAGCGTGCCGCAAAGCGTGCCAGACGCAATATGCGTACCGGGTCTTCGCAAAACGCCATCGATACATGGCGGAAGACGCGGTTTTCCAGGTCTTGCAAGCCACCGTAGGGGTCGATGATATTACCGTCGTCGTCCTGTGCCATGGCATTGATGCTGAGGTCGCGGCGTATTAAATCCTGTTCCAGCGTGACTTCTGCATCCGTATGAAATACAAAGCCCTTGTAACCGGCCGCGGTCTTGCGTTCTGTGCGTGCCAGGGCATATTCTTCATGGGTTTTGGGATGCAGGAATACCGGGAAATCCTTGCCCACCGGCAGGAATCCTTTTGCCAGCATGTCTTCAGGTGTGGCACCAACCACGACAAAATCGCGGTCTTGTACCGGGAAGCCCAGCAAGGCATCGCGCACGGCGCCGCCTACGATATATGTCTTCATCTATGTCTTGATTTATGTCTTCTGCAGCGCTAACGCTCAATCGCCATGGCGCTTGTCATGGCCGGGCATGTTTTCGGTTTCCAGCAAGGCTTCCCTGATCCACAGGGCTACTGCTGGGTGGGCGATGACGCGGTCGGCATAGGCTTGCAATGCCGGTGCCAGCGATACGCCATAAGTGCGGAAACGCATGACGACCGGCGCAAAAAATGCATCAGCAATAGAGAATGCACCAAACAGGAATTCATGCGCGCCATACAGGGCCAGGCAATCTTCCCAGATTTCGCTGATGCGTCCTATGTCTGCTTGGGAGCCTATGGTACGACCCTTGCCAAACAGGTCGGCACGGATATTCATGGGCATGTCAAAGCGCAGCGAAGAAAAACCGGAATGCATTTCGGCACAAATGCTGCGGGCTGTTGCTCTTGCTGCGACATCTTCCGGCCATAGATTGAGTATGGAAAATTGCTCGGCCAGGTATTCGCAAATTGCCAGCGAATCCCAGATCGTGATTTCGCCAGCCAGCAAGACTGGTACGCGGCCCGCAGCAGAATATTCAGCGATACGGTTGGTGGTATCTGGCTGGTGCAGCAGTATGCGTATTTCTTCAAACGGGATGCCAAATGCCTTCATCAACACCCACGGGCGCATGGACCAGGATGAATAATTTTTATTGCCTATCACCAGGCGCAAACCGGCACGGTGCTGGTCCAGCATGGCGGCCAGGGCGGGTTGCATTTCTGTATCTTGCATGATGTCTACACTTGAAAATTAAGGAAGATCCGGGTCGCCAGCAGTCATGCCCTTGGGTACGACGACACCCAGGCGTGTCTTCAGTGATTGCGGTTTTTTCTCGAACAGGGCGGCGTAGTAAGTCGCATTCGACAAGACGTTTTTGACATAGCCACGGGTTTCATTGAAAGGAATAGTTTCGGCAAATATCGCCCCTTCCACCGGTTTGCTGAGTTTGGAACGCCAGGCACGCGGGCGGCCAGGGCCAGCATTATAGGCAGCAGACGCCAGTGCTTGCGAGCCACCCAGGTCAGTCAGGACCATGTTGAGATAATTCGTGCCCAGGGCGATATTGGTTTCCACATCATTGACCTGGTTGGGAACAAAATTACCCAGGCCAATTTTCTTGGCTACATAACGCGCTGTTGCTGGCATCAATTGCATGAGGCCAGACGCCCCCACATGCGACTTGGCATTCATGATGAAGCGTGATTCCTGGCGTATGAGACCATACACCCAGGCCATGTCCATACCCAGCGCCTGCGTGGTCTTGTACATGCTGTCGTTGAACGGCGTAGGGTAGCGCTGGCTGAAATCCAGTTCACCCTTGGTGCGGTCCGAGGTGTTGACCATGCGGTCAAGCAAATTGTTTTGCCTTGCCAGTTCAGCTGCCGCCAGATGCTGGCGCTCGCTCATCTTGCGCAATTCCCAATTCCATTCACGCGTACCTTCAAAGCGCAAATTCATGGCATAGAACTTCAGCGCTCGTTGCAGGTTGGGGTTTTTTTCCATTGGTGCCAGTTCTTCTGGCGTCAATGGTTTGACGGTCGCTGGCAAGCCTATTTTTTGACCCTGCTCTTCAAGCGCGAGTTGCCCATAGAAATGCAGTTGATCGGCGATGCTGGCAAACTGCGCGCGCGCTTCTTCATTCTTGCCTTCTGCCTTCAGGGAGCGGCCATACCAGTAGACCCAGGTTGGATCACTCTTCAGGCTGGCAGGCATGGCGGTGATGCTGGATTTCACCAGCTTCCAGTCCAGTTCACGCAGAGCTGTACGGGTACGCCATTGATAGCCTTCCACCGTCAAGGGCGCAGCTTCGCTTTTTTGCCAATAGCCCAATGCTTCTGGCTCCAGTTTCAAGGCCGCCTGCATGGCGATCTGGGCCCAGCCCAAGGCGCGTTCATTGTCTGTGAACAAGGCCGCATGACGACTTAGTGTAGCCGCCGCCTGCTCATGGTCAGTTTTTGCCAGGCGACCAAGGGCGATCAGGTACAACTCATGCGCTGCATGTCCGGCATCCGGTGCTTTTTT
This sequence comes from Pseudomonadota bacterium, assembly GCA_040390835.1. Lineage (GTDB taxonomy): Bacteria > Pseudomonadota > Gammaproteobacteria > Burkholderiales > Burkholderiaceae_D > Undibacterium. The sequence goes on from JAZJXP010000025.1 coordinate 10,597, forward strand.
CAGCAGGCCGGCGGGTTTATCGATGACTTCTGCGACTTGTTTTTCTGGCACATTAAGCAGCTTGCCCAGACGTTGCGCCAATGGCGTGGCACCGTTTTCTGCCGCCATGCGCATTTGCGCCCACAAATCATACTGGTTGAATTGTCCGGTCGTGGCCAGATAAGTCACCAGGGCATAACAGCCTTCGCCATAATCACGCGGGCTATTGAGCAAGTTGCGCGCTTCGGTCGCGACTTTCTGTTGCTTCATGGCTTTGGACAACTGAGAATAGCAGCGCAACTGATTATCATCAGCAACTACAAATTGCGGATATTGCTGGTCAAACAAGTCCCATTCACCACGTCTGCCCAGCAGTAACAACCAGTCATTACGCAGGCGGTCCGCGATGGCACTGCCTTCATACTTGCTAATAAATTCACGGAATTCACTATTGCTGGTTTTTACCAGGCGCGAACGTATGCGGTAATAATCAATATAGGAAGGGATGTCATAATTCTTCAGTGTCGCAGCATATTGCTCGACACTGGCAGCATCATCATGCATCGCGGCATCGCGTAGCGCCATGAAGCGGTCATCATCGTTGGCAATCAGGCTCCTTTTCGCCGGTGCTGCATAGGCGAAAGGACTTGTTGCGAAACCTGCTAAGATCATCAGGCTAAGACCAGCTAAACTTTTTTTCACAGACATCTTTTAACAGTTTGAGATTACATTTCTGACAGTATGACACAGCCCAAGAATAGCGAACACAAAGTCAGCATTGAAACAGCGCAAAGTCGCCCTGAATTGCGCAAGCTTTTACGCAAAAAACGCCTTGATATGACGGCAGATCAAAAACTGGCGCTGGATACTGAGATCGGAAGACAATTACTTGCATGGTGCAGGCAAAACAAGCCAGCCAGTCTGGGTGTATATTGGCCGATACAGGCCGAACCGGATTTGCGCCCCCACTATCAGCAATTGCAGGAGAACGGAGTCCATCTGGCCTTGCCACTGGTGGTAGCCAGGGACCAGGCTTTAAGTTTTATGGACTGGCAGATAGGGGATACCATGGCGGTCGATAGCTATGATATTGCCATCCCCGCACATGGCAGGCTGGTGAAACAACCTCAAGTTTTGATCATCCCTTGCCTGGGCTGGAATAAAGCAGGCTACCGGCTGGGTTATGGCGGCGGTTTTTATGACCGTACCCTGGCGGCCAGCCCACGTCCTGCGGCGATAGGTATCGCCTACGCCTGCACTGAGGCTGAATTTGCCTCAGAACCGCACGATATTGCGATGGATTTCATCATCACGGCTTGAGGTTTGTCGCTACTTGTCACACCAGGTTTGCCACATGTTGCGGTAAGCTGTTTCCAGCTTTCGGCAAAAACCGGGTTCATCCATGAGCTTGCTGTTTTGCATCTGGCTGCGCTGGCTCAGGCGCAGGGTGTTGAGGTGGTCTGGATTGGATGCCAGTCCGACGATTTTTTCTACATATTCATCTTCAGTGCGGGCTATCCATTCTGGCCGCCCCAAACCTTCGAGTATGCTGCTGCCTATGCCACCAACGCCGGGGCGACCCAGCAGGGTCACAAAGGGCACGCCCATATACAGGGTTTCAAACAAGGTCGTGCCAGAATTATGCGGGAAGCAATCCAGGCCTATATCTATGCCCCTGAGTACATCCCATGGCGGGCTATGTACACCTATCTGCAGTCGATTCCTGTCTATGCCCAAGGCAACAAATTTGTCTTCAAAGGCGGTGCGCATGGCAGCACCACTGAAATTGCTGCTGTCTATCACCAGCCTGGCATTGTCGATTCGCTGCAATATCTTTGCCCAGGTCCGTATCACTTTGTGATTGATGCGCACCGCGCGGCTTAGTGTGCCCAGCGTGATATAGCCATTTTTCAGGGCAGGCAGAGTAGAGACCGCACCCATGCCATCCTTGGGCCGGTAGGCAAATACGGGACTATCTACGCGCCAGACTTTTTCAGCAAACAGGGCTTCTGTGCGGTGCGGGGCAGTAGATGAATCTGCCAGAAAGTAATCAATCGCCTGTAAACCTGTAGTGTAGCCATAACCCAGCCAGGACAAGGATACCGGTGCTGGTTTGCGGGCAAAAACGCGCAGGCGGTTATTGCCAGTGTGTCCCGCCAGATCTATCAGTATATCTATGCCATCAGCACGGATTTTGTCGGCCAGTGCATCATCACTTAAATGTGAAGTTGGTGCCCAGTGATCGGCATAGCTGCGATAGCGTGCGGATACAGCATCTTCCGTCAGGAGCTCAGAATAGGCGTAAATCTCGAATTTGCTTTTATCGTGATGGGCGAGCAGCGGTTCAAGAAAATACTGTACCGGATGCTGGCGCAAATCAGGTGAGACATAGCCTATTTTCAGGCGGCGTTCAGCGACCTTGCTATTTGTATGAGGACGCTGCAATTGATACAGTTGTGCAGCAAAGCGCTGTTCATATTCACGGTAGGCAGCAAAAATCTCTTCTGCACTCAGGTCAGGGTGATAGTTCAGGGCGAACAGCAAATTGCCATAGGCTTCAGAAAAATCCGGGCGGTATTCCAGAGCAAGGCGATAAGCATCCACTGCTTCAGTGATCATGCCCTGGTCATCAAACAGGGCACCGAGGCTGTTATAAACATCGGCAAAATCCGGCTTGAGCTTGATGGCCTGTTGAAAGCACTGGTGCGCCGCTGTGAACCGGCTAAACAACATATGCAGCTTGCCATAGTCATGCAGGGCAGTGAAGGAATTTGGATTGAGTTTGAGTGCCTGCTGATAACTGGCTTCGGCCTCAGGATAGCGTTTTTGCTCAGACAGCAAGCGTCCCAGATTGCCATGATGATCTGCATTGCCAGGTTCAAGCGCGAGCGCTTTGCGGTAATTGGCTTCTGCCAGCGCAGCCTGCCCAGTACTACTGTAAATGTGGGCAAGATTGCTCAAGGCAATACCAAAGCAGGGATTGCATTCGAGACTGCGCTGATAGCTGGCTTGCGCCTCTTTCAATTTGCCCTGTTCCTGCAAGATTACGCCAAGATTGGCATGTGCCTCAGTAAAGTCTGGCTTGAGTTGCACTGCCTGTTGATAATGTTGAAGTGCACCTTCAACCAGCCCTTGTTCCTTGAGGACGACTGCCAGGTTGTAATGATGAACCGGCTCTGCCGGCGTCTGGCTGATCATTTGCCTGTAAATGTTTGCCGCATCAGCAAAACGCCTTTGCTGCATATACAGATTCAGTAAGCTGTCACGCGCAGTTACATTATCAGGTTGGCGTTGATAGAGATTCTTCAACAAGACCTCAGCGTCGGCCTGTCGGCCTTGCTGTTGATACAGATTGATCAGGAAAAAGTCTGCATTCACCTGTTCAGGTTGTGCGGCTATGGCTTTCTGGAAACAGGATTCTGCCTCTGCCATGCGGCCCTGGCTGGCGAGTATCATGCCCAGGTTGCAGTAGGCATAGTAGTGCTGAGGGTCCAGTTTCAGTAATTCTTCATAATGATGGATGGCCCCACTAAAATGGTCGCGTTGCTGGAAAAGTATGCCGAGATTGAAATGCGCATGCGTCATTTGTGGATTGATTTCCAGCGCACGCAAATAAGCCTGCTCCGCCTCTGGGTTTTGCCCCATCAGCGACAGACTGACTGCAAGATTGAAGTGGGCGATGGTATTGGCAGGCTCTAGTGCGATGACGTGCTGGTAGCATAGTATGGCTTCTGCAGAGCGCGACTGTCCATCCAGAGTCAGACCCAGATTGATCCAGTTTTCCAGCGATTCTGGGCTGGCCTGTAAAACCAGGCGGTACACCGCTTCGGCTTCCGGCAACAACATTTTTTCATACAGTTTGTCAGCCAGGATATTGGCAGGCAGATTTTCTGCTGGGTCCAGCCCCAGCTTTTGATAAGCAATGGTCAGGGCATTCTGGTCGCCTTCTACCATGACGGTAGTTGTTGATGCAGCAGGGCTTGTTTGTTCCGGGGCAGGCGTTGGCACTGGTATAGACACCGCAGCCGGACTATGCTGGTCAGCAGCCTCGCTGTCGTGGTCTTGTTGGGGAGTTTCTGCTGACTTTGAAAAAGTGTTTTTAAGCCATTTCAACATGGGAGCTGGTCATCTGGTTGGTCTCAATTCCAGGTATTTTACCCAGTAATCAGCCTTGCTGGCTGCAAATCAATGACATCGATACGCCAAATGGCAGCTCCCGAATAACTCAGCGAATAATATCCGGATTCAAGACCTCTTCATCTACCCTCGGTGCCTGTCCACGCAACACAGAGTTGCCACTATACAAGGTACGCTGGTCTATCCTGGCTGGCTGGCACCAGTGGGCTTCCTGCATTTCCTGGTTCAGGCCATAGACCGACAAGGCATTGGCATACACCACTTTGTGGATGACTTCAGCAGAGATGCCGCGGCTGGCCATCAGGCGGGCTGATTTGGGTACAGCCAGTGGATCAGACACGCCCCAGTCGCAGGCAGAATTGACGATGATACGTTCAGGGCCGTACTGCTTGACGATGTCGGCCAGCCTTTCATTGCCCATCTTGGTGGATGGATAAATCGTGAAGGCGCACCAGTAGCCGCGGTCCAGCACCTCTTGCACTGTTTCTTCGTTGTTGTGGTCAATGACGCAGCGTGCCGGGTCAAAGCCGCATTCTTCCAGCACATCCATGGTACGGGTGGTGCCGCGTTTTTTATCACGATGCGGTGTGTGTATCATGATGGGCAGTTCAAATTCTATCGCCATGGCTATTTGCGCACGCAGGGCCTTGTCTTCAAGTTCGGTCTGCTCATCATAGCCAATCTCACCGAGTGCCACTACACCTTCCTTGCCCAGGTAACGTGGCATGATATCCAGCACCGCTTCTGCCAGTGCCGGGTTATTTGCTTCTTTGGGATTGAGGCCGATGGCGCAGTAATGGCGTATGCCAAACTGCCCTGCGCGAAAGCGTTCGAAACCGGTGATGGTGGAAAAATAATCGATAAAGCTGCCCACATTGGTACGCAATTGCCCCAGCCAGAAAGCGGGTTCAATGACAGCGACAATGCCGGCTCTGGCCATGGCTTCATAGTCATCGGTAGTGCGCGCAATCATGTGCGCATGCGGGTCTATCATCATGCCATTGCCACCGCTGGGTAATTGCCTGAATGCTGCCTGGCCCTGTTGCAATTGCCCGGCCTGGGCAAGCAGGTTTTGCAGCATCTGCGGTGTGATCGTGCCATTACAGCAGGGGCAGGTCACTGCACGGTCAGAAAACATTTCATCGACTATCGTGCTGTCAGCAACGAAGTTGCCAGGGTAGTTAGCTGGATAATTGCCATTCTCGTTCATTTGCCTGCTCCTGAGTTTGTATCTTCAAACATGATATTCAAAGCGATGTCCTTGATATCTGCAGCGTGGACTTCGTTCACGCCATCTGCCCTTGCCTGGTCAAGTATTAGCAAAGGCCCATCGGCCACATCATCCACCGGCCTGCCATGCGAACCCTTGACCAGGCTGGCATCCAAGCCAATGACGTTCATCAGACTGCGGAAACCCAGCAGGCGTTTACCCAGCCGCCATGCCACTGCCAGTTTGGGGAAGCGGATATTTTTATCGACAAACAACTCAGCCGGGTCATAGCCAGGTTTGCGGTGGATTTCTACCGTGCGGGCAAAGTCGGGTGCGAGTGCATCATCTTGCCAGTAATAGTAAGTGAACCACGAGCGTTTGTCTGCCATGACCACCAGTTCACCAGCGCGCGGGTGATCCAGCGCTAACTCTGCCCGCTCACTGCCAGCCCAGATCGTTTCTACACCAGCGACATTGCTGAGCAATCTACGCACCGGGGCGATCAGTTCCGGCCTGGAGATATACACATGGGCAAACTGGTGATCTGCCACAGCGTAGGCACTGGAGGCGATGGGGTCCAGCAGTTCAGCACCATCTTCTTCACGTACCACCAGATAGCCTGCTTCACGCAAGATGCGGTTCAGGTGCACTGGCCGGTCAACGGCAGTAATGCCATATTCAGACAAGACCATGACGCGGCGGCCAGCCTGTTGCGCGTGGGCGATGAGATCACCAGCCACTTCATCTATATCACGCAGCGACTGTTGTACTGCAGGGTTATTCAAATCTGGCCCATGCCTTTGCAAGTCATAATCCAGATGTGGCAGGTAGACCATGGTCAGGGTTGGGTCTTTATCGCTGATCGCCAGCTTGGCAGCGTCGGCTATCCAACGGCTGGACTTGATCGTGGTGGCTGGTCCCCAAAACTGGAATAAAGGGAAAGCCCCGAGTTTTTGTGTCAGTTCTGCCCGCCAGTCTGGCGGTGTTGTATAGCAGTCAGGCAGCTTGCGGCCATCTGCCTTGTAAATGGGGCGAGGGGTAATGCCGTAATCATGGCTGGATGCCATGTTGTACCACCAGCACAAATTCGCGCAGGTGAACTTGGGGTCGCGCGCCTTGCCGGCTTCCCAGATTTTTTCTCCTGCCACGAGCTTGTTGGATTGCCGCCAGAACCAGATTTCTGACAGGTCGCGGAACAGCCAGCCATTGCCGACTATGCCATGTTGCTGCGGTGCAAGCCCCGTCATCAATGTTGCCTGCACAGTACAGGTGACAGCTGGCGTCACGGTTTGCAAGGGAAGCAGTTTGCCCTGCTCAACAAAGGCTTTGAGCCTGGGGGTGTATGCCCCTATCAGGCGCGGCGTCAGTCCAACTATATTCAATATCAACAAGGCTTGCATGGAGCTGTCTTTTGTCATTCGCTAAAGTGAAAAACATGGTTTGCGCAAAGGCGCATAAGTGGAAGCCGTGGGAGCCAGATTAGCTTGTTGCCTGATTATCATCTTAACCTGCAGTTAATTGCAACCACAGTTTAATGAATAAATGTTTCTTTTTAATTAATTCTACTACGAATGGGTATTTAAATATTTGTTTCAAAATAAGCATTGATTAATTTGCAATAATGTTTCAATATTTGTTTGCGTATTGTGCAATTAAATCTGTGGCATCTGTTATTGGGCAATGGTTAAGGCCTGCTTTCAATTTCACGATGCAAGCCCAGGTATCCCCCGATCAAATCGATTGATCCATACACCCAGGAGACACGATGAGTTACCTCAGCCTTCCCCGCCTCGTATTTGCCGGACAGTTTCAAGCCGACGTATCGACGATCAATAATGATCCAGAGCATTTCGATACAGCGCGTTTTCGTTCCAATTACCAGATGCCAGGGCCAGGTGCCACAAACGGCTGGTGGAATCCGAATGGCACAGGTTCATGGCGTTTCCGTAATTGCGCGGTCACCAGTGTGGTGTACCGGGATGGCAGCACTTGCAGTGACCCCAGTCTGGATCCCATCATAGGACTTGCCGTGAATGGCTCGGACAACAGGGTAGAAGGCAAGCTGGTTGATCTCGATACTGAGCAGCAAATGGTGTCAGAAATCTGGGGTTTTTCGGTCAACCTGGGGAGTGAAGCTTCGGGAATGGGCTTCCAGAGCCGTTTTGCGGTCGCACCGTTTGCTGATATCTGGGTCAATTACCCACCCGGTCAGCCTGATTCTTTTTTCTGTGCTTACTATCAATCGGTACTTGAGCAAATCAAGATCACAGGTGCAGGGCCTTCGCGTTTCTTGCAAGAGTTGTTGGCCGAGAATAAAAATCCTGACAATTTCAGTATCAAGTTCAATGTCGACAGTTTCGACGACACCATGTCTTCGCCCAATTTCACCTTTGGCCGCGTGGTGGGCAGTATAGGCTTGCATCAGGATGGCGAACCTAAACACTTCGTGCCCGGACGCCGCCTATGGGCAGTGCCGGGGCAAACTGCCAATGATGCCATCGGACAAATCGTCGGCAATGTGCTGACCCTGGATCTGGGCAATAGTTTGCCTATCCAGGAGCTGGGTGGTGCAAGGGCCGACTCTGGCAGCCTGACCGTGGCTTTGCTGCCGAATGACGGTGCCCCGCAATTGCTGGCTGAAGTCAATTACCAGGGACAACACTGGTACGAAAGCACGGCCGGCATAGTCTCTATACCGCTGAGTAGTACGCAACTGGCAGCTGCCAGCAATACCCCGCTGGGCCTGGTAAAAAACGCCACTCAGCCCTTGCTTGCAGAAGCAGCAAATGGGCAGTGGGTGCGGGCAGATAATTTTGTCTTCAGGTTTAATCCACCAGAAAACACAGGCGTAAAATTTTATGCCAGCAGCTTTGGCCAGCCTCTGGCGAATACCCAGATCACCCTTGGTTTTGACCCGTCGGCGATGGAAGGGCAAGTCACTCAGGGGCCGGTATCAGGCCCGCAAAAAGTGGGCACACCTACCGAAGCCCTGGCTTTTCAGTCCAGCATCACCACGGGCAGCGATGGCAGGGCTGAATTGACCTTGAAAGCAACTGACCCTGGCAATCCACGCGGCTATATCGATGGCCAGGTGTATTGCGTCACCTATCAGATAGGCAGCACGCAACCACCGCTGGGCAGCGTAGGCAATGGTGCGCTCACGCTGAATGCACTGGTATTCAGCGGCTACAACATACCTGACAAACCAGACTGGATGTGCGATGTACGACCCATCTTCCAGCAATATGCTGACCTGTATCCTATCATGCACAAGATTGTGGACCTGTCGAATTACGCCAGTTTGACCAGCAAGATTTACGCACTAAAAAATGTTTTTCGGGCGCCAGTATCCGATCCCAATTACATGCCGGTGACACGTGATCTGTCCACCAAGAAGCGCGAGATGCTGCAAAAATGGCTGGATACACCCTTGTACATGGAACTGGATTCAGTCCCCGACTTGCACCGCGCCCTGCAACAGGCAATTGAGTTGGAGCATGCCACGATACCGCCCTACCTGACTGCGCTCTACAGTATCAAACCCAATGCAAATATAGAAGTGGCACAACTGATACGCAGCGTCGTCATGGAAGAAATGCTGCACATGGCACTGGTGGCAAATCTCTTCATCTCCATCGGTGGTCAACCCTGCTTCAACCGTCCCAAGTTTGTACCGGTTTATCCGGGTTCTTTGCCTGGTGGTTTGCGCGCCGATTTGAATGTGCGTTTGCGTAAATGTTCTATCGATCAGTTACGTGCCTTCATGTCGATAGAGCAGCCTGAGAAAACCGTAGAGCCTGTGCACTACCGCGCCAAGAAAGGTGATCCTGTTGATACCTCCAAATACACCATAGGCTGGTTCTATGATGAAATCAAACAGGCTCTGACGGACTTGAGTAATTCCGGGCAGATCTGCTTTGGTAATGCCGAGAAGCAAGTCACAGAATGGCATGGCACTGGCAAATTATTTGCGATTACTTCGCTGGCTGACGCTTGCCGCGCGATTGATGAAATCAAACGCCAGGGTGAAGGGGCAAGCGCACGTCATCCAGGTGATGGCGACGGGGAGTTGTCGCACTATTACAAATATGCTGAAATCGTCAACGGCCATCGTCTTGTAAAGAGCGAGCATGGCTTTGCCTATAGCGGCGAAAAAATACCCTTCGATCCTGACGGTGTCTGGCCGATGATGGATGACCCTAATCTGGCGGTTTATCCCAAAGGTTCGCGCGCCCGCATTTTGCAGGAGCAATTTGCCAGCACTTACCAAGCTCTGCTGAACGGCTTGCACATCGCCTTCAATGGCGAGCCAGACAAACTGGGGCAGGCAGTTGGCCTGATGTTTTCGCTGGGCCTGGCGGCACAGCAATTGATGGAAACACCGTCTGGTCTGAATGATGGTACGACGGCCGGCCCCAGCTTCCAGTTACCTTTCCCGGGCTAGAAAGTTAACAACAGATTTCCCCCAGACCAGGTTTGTTGTTTGGAGGGTTTGTAAATTTGCAAATAAATGCATATCAGTTTTATAATCATTTCCAGTAAGGTCACCTTGATATGTGCAGGCACGACAGCAAACTGGAAATGGATACCCATGGAGAGGATTTATCGTGAAATTGGCTGAACTGAACAGCTTGCCCGATCTGGAGGTGACACCACCAGCAGCCTTGCGTGGTACCTGGCAACAGCAACATGTGCGCGTCGATTATTCCTTCCCCGTGGTATCCACCCGCGATGCCTTTGATATTGCCAATCCCGATTTTCGTGCGGTTCTCACTTTGCGTGAACCGCAACGCCGCCATCGCCTTGCCATTTTTCTGGATGAAGGTGTAGCCAGGGTCATGCCCGGCCTTGTCGAACAAATCAGGACTTATATACGCTTCCATCATGAAGCGATGGAATTGATAGGTGACATCTTCATGATGCCCGGCGGTGAAGCCTGCAAGAATGATCCTGCCCTGGTGGAAAGATTATTGCAGGCGCTGTCAGACAGAGCTATAGACCGGCATTCCTACTCCATCGCCATCGGTGGCGGTGCAGTGCTGGATGCGGTGGGCTATGCCTCGGCTATCTTCCATCGCGGCGTGCGGCATATACGCTTCCCGACTACCGTGCTGGCGCAGGATGATAGTGGTGTGGGTGTTAAAAATGCTGTTAACTGGCAGGGACAAAAAAATCTCATCGGTACCTTTGCACCGCCCTGGGCTGTCGTCAATGATGCGCGCTTCATTGATATCTTACCCGCCCGTGAAAAACGCGCAGGGCTGGCAGAAGCCGTAAAGGTCGCCCTCATACGTGACCACGCTTTTTTCCTGATGATGGAAAAGCAGTTGGCCGCGCTTGCAGCATTTGACAGCGCAGTGTTGAATGCAGTCATCACACGGTCCGCCAGCCTGCACATGCACCAGATTGCGCATGGTGGTGACCCTTTTGAAAGTGGCTCGGCACGGCCACTCGATTATGGTCACTGGGTCGCGCATAAGCTTGAGCGCCTGACTGCACATGCTTTATCGCATGGTGAGGCGGTGGCGATTGGCCTGGCGCTGGATGCACGTTATTCCTGTCTGGCAGGCTTATTGCCAGTTGGTGAAGATGCGCGCATCCATCATTTGCTGACGCAACTGGGTTTTGATTTGTGGCATCCACAATTACTGGCGCAAGATGCGCGTGGTGAATTACTGGTGCTGCAGGGTCTTAAAGAATTCCGTGAACATCTTGGGGGAGAGTTAACCATCACGCTGCTGGCGGCCATAGGCAGTGGCGTAGAAGTGCATGAAATGGATGCAGAACTGGTACGCGCAGCGATAGACTGGCTGCAAAATCTGCATATAAATTCGACCGAAGATTTGCAGCCTGCCATGGCTAACAGAGGCTGACATGCAATTATCCCTGCCACCGCAAAACGTGCATTTGACTTACTGCACGAATATACATGCGGGTGAAAGCTGGGATGAGGTGGTGGCCAGCCTGGATGAAACTATTCCAGTGCTCAGGAAAAAATTGGAGCTTGTTGATGGACAAGCTTTTGGCATAGGTTTGCGCCTCTCCGCCATCGCTGCCGATAGTCTGGCCAGGCCCGCAGTTTTGCAAGAATTCAGGACGCAATTGCAAAGGCTGGATGCCTATGTATTCACCATCAATGCTTTTCCTTATGGACCATTTCATACGGTCAGGGTGAAAGAACAAGTCTATCTGCCTGACTGGCGTGATGATGAACGCTTGCGCTATACCAGGCAATGCGCATTGATTTTGAGCCAGCTCTTGCCTGAAGGCATGGAGGGCAGTATTTCCACCGTCCCCGGTGCATTCAAATCTGAAACGCAAACTGCAGACGCACAACAACAAATTGTCAGCCAGCTTATAGAGGCGGTGGCCATGCTGGCCCAACTGGAACAGCAAAGCGAGAAGTGCATTGCCCTGGCACTGGAACCAGAACCCTGCTGTTTTCTGGAAACCATGGCTGAGACCACAGCTTTTTTTTGCGGCCAGTTGTGGGCACAGGACAGCATAAGCAAACTGGCAGAATTATGCGCCTGCACAGAAGCACAAGCCGCCCGCCTGATGCGCCGTCATCTGGGTGTCTGCTATGACGTTTGCCATGCCGCCGTTGAATTTGAAGACCCCGTCAGTGCCATGCAAACCCTTACTGATCTGGGCATACGCATACCAAAGATACAGTTGTCCTGCGCCTTGCGCATCCCTGTCATGCATGCTGTCATGTTGAATGAACTGCGGCGTTTTGATGACGGAGTATATCTGCACCAGGTGGTGGTCCAGAATCAGAATAACTTGCAACGCTATACCGACCTGCCTGCTGCACTGTCTGCTTATCAGGCCGGTCAGGCTGATGGTGAATGGCGCGTGCATTGTCATGTACCTATATTCTGGGACAGTGAAGAGCAACTGGGCTCAACCCGGCCTGATTTGCTGGCGACCTTGCAAGCCTTACGCAAGCAGGGGCTTACCAGCCATTTGGAAGTGGAAACCTACACCTGGGATGTCTTGCCCGCACATTTGAAAAATGAATCCAAAGCTCACGCGATTGCGCGTGAGTTGAGCTTTATCATGAAAGAACTGCTGACATGAATACTTTAGTGATGAACAACAGCCGCATGGGTATTTATTTGCGGCTGGGCCGGGTATCCAACCTGCCTACGGTATGGACCAATGTGCTGGCGGGGGCCATTGTTGCTGGCAGCATTACTGGCCGCCCCTTGTCTCTGTTGCATACGCTGCTGGTCATGCTGGCGATTTCTCTTTTTTACTGCGCGGGCATGTATCTGAATGATGCCTTTGACCGCGAAATCGATGCCCGTGAAAGACCGGGGCGACCCATTCCCTCAGGCCAGATCAGCGCAAGGGCGGTGTTTGCCATAGGCTTTGCCTTGCAGGTTGCGGGCATTGCGATACTCAGTTATTACGGTACCTGGGCGATCGTTTGCGGTTGTGCACTGGCAGCCACCATCTTGCTGTACAACGTCTGGCATAAGGGTAATCCGCTGAGCCCTCTTATCATGGGCTTGTGTCGTGCTCTCGTCTACTTTGCAGCCGCGGCCAGTGCCATGGTCATCACTGGCAATGTAGCCGACGATAATTTGCTGAATGCTGGCAGCAGCCTGCCTTTGACAAATACCGTGCTGGTGAATACCACGGTGGTGCTGGCAGCACTGGCAATCTGGGCGCATGTGGTAGGGCTGACTTATGCTGCAAAACAAGAGAGCCTGAATCGCCTGGGCAGCCTGTGGCCCTTGCTGATACTGGCACTGCCTGTGCTTTTGTATGGCAGCAGATCTGTCACCAGTTGGGCTGATGGTGGTCTGGCTTTATTGATGTTGCTGGCCCTTATCGTGGCTGACATCATTGCCGTGCGCTTGCTGATCACACGTCATATTGCGGGTGCAGTACCCAAGGCTGTGGCGCAACTGATTGCTGCAACTTCCTTGCTGGATGCACTGGTGATTGCCATTGCTGGCGGCGGCATCGCTACCGTGGCTTTTTGCCTGTGTGCCTTTGTCATGACCAGGGTTTTGCAACGTGTCATTCCCGGGACCTAAGCTGGAACCTGAACCTGAATCGGAACCTGAGGATAGCCATCATGAGACATCCATCGTTAGAAGAAATGCAGGCACTTACTCCAACCGCCTCGGCTCTGTCGCAACTCGATATCTGGATAGCGGCGCGCAGCACTCCCGAAGCCTTGTTGTGGTTCCGCTTGCAATGCCAGCAAATCAGCACGGCAAAACAGGAACGTGATGTCTACCGTGCCATGGGCATGGCTTCGCGCAAACTAGGCAAGTTTGATTTGAATTTGAGCGGTGATGAACTGGCGGCTGCGAATGCACTGCGTCCCGATTTTGATCCTTCTGGCTGGAGTACCGACATTGCCGCCAGGGTCGCTTTCATACTCGCCAGCTATGCCGGTGATGAAGCGCAATTTGCCAGCCAATTAGACAGCATCGCCGACAGTGCTGAAATCAATGAACTGATTGCCCTGTATTCCGGCTTCCCCTTGTATCCCGCAGCCAGCGCGATAGAACACCGTGCCCGTGAAGCCATACGCTCCAGCATGCGCCCTATCTTTGAAGCAATGGCGCACCGTAATCCTTATCCCATGCAGGCATTTGATGAAGCAGCCTGGAACCAGATGGTCGTCAAATGTTTTTTTTTCGACAGTCTGCTATGGCCAATACAAGGTCTGGAGCGAAGAAATAACCCTGCCCTGGCACGCATCTTGATCGACCTGGCGCATGAGCGCTGGGCGGCAGGGCGCGCCATCAGTCCTGAGTTATGGCGTTGCGTGACACCGCAACTTGATGCTGTAGGTGAGGCTGAATTGTTGCGTGCGCTGGAGCAAGGAAGCATGGCAGAGCGGTTGGCCATCGCCAAGAGCCTGCCTGCACATGACAGCAAAATTCGCAATTTATGCCAGCAACAGAATCTGATAACTGCAGCGAAAGACTTGAGCTGGCGAGAACTGTTGCAAGAGCCGCAGCAAATGCCACATTGACACACAAAGGAGAATCAATATGTTTGAAAAAAATACTGAACACCAGCAATGGCTGGAAGACAGCATCGCCAATCTGGATGCCGCTGCAGGAACTATCCATGTACAGCGAGGTGAAGATTTATACCTGAGTGCCGCCTTACGCATACCAGAACCAGTGCTTGCCATCGTCGCCCATGTCAGTCATGGCAAGGGTATGGCGGGTGCGGCACAGTTGAGCAAGGCACCAGTGCAGACCTGCAATCTGCAAGACGATAAAAGTGGCAATATACGCCCCGGTGCCAAGGCAGTTGGTGCCCAGGCGGCAATCGCCATTCCTTTGCTCAGCAAGGCGGGCGATGTCATGGCGGTGGTTGGTTTTGCCTGGCAAAAAGAAGGTGACCCGGCAGAGTGGGTGGCGCAAGCACCTTTCCCGGATAAACTGGCTGAACTGACTGCGCGCCTGCAGGCTGCCTAGTTCTCGGGCAGGATCAGTTTACGCACATAGCCTTCCAGTGCCACGGTTTCTCCATCTGCATTGGCGATGGGGCGACCTGGCAGGCCCATGCCTTCGCTGATGAATACTGTATTGCCTGCCACGCATAAGTTGGATGGGGTATCCAGATACCTGGCCAGGCAAGTCACAGTCCGCTTGCTCAAGTCAAAATTGAGCAGGCGGCCAGAATAACGTTTGAAACCGCCATGCCAGGCGGTTTGCGGTATTTCATCTACTGGCATGGGCTCTAAAAAATCATCGCATAATTCCAGCACCAGCAATTGCCCTTGCTCAGTAAAAGCCATGCCAGTGGTCAGTGTCAGGCCTGTTATTACCGTGCTGACTTCACCTGTATCAAGATCCAGCCTGACGATTTTACTGACACCTTTTTCAAAGTTGATACCCATTTTGTCAGCATCACCCTGCAATTCGCCTGAGAACAGAGAAATCAATACTGGCTGGCTGCCACCAGTTTGTTGCCAGCTTTGGTCAAGAATCACGGTCACCGGCACTGCATGCTGACCACCAGACAAATCCGGTAGCACGCCGACCACCGTTTCTGCTTGCCCCTGAATAAACTCTATGGCCTGATTGGTATCTGGTTTCACCGTGAGCCAGCTTTGTCTTTGCGGGTGATAGCACAATGCATTCAGGTTGCCACGGCTAAGAAATAAAGGTTGAGGTGGCAGGCTACTCAAATCCAGTATGCGTGAACCGGCGACATAGTCAGTCTGGCTCAGCAACCAGCGACCGCCACCATAAGCGATATCGGCCAGACCAAATATCTCATCCCTGCACATGCGTGCCTGCATATTCATGGAGCGAAAACCATCAGCGAGTACTTCCCGTTTCACATACTCGGCTTCCGCATCCTGTTTGAACTGCAATAGACGACCAGAAAAAATTTGCTCAGCATCGCCGCTGCCAGCTTCTACCAGCAACAGGCTGCCATCCTGTTTCAGCTTGATACCACGCGGATTATTCAGGCCGCGCAAGATGATGCGGGACGCGCATCGTTGCTGGATCATGAGCTGCGGTAGAACGATGGGTAGCGGGTTTGCCATGTAATGAATCTGAATGGGACTTATCAATGCAGGACAGTGTTTCACAAAAGATAATTGTGGTCAATGTGATATGTGCCTTTCGTTCTATGGCAAGGCCCGGCGGAAAGCCAGTCGTGTCCACGTTACTCCGTTTTGCTGGTTCATTTTTTGTATGGATGTCGTCTGTACTTTCAAGACGGGTACCAGGTTTAGCATGGCAGCCAGTTCCATGGTTTCTTCTGCGCTGACATCAAACATCCGTCGCCCGGCAGGTACTGGGCCATGACGCAGGGACAGTATCAGGGTCGCAGATGCATTCATCAAACCTGCCAGTCTGGGCATCGCGTGCTTGCGTTGTACTGCATCAAGATGCATCCACACGGCGCTCAGCATGATGAGGTCGAAAGTCTGATTCATGGCACACAGCTTCGACAAATCTGGCAGGTTGTCATCAAGCCAGCAGATGTTGGGCGCATGATGTAGAGCGATGCCCGGCAAGCGCAACTCCTGCGTTGGTTCTACCGCGACTACGCTATGTCCCATGGCAGCAAACGCCGCCGCATCTTTGCCTATGCCTGAGCCTATATCCAGGACATGACTCGGCACTGTCGGTAATAAATGCAAAACCATTGCGTGGTGTTCTTCAAAAGAAATCTCCTGCCACTGCTTCACCAGATAAGCGGCCATCTCGGCATAACCTTCGGTGCCACTGATTTTATTTACATGCATGTTCTGACTATCGTGTTTTGCCGGAAATGAAGATTGTAAATCACTGCTTCTAATATCTTTACTTAAAAAAAGAATAATGACATTGACTTTTCGATAATTGAAAATATACTAAGTAAGCTTGCCATATTGATAGCAGGCAGGTTTCCAGAATTTCATAGATACCCACCCCAGTTTCATAACCCGTACTCACCTCAAGGAGTAATTTTATGACTACCAGTAAAGAATCTTATGGCGGTTTTATTCCCCTGTATGCAGTCGCAATGAGCGATGCAATTGCCAGTGGCGACGCAGCAAAAATGAGCGCTGCACGTGATGCTGCTTTCAGTCACCTGGCGGCTGCAGCTGATGTTGCCCGTCTTTTGCCTGAGCTGGAAAGCGCGATCAAAAGCAAGGGCGGTGTCATCCGCCCCCTGTATGCCGTGACCATACAAGATGCAGTCGCTCGTGGCGATCAGGTTGAAATTGCCCGTATCAAATCCGAACTGGCTTCCTACGGCAATCTGCTCGGAGGAGTCAGCAATACTGCAGCCGCATTTCACCCTGTCACACCTTATGGCGTCGCGATTCAGGACGCGCAGGCGCGTGGTGATCAGGCCGAAGTGGATAGACTGAAAGAACTCGCCCAAAGCCTGCTGGCACAACTCAACGCCGGTAAATAAGCAGTCACCTCTTTATCGCGGATGCCAGCTTGCTGGCATTTGCCACCGGAGCCAAGTATGGAACAAACTCCTCTCTTATCCCAAGCTTCTCAACCATCCCAACCTGCCAGGGCGCGTACGCTGTCTGACCTTAACGGCCATACCCCTGTGCACGTAGTGTGGGAAATTACTCTTGCCTGTAATTTGAAATGCAGTCACTGCGGTTCACGTGCAGGCAAGCGCAGGGTGGGCGAACTCTCCACCGAAGAAGCATTTTCCGTGATTGATCAACTGGCCGCACTGGGCACGCGTGAAATCACTCTGATAGGTGGCGAAGCCTTCTTGCGCAAGGACTGGCTGCAAATGGTGGAGCGCATCGCCGGACATGGCATACGGGTAGGTATGCAAACCGGCGCACGCAATCTCAATACCGCCAGACTGGAAGCAGGCAAGCAGGCCGGCTTGTTTGGCATAGGTGTGTCCATTGATGGCATGAAGGATTATCACGACAAGGTGCGCGGTGTCGTAGGCTCCTGGAATGATGCCTTGCGTGCCATGGAAACCGCCAAATCCCTGGGCCTGGGTGTCAGCTGCAATACCCAGATAGGTGCAGAAACCATAGATCAGTTGGAACCATTGTTCAATCGCATTATCGAAGCTGGTGCCACCCACTGGCAATTGCAAATCACGGTGGCCATGGGCAATGCGGTAGAAAATGATCACCTGTTGTTGCAACCCCATCGCGTGCTGGAACTGATGCCGCTGCTGAACCGTCTTTACCATGAAGGCCAGCAACGCGGCTTGTTGCTGACCTTTGGCAACAACCTCGGTTACTTCGGCCCCTTCGAGCATCACTGGCGTGGCCTGGGCGATGAAACCCTGCACTGGACAGGTTGCGCTGCTGGTCAGAATGTCATCGGCCTGGAAGCCGATGGCACCATCAAGGGCTGCCCATCACTGGCGACGGAAACCTATGGCGGCGGCAATGTCCGCGACACTGCCGTGGCAGAATTGTGGAACACGTCTGAAGCTCTGCACTTTGGCCGCATGCGCAATATTGATTCACTGTGGGGCCATTGCCGTACCTGCTACTACGCCGATGTCTGCCGTGGTGGTTGTACCTGGACTTCAGATTCCTTGTTCGGCAAGCCTGGCAATAATCCCTATTGCCACTACCGTGCATTGAAGCTGGAAAAACGTGGCATACATGAAAAAATCCGCAAAGTGGCACCAGCGCCTGACAAGCCTTTTGCCATAGGCAGATTTGAATTGTATGAAGAAGCAATCCCAGGTCGTCAGGTGTTGCCTGAAGAACCTGCATCGGCACCAAGGGTGGCAGAACGTACCAGCAGCAATCCTTTGCCTGAACTGGATTTGTGCCGTGGCTGCAATGAATACATCTGGCCAGATGAAACCGAGTGCCCGCATTGCCATGCCGATGTTGCCGCAGTTGCACAGAAATACGCCATTGAAGAAGCCAGACGGCAAGCCGTCATGACGGAACTCAAGAGCGTACTCGATCGCCTGCAAGTGCTGACCAGCACTGCCTGATGATCAAAGCCCGGCTTTTATATTTTTACTGCCGGGACAGTTTTGCTGTTGAAGAATATTTTCCTTAATCCGCAAGGCAGTTAACTGTTCACACTAATTGCTCACGCATTGCCCACGCATTGCCCATTAACTGTCTGCATTTCTTGAAGGAGTAGATATGGTTTCCCCAACTCACGCTGCACCCATGGCCGCCTTGTATGGCGTGCCCATGCATGAAGCAATCGCCAGTGGCGATGTCAGCAAAATGTCTGCCATCCGCGATCAGGCACTGGACTATCTTGCTGCTGCATCAGAAATAGAGCGCCTCTTGCCATCACTGGAATCAGCCATGAAAGCCAAGGGCTTGCCACCGCAGGCCTTGTATGGTGTGTCCATACAAGATGCAGTGACACGTGGTGACCAGGCTGAAATTGCGCGTTTGAAAGCGCAAGTGGCTTATTACAGTCGCTTGTTTTAATGCTTCCGTAGATTGGGCCGAGCTTGTAGGTTGGGCTACGGTTTACCAGCCCAACACTCGGCGTTTAAATAACGTATACGTGCGTTGAGGCTAAGTGTTGGGCTGATGAGGCGTAGCCCAACCTACGAAACTAATGAAGCGCAGCCTGGCGAGGCCCGGCCCAACCTACGAACTCAATCATTGTGACACCTCAACCCACCGCCTTCTCAGGCGGCGTCACAATCAACACCGAAGGCACAGCCTCGGGATTATATAAGCGCAAATAGAAGTGCCCTATCCCCGCCGTCCCTAGCATCAGGTTCGGCGTCTCACCCGTACCCGCCACGCCGCAAGGCCAGGGCATGTCGGACTGGCCGTAATGCTGCCAGCCTTCCTGGCCTATTTTTTCGGCGACCTGGGTCAGGTCAGGGCGTTTCAGATATTGCCCTGCCATGATCATCAATTCAGCATTGCCACAGGCACCATGGCATAGAGAAAAATTACCAACGCCATGTACCCAGGCAGGCATCAGCGAACTGGCGGTGGTTTGTATGGCGGCATTCAATTCCTGCATGAGCATGGCATCATCTGGTATCAGGGCAACATTGCGCAGGCGCGACAAACCTATGCCGGGTGCACCATGGCACCAGGCCATGTTGTAGACAGGTGGTGCATCAGCCTGGCTGGCATCCATGATGCGCAAATCTGGCCAGTTATTATGCTGGGCGCTGAACAGGCCACGTTCATAGCGCAGGCCTTCATTGGCACCATCCAGGTAACGTGTTTCACCTGTGGCGCGATACAGTTCCAGCAAGGCAGTGACTATACCTGCCACGCCATGTGAATGTCCGGTCAGATGTTTTTGCCCTGGCACATGCATGGTTTCCCACGACCAGCCTGCATCACTCTTGCTCGCATGTGCCAGCAAATAATCACCATGGGTTTGCGCCAGGCTGATGAAGTCAGGGCGCTGGTGTTCAAGTCCCAGTTTCAACATGGCAGGTATGGCACCGGCACTGCCACCGATGACATCGATGAACATGGTATCAGGTGCCTGTTCTGCAAGACTGGCCATTTCACGCAAGCCGCGCGCTATCAAGGCTTCATTCTTCAACAATATGCCTATGCGTACCAGCACATAGGCAAAGCCGCTGGTACCCGCATAAAAACCGCTGCGCGCCGCACCCTGCATTTTGCCGGATAGCGATAAAGCCTGGTTCAATGCACCTTCCAGTACCCGCTTTTGTTGTTTGTCAGCGCTGAACTGATGCAGCTCCGCCAGGAATAAAGCGATACCACTGGTACCTCCATACAGGTCACCAGCAAAGGACCGGTAAGCTGGTACCCAGGCTTGATTCACGGCTTCCATCGACCAGCCCAGCCAATTGCAACGTGTACCATCCCAGACGGCATCACGGCATAAACTGCGGCCTATGCGGTCGGCAACATCTAGATAAACTTCTTTGTACGAATTTATCTGTGCATTCATTGGTGCATTCATAGCTGCAAGCCTCCGTTAAATACTGGTGTTTCAAATAGATTGACAGAATTGCGATTCAGATAGGGCGTGCGCATATCGATGCCATTGGAAGCAAAACGTTTTTGTACCGCATCGGCGCGGGCATCCACGCTTTGTGAGCCCGCCAGCCACGCATCGACCATGCCTTCGGCCACCAGCCTGCATCTGTGCATGCCAAAGCTTTCACCTGTACCAGGCTCTTCTGCCACGCCTATGCCATCGACCAGGGTTTTGCAAAACATCGGTGTGGCCGGGCGTAGTTTGCTGCCCAGATTGAGATGTAAATCCTGTATCAGCGCTGCCACCATGGAGTAATGGCGTTTGGCGATATATAGCACTGCCGCATCAGCGCGACGATAGGCGCTGGCGTCAACCAGGGTTTTATAACGGAAGGGCAGGGCATAGCGGTTCAGTTGCGAGGTCAGGCCGTATAGCAATTCTGCCGCAGCATGGGCAGGTACATTGAAGTAAAAACGGATGAGTTCATAGTCATCAAACTGGTCAGACAGATTGCTGCCGAAAGCGTAGTAAAAGCCCTGCTGCATATCGGCACTGCCGGGGTAGACGCGCAAGTTCACCAGCTCGCCCGCCACCGGTGCCATGCCGGGCCATTTGTTGGCGGCATATTCGCCGACGACCGCAGTACGGCTGCGTTCACCTTTTTGTATCATGACGCGGCCATCCGGGCTTTGCTGATAAATTTTCCAGCCCGGGTCCCAGCGATCTGGCGTCTGATTGGCCTGGCTCAGATTGGGTACCAGGCTTTGTGACGGCAGTACAGGTTCACTTGCGGTATCGCGCACATAGTACATGCTATACAGGCTGGTATTGATCGCCGCAATCAGGGCTTGCGCAGGATTTGCCTGACCATTCGTCATGACCACCGGAATTGGCGTGCTACTACCTAATGCATAGCTATTCTGGTTGTGGATTTGCAAGGCAGCATAGATGTTTTTTAATTCTTCGTTCATGGCTGTATTTTTCATGGCTGTATTGTTCATGGATTCATCGCTCATGATGGCAACTCTCCGCCAAATCCATACAGGGCAGATGCTGCCTGGCGTGGATTACGTAAAATATTCTGACTCACTTGTAATAAGGTCGCCGCATGATTGCTCATGGTGGGTGCGTAGTAGAGTGACTCAAAGGCAGTTTGTACCATGCGTGCTGCGCCGTATTCTATGCAGCGCAGCAGGTAGGCATAAGCCTGCGATTTATCTATGCCCGCCGTTTGCACATAGCTGCGCCAGAAGGCATGAATGGATGGATACATGCCTTCCAGCGGGTAGATGGCTTTATCAACAAAGCTGGCCGGATTGAAATCATGATACAACGGCATGGAATAAATCCACGAGGTCAGATAGGCTTGCAGCACCGCGCCTATATCCCAGCTGGCATCGCCATAGTCAACCAGTTCCCAGTCTATGATGCGCAATGCCATTTCACCATTGGGGGCCGGATACACGACGCAATTGTCCCATTTCATATCACCATGAATAATGCTGTCGTAACGCCAGCCCTGTGCCAGCCGCGCCAGGTTTTGTTGCATATCAGGGTATTGCCTGATCAGTGCTCCAAGCTGTTGCACACCACCACTCAGGGTATTGCCTGCCTGCATACTGTTTTGATGAAAACTTAAAATCCACGGTGCCATGCGCGGGAAACTGCTCAGGTCTTCTGTCTGCAAATTTTTTCCACGCAGGGTCTGGTGATAGCTGCCCAACGCGGTTCCCAGTAACTTGCCGATTTCAGCGGGGAAAGTTTTTTTGCGGGCATGAAATTCCGTCAGGTTTTCACCGCCGGGCAAGAGGCTGATGGTCAGGCAATGACGGGCTGTATCATGATCAACAAAACGGGGCATGAGCCCTGCCAATGCTTCATAACCAGTTCTTTGCGACATGCGGTAACAGGCAGCTTCGCGTTGCATGGTAGAGATCGCCATGGGCTCGACTTCCTTGATTTGCTTGACGAATAAGCCAGATCCATCGCGTCGTATGATCTTGTAATTGCGATTGCGGCGGCCAGCCTCTACCACCATAAAATCACCATCGACGACCACGGTCGGTGGAATCGTGCCTCGCGCCAGCAGATAATGGGCCATATTGGAAGCGGTTAAAAACATTCCTGATACTCCTGATATCGCGGCAAGCCAGAACGCTTGCCACTATGCCGAAACCCCAGGTGCAAAACTTGCACCTGGGGTTAACAAAGAATGAGTCAGCCCGCGGTCGGGAATGTATCCCGACCGTTTTTACCAAGACTGATCAAACTGCTTTGTACTGCTTTAGTTCACTTGCTCCTTGTTTAGCAAAAGCCTGGCGCAGTGACATTGCCGCAAATTGGCATGTTATGCGTAGGAATCACAGGCCCTACCGTCATTGGCAGGCAAGTGTGACCACAAATTTGCATGTTTTGGGTAGGAATCACAGGGCCAACTGTCATCGGCAGGCAAGTGCAACCCAGCAGATGCGTAGGTGCTACCGTTTGTGTGCAAACCGTGGCAGCAGTGTGGCATACAGGTACGGCTGTATGGCAAACAGCGGCAACCACGGTTGGGCAATGTGGTGGTGCCGACAGCGGTGGCTGGCAACCTGGCCACGCGGTATGACCACAAAATTGCGGCGCGGCTGTGCAAAAGTGAACACCGGTCGGGCCGACTTGCTGTTGTGGTTGTTGTTGTGCCTCTAATGTATGTGGAGGGCAAACAAAGCAATGTGTAGCAGCTGTTGGATTCATTGCCTGAGCTTGTTGAGGTGCAGCCTGCTGCGCCTCAATGGTGAACGGTGGGCAAATGAAGCAATGCGTATTGGCAGTTGGATTTGTGGTTGGATGGATAGGGAATTGTGCCTGTTGTGCTTGTTGTGGCTGACAACCCTGCCATGCCGTATTACCGCAAAATTGAGGTGCAGCGGTGCAATGCTGGACACCGGTTGGGCCAATGACAGGTGGGCAACCCTGCCACGCAGTATTGCCGCAAAATTGTGGCGCGGCTGTGCAATGCTGTACACCAGTCGGGCCCACATTGGCCTGTGCCGCAAATTGCTGGGCTGGAGCTGCTGCACCCGCAAAATTCTGTGCTTGTGCTGGCGCGGCCAGGCCACCACCTACGCCGGCGACACCACCATGCAGTACCGGCGTTTGGGTCTGCACGATGGTCGTATTGATGGTTGTCGTCACTGGAATATGCGTACCTGCCTGGCATTGTATGCCGCACAGGGGATTATTGTGGGTGACGATCTGGCATATGATGGGGCTGGTGACATGCTGGCAAATTGGTCCAACCAAAGTCTGCGGAAAGCATTGTGGTGGTTGTGTCACATGACAGATGATGGGGGATGTATGGGGGATGCATTGTGGCGGTATCGTTATTTGATGGCAAATGACGGGTGATGTTTGTGGCAGACACTGTGGCAGCACAGTATGTGGTGCACATTGTGGTATCAATGTTTGTATCGGGCAATTCGGAAATTGAGTAGTCATAGCAAACTCTCCTAAGAGTGGCACTACATTTCATGAACGAAAAAAGAAACATCAAGGGAAAACTAAGCAACAAATTAATGGCAACACTGCAAGCCTGCGATGAGACAGCGAAGCGGTGTAATGCGCCATTCTTCACACATTCGCATGAGAAAAAGGTTAGTCAGCGACCCTTCACATCACGAATATTTCAATCCGGTATTTTCAATTTGATTTATTGGGCGTAGCCGGGCAACCTGACCATGCAGTGTTACCGCATAGCGCCGGGGCTTGCGTGCAATTCTGGACACCGGTAGGGCCACCGGCAACTGCAGCCTGGGCTGCATTGGCAGCAGCAGTGGCGGCTGCAGCATCGGCCGCTTGCCCACTTTGTATGGGGCCGCTGAAGAAGCTAATCTTGGTATCAGCAATGCTCTTGCCTTTGCGTATCAGCTCGGCATCGGCCTTTACCCAGACATAGGCTGTTTCCAGTGGATTATTGCTGCTGGCAGATGCCGGTGCCGTGTGCAAAATCGCCTCACTGGGGATTTCATAATATTCATTCAGTACCGCATTCAGATACAGGCGCGTATAGCCCTCCAGTGCAGAATTACCCACAAAGCCATTGAGCAACACCACCTCGGGAATATTTGCCGGATCAGCAGCCAATACTTCTACAAAATACTTGTCTTTCGCCATCACAGTTCTCCATTCGGTTGAAGCTGAAACGCAGGTCAGGCATCGGGCTTTTTCAGGTACCTGATTGTGGATTCAGAAAATTTTGGATAACAATACAAACTCAATAGACAGAAGCCAGGCCCCTGTCTTGCAGCAACAACATGCGCCTTTGTTACAGCAAGATGACGCAGATAAAACAAAACCCAGGTTTGCAGCAAACCTGAACCAGCGTGCAAAAATAAGTGTGCAAAAAAACGGCGACAACTATCCACCTTGAGCTTGCTGGACGCTGGCTCAAAACTCAAAAGGTGCTTAAGAAAGGGGATTTGCAGGCGAAAGAATTTATTGCATATACTTATTACTTTATTTGCATGTCAATCGTTTAAGGTTAATTTATTATTAATATTTGTCAAGGGTGAAATACGTAACAATTTATTACTATCTTATCTCGACGGAAACTTAATACTTGGATAGGCTGAGCATGAAAAAGTTTTTTTGACTTATTACTTTTTCATGCATGCCATTCTATTTATGCTTTCATCTGAGGCTTGATTTAACGCTAGCCCCGGACAATCCGCTATTGATGGCCGCACTGTCAAAGCAATGAGCTATACCAGTCACAAGGTTTGGTATTTCCTGTTTGAAATATTGTAATTATGGAAATTAATTCGCTCCTTGACCTGCAAGGAGGGCATCGTGAGCAGGGGCCATGGTCAGGAGCAATTGCCAGGAATTGGGAAATATTGGAGTGGTGCAGGTACGCATCTGCAATCATGAAATTCAAAAGAAGCAGGACCTGGAGTTGAACGACGTCCAGGGTGTACCAGCATTTTTATGGAATGCCGGTACCCCTGCTGATATGGCAATTTATGGATAGAGCGTAGTTTCCTTTTTTTTGCCTTTTGAAACCATGCTGACTTTGACTGAGTCGCCGTTGATATCAAGGATGCCGAATTTTTCTGTGTAAACCCCCAGGGCACCTAGCAGGTTGACACCTATACCTGAAGAAATCAACTCCCACATATTGCCGTGCCTATCAATACGGTTAGTGTGAATGTCACCTCCCAGGAACAGAAATCGCTTGCCTTGCTTTATCGCTGAACTTAAGACTTCAAAGTCTCGTCCAAACGCTGACCATGCTTCAGTGCTTCCTTGTTTCTGAATGATGGTTTCTGCCTCATCAGCGCCTATCCCGTGAAGGTCAAACATCAGCTCGACCTGTTTTTGATTTACTTTTTGGGCGAACATGGTGGAACCAGATGCAATGATGGCTAAGTCATCGCTTTCATCCAGAAAATCCTTGAGCTGTGCTCTTTGTTGCTCACCCAGCATGTCGCCAGCATTCTGATCTGGCTTACTGCGATACCACCGGCCATCTGTCATGAACAGGCGTACAGGTTTCTCCCCAGTTTTTTGCAATTGAACGATTTGCTGTATACCTTGCTCTGGCGTGGTATTGACTAGTTGCGTGACATTCAAAGGAGGCATGTTGTAATCACGACGTTTGGCAGCATCCAGGAATGCAGAAAACAGACCGTGAGAGATATTCTTTTTCCCGGTGGGGACAAGAAAACCCGGTGCAGCTTGCTGGTTGACAGGTAAACCACTGGACCCAGCCGAATTGTTCCAGGCGAAATCGTGATCATCCCAGATAGCGTAGACATCCTTGACAGCTTCAAGAATTTTTTGGAATGACGTCGTCTGCAAAAGAGCGTTATAGCGTTCATGCATTGCTGCCGCAAAGTCCGCATCAGACAGATTTCTGGATTGATACAACTTGTCACCTACTGTCGAGTCCCAGTAATCCATATAAATATTGTCGCCCAGCAGTATCAGGAAGTCCGGTTCATATTTCAGCATTTCAGTGTAGCCATTCAGGGAGGGTGCCTCTTTCTTGTGGGCACAGGAACAAAAAGCGATACGCATGATGATCTCCTTCTATGTGATTTTGTGACGCTTGATGAGTCAGCTAATTACGCTGGGGATGGCTTTAAAAATTCAGGAGTGCCTTAGGACTATAGTTGATATTAAGTAAAGTGCCAGTTTCTTCACCACTTCCGTTGATCTTGCTTTGCCTGCCCAATCGCAGAGTCAGCCACAGATCTTCGCTGAGGCGTTTATCCACTCCAAGCGCAAGCTTGAACGTTCTTTGCGAAGCGGTGACCTGGCTTGATTTGGCATTGCTCACTTCCAGCAAGCCACGCGTTTCATTTGAACCTGTCATATAGCGCAATGCCATCAAAGAAGAGTTCTTGTATTCAATTGCGGGACTGCTCAGACTCGTCAGTACTGGCTCCCCAATGGTACGTCTGAAGATGAAGCTCAGGGCAGAGAGGCGCTGATCTCCATTGTCGCTGTTGCCGGTAAGTCCCCAGGTTGCACTGAGCGCCACAGTCCTTCCCAGGGAAATTTCATTTGCATTGCCTGCATTCGCCTGTATCCTGC
Organism: Pseudomonadota bacterium; assembly: GCA_040390835.1. Classification (GTDB taxonomy): domain Bacteria; phylum Pseudomonadota; class Gammaproteobacteria; order Burkholderiales; family Burkholderiaceae_D; genus Undibacterium. Next base: position 37,894 of record JAZJXP010000025.1, read on the forward strand.
CAGTGGCAGCAGAAAATGACATTTGTGAGGCATTCCATTTGATGTTTTTCAAAGCCTGGTCACGACAGGCTTTCAGACGCTTTTGTCGATCAGCGGCATTGCTCGACTTATCCTTTTGGGGTTCCATAGCCCCACCTTCCGCTAATTTTTTGAGCTCCTCAGCCGTTATGATCGGTTTTTCAGGATCGGGGAATTTGCAATCACCTAGACCCAGGCTAAGCTCATTTGCATGGGCTATGATGGGGTCGTCGTTTTTATTGAAGTAGTAATTGACTTCCATCGATATGGCTCTTCGCTGGTACTCATTTCCTTCTATGGTCGCATCGCCCTGCGCATAAGCGAGTGCCAGGCTACCCAGCAAGCGATACATGTCATTGCTGGCATAGTTTTGCAGACTCATTGGTGTCAATGAAGTACGGGCAGGAGTGATGGCAATACCAAATGCAGGTCTGGCTTTGTTGCCGCCAAAGCCATTGAGTGCAAGTACCACATCCTTGACGTTTTGCACGTTGGTAATGGCTTCGCCAGATATTCCCAACATGCCCGCTGCACTGACTGAGCCGGCTGAGACATCGATCAGATAGGCAGAAAGATCGTCCTTCTGCTTATCTTTTCCATCAGCAGGCTCCGCAGCAAACGCGTTCATTACGCTGCAAGCCGACAGACAGGACACCCATATCCATGTACGCTTGTTCATGATCTCTCCTCAATTAACCACGAGCAAGAACTGCTCTTTGAATGCAGCACTGTCAGCACTTGCAGCAGTAGTATTGACATCCCCTTTGCCAAAGAACACCTTGTTGCCATCGACGAAGTAGTCGTAGTCATAGACACCATTCAAAGACTCTTCCACTTCCACACGGAATACGCACAGATAAGTGCCATGAGGAAGTTGGCAAGCCGTGTTTTGATGCGTAGCCAGGACGGCAAGCAGGGGAAATGATTTGACCAGATGCCAGTCGGTTCCATTGGCTTCCCAGGCATCGACCTGCGCACGCACCAGCGCCCCGCCTTTGTTGCGGTTCAACAGCATTTGGAATTGCTGGTTGACATTGACTTGCATGTTGTTCTCCTTGTGTATTGGTTGAAGGCGCGCGTCATAGATTTGCGGTGTTACCGTTTACCTGAAGCAGTTGCAGGGGTTCATCGCAATTGCCTGTTGCCAGACTAGATGCAGTACCTGACACGCACAATCGCGAAAATTGGTGATACGAGATTGCTTGAGTTCGCCGCAAATGTGCGCTTAAATAGATTCAGTCATCTTCCAGCTTTGAAAGCTCACCATGAATGCACACCAGCCCATACGTGTTTTTTTACTGGAAGATCACGCATCCACCAGGACTGCATTTCGCCTGGCGCTGCAAAGCACGACAGAATTTCTGTGGGTCGGCGAGGCTGCATGCCTGGCCGATGCGAGGACGCTGGCACCAGGCCTGGACGTTGATGTTTGGCTGGTGGATTTGAACTTGCCAGATGGGAGTGGCATAGAGTTCATACGGGAATGCATCGCATCGAATGCAGGTGCACGCATTATGGTAGTCAGCATATTTGGTGATGACGAGAAAATCTTCTCAGCAATTGAAGCCGGTGCGACAGGCTACATCCTGAAAGAAATGGACGAAGCTGGTATCAGTAAAGCTGTGCGCGAGTTGTATCTGGGCGGTGCACCTATGAGTGCCGCCATTGCCCGGCGTGTGTTGACGCGTCTGCAAACGCGTAGCCGTATCAGGACTGATATCGAAGTGGCCGATACGGCGCGCGCCCCCGGGATGCCAGTGAAAGTAGCAGATGAAGAGATGCTGACCGAAAGGGAAGCCGAGGTTTTACAGCATCTTGCCCAAGGATACAGGGACAAGGAAATCGCCGGAAGACTTGGTGTTTCAACCTGGACGATCAATACCCATGTCCGGCATATTTATCAGAAACTTCAGGTAAAAAATCGCACTTCAGCCTTGCGTAGTGCACGCGCACTGGGTTTGATTAATCCGGAGTAATCGCCATGAATTCAGTCAAGCTGCGGCGCTTCATTTTCCTCGGATTCTTGCCATGCTTGTGGTTGATGCTGGTGCTTGGCATAGGAACAGAAATGGACATGCCAGCAGGCATCATGACGATACAGCATGCCCAGTTTTCCCGCCTCGACAATAGCGAACAAATCCAGGCAAGGACAGAGCCGGTCGATTTGCCACATAGCTGGGATCAGACCGGGCTACTTGATAGTAAGGCCAGTGACAATCGGGTTTTATCAAGAGGACGTTATCTGCTGGAACTGAACCTCGATAGCATACCGACTGATCCCTGGGCCATCTTGATCCCCAAACTGGGTAACACTTACCGATTGGATATCAATGGTCATACATTGCGTACAAAAGCTTATCCCGACATCAAAGTATACGATTATGCGGATGAACCGCAACATATGGCTATTCCCATGCATGTCTGGAAGTTGGGACGTAATCAAATTGTGGTACATATTTCAGCGAGAGCATATGCAGGGGCGGGTCTGTCGCCAATATTTTTAGGGAATCAGGACTTACTGGAGCTACCGCAGCAGACGCTCTATGCCAGAACCACCGTAGTCAGCTGGTTTGTCGTTGGCATATGTTTTTTTGCTTCAGTACTCGCACTGGTATTTTGGTGGGAAGCCAGGGAGTCTGTCTACCTCTGGTTTGGACTGGCATGCCTGGTCTGGGCAGTACGCATTGCAGCAGTGCAGTGGACACATTTTGATATTGCCGTACCTGCCTTGCGCGGCATTTTGCGCGATGGCTTGTATATCGTATTTACTTGCCTGATCGCGCAATTCACTTTTGCAGCCATTCATTTGAAATTGTGGTGGATGCCGCGTGCTCTCCTGATCACCGGGGCGTCGGTATTTACCGGATGGATATGCGTCCATGTTTTTGGCCTTAACGGCATCCGCCTGTTATTGCAAGCTGCGGTATTGCTGATGACACTGACAGCGACCTCCCTTGCCTTGATACAGTGTTACCGGTATCCGGAAACGTCCAACCTGGTGCTGGGAACGTTGGCTTTGTTTTGCGTCATTACCGGTGCCCGTGACTATGTCATGGTGGCTTTGCTGCACCGCTCATGGAATTATTCAGGGCTGACGCGTCTGGTGGTTGTTCTGTACGTCGTTGGCATGCTTATCCTGTTGTTGCAACGCTATCTGGCATCCATGAAAGTCTTGAAAGAACTGAACCAGACTCTGGAAATCAGAGTCGCTGACCGTCAGGCAAAACTGGAACTTGCGTATGCCGCCATGAGCGAAGAAGCCGCACGACATGCGGCGGATAAGGAAAGAATGCGCATCATGCGAGAAATCCATGATGGTCTGGGTCACCAGTTGGTACAAGCCATGCAATTGTTGGCGCAGCATAAAACTGGTGACATGACTGGCTTACGGCAACCCTTGCATGAAATTCTGGAAGACTCGATGACAGAATTGCGCTTGGCAGTCGCCTCTTTCTCTTCCGATGTCGGCGATTTTAATACTATCCTTGGAAATTTCCGTGAACGGCTAGAACCATTCTTAAAACGTACCGGTATATCGATATTCTGGAATATAGAAATGTATCAAGGCCAGATCCTTCTGGATGCGCCAGCGGTATCGCATTTGTACCGGATATTGCAGGAAGCCATGACCAACATCATGAAGCATAGCCTTGCAACAGAAGTCGTATTCTGGAGCGCCTACGACCATACTGAAAAACAAATGCAATTGCGCATTATCGACAATGGCAAAGTGGATGACATGTGCTTGCCTGCAGACAGGCAAGGGGCTGGCCATGGTGTGCTTTCCATGCAGGCCAGAGCCACACAATTGGGTGGCAAGCTGGACCTGGAATTTACTTCACACGGTAGCGCCGTCAATCTGCTTTTCCCCGCATCGATGCAAATGGCGGTTAACGATTAAATCGCTCTTTGGTTCACCCGTTTGGCCAATTCCTCTGCAGTTTCCTTGCGTTCGCTATATCTGTCAACCAGGTAAGGAGCGACATCGCGTGTCAGCAGGGTGAACTTCATCAACTCTTCCATGACATCAACCACGCGATCATAGTATGCAGATGGTTTCATGCGCCCAGCTTCATCAAATTCCAGAAAAGCTTTTGCCACCGATGATTGATTCGGTATCGTGATCATGCGCATCCACCGACCCAGTATTCGCATTTGATTGACGGCATTAAATGATTGCGAACCGCCAGAGACTTCCATCACTGCCAGTGTCTTGCCCTGAGTGGGGCGTACTGCACCAACGGACAAGGGTATCCAGTCTATTTGCGCTTTCATGATGCCCGTCATCGCACCGTGGCGTTCAGGCGACGTCCAGACCATGCCTTCTGCCCATATTGTCAGTTCACGCAATTCCTGTACCTTGGGATGACTGTCCGGCACTTCATCCGGCAATGGCAAGCCATGCGGATCAAAGATGCGTGTTTCAGCACCCATGGCTTGTAGTAGCCGGGCGGCTTCCAGTGTCAGCAATTTGCTGTACGAACGTTCGCGCAAAGAGCCGTAAAGGAGCAGGATGCGCGGCGCATGGCTGGCACGTGTTGGTGCAAATAATTGTTCAGCCTCCGGTAGCTGGAACAAGTCCTGACGCAGGCTGGGCAAGTCATTTGTTGTGAACACGATTACCCTCCGCATCAACCACTTTCTCGCCATCTTCCTTGATGAATTCAGCCAGTTGTGGTGAAGGCAAAATATCCAGCACGGCTTCTGAAGGGCGGCATAGCTTTGTTCCCAATGGCGTGATAACCACAGGACGGTTCATCAATATCGGATGTGCGACCATGAAGTTGATGAGTTCATCATTCGTCCATTTGCTATCATCCAGGCCCAGCTCTTCATAAGGAGTGCCTTTTTTGCGCAAGAGTTCGCGTACCGGCATGTTCATCGCTGCAAGCAGCTCTTGCAGTTTTGCTCTGCTGGGTGGCTGCTTCAGGTATTCAATCACTTCCGGCTCGGCGCCGCTATTGCGTATCAGGGCCAGGGTATTGCGTGATGTGCCGCAATCGGGGTTATGGTAGATGGTAATCGTCATAGTGCTATCCCAAAAAATTTAATCGCTTGCAAAGTCTTTTTGTTTCAGCGGATATAGCCAGCAAAATACTGCGGTCGCTGCAGCAGCTCCCAGTAGCTGGGCAATAATAAAACCCGGCGCATCTGCCGGACGTATTCCCGCAAAAGTATTGCTGGCAGCCCGCGCCAAAGTGACTGCGGGGTTGGCAAATGAAGTCGATGCAGTAAACCAGTAAGCCGCAGTGATATACGCAGCTACCGCAAACGGCGTCACCGCAGGACGGCTGCGGGTACAAGATATGATGACGGCGATCAAACCAAAGGTCGCAAGGAACTCACTCCACCATTGCGCCATGCCAGTACGCACATGCTCAGATGCAAAGAACAGCGGGTTCTCAAACATGGCATGGGCAGCGGCGACACCGGCAAATGCACCCAGCACTTGCACCACGATATACGGCAGCACTTCCTTGCCAGGCATATTCCTCTGGAATGCTTCAGACAGCGTCACAACGGGATTAAAGTGCGCACCCGATATCGTGCCAAACATCAAAATCAGGGCGATCAGGCCAGCGCCAGTGGCAAGCGCATTTGCCAGCAGGGCGATAGCGACATTGCCCCCAGCCAGTCGCTCAGCCATGATGCCGGAACCCACCACCACGGCCAGCAAGAGCGCTGTGCCCAGACCTTCAGAAACCAGGCGTCGAGACATTGTCATGACAGGTTTCCCTTGAGATATGCGTATGCGAGATTCATTTTGTCCGGCATTGGTACTGAGTTCATAAAATTCCTGATGCAGAGCACAGATAAGTTATTCAATTGCCACACATGCCTGCATGCTTACCGGCGAACAAGGATTACCGCCACAGCAGTTCTCCGTCAAAAAGCCCAGCATCTGGTTCATGGTGCCCATGTTTGCAGAGTAAATGACAAAGCGCCCGGCCTGGCGCGATTGCACCAGGTCTGCATGTGATAACTCTTTTAAATGAAAAGACAAGGATGAAGGGGGGATGCCCAGTTGTTCACTGATCTTGCTGGCCGCCAGTCCAGCAGGCCCCACCTGTACCAGCAGACGGAACAGGGCAAGACGTGATTCTTGTGCCAGGGCAGCCAGTGCTAATAATACTTTTTTGGTTTCCATTGTTTTTTCGCTGGCAACTTAAAATTAATTCTATATTTCGATAATAATGGAATTGTCGTTGTTTGGTAAAGAGGTTTCAGCAGATTTTCTTGTTTGCTTTTATTAAGAAAATAATCCTTGTCCCACGAGTCAGGATTTTATTTCCATACGGCAAGTGTGGCGGGCGATACATTCGCCTATTCAGGGCAGACAACTTACAATACGCGTGCGTCACGATATTGCGCACAGGCCAGATTTCCTTTCTTATCAATCTTGAATGAATACCCTAATGCCAGTAAAGCGAACATCAATCAAGTTAGCCATGTATATGTTCATTGCGCTGGTTTGTACCGTATTGATAGGGAATAGCATATGGCAAATGTGGAAAACCCATGACATGGCGATGCGTGCTGGCGATGTTGCTGCAGGTAATCTGGCGCAGGCGATGGCGCAGCATTCTGGTGATACGCTCAAGGCAGTTGACGCAGCCATTATTTCTGTCATGGACAGGCTGGAGCAGGACGCCAGCTATATGCAGCAGCGTCAAAAACTCACGCTATCCCTGAAGCGCGAGATGGATAATCTGCCTCAGTTAAAATTCATGACTGTCATAGACGGTGATGGCAAGGTCATGGCATCAAGCAGCCCGGACTTTACGCAAGCCAATGAACTGGAACGCGATAATTTTACCTACCACCAGACCCATACAGAGGGTAAATGGTATATCAGCAAATCAGCCAAGGTGATACAGGATGGCAGTTGGGTTTTTTTGATGTCACGCCGCCTGAATCAAAAAAATGGCGATTACGTTGGCATCGTCCTCGCGCATATCGATGTTGATTATTTGCTTAAATATTTCAACAGCATCAATCTGGGCAAAAAGGGTTCCATCGCGATGCTGGCAGATGATGGCACTCTGGTATTGCGCAGACCGCTGATTGTTGGTGCGCTGGGCAAAAAGTACATTAACAGCCCCATCTTTCGCGAACAAATTGCGGCCACCAGTTCAGGCACGTTCGCAACGGTGTCCAAGATAGACCGCATCGAACGTATTGTTGGCTATAGCCGTCTGGAACAATTCCCGCTGATTGCCGTTGCCGCCTTGTCCAGGGAAGAGGTACTGGAAGGCTGGCGCTCCAGCGTCATCGTGCAAATTATCGGTAATGCGGTGTTAATCATCATTTTGCTGATCTTTGGCGGCGTCATCGTCAGACAATTTGAAAAGCAATTGCAAGCAGCAGCAAAACTCTCACAGTTATCAGCGATCATAGACAGTTCTGAAGATGCCATCATAGGCGAATCGCTGGATGGCATCATCACTAGCTGGAATGCCGGTGCAGAAAAACTGTTTGGGTATCGTGCTGACGAAGTGCTGGACAGGTCTTCCAGACTGCTCTATGCAGATGGTGACGTCATCGCCAGTTCTTCACGCCTGGGCAGTATCATCAAAGGCGAACGTATCAGCCATTTTGAAGTCACTGGTTTGCGCAAGAATGGCGAGAAAATCCAGCTCTCTGTTGCCATGTCGCCAGTACATGACGGCGACCAAAATGTCATTGCCGCATCAACTATTGCACGTGATATCACTGAGCGCAAGCAAATGGATAACATGAAGGCTGCCTTCATTTCCACTGTCAGCCATGAATTGCGCACGCCGATTACGTCCATCAGAGGTGCGTTGGGTTTGCTGGAATCTGGCACGCTGACTGAACTCTCACCCAAGGCCCTGCAACTGGTGCGCATAGCCCACAACAACAGCAAGCGCCTGACTGGCCTGGTCAATGATATTCTCGACATGGAGAAAATTACTTCAGGCAATATGCGTTTCGAAATCCAGCGTGTTGATCTGACTGCCCTGGCACTGCAGGCTATCGAGGCAAATACTGGCTATGCGCAAGAACGTCAGACTTCCTTTGCCTTGACCGAGTATCCCAAGTCCGCCTGGGTTATGGGTGACACGGACCGTATCATGCAAGTGTTTGCCAACCTCTTGTCGAATGCCGCCAAATATTCTCCTGCACATGAGCAAATAGAAATTCGCCTCAAGTACCACGATGATATTTTCAAGATAGAAGTTGAAGACCATGGTGCTGGCATACCTGAAGAATTCCGTCCCCGCATTTTTGGCAAATTCGCCCAGGCAGAAGAGCATGGCGAAAAGAATCTGGGTGGGGCCGGGCTGGGCTTGAACATCACCAAGAACCTGGTGGAAACCATGGGTGGCAGCATAGGATTTGAATCTGAACCCGGCGTGCGTACCGTGTTCTGGTTCACCTTGCCAGCGGCTGCACAGCGTGGTGGTGATTTGTAAGCGTGTCAGACCTGAACTTTCATTGAAGATCAGTCAATGTCTTGATTCTTTCTCAGCCTGACGTCAGCGGTGAGCATACTCTCATAAAATATCCTGCACTAATCTAGGGTGCAGGCATATGCTAACTATCATCAAATCACTCAGGCAGGGATGGCGGCTATGTGTCATCAGTGCCCTGGTTCTGATCTCACTTTTGTCGACGGCTCCAGCCTTTGCCGAACCAGGGCGTGAACGCCTGTCACTGGACAGAGGCTGGTTATTCCATCTGGGCGATATCCCCATGCCAGACATTGTCGGCCATAGTGCGACTTATGGTAATGCCAAGGCGGGCAATGCCCAGGGCGCGGCAGCTACAAAATACAATGACAGCGACTGGCGCAAGTTGAACTTGCCGCATGACTGGGCAGTGGAAGGCCCATTCGATCCCAAGGCGAATATCTCGCAAGGGTACCGCCCACGTGGTATTGCCTGGTATCGCCGTTATCTGCGGGTCGATGAACGTGAGCGTGGCCGCTATTTTGAATTACAGTTTGATGGCATTGCCACCCACGCTAGCATCTGGGTGAATGGCAATATCGTGCACCGCAACTGGTCTGGCTACAACGCCAGCAATATCGATATCACTCCCTATCTGCGCTATGGCGATGCCAGCAATACCATTGCCATTCGTGTCGATGCAGAGCAGATGGAAGGCTGGTGGTATGAAGGCGCAGGCATCTACCGCCATGCATGGTTACTCAAATCCAATCCTGTTCACATCACGACTGACGGTGTACATGCGACACCAAAACAAGTCAATGACAGGCAGTGGCAAATCCCGGTAGCGGTGACGCTGGACAACAGCGGCCAGCAGGCAGCCAAGGTCAAGGTCGAGGTCACGGTCTTTAGTCCCGATGATAAGGTGGTCGCCAGCAAGGCACAGTCTGTCAATGTGCCTGTGCTTGGTCAGGTTACTGCTCAATTGCCAGTAACTATTAATCAGCCGCAACGCTGGACGCTGGATAAGCCGGCACTGTACCGAGTTAAAACAGTGGTGCTACAAGATGGCGGGGCAATCGATGAGGTGAGCTTGAAAACCGGCTTTCGCAGCATACGCTTTGATGCCCGGGAAGGTTTTTTCCTCAATGATCAGCATATGAAATTGCAGGGTGTATGCCTGCATCAGGATCATGCCGGTGTTGGCGTGGCCGTGCCGGATTCCATCTGGGAATACCGTCTGCGCCGTCTGAAAGAACTGGGTGTGAATGCCATACGCTTTTCCCACAATGCACCGGCACCTGAAGTGCTGGACATGGTAGACCGCATGGGCTTCCTGGTGATGGATGAAAACCGCAATTTCAATCCTTCGCCAGATTATATGAGGCAACTGGATTGGATGGTGAGGCGTGACCGTCATCACCCTGGTGTGATCCTATGGTCAGTGTTTAATGAAGAACCGGTGCAGGGCACAGAAGTCGGTTATGAAATGGCACGTCGTATGACGGCGGCAGTCAAGGCGCTGGATGATACCCGCCCGGTCACTGCAGCGATGAATGGCGGCTTCTTTACCGCATTGAATGTCTCACATGCCGTCGATGTGCTGGGTGCCAATTACCAGGTGCCTGATTATGACCGCTATCACAAGGCCAATCCCGATAAGCCATTCACCAGCGCAGAAGATACCTCGGCCTTCATGACACGTGGTGAATTCATGACCGATAAAAGCAGGAATATCGTCGCCAGTTATGACGACGACTTTGCCAAATGGGGTAATAGTCACCGCGATGCCTGGCAAGCCATAGACAGCCGCCCCTATGTAGCAGGCGGCTTTGTCTGGACTGGCTTTGATTACCGTGGTGAGCCAACGCCGCATGAGTGGCCCTCAGTAAGTTCAGTATTCGGCATCATGGATATGAATGGCTTCCCCAAGACTGCTTACTACATGCATCAGGTACAGTGGATCAAGGACAAGCCGCTGATTCACATCGCACCCGACTGGAACTGGCCAGGCCAGGAAGGCAAGGAAATCCGCGTCATCGTCATGGCCAATGTAGAGCGCGTCAAACTCACACTGAATGGTCGTGAGCTGGGCGAACAGCAAGTTGATCCTTACCGCATGAATACTTTCCAGGTCGCGTATGAACCCGGCAAGCTGGAAGCATTGGGCTACAAGGGCGGCAAGGAAGTCGTACGCACCAGCGTAGAAACCACAGGCAAGGCAGTTGCATTGGAACTCTTGCCTGACCGTGCATCACTGGCAGGTGATGGCCGTGACGCCATGCCCATTACCGTGCGTGCACTGGATACACAGGGCCGTGCCGTCCCTTTCGATAACAGCCAGGTCAGTTTTGAAGTGTCCGGCGCAGGGCAGTCCATAGGTCATGGCAATGGTGACCCGAATTCTCACGAAGATGAAAAGGGCAAGACACGCAAGCTGTTTAATGGCCTGGCACAACTCATCGTGCAAAGTCATTTTGACAGCAGTGGCGAACTGCTGGTTACTGCTACTGCACCTGGTTTAACAGCAGCCAGTGCGCGCATACCGGTGGAAAAAACTGCGGGTACTCCCTTTGCTGCAATCAGTGAAGCACCCATGCTATATCTGCAAAATTGGCGTATCTCACCAGCATTTACGACGCGGCCCGACCCTAATCAGACATTGGCCGACAATGACATGAATACCTGGAGCTGGGGACAGTCACCCATGCTGGAAGTTGAAGCCAAGGGGAGTGATAGCAAGGCGAATCACTTCCACTTGTTCCGCAGTAATTTTATGCTGGATAAAAAACTTGGTAGCGGCAAAGCCCGCCTGCTTTTCTCACGCATCAACGGCAAGGCAGAGATATGGTTGAATGGAAAATTGCTGGGAGCCAAAACTTCTGTGAACACAGGTGATTTCAGCGTGGACTTGCCCGCTGTCGAAGGGCCAGCGCAAGTGACAGTCTTGGTGGAAGGTGGGCCCGGAAAAAAAGCCGGGCTGGAAGGGAATATTATTGCTGAGCCAAAGAGGTAATGTAAAAAATCAAGGTGCAGGCTTGAGATTCAAGTCTGCCACCGCTGTCGCGGCCAGCAAGAAAGCACCTACGCCATAAAACTGGGTGTCTTCAAAATTACCGGTGTCAGGCCTGTCGGATACTGGCTGTACCCAGCCCAGCTTGCCACTGGGGTGCACAGCCTGTGTCAGCGCATTCCAGCCACGTCGTATGGCAGGCTCATAGTTGGCGCGATCCAGTATGCCAGCCTTGACACCCCAGGCCAGGCCATATACATAAAAGCCTGTGCCACTGGATTCAGGCAGGGCTGTAGCCGGATCAGACAGTAGCGAAGGTGCCCAGTAACCGTCTGGTTTTTGTATGGCTTTTAGCCTGGCTGCCATGTCTTTGAATAGTGCCACCAATTTTGGGCGATCTGGATCTGCCGGTGACAGTAAAGGTATCATGCGTGCCAGCCCACCGAATACCCAGCCATTACCACGGCTCCAGAATATCTTTTCGCCTTTGGGGCCACGCTGATCAAAGAAACGTGAATCGCGGAAATACAGTTGTTCGCTTTTGTCATACAAATAATCAGTCGTTGCCCAAAACTCTTTTTTTGCAAATATCGCATAGCGTTCATCACCTGTTACTTTAGACATCTCCAGCCAGGCTGCAGGTGCCATGAACAAGGCATCACACCAGCACCAGCGCACCTGGCAATTGACACCCGGGTCTTTTTGAAATTGCAAGCTCACTTCCGATTGATTCGCCAGTATTTTATCGAAACTGCTGCGCATGTTTTTCAATACTGCGTCTCCTGCACCATGGCGCGCCGCCCACAGATAAGCTTGTCCTATCGCATGGTCATCTGCATGATAGAGCCGTTTTCCCAGTTCCCATTTATTGGCTTCAGCCCTGCTGAATATGACTTGCTGGAAACGAGGCTTGTCACTATGTTCTGCCAGATCAGACAGACCTATGAATAGCGCGGCCTGTACCCAACCCCTGGGATCTGGCGTGTCGGATGAGGCATTGGCAGGGTAATATCCGGCTGCCATGGTGACCAGTTGATAGTCTGCCACCTTCTCAGACAGCGCCAGCACTTCTGCCCTGGCGATAGAGCCAGTTCTGAGCGGTATTGCGGCAGTTGCCATTGTCGTAGTGGTTTGTGCCCTGGCTATATTCAGAGGAGTCAGATGTGCCAGCGCCAGTATTGCTATCCCCATTGCCATGTTTTTTCTCATCGCTTGCTCTCTCTGCCTCAGGGTTTTTCAGGGCTTTTCAGGGTTGAAAACGAATAATTTTAAATCTGTGGCTGGTAATATCTCGGTCAGTGGCAGGTCACGGTGTGTTGTCTGTGCCGTCCATGCCAGTCTATATATCTTTCCCTTGCTGTCGCTGGCTTCAACCGTATTGATCTGCATCCCAGGGGCGAGCTTCAGATAGCTGGAAAACATGTCTGCCACACCAGGTACAAGCTTTTCTGTCGCGCCTGCCAGTGTGCGGGTATCCACGCTAAATTCCAGTCTTTGTCCAAGACGTGTCACTGCAACTTGTAATTGTCCGGGTTTGCCGGGGCGCGCTCCCTCCACAAAGATTTCTGAATTCAATGAGCCCGTACCCTTGAAGTCCCAGCGATAATTATTCCAGGCACTGATTTGTCGCAGTTTCCAGCCCTTGTCTTCATAGCGCGCCAGCCAGATTTGCGTATTTCCTGTCGCATCATATTTATGATAAGTGATGATAACCCGGCCGTCTTCATCAAAACCTATGACAGTATTATTATTGATCATGCCGCCACCTGCGGGAACAGGGTCAACAATCTCAGCCTGTTTCAGACGTATAGGCAAGCTCAGGGCACTGCCATCGGCACGTTCCCAGTGTACGAGGTCACGGCTTTTCGCATAGGACAGATCATGGTTGCTCTCTGCATTTGGTGAGTCACGCCATACCCAGGCGATATGGAAATAGCCATCCCGTCCTTTGACTGGCCCCATGAAATAGGCATTACGTTTTTCTTCACCATCGACCAGAGGGCTGTCAGTCAAGGCTGCCCAGGTTTGTGATTTTTCATCATATACCGCATAAATTTCATTGCCCCGGCCACTGCTGCCGTCACGGTATTTGAATATCAATTGTCCCTGCTGGTTCTTCAGGAAGACGGGATAAGTCATTGCTTTTTCACGTGCAGCGTTTACCATCAGCGGCACCCGCCGCAAGCTACGGACATCGCCACCAGCATCCGAGCGAAACATCGTCAAAGGATCAACATGCATATTGGATGCAATATGCAGCGCACCCGAGGAATCCAGTACCATCGCAATCAGATTATGGCTATCCCAACCCAGCCAGGTATCAAGCTTGTGATACACCCAGTGACTGGGCGCATTCAGCGGGCGCTGCGCAACCGTCAATTGGCGGTTAGCATCGTAGTAGGCCAGATACAGCTTATCTTTGCCAGTGCTGATAGCAAACGGTACAGTATGCCCCGACCAGACACGGTCTATCGCTTCTATTGATGCTGGTACCTCCGCCTCAGCTACAGCCAGACTGCTGATGGATACAGTCAATACAATAACGATGCGCTGACAAAGTTTGAACATGATAGACCTGGCATTTTTTCAGGAAAGATGTTTTGCAGATAGCAAAAGATTGTAGCGGTAAGGAAGCAAGCATAGCGCCCGATGAAGGGACACCAGCTCATTTGCGCAAAAATTTGATTGGGAATCGATAAAATGTACATCCGCAGCGACATTCTGCCAAAACAATGGCCGGATTAGTGCTGCTTACTGAAGCTAGTGATTTTTGTAATAGCCAACTACCATGATTTTTTGGTTTTAAATAAAGCCATTTTGCTAAAGTTTGCGAGACAAATCAGTCTTTGCCGTCAATCTGTCAGAGATTTGGCTTAACCTCGAACTGGGTACATCAGGAATATTCAAAAGATCAGTATTGCTTTGCAGGTTTGCACCAGATGCCATGGTGACCGCTTCATAATGTGCAGCTTTTTGAATGATGACAACATCGTTTTTCCCTGTCTGATTGGTGGGTAATACAACCGGTGTGCCACTTTCATGCGGTTGGACAATCAAGACATTCATACTGACATCGAATTTTTTATTGATATGGTTCACCAGCGCCCTGAAAGGCACGTCGTCTGAATACAGCATCTGGCTCCCTACTTCAGGAAATTTTTGCTGTAACGCAGTGCGTAATTTTGTCGCCATTTCTGTATGTTGTGAGCTGTAATCCTTGGTGGCATGCTGCAGTAAAGAAATGATCAGGCAATTCAGGCTATCACCGTTATTTGGCACTATCGCTATATCTCTGGCCTTCATCCAGCTTTCGACTTTTGGCATCAGTTTTACCATGCGCTCGCGTTCTTCAGCGATTGCCTGCGTGGCTCTGTTGTCAGATGTTGTACCTGCCTGTGACCTGGGTGTCGGTAAAATACTGCCAGCGACCAGTTTGTTGGCGTCATTTCCCGGATTGCCAAAAGCAGTTCCCTGCATCTCAGTGATTTTCTTCGCTGCTATCGTCGCCCCTTTTGCATCAAACGGGGATTTCAAAGATTCCTTAGTGCTGGCACTTTTTTCAGTTTTCGCCTGCTGTATGCCGTTGATAAAGCTTTTCTGTAAACTGGAAATGTTCTTGCTGGCTTCACTGGTTTTTTCACCGGTCTTAAATGCGCCTGGTACTTCCGATTTTTTTTCCAATGGAGCAGTCTTGATCAGGGCTGAGCGCTTAGCCAGTTCCTTGAATGCCTCAACCCTGACGCGATCAGAGACAGTCATATTCTTTGAAATGATTTCAAGCTCGCCTGGCTTAAGCTCGCGCAGGGTCTTTCTCTCAGGCCGCTTGATATCTGCGACTGCCGATTTTAATTTGCCAAACACGCCTTTCTCGCTTGAGTGCCTGGCATCCATGCGAGTGATCGTGTCAGTCACCTCTTTTGCTATTTCGGCGTGAGGTGTCTTGATACTGAATCCATCCTTGCGGTGTTCTGCATGTACCATAGCTGCACTATTGACCTGCTTGGTGACATCAATGATGTTGACGAAATGATTGAATACATGACGTCCATTGGGGCTTTCAAAATAAGCCAGGCGTTGCTCTACAGAAGACAATTTGCTGATTGCTGCTTTTTCCTTTTCCCAATCGACACCATCAGGCAATTTCATGTCGCGTATCTGGGTCAATAAATTTTCAGGTGCCTTGGCAAAGGGGTCGCTATTATCCTTGCTTGACCCCGGTGCAAAATGCGCCACTTCATTTGCCATAGTCGCTGCACGCTTATAAGGCTCCTGCTCAAAATACCAAAAGAATTCATTCGGCATGGTCATGGTTGAAATGTCATACCCAGCCTTGCTGATCGATTGATATTCCTGATGTTTGTCCATCAGTTTGACGAATAAATCCGGGTTACCTAAATACTGGTTCTTTATCCGGGGGTTCGCGCCAAACATCTCTGACAGCGATGCATCATCTTTCTTCCCCAGGTCCAACATTTGTTTCAAGTCAGAAAAACGCAGCATCAGATAACTTAAATCAGGCCCAATAATTTCATTGACTACCGAGGTGGTCGAGTCTTTATTGCTTAGACTTAAAGAAGTTATCCCGGCTTTTGTCACCACCAGTGGAACGGAAATACTCATGCCGCTGTCCGTATTTGCCAGACCACGGATGCGCTGCATTTCAAAGCGCGCTTTGGATCCTACCTCAGGCATTCTGTGCAGCTTCAATTCTATGGATGCACCGGCCCCCTGATCTGCCACTACCCCTTGCACACTACGCAATTGCTGGCAGGCTTCATCTGTCATGGATCTTAAATCCTGGGATGATGTGCCGGGATACATTTTCTCCAATGCCAGCATCAGGCCTTTTTCTGCCAGCTTGCCTGTGATAGGCTGGCCTGCGTTTGCGCTGATCGTCAGGACGATGAATTGTCCCAGCCGCCCTGAATTGATTTGTGATGATGCATTTTGTACCCTTGCTTCAACCGAGACCGACATATTCCCGACCTGTGTAGTGGCACTAGGATTATGTTTCGCATCTTCTTTTTCCTGGCCAGTCTGCGTAGACATGGCATCCGAAATATTAAAATTCGAACCACCAGATCCCGTCAGTTTTGCTGAATAATCCTGTCTTTCCCAAAGTGCCCGTTCTTTCAGCAGCATATGCTCTGACAATGTCTCACGTTTAATAGGTAACAAGGTCGAGTCCATGAGTTCACGTATCTTCGTGTACTCCTGATCCGCAGCTTTAATCACGGCGATTTTTTGTTCTCTTTTAGCTGGATCTGCGCTTGGATTGCGCGCCTCTTCCTTGGCTATTTCTCTCTTGAGCAAGCTCAGGTGTGTACCTGCAGATGCCAGTGCCAGGGAAATTCCATCATAGCTTTCAGCGACAAATTTTTCAGGATCTTTCAATGCGCCTTGCACGCCTTGCGGATTTTTACCTTGCCAGATTTCAGTATTGATTGCGTCGTAGGCCTTTTCTCTTTTCGCCTGAAATTCATTTCTTAGCTCAGGCGGCAGGAAACGGTCTGGCTTGGCTAAAACAAGATTGGCATTTTCAAGGTAGTTACTATATATCTTGTGCACTTCTTCAAGTGCAGATGTCAATCCGGCCAATTTCTCAACATCAGGAGAGGTAATGGTCGTTCTGAATTGCTTGGGAACCTCGCTGGTGTTGCCATAAAAATGCTGGGCTTCGGACGGTAATTTATTGACATTACCGGGCGCACCCTGTTCCATGATGTCGCGTAGGGAATGATATAAATGCAGTCGTGGATTGTTCAGTTTCTCAAGCCGCTGATGGACTTCCATGGTCTGTGCCATATCATGCAGATGCACCGGATCCAGCAAGCGATGCGCCGGCTCGGCTGTCTTGATGTGCATCGCCAGATTTTTGACGGCCAGCTCACCCCCGAACTTGCCGCCAACAGCAGACCACTTGCCATAATTATGATTTTTTCCAATATCAGCGGCAGCAGTTGCCGTTACACTGTTGATCGCAGGTCGCATGGTTTTATTGTTTGCATACCCAACAGAATCAGGGATAGCCGCATTGATGGGGGAGCGCAATTTATCAGTAGCCCCGGCAGTCCCGGCACTCTGGTTTTTATTCACCAGTTGCGTGGCACTTGGATAGGCTGCCGCAAACAATGCAGCTATCTTTTGTTGCCCCAACATGGAATCTGCCGCATCGGCAATGTGCATCAATTTTGCTGTGTTGTAACCTTTGGCGAGCTTGGCATCATTCAGATAAGTTGGTTCTGTGGCGTCACTTTCATAGCGCCTGCCAACCACGAATTTGGCAATTTTATTGTAAGTTTCTTTGACCTTCGTTAGTGCTTCAGCGCTTTGTCCAGCCGAACCCTGGCTCAGTAATTGATTTGCGTGCATGTTCGCAATCAATTTTGCCATCTCGGCGGTTGTTGCTGTTTCATAGAATTTTGTGCCAAATTCTGCTTTTACTTTGCCGCTGGCATTGTAACCCCAGCCATTTATTTTATTACCGTAGCCACCTTTGATTTGTCCACCCAGCATTTCCCAGTAATTGGCATCACCATCTTCATCAATGCTCAAGACATTAGTTTTTTGCAGACTGCCACCCAAGTTGCCAAGGCCAAAGAAGGAATGATTGGCACCTATGCTTTTTGATACCACCAGGCTGGCACCAGGAATACCTTTATCTATCGTTGGTGCGGCGTTCGCCATATTTTTGGCTTCAGCCGCCGCATACTTGTCTAAAATCGCGGGGGCTGCTGCAGTCAGGTGGATACGCTTCAATTCTGTGAGCAGGGCACCCATGCAGCTATATGTCAATGCCAGTTCAGGCTCAGGTTTGAACAGGGGGCGCCGGATGGTCGAGCCTGCCAGATTTCGCGCCAGTTTTCTCGAGTCGCTTGCCGCCTGCGAAAAACTTTCCCTGATTTTTAAACCCAGCTCATCTTCAGGCAAGCCATTTTTGCTGGTGGCCAAAGCCAGGACAGCATGAAGCTGCTCAACTATCTTTGCTCTTCTTTTTTCGCGCAAATCGAGCGGGCTGGCAGGGACTGGCGGTAATTCCTGTATCAGGGCACGTACTGTTTTTGCCAGATTCTCCCGGTTGATTGCACCTGTTACCGGATCAATCACAGGACCCGGAGTCGCCTGGGCTTTTTGTGTGCTTGAGACAGGGTCAAGTTCTTTATCCTTGAGCTGCGAGAGCAATTGCTGTTGCATGGAATTGCTGCTGGCAGGTCGCTCCGGCTTGTGTTGCGAGTTGGTGATTGAACCGGCAGGAGAATGACTGCGCCCTCCCTTCATGCCTTGCTTGAATATATCGTTCAGTGACTCTGAACTGCGCTGGGGAGATGTTGTTGTTTCAGTTGCCTTGACAGGATTTCCCGCAGCCTGCTCTTTCAGGTAGTCATTCCAGGAGGCGATCAATGAGCCTTTGGGCAAGTTCAGTTGCAATTCTGGTGCCCCCGATTTTTTCAAATCGTTTTGCAACTTCATGTGCAGGTAATGATTACGCTGCGAGTAGGTCGTGCCGCCTGCCGTGTCTCTGCTGCTTGAGCGTGAGACATTCATATTCACCGTGTCAGCGGGCGCGGTAGTTGGTGAGGACGTAGCTTCGTTCCTCTCAAAGCTTTTGAGGGAATAATTATCAGCTTTAATGTTGCCTACCATCTTGCACGCTCGCTAGTAATGAATTATTAACGACTTTAGCGGGCAAACGGAAAATGATTTAATTGAAATACACTATTTGTTGTAAATTTAATTTTGTCAAATTGATATTGCTATAAGCCAACTTGTGAGAAATACGCTTGTGCTTAAAACCCCGGACGTCCATATCGCTTG
>JAZJXP010000025.1:57163-58750 GCA_040390835.1 Pseudomonadota bacterium
GTTTCTTGATAGTAAAGAATCAGAGTGGCTTAACTGGGGATAAGCAGTTTTTCCGCTACCATCTGAAAATTGCTAATCTCTTCCCACATCACTGCAGGATTGGAATACATGGGAAAGTGAGCGCATTGTGGGATTTCAGCCAACTGGACACCATGCTTCGCGATGTGAGGTAAATAAGAGAGTGAGTGGTTTTGGTCGCCATACATGAACATTTTTGGGCAAGCAAGATTTAAGAACTTACTCATTAATTCACCATTGTCAGACAATTCAACCATGGACTTGAATATGCCAGGAACTGCAGCGGCACGGACTTTGTGAGGCAGGCTGGCTGCGTATAATGCACTGGCATAGGCAGGAGAATACAAGGTCCTGGCAATGAAGTCCTTAAAAAATCGCTCTGGATCAAGCTGTGGATAATCAATGATTTGCCTGCTCAGAAAACAATCTTCGGGCGCGATATTACCTTCTATATTGACAAAACTGAGCACACGTTCCGGGTTTTGGTGCGCCAGTATCAGGGCAGTCAAGCCACCCATGGAATGACCAACCAGATGAAAGTGTTTGATGGCCAGGCGGTCGAGTACCGCCAAGGCCGTACTCACTAGAAAAGGAATGGATACCTGGGTAAGATCCGCACAGGTGCTTTCACCGCATCCGGGTGCATCATAGGCGACGAAAGGATGACCGGCAAAGTTGGTGTGACGCAGGATATCGGCATAGTCTTCTTTGGTAGAGCCAAAGCCGTGCAGAAACACGATAGGGGAGAGTTCGCCATGACGATGGATCGCCGAAATGTTGAGTTCAGTACCTGCCATGGAAAAAGACAGATTTGTCTTTTGAAATTCTTTTTGTGCATTCATGTATTGCTCCTGGTCTGGGCATCTATCGTAGTGCTTTACAAAACTGTTTGATGGCGGTGCAAGCCTGGTGCAGGGACGCATTGTCCAGGGCATAAGCGATCCGGATGTAAGGTCCCAAGCCAAACGCGCTGCCATGTACCACGGCTACACCAGCTTCATCCAGCAAGGCATAGGCAACATCCTCGTCGCTGGACAGCATCGTTCCTGCCGCTGTGGTTTTGCCTATCAATGCAGCAACAGAGGTGAATGCGTAAAATGCCCCATCAGGATTTTCACATCGCAAGCCCGGCGTATCATTCAGCATCTGTACCACCATATTGCGCCGCGCTTCAAATACCGATTTCGATTCCCGAATAAAGTCCTGCGGCCCGGCAAGGGCGGCGAGTGCAGCATGCTGGGAGATGGAACAAGCACCGGATGTCTGCTGTCCCTGGAGTTTTTCCATTGCATCAATCAACCAGTGCGGGCCAGTGCCAAAACCTATCCGCCAGCCCGTCATGGCATAAGCCTTGGATACACCGTTCATGGTCAAGGTTCTGTCACGCAAGCGTGGCTCAACCTGGGCCATGGTATGAAATGAAATGCCATCAAATATCAGGTGTTCATAGATATCGTCTGACAGCACAAGCACGCTGGGATGCTGGAGTAAAACTTCGGCCAGTGCGGCAAGTTCATCGCGCGTGTAGACAGCACCAGTTGGATTGGAGGGTGAATTGAGGATCAGCCA
>JAZJXP010000025.1:58760-113173 GCA_040390835.1 Pseudomonadota bacterium
CCCGATTGCCTGTTGAAGGGTGGCAGGCGTGAGTTTGAAGCCACTGGTGTGGTCACAAGGAATGATGACTGAAGTGGCTCCGCAAAGTTGCACCATCTCAGGGTAACTGACCCAGTAAGGTGCTGGAATGATGACTTCATCGTCAGCGTTAAGAGTCGCAGCCAGTGCATTGTAGATCACCTGTTTGCCGCCGCTGCAGATGATGGTGTCTTCCCAACTGGCGTTCATGCCATTTTCATTGCGGAATTTCGCCGCCACAGCCTCACGTAATGCCCGCATGCCTGCGGCAGGAGTATAGCGGGTGTGCCCGGCGTCAATTGCGGCGATGGCTGCTTCCCGGATATGTGCAGGCGTGTCGAAATCTGGTTCGCCAGCACTCAAGGAGATGATTTTGGCACCTGAGGCACGGCGCGCGGCCACGCGGTCTATCATGCGGTAAGTGGCTGAGGGCTGGGCCTGGGCCAGGTTGATGTTCAAAGCTTGTAGCGGTTTATTCACGAATGTGTCCTCCAGGCAGTAAGGCCAAGCAAGTCCAGCGTGGTCGCACCTTCTGCTAATTGCTTCATCATGATTTCTTCTTTACTGGCCCTGGCTTCTGCCGCTGCGATGGTGCGTTCCATATCGCCAGCGGGGATGATGATCACACCATCGTCATCGGCAACCACCAGGTCACCTGCATTGACATGGATGCCACCAAAATAGATAGGCTGTCCGACGGAAGGACTGCTAGCCTTGATCGTCCCCCGCACGCTTACGCCTCGTGTAAATACGGGAAACTGGCGTCGGGTCATGGCAGCCACATCCCTTACTCCACCATCGATAATCAGTCCTGCAATACCCGCTGCTTCCGCCGCCACAGTCAACACTTCTCCCCAGTATCCGGCAACGAAATTACCCGTACTGACCACCAGTACACTGCCACGCGGAGCACGCTCCATGGCCAGATGTATGGACAGATTATCACCGGGTGAACAGATCAGGGGAAACGCTGGTGCAGCAATGGCGGCACCGGGCCAGATGCTGCGGATATCAGGGTCGACCGAGCAAGCCAGTCCGGATGCCTCATACAGTGTGGAGCTGCCAAGTTGCTTGCAGCGCCCGGCAATGCCTGCAGTGACGGTGATCATGATACTTTCCTTTGCAATGTGTGATAGCCCAGTATTTCACGGGCTTCCCTGAGCGTCTTTCCCTGTGAGAGCTGCGCCCGGATATCTGCTTCCACCTGTTCGATTTTGCGCGCTGTGTCAGCAACCTCCCTGGCACGTGCCCGGGGAACGACTACCACGCCATTGGCATCAGCGATGACAATGTCACGCGGGCACACCCGCGCTGTACCAACTGACACAACTACATTCGTGGCCTCGACCTGCACCCTGTCTTTTCCGGTGCGCATGAAACGTCCCCGGCTGAATATCGGGTAGGCATCTCCCAGTGCCTTGGTAACGTCACGACAGACACCATCGATAACGGTGCCTGCGATTTTCCTGGTACCGGCATACTCGGTCATGATGTCACCCCATACCGTGCAGTCGGTGCGACCATTATTGTCGATCACTACCACGTCACCCTCGGCAACGTCATCAATGAAATCACCTACCGTTCCGGGTGGCGTGCTAGCCGATACATATTTGACCGTGAAAGCCGGGCCGACAACCACATTCTTGTAATTGTCCAAAGGCGCGATACCAAGGCATTGACCCGGCAAACCCAGTTTGTCCATCGCGTCCGAAATACCTGGCGTGTCCAGGCCTTTGAACAGGGCAGTGATTTCCTTGTCTTCGTGATTCATTTTGCGCTCCCTGACTTGATAGCTTCAAATTCCTTGTCGTGCATGACATCTGCGACCGAACGTCCTGATCGTACCGCCTGGACCATGCCATCCTGACGTCGCGCTATCCGTTCGCCAAGCTCAATGACTTCGGTAATGTGGTCAACCGGTATGAAGACCGTGCCGCAGCGGTCGGCGATCACGTAGTCGTTTTCCTTGACGACGACTCCACCCATATTGACTGCTTGGCCCGACGATCTTTGTACGACCCGGTTGCGGGCACTGATCATCGTGATGCCGCGGCCATAAACGGGATAGGAAATTGATTCACTTCCTTCGATATCACGACTGTTGCCATCGATAACGGAACCACGTATGCCCTTTACCCGGGCAGCATTGGCAAGAATGTCGCCCCAGCATGAAATGCCATCGACACCACCTGCAATAACGAGGATGCGATCATCGCTTGTGATTTCTGCGATGACGGGTGAGATCAAATGGACTGTAGGGGCTGAGTCAGTCTTTGGCCCCAACTGTATCGTACTGGCTCTGCCAACGATTTTCCGGCAATCCCATAGAGGACGAATGCCAAATGTTGCGCCTGGGAGATTGAGGAAATCCAGGGCATCCGATACCGTGTTGGTATCAAGAGCCGCCAGACGGCCCAGCAGTTTTTCTTGAGTCATGATGTATATCCTCTGTGTGGTTGCACGGGACTTACTCTGAGGTATAAGATGTGATACGTAAATTACTAATAACAAATCATTTAATTCTGTAAAAACTATCACTCATATGATCAACTTTCGCCTGATGCGTCACTTATGGCTTTTTCTCGTTGTTGCTGAAGAAAAATCGTTCAGGAAGGCGGCACTACGCCTGGGAATGTCGCAGCCGCCGCTGACCGAGCAAATTCAAGTGCTTGAACAGTCTTTGAAGCTGACTTTGTTTGAACGCTCAAGACGCGGCGCTCAGCTCACTCCGATCGGTGCTGCAATACTCCCGGCAGTACAAAAACTTGCTGAACAGATGGGGCATCTGGAGTTCGCAGTAAGGGAAGCAGTTGCTGGACAATCCGGGGTGCTGACGATCGGTGCCATCACTTCTGCAATGCTGGAAGTGCTTCCCGGCATCATAGAAAAAATCAAGTCCGCACATCCACAGCTCACGGTTTCAGTCAGGGAAATTGATAGTGCAGATGCAGTTCCGGCATTGCTTGCAGGTGAGATTGACCTGGCTTTTGCACGGCTGGAAGGCGATTTTGGCGAGACTGTGCGGACATTACCATTGATACAGGAGCGTCTCGCAGTTGCGCTTCCACATACACATCCTTACGCAAAAAAAACACGCGTCAGTCTTGCAACATTAGCCGAAGAAGACTTTGTGATGTTTGCTCGCAGAGTCAGCCCAGTCTATTTTGATAATCTGATCGCTTCTTGCCAGGCACATGGTTTTTCACCACGCATAGTGCATGAAGTCAGTTCGGTCGCTTCCCAGATTGCTTTCGTAGGATGTGGGCAAGGC
This sequence comes from Pseudomonadota bacterium, assembly GCA_040390835.1. Taxonomy (GTDB): domain Bacteria; phylum Pseudomonadota; class Gammaproteobacteria; order Burkholderiales; family Burkholderiaceae_D; genus Undibacterium. The sequence goes on from JAZJXP010000025.1 coordinate 62,050, forward strand.
ATAGCGCTGGTGCCGGCGATATTGAAGAAGTTGGCACCAGAGAATGTGGCGGTCCGGCCTCTCAGGGAGAAATTGGACGTGGTAACCACAGCCATAGCATGGAATACAAAACGACCTAACCCCGTGGTAGACGCAGTGATTGCTCAGGTTCGCAGGCGCGATGCGTAGCTAAAACACACTCTCAGCAATATTCTTTTGCTCGATGACAGAGCGCAAAGTATTGTGCGTAGGGCGCTGGTCTGGCTTGCCTGCGAAAATGCATTCACCCATTCCATTCAGCAATTCTGCATCGCGCCCACTGAACAGCGGGCAGCGTGGGAACAGCTCTGCCACCCAGTCAACAAAGGCACGTACCTTGGGTGAGAGATGGCGGTTAGCCAGGTACACCACCGAGATGGGCATGGGGGCCGGTGTCCATTGCGGCAATACTTCACGCAATGCACCGGATTGCAGATGCGGCATCAGCATGAAGCGCGGTGCCTGTATCAGGCCAAAGCCTTTGACCGCACAATCGATATAGGCTTCAGAATCATTGACTGATATCTTGCCATTGACCGTGACATCCACAGTCTTGCCATCGACGACAAAATCCCAGTCCAGATTGCGACCCGTGCGGCTGGAAAAATAGTGCACAGCCTGGTGGTGCTGCAAATCTTCCAGGGTCTGTGGTTCACCATGGCTGTCGAGATAATCTGGCGCAGCGCAAGTAATGCTCTGGAAAGTGCCTATGCGGCGGGCGACCATGCTGGAATCCTGCAACTCGCCGACCCTGATCACGCAGTCGACTGCTTCCTGCACCATGTCGACCATGCGGTCACCCATGCCCATGACCAGTTTGATGTCGGGGTAGCGCGAATAAAACTCACAGACTTGCGGCAACAGGATCAGCCTGCCTATGGAGGTTGGCACGTCTATGCGCAACTGGCCTTTGGGGCCACGTGCCACATTCTGGAAAGAAGTTTCGGTCTCGTCCACGTCCGCCAGGATGCGCACGCAGCGCTCATAGTAGGCCGCGCCGTCTGGTGTCAGGCTCAGACGGCGGGTGGTGCGGTTCAGCAGGCGCACCTGCAACAGGCTTTCCAGGTTCTGGATGATGGTCGTGACGGTGGTACGCGGCAAGCCGAGGTTGTCGGCGGCACGGGTAAAACTATTGCTGTCCACCACGCGGGTGAAGACTTGCATTGCCTGGAAGCGGTCCATCGTCGTACTCCTGAATATCTGGTTGGCATAGTCAAGGACTATTCGTCTGAACGAAGTATAAACCTAATTTGATGCTTGATTAGTCGGCCTGACGGAATAGTCATGTTGGATTATAGGCGTTTATCCGGAAGCACATCGCGCCTACTATTCGGTCCATTCACTAGGCTCTGGCGCGATTGGCGACAATATGATGGACGAAACAGCAACAATTCCCGATATTTCTGGCAACTCCGGCAACACCGTCAAGAAAAGAAAAAAGACCACAAAGACGGCTGAGCCATCTTTGCAGATAGATAATTTCCTTATCCCTGGCCCGCTTGGGGTCATTCCTGTGCGCCTGTATCGCCCTCAGGGCAATGCGGTTTTGCCGGTGGTGCTGTATTTCCACGGTGGCGGTTTTATCAGCGGTTCCCTGAATGATGCCGATGTACCGGCGCGCTTCATTGCGCGCAACAGCAATGTCATCGTCTTGTCCGTGGGTTATTCACTGGCCCCAGCCAAGCCCTTTCCTGCCGCGCCGGAAGATGCTTACACTGCCATGCTGTGGGCCATCAAGAATGCCGCCAGCATCAAGGCTGACGCCAGCCGTCTGGCAGTAGCGGGTGACGATGCCGGTGGCAACCTGGCAACTTGCCTGACGCTGATAGCACGTGACCGCAATGCCCCGCCGATACTGGCGCAGGCACTGATAGGCCCGATGTTGGACCCCAGCATGACACGTCTTGGTGACGCCAAGAAATTGGAATCTGACCTGACCCCGCAAGAATGCGCGCATTGCTATGGCCAATACCTGCCGCGCTCTTTGCAACGCCTGCACCCCTATGCCGCACCGCTGGAATCCAGCCGACTCGGTGGTTTGTCACCTGCCTTTATCGCTACTGCTGAACATGATGTCTTGCATGTGGAGGCAGAAAAATATGCTGCGGCCCTGATCACGGTAGGTGTGCCAGTACAAGTTGCCCGCTTTGCCGGGATCAAGCATGCATCACTGCCTGAGCATCAGCCTGTGCTGGTGGAAGTGGCAGATTTTTTGCGCCGCCGCCTGAGTGCATCTACTGAATTGAACACATCTGCTTTCGTATCCCTGGAGGAAAAATAATATGTCTGACAAAACAACAGCATCTCAAGAACTCAGTAATTTACATCCAACATCCACGAGGAATATCATGTCTGAATCCACTACATCTACTGCACCAAGCCGTAAATCCATCGTCATCAGCACTGCCATTGTCCTTTTGATCGCCGCTGCAGGCACCATAGGCGCCATCAAAGTCGAAGCCAGTGATGCCGCACCCAAAGCTGCGCCACCGGCAACCACAGTCGACGTGGCCGAAGTCGTCAGCCGCAATATCGTTGACTGGCAAAATTATTCTGGCAAGCTCGAAGCCGTCGATAGGGTAGAAATACGCCCGCTGGTCGGCGGCACGCTGACGGCAGTGCATTTCAAGGATGGCAGCCTGGTCAAGAAAGGTGATTTGCTGTTCACCATAGACCCGCGCCCATATGCGGCTGAAGTGGCGCGCTTCCAGGCGCAACTGGCAGCTGCCGAGGCACGCGCAGCCTATACAGGTTCTGACGTTGCCCGTGGCGAAAGACTGCTCGGTGAAAACGCCATCGCACGTCGTGACTTTGAAGAAAAACAAAATGCCTCGCGTGAAGCGGCAGCCAATGTACTGGCGGCGCAGGCAGCATTGAAGACAGCCAAACTCAATCTCGAATATACCCAGATCACAGCACCCGTTGCTGGCCGCATCTCACGTGCAGAGGTCACCGTTGGCAACGTCATTGCAGTGGGTGCCAGCTCACCCGCCCTGAGCACCCTGGTGTCTGTCTCGCAAGTGTATGCATCCTTTGATGTGGATGAGCAAAGCTTCTTGAAATACGTGAACCCGGCGCAGGCAAAGAATAGCCAGGTGCCGGTCTTCCTGGGCTTGGCGAATGAAGAAGGCTATTCGCGCCAGGGCAAGGTGGTGTCCATCGACAACCGTGTGGATACTTCATCAGGAACCATACGCGTGCGCGCCGTGTTTGAAAACCAGGATGGCTTGCTGCTGCCCGGCCTGTATGCCCGTGTACGTCTTGGTGGTGGCGCGCCGCATGCGGCATTGATGATAGATGAAAAAGCCGTAGGCACCGATCAAAGCAAACGCTTCGTGCTTGCTGTCGACAAGGACAACCACACGGCTTACCGCGAAGTGCGTCTGGGCACCAGGCAGGAAGATTTGCTGATTGTGGAATCTGGCTTGAAAGCCGGTGAACGCATTGTCGTCAATGGACTGCAACGCACAAGACCCGGTGACACCATCACGCCGAATATGGTGGCTATGAGCAAAGCGACTACTGTGCCAGCGACCCCGGTTGCAGGTGCTGAAGACAAGACTACTCCAGCCAACAAGTCTTAATCGTCGCGTACACAAATATAGACTCAGATAGAAAAATATCATGAATATCTCAAAATTCTTTATCGACCGCCCCATCTTTGCCGGGGTGCTGTCGGTAATTATCTTGCTGGCTGGTGCGCTATCCATGTTCCAGTTGCCCATCTCGGAATATCCCGAGGTGGTGCCGCCTTCTGTCGTGGTGCGCGCGCAGTATCCGGGCGCTAACCCAAAGGTGATTGCAGAAACCGTGGCTTCTCCTTTGGAAGAATCCATCAATGGCGTAGAAAACATGCTGTACATGCAGTCACAGGCAAATAGTGACGGCAACCTGACAGTCACTGTCAACTTCAAGCTCGGTGTTGATCCTGACAAGGCGCAGCAACTGGTGCAAAACCGGGTCTCGCAAGCCTTGCCACGCCTGCCTGCTGATGTGCAACGCCTGGGTGTGACGACCATCAAGAGTTCACCTGCGCTGACCATGGTCGTGCATCTGATTTCACCGGATGACCGCTATGACATGACTTACCTGCGCAACTATGCAGTGCTGAATGTCAAGGACCGTCTGGCGCGTATCAAGGGTGTGGGTGAAGTGGGCTTGTTTGGTTCTGGCAATTACGCCATGCGCGTCTGGCTGGACCCGCAAAAAGTAGCGCAACGTGGCCTGACTGCCTCTGATGTGGTGAACTCCATACGCGAGCAAAACGTACAGGTTGCTGCTGGTGTCATCGGTGCATCACCGAATGTGCCGGGTACGCCTTTGCAATTCAATGTGAATGCGCAAGGCCGTTTGAAATCAGAAGCAGAATTTGCCGAGATCATACTCAAGACTTCTGCCGATGGTGCAGTCACCCGCCTGGCGGATGTGGCGCGCATAGAACTGGATGCTTCTGAATATGGCTTGCGTTCCCTGCTCGACAATAAACCAGCCGTCGCGATACCTATCTTCCAGGCACCCGGCGCAAATGCGCTGGACGTGTCTGACCAGGTGCGTGCGGCGATGAAGGAATTGTCAGCTGACTTCCCTAGCTCAGTCCAATACAAGATCGTGTATGACCCTACGCAATTCGTGCGGTCCAGTATCCATGCGGTCGTCGAGACTTTGCTGGAAGCAATTGCGCTGGTGGTGCTGGTGGTCATCGTGTTTTTGCAAACCTGGCGTGCTTCGCTAATACCCTTGCTGGCCGTGCCGGTATCCATCGTTGGTACTTTCTCGCTGATGCTGGGCTTTGGCTATTCCATCAATGCCTTGTCACTGTTTGGCATGGTACTGGCGATTGGTATCGTGGTCGATGATGCGATTGTGGTGGTGGAGAATGTGGAGAGAAATATCTCGGCTGGCCTGTCACCGAAAGAAGCGACTTACAGAGCCATGCGTGAAGTCAGCGGCCCTATCATTGCTATCGCCTTGACGCTGGTTGCGGTATTCGTCCCACTGGCCTTCATGACAGGTCTGACCGGGCAGTTCTACAAACAGTTTGCGATGACGATAGCGATATCCACTGTGATCTCGGCTTTCAACTCGCTGACTCTGTCACCAGCACTGGCTGCCATCCTGCTCAAAGGCCATGATGAAAAACCAGACTGGTTGACTAAAGTAATGAACCGCCTGTTTGGCCGCTTCTTCGATGCCTTTAACCGCATGTTCAATCGCGGTTCTGAAAAGTATTCCAAAGGCGTGGCTGGTGTGATCTCGCGCAAGGCTTCCAGCATGGTGGTGTATGTGGTATTGCTGGCAGCAGCCGTGGGTATTTCCTATATCGTGCCAGGTGGTTTTGTACCGGGGCAAGACAAGCAATACCTGATCAGCTTCACGCAATTGCCAAATGGCGCAACGCTGGACCGTACTGAAAAAGTCATCCGTGACATGTCGGCCATTGCCTTGAAAGAACCAGGTGTGGAGAGTGCGGTTGCCTTCCCTGGTTTGTCCATCAATGGCTTTACCAATAGCTCCAGCGCCGGTATTGTTTTTGTGACGCTGAAACCTTTTGAAGAACGCCGCAGCAAGGAGCTGGCAGCAGATGCAATTGCAGGCAAATTGAACCAGAAATACTCAGCAATCAAGGATGGTTTCATCGCCGTCTTCCCGCCACCACCTGTCATGGGCCTGGGCACAGTGGGTGGCTTCAAGATGCAGATAGAAGACAAGGGCGCACTGGGCTATGCTGAACTGGATGCCGCAGCACAAGCCTTTATTGCCGCTGCCAAAACAGCACCAGAACTGGGGCCCATGTTTTCCAGCTACCAGATCAATGTGCCACAACTGGATGTCAACCTCGACCGCGTCAAGGCCAAGCAACTGGGTGTGCCTGTGACTGATGTGTTTGACACCATGCAGATTTATCTTGGTTCTTTGTATGTGAATGACTTCAACCGCTTTGGTCGTGTGTACCAGGTACGTGCCCAGGCAGATGCGCCTTACCGTGCCAAGCCTGAAGATATCCTGCAACTGAAGACCCGCAATACCGCTGGTGAAATGGTGCCTTTGTCTTCCCTCGTCAAAGTCACACCAAGCTTTGGTCCTGAAATGGTAGTGCGTTATAACGGCTACACGGCGGCGGATATCAATGGCGGCCCTGCCCCCGGTTATTCATCGAATCAGGCGCAGGCTGCGGCAGAGCGTATCGCTGCCAAGACCCTGCCAGCCGGTATCAAGTTTGAATGGACTGACCTGACTTACCAACAGATTTTGGCGGGCAATGCCGGTGTATGGGTATTCCCTATCAGTGTCTTGCTGGTGTTCCTGGTATTGGCGGCACAGTATGAAAGCCTGACCTTGCCACTGGCTGTCATCATGATCGTGCCCATGAGTTTGCTGGCGGCTTTGACTGGCGTTTGGCTCACAGGTGGTGATAACAATATCTTCACCCAGATCGGTCTGATGGTACTGGTGGGGCTATCGGCCAAGAATGCGATCCTGATCGTGGAATTTGCGCGGGAGCTTGAACTGCAAGGCAGCACGCCTTTGCAGGCAGCGATAGATGCCAGCCGCTTGCGCCTGCGTCCTATTCTGATGACCTCTATCGCCTTCATCATGGGTGTGGTGCCACTGGTGATTTCCAGCGGACCTGGCTCCGAGATGCGTCATGCCATGGGCGTGGCAGTGTTCTTTGGCATGCTGGGTGTGACGCTGTTTGGCCTGTTCCTGACACCGGTGTTTTATGTATTGCTGCGTACTCTTGCTGGTGGCCGCAAGCTGCATTCTGCTGTCGTGCATGAAGCGCCTGCCGTCGCCCATGGTCACGATCATGAGCACGCTATTGTTAAAGTTTGAGAGAGCATGATGATGAATACAATCAAACCCCTGAAGTCTGCTTCGTCCCTGTTGATGTTATTGCTGGTGCTGGCTGGTTGCTCAGTCGCACCGACTTATGAAAAGGCAGAAGTCGCCACACCTGCTGCATACAAAGAAGTGCTTGCTACTAGTAATAATTGGAAAGAAGCCCAGCCTTCCGAAGAAGTCGCACGTGGCGACTGGTGGAAAATCTTTGCAGACGATAGTCTCAACGAGATGGAAAGCCAGGCCATGGCGGCCAACCAGAACCTCAAAGCCGCTGCCGCCCGTCTGAAACAATCCCGCGCCTTGCGGCAGGATGCGCGTGCTGGCCTGTTCCCGCAAGTGAATGCGGGCCTGGGTGCAAACCGTGGGCGTGCTGCACCGGCATCCCAGGGTTTGCCTGACAATACCAGGATGCCGACTTCCACGACTTACAATGCCCAGCTTGGTGCCTCGTATGAACTGGACCTGTTTGGTCGTGTAGCATCGAGCATAGATGCCGCAACGGCAGATACGCAAAAGAATGAAGCCCTGTTCCAGTCTGTGCAACTGGCCTTGCAAGCCGATGTGGCGCAAGCCTATTTCCTGCTGCGTGAACTGGATGCAGAACAGGCTTTGTACGCTGCAACGGTAGAGCTGCGCTCAAAAACCCTGAAGCTGGTGCAAACCCGTTTTAACGAAGGTGATATCAGCGAACTGGATCTGGCCCGGGCAAAAGCAGAACTGGCAACTGCACAATCTGAGTCGCTGGGCTTGGCCCGCAGCCGCGCAGTGGCAGAGCATGCACTGGCAGTCTTGCTGGGCAAGACACCAGCAGAATTCAATTTCTTGCCGCGTCCCTTGTCACGCATTGCTGTCAATATCCCGGCAGGCTTGCCATCCGCCTTGCTGGAACGTCGTCCTGATATTGCTGCTGCTGAACGCAGTATGGCCGCTGCCAATGCCCGCATCGGTGTGGCACGCTCGGCTTTCTTCCCCAGGCTGGATATCACAGGCTCCGCTGGTTATGCATCAGCCAGCCTGGGTGATTTGCTGAACTGGAGCAGCCGCACCTTCCTGCTTGGTCCTTTGTTGTCCATGCCCTTGTTTGATGGTGGCCGCCGCCAGGCCAGTGTGGACAGGGCTGGCGCAGTCTATGAAGAAGATGTGGCCAATTACCGCCAGACCGTGCTGAACGCCTTCAAAGAGGTTGAAGACAATCTGGCTGACTTGCGCATACTGCATGAGCAAACACTGGCGCAAGACAATGCAGTGCAAGCTGCAGAGCGCGCAGCCAAACTATCGCATGTGCAATACCGCGAAGGCTCAGTCAGTTACCTGAATGTGATAGATGCTGACCGCACGGTATTGCAGCAGCAGCGTGTCGCCGCACAGCTTGATGGTGCGCGTGCCAAATCGGCAGTGAGTTTGATACGTGCCATCGGTGGTGGCTGGGATGCACGTGGTTCTGCTCCAGTGACATTATCAACACTATTGGAAGCTAATCCCAAAGCAATCATGGCAAAAGCCGACTAATAAATTCACCGCAATTTCCACCCTCCCAGAACAAGTTCTGGTTTTCACAGCGTATTTTCTTCGAGAAGTACGCTGTTTTTTTTATCTCAATGCAGTGTCGGCACCATGGCATCAACAACTTCATCCCCAGCAATCAGCGCTTCCTGTTCAGTGGGATATAAATCCTTGTCAGGATGATGCACCACGATACCGTTGATTTCTACGCCCACTGTCCAGCCATTTCCATATTCTACCGTTTCGAGACGGACGGTCGCTCGTAAAATACCTCTACCTACGCTTTTGACAATAATCACTTTAACCTCCACTTATCATGTATGCAAATTCATCTTAGGTGCTAGCCTGTCATACGGCCATCGGACTGTGGTGCCAGGGCTTGTAAGAGAAACACCTGCTCATTCTTATATGAATGACATTTTAAGAGCGCCAACATGCCGTTCAAAGTCTGAGCACTATGGCTGCCTTGACTGCTCTCATCGTTGCCGTCACCAGCCATTCAAGAATTTTAATTTGATTGAAATAAGGAAAATGATATTTGCATGGATAGCTTTGAACGGGGTGCGAAAGAAATAGATAGTATTTACGTGCAGGTTTAAATCCCAGTTTTTCATGCTGCCTGGTAATGATCTGCTTGAGTCTGCGTAGTCTTTCCAGGGATTATTTTCCACATCAAGACGTTTAAATGCATGCGCACATGTGTACGACAGCGTACTTTGTTGACGAGCGAACCAACATACTGCTGTGTTGTTAGCCTAAGATTTTTTTATCGACCCATATGCTTCTGGCGCTCTGGCAGTGCATGTAAACATCGCCAGCTTTTTCTTCGATGAGTCATATGCCGTTGCAGTATTGTGACGCACTTAAAAATTATGCGTCAGCGTCAGCCTGACAGAGCGCGGCTCAACCGGGTGGAAATGAATGTCGTTAGCACCCTCGGTGCTTTCACGCGACAGACGAGACTGGTAATAATAGTCAATATCGCTGGCCTGCTTGTTGAACAGATTGAACACGTCCATCGTCAACTTGGTCCTGGCATTGATCCGGTAACCCATGCGGGCATAGGCCAGCGTGGTCGATGAAGAGCGCACGCTATTGTCTTCAATCAAAGGGCGCGGACCAAAATAGCGCAGTTCAAAGCCACCATACCAGCGACCCAGGTCAGTCACCGTTACACCAAAAGACGCTACCTTGTCGATAGAACCGGGGATGTAATTACCCGCCACATCATTTTGTGTATAACGCGCCCGCGATGCTGCCAGGTCAAGATCAAACAGCAGCCATGGTTTGGCGATGTAGTGGTTGTTCCATTCTATGCCGGTACGGCGGCTGGCACGGCTGGGTTCGGTTTCACCTGCATCACCAACGAACAGCAGCTCAGAGGCAATATCCAGCCGCCACAAGGCCAGCGAACTTTGCAGGCCGGGCATGATTTCTGTACGTACCCCTAGTTCTGCGCCCCTGGTTTTTACCAGTGGCGTTACTGGTGTTGAGACACCACCATCAGGCAAACGTGTTTGTGTAGTGCCGCGCGCATCATTGCTGTGAAAGCCACTGCCATAGTTGATGAAGTATTCGGTCTTGTTCCACGGGCCAAAGATCAACGACAACTTGGGCGAGACGATATGGTCACTGGCCTTGCCTGAATTGCCGCCTATGCTGCTGTTGACATCAAAGCGGTAAGCGTCGTAACGCAGCCCGGCAATACTGCGGAATTTGGGTAACCACTGTATGGAATTTTCTGCATAAAAACCAGCGCTGGCTTCTTTCACGCTGTCTTCACGTATCGTTGATATGCGTTGCTGCGCAACAGTGTTATAAATGCCGACTGGCGACAGTTTATCGTAACGCAACTGCACACCTATCTTGTTATGCATTTCAAGATCAGCCACAGTCAGCGGCCAGCTCTGGCTGATATTCATCCCCAGCATCTGGCGCTTTTCATTTTGGCTGAACTGGTCACCCGTATCAGGGTTAGCCAGGAAGTAAGTAAAGTTGCTGAACAGGTCAAGGCTGGATTGCACGGCATAGGCATCCAATTCAAACACGCCATCCTGATTGCGTTTCTTCTTTGCATAAGACAGACTGTAACGTGAGCTTTGTCCACCATCCGTAGGGTCAAGCGCAGCAAAGCGGCTGATCTGGCCAGACTGCACCGCGCGCAAGGGTATCTGGTCCGTGGAATTCCAGTTATTCTTGTAGGCCATGGCTGTCACGCTGTAACCGTCATCGTGGTTGCCCTGGCTATAGCGCAGCACGGCACTGTATTTGCGCACATTCTCTGGGTTAACCCAGGGGCCATCGTTGCGGTTGACCTCTATCCCATACAGCAGATTGCCATTCGCCACAGCCACGGTATCAGCCAGCACTGCACGCTGATAACCATAGCCTACCAAAGACAGGCTGGCGATACCGGCAGCTAGCTTGTTCGCCAGGCGAAGGTGCGCCGCACCGGCAGAGGAAAAATCACCTTCATCGGCAAAATAAGTCCCCTTCTTGTAATCGATGCGTTGTACCAGTTCAGGGATCAGAAAATTCAAATCCGAATAACCCTGGCCATGCGCATGGCTACGCATATTGACCGGCATGCCATCAACAAAGCTTGCAAAATCAGTGCCGTGATCAAGATTAAAACCACGCAAGAAATACTGGTTGGCCTTGCCATCACCGCTATGCTGGGTGACGATCATGCCGGGTACAAATTCCAGCAATTCACCAGTGCGCAGGGCAGGGCGGTTGCTGACTAGATTGGATGTCACTGAACCCTGGCTGGCGGCATTGCTGGTACCAACGGCATTATCGTAATTGCCCAGGACTTGGACAGTGGGGATTTGTTCTGATTCTTCAGCTTGTGCGGTCTGAAAAGTTTGCAACAGCAAAAAACCAAAGCAAGAAAGCAGGGCAGGGTTCATTTTTGTCTTTTGCATTGTTGCTCCACGAATATTTTTTTATTTCTCTCAAGTCTTAATACGTGGGAAACAAAGAATTGGATTCACAATTTTTAAAACACATTTCATGAATGGAGCTAAGCGTTGCTAAGCCGACAGGAGATGTTCTGCAGGATCTGTCATTATGTATGACAGACACAAGAGAAGCGCCTGGACTGAAGCGCTGACCTGTGCGAGGAGTTTGGTACGGGATCCGTGCCTTGATTTGTCTTGACTCAGCTTGAGGAAGCGCTCAGCTCCGTCATTTTTTCGAGGAAACGGTGACATGCAAGTTCTGATGCCCATGGCTCCCATGGCTGGCAATCATAGATTTCTGCCAGTGGATCTTCTTCCAGTATGGGGAGTTTGATTCCCAGCACATCCAGTACCTCATTGCGTGGCCAACCGGCACAATGTACGGCTTCTGAGGCGGCGATCAGTTCATCTGCGAGTTTATGCAAGCGGTAATCCATGTCGTCCCAGACGGGGAGCTGGTAGCGCTTGACGATGGCATCTGTCAGCCTGTCGCTGACTGCCTTGAACGGTGCGCCCAATACGGCCTTGAGCGGTGAAATGCAATCGAAGGCCAGCAAGCCTTCTTCACCATCATGCAAGAGTTCGCGCAGCGCGGTCCTCGCGCTTAAGGCAGCGTCCGTCATGGTGCTGCGCAGGGCCAGCACATTCAGGCTATGCTGTGCGACTGACAGCGGCCTTGTCCAGCAGGATTCGCCGCCCCAGCGGTAAGTGCGGGACAACCTGTCGGCCAGGTCGCTATCCAGCCATGCCTGGGGATCGGGGTTGATCAGATCCAGGTGCTTGCCCGATGGCAGCCTGATCCATGCTCTAGTTTTCAATAGTTTGTCCTGTGTTGTCATGCAAAATGCGCAACTTGAAAACTACTATCTTAACTTATTCAGGCTTCCTGATCTTGAGGAAAATGACAGTCCGGTAAGCCGGAAAGCAGTTCTTCTTTGTCATAGAATTTCACGCCCATCGATATCTTTTTCCTGCCGGTTTTACGACGTTGGCGATTGGTGTCACACAATGAGTGATACCAACCGCCATATACCATTGCCTTATTTTTATACAGCGTTGCGCAAGGCTTTAGCCGCCGCCACCATATTGGTCAGCGCAGGAATCACTTCTTCCCATGCGCGTGTCTTCAAACCGCAATCCGGATTGACCCACAGGCGTTCCGCCGGGATACGTTCAGCCGCTTTCTTCATCAATTGCTCAATATGCGCCTGTGTTGGAATATTGGGTGAATGGATGTCATACACGCCAGGGCCGATCTCGTTAGGATAGTTAAAGTGATCAAATGCATCCAGCAATTCCATGTCAGAGCGGGAAGTTTCTATGGTAATCACGTCAGCATCCATGCCAGCAATAGATTCAATGATGTCATTGAATTCTGAATAGCACATATGGGTATGAATCTGGGTTTCATCCTGCGCGCCATTGGCCGTGATGCGGAAAGATTCTACTGCCCAGCCCAGGTATTCCTGCCATTGTGCTTTACGCAGTGGTAAGCCTTCGCGCAATGCTGCCTCATCAATCTGTATCACGCGCACACCTGCTTTTTCCAGGTCCAGCACCTCTTCGCGGATCGCCAGCGCAAGCTGGTAGCAGGATACCGAACGTGGCTGGTCATCACGCACGAAGGACCAGTTCAGGATAGTTACCGGGCCGGTCAGCATGCCCTTCATCGGTTTTGCAGTCAGCGACTGGGCATAGCGGCTCCATTCCACTGTCATGGCTTTGGGACGGGCGATGTCACCGAACAGGATGGGGGGTTTCACGCAGCGTGAACCATATGACTGTACCCAGCCAAACTGGCTGAAGGCATAACCGTCAAGCTGCTCACCAAAGTATTCAACCATGTCATTGCGCTCGGCTTCGCCATGTACCAGCACGTCCAGGCCCAGTGCTTCCTGTTCACGCACGCTGCGGGCAATCTCGGCCTGCATGGCGACTTTATAGCCAGCTTCATCCAGCCTGCCCGCCTTGAATTCGCTGCGTGCATGGCGGATTTCTGCAGTTTGCGGGAAAGAACCGATGGTAGTAGTCGGATAGGCTGGCAGCTTCAGCAACGTGGCTTGCTTGCTGGCGCGCTGCGCATAGGCGCTCTGGCGTTGTCCCATGCTTGTGGTAATGGCGGCAACGGCGGCTTTGACGGCAGCATTGTTCACTCTTGGTGAAGTACGGCGCGCCGTAATCGCTGCCTGGTTGGCTTCCAGTTCATTTTTCACGGCAGCGTTGCCCTGATTCAGGGCAGTTGCCAATATCTTGAGTTCATCGAGCTTCTGGATTGCAAAAGCCAGCCATGAGCGAATATCTGCATCCAGTTTTTGTTCACTGTCCAGATCAACTGGCACATGCAACAATGAACAGCTAGGTGCTATCCACAGACGCTCGCCCAGGCTTTTTGCTACCGGTGTGAGCCATTCCAGCACGGCATTCAGATCAGTTTTCCAGATATTGCGGCCATTGATGACACCCAGCGAAAGCACGCGGTCTTGCGGTAATTGTTCAACGACAGCGCTGACTTCTGCACGCGCATTGATGGCATCCAGATGCAGGCCCTGCACGGGCAACAGACATGTAAGCGCCAGATTGTCTTGCAACTGACCAAAGTAAGTTGCCAGCAGCAGTTTGACTTTGCCCGTAGTCTGCTTGGCCAATATGGTGTATGCGGTCTTGATCGCATCCTGCCATTCTGTTGTCAATTCGGTGACCAGTATGGGTTCATCGATTTGTACCCATTCAACACCTTGGGCGGCAAGCTGATTCAGCAATTCTGCATAGACTGGCAGCAGGCGTGGCAGCAGGGCCAGCTTGTCAGTATCATCCTTGGTTTTGCCCAGGGACAGGTAAGTGACCGGGCCAATGATGACGGGTTTGGCTTTTACACCCAGGCGTCTGGCTTCTGCCAGTTGCTCCAGCAGACGTGTCGCATCCAGCGCAAACTTTGTGTCGGCAGTAAATTCAGGGACGATGTAGTGATAATTGGTGTCAAACCATTTGGTCATTTCACCAGCCGCGACACCATCGCTTCCACTCCCATTTGCACCACAGCAGGCACTGTGATCTTCCAGCCCTTTGGCAGAACGGCCACGGGCAACGCGGAAATAATTATCCAGTGCATCGCCATGAAAACCGCTGACACGTTCAGGCAAATTGCCCAGCGTGAAACTCATGTCCAGCATCTGGTCGTAAAACGCAAAGTCGCCAACCGGTGTCAGGTCCAGTGCAGACTGGTGATTCCAGTGGCGCTGGCGCAATTCTGCACCCAGACTCTTAAGTGCATCGCGTGAAGATTCGCCCTTCCAGTAAGATTCCAGCGCAAACTTGAGTTCTCGCTTGGCACCGATGCGGGGAAAGCCCAGATTATGTGTAGTGACCATGATGTCGTCTTCATTCCTTGAGATTATTGAATGAGAGCTATGCTATAGTCAGTAAATCATGAAGTAAAATGATGTTTTCTCATTATTCGATTAGTTTTGTTCATACATCATGCTTGAACGCATACATCTGTCCATCATCCAGGAAGTAGAAAAACAAGGCTCGCTGACCGCGGCGGCATCTGCCTTGTTCCTGACCCAGTCAGCGCTTAGCCACGCCATCAAGAAGCTTGAGCAACATCTGGGTACTGACATCTGGCTGCGTGAAGGGCGTAGCCTGCGACTGACGCAGGCAGGTGAATATTTGCTGGCCGTCGCCAACCGCGTGCTGCCGCAACTGGCAATGGCCGAAGAGCGCATGAGCCAGTATGCCTGCGGTGAGCGCGGCACCTTGCGCATAGGCATGGAATGTCATCCCTGTTACCAATGGTTGTTGAAAGTGGTGTCGCCCTATCTTGCAGGCTGGCCTGATGTTGATGTGGACGTTAAACAAAAATTCCAGTTTGGTGGCATCGGTGCCTTGTTCGGTTATGAAATTGATTTGCTGGTGACGCCTGATCCACTCTACAAACCTGGCCTGCATTTTGAACCGGTATTTGATTACGAGCAGGTGCTGGTCGTCAGCCGCAAGCATGCGCTGGCCAAGGTCGCTTATGTGCAGCCAGCACGGCTGGGTGACGAAGTGCTCATCACTTATCCAGTGGCGATAGACCGGCTGGATATCTATAACCAGTTCCTGATGCCAGCCGGGATCAGCCCGCAGCGGCACAAGACCATAGAGACTACCGACATCATGTTGCAGATGGTGGAAAGTGGCCGCGGCGTGGCCGCCTTGCCGCGCTGGCTGGCGGAAGAATATGCAGAGAAAATGGACGTGGTGGCGGTACGCCTGGGTCGCCAGGGTATCGCCAAACAGATATTTTTAGGGGCACGTGAAGCCGATGTCGATATTGATTATTTGAAAGCCTTTGTTGAACTGGCACGTCATTCAAAGCAAGCTAGTGGCTCAAGTCAGATGAAGAAGACAGGAAAATAAGTCAGAAAAATCAGACTCCACTTACACTTGTCGCCAGCGGCAATTCAAAGCAAAAACAGGCGCCTGAATTAACTGCACTGTCTGTGTCAGCACTGCTACGCAATGCTATGCTGCTGTGATGCAATTGCAATATGCGGTGCACGATCAGCAAGCCCAGCCCGCCGCCGTGGCCTTCACCACTAAGTGCAAATGGTCGCTTGAACAGTTTGTCCAGCAATTCTGCGGGTATGCCGGGGCCGGTATCGCGTATGCAGATTTCCACTGCCTGCACGCGTTTTGCTACTGCCACAGTCACCGCGCCGCCTGCTGGCGTATGGCGTATGGCATTGTCGATGAGGTTGGTCAGCACCCGTTCTATCATGCCCAGGTCTGCCATGACCATGGCGTTACCTGATAACTCTGCTTCCAGTCTGACCTGGGCGGTTTGCGCCTGCAATTCAAACTTCTGGAACACATCCTGTATCAGGTCATTCAGCATGAATGCTTCAGGTTCGGGCTCTACGCCGCCATGCTCGAGACGCGCCAGGTCAAACAGTGCCTGCGCTAGCCGACCGACCTTGCGGCTCTGGCCCAGTGCAATTGCCAGATAGCGCTGGCGCTCAGCCGCATCCAGCGTCGCATTTCTGGCGGCCAGGGTTTCCAGATAACCGTGTATTGATGTCAGCGGCGTGCGCAGGTCGTGCGAGATATTGGCGACCACTTCGCGTCTGTCATGGTCCATCTGTTTCAGAGTATGCCATTGCTCATTGATGCGCGCCGCCATCTGCCCGAAACTGGTTTCCAGCACGGCAATTTCATCACGCTGATTAGTGGGCTGTGCTGACGATGGAGGTACGACGGGCTGTTCTGCCTGGGTATCAAAGCAGCGCATGGTGTCTGCCAGCTTGTGCAAGGGTCTGGTAACCCAGCGCAGTGCAGCCCAGCCTGCCACCAGGGTCAGCAATGCCACCAACGCCATCGACAACAGGGTGACACGCAATACGGCATTGATACCCGCATGCGCAACATAGCGGTCATGCTCTTCGCCTTGCAAAATAACGTAGATATAATGTGCCTCAGGCCTGTTACTGCGGAGTGCCGCCGCGCTGAATACCTTGCGCCTGTTTTCACTGCGCGGGTCGTCCCCAAGTATGGGCAGCATGCGGCCATCAAGGAATTTGCGTATGGGTGCCAGGTCAACTTGCTGACGCTTCAGACGACCAGGTGGTGCTGCATTGCCGATGATCTTGCCGGTTTCATCAAGCAGATAGACTTCTACACTGGGGTTGACGGTCATCAACTGGTCAAACAGGCGGCGCACAGAATCTGACCCCATTTCTTCTGTGCCCGTCAACTGCGCATTGACGGCAATGCTGCCTGCCAGGCCGCGTGACAGACCCTGCACCACTTCCATCTCGCGCATGTCGTTGGCGCGTATCTGCAACCAGGCAGAGACACCGCAACTGGCCAGCAACAACACAGAAAATACCAGCGATAGCCGCTGTGACAGCGTCAGCTTCACGTCGCTTCTCCCGGCAGCGCGTAACGGTAACCCTTGCCCCACACCGTCAGTATGCGGTGCGGCTCAGCCGGATTGCTCTCTATCTTGGCGCGCAGGCGGTTGATATGGGTATTGACGGTATGTTCATAACCTTCATGCTCATAACCCCAGACCTTGTTGAGCAAATCCAGGCGCGAATATACCTGACCAGGGTGGCGCACAAAAAAATATAGCAAGTCAAATTCACGTGGGGTCAGGTCCAGCAGCTTGCCATCGGCAGTGGCAACGCGTGTTACTGGCGACAAGGCCACACCATCCACTGCTACATCCCCAGCCTCAGTGCGGCGGCTCTTGTCCATCGCATCGGCGCGCCGCAGCATAGCCTTGACGCGGGCCACCAGCTCCAGCACCGAGAAAGGTTTGGCCAGGTAATCGTCAGCGCCCAGTTCCAGACCCAAAATGCGATGCACTTCGCTGGAACGGGCGCTGATGATGATAATGGGTGTATAGCTTTCCATGGCGCGTGCCTGGCGGCAGATTTCCAGCCCATCCACACCGGGCAGCATGATGTCGAGTATCAGCGCATCCCAATTGCCGGTGCGCAATTGGGCGAGGCCCTGTCTGCCATCGGCGCAATGCGTGACCTGATAACCCTCGTCCTTCATGTGCAGGCGCAGCAGGTCGGCGATGGGCATGTCATCTTCCACGATCAATATATTTTTTGCTGTATCCACGCTTTTCCCCGCCGTCCGAATGCTGTCATTGTGCAGGATTTGCGGAGAAAAAGTATCACAAATCGTTTAACTTTACGTGAAGACTTGGACAGCGATTGGGGCGCACAATGAGAACCATGGCACAGGAGTGGAACCAACACCAAGGAGGATATATGCAAAACCGACGTCAATTTCTACTGGCTGGCAGCATGCTGGCCATGAGCCGCATGTTGTCAGCCGCCCCTGCTGGTAATGTGTTCGAAGTTCAGCACACCGATGCCGAATGGCGTCGCCTGCTGACCGGCATGCAATATGAAGTCTTGCGCCGTGGTGCCACCGAGCGTGCCTTCAGCAGCCCGCTCAATGATGAACACCGCAGTGGCCAGTTCAGTTGCGCTGGCTGTCAGTTGCCGCTGTTTCCATCGAAAACCAAATTCGACAGCGGCACTGGCTGGCCCAGCTTTTATGCACCACTGGAGCGCGCCGTCAGCAATGTGACCGACACCACCTTTGGTATGTTGCGCACAGAAGTATTGTGCCGCCGTTGTGGTGGTCATCTCGGCCATGTATTTGATGACGGCCCGCGTCCTACCGGTTTGCGTTATTGCATGAATGGCGTAGCGATGAACTTTACCCCTGGCAAAGCCTGAACTACGCACAGAAAGCAAACATGTTGTTGATACTTATTTCTTATCTTGGTGGCGTGCTGACCATACTCAGCCCCTGCATTTTGCCGGTGCTGCCCTTTGTCTTTGCCCGCACTGGTCAGCCATTCCGCCGCAGTGGTTTGCCCCTGCTGGTGGGTATGGCACTGACCTTTGCTGCCGTTGCCACGCTGGCTGCGGTTGGTGGTAACTGGGTGTTGCAGACCAATCAATATGGCCGCTGGCTGGCGATGGCCTTGCTGGCGTTCTTTGGTCTCACGCTATTGTTCCCACACCTGGCTGACAAGCTCACCAAGCCACTGGTGGCTGCGGGTGACCGTCTTTCCAATACTGCGCAGGCAGATGGTGGTGGCGTAGGCTCATCGCTATTGCTGGGTGTGGCAACTGGCCTGCTATGGGCACCCTGTGCCGGGCCGGTGCTGGGTTTGCTGCTCACTGGGGCTGCACTCAATGGTGCGAGTGCACAGACAACTTTCCTGCTGCTGGCTTACGCCGCTGGTGCCGCGACTTCGCTGGCAGTGGCCTTGCTGATAGGTGGCAAGGTATTTGCCGCGATGAAACGCTCGCTGGGTGCCGGTGAATGGATGCGCCGCATCCTGGGTGCTGCCATGATCGCCGGTGTTGCTGCCATCGCGCTGGGTCTGGACACCGGCTTGCTGACACGTTTGTCCACTGTTGCGACATCGGGGCTGGAACAGCAATTGATAGACCGCTATGCGCGAGATTCACCAGATGGACAAGCCAATCCAGCACCAGTACAGGCTGCACCGCAGCAAGGTGCAATGATGGTCTCGAATGCGATGATGGCATCGAACCAGCAAATGGCATCTAATACCATGGCACCGTCAAATGCCATGATGTCAGCCCACGGTTCCAATGCAAGTGCTACGGCTGGTGCTTTACCCGAAGAAGGCAACATGCCGCCACTGACTGGTGCGACGCAATGGCTCAATTCCAAACCATTGACTGCGCAAGAGCTCAAAGGCAAAGTCGTGCTCATTGACTTCTGGACATACTCTTGCATCAACTGCCTGCGCAGCTTGCCCTATGTGCAGGCATGGGCGAAAAAATACCGTGACCAGGGTCTGGTTGTGATCGGTGTGCACGCGCCTGAATTTGCCTTCGAGCGCGATCCTGCCAATGTCAGCAAGGCCGTGCGTGACCTGGGCATCAGCTACCCGGTTGCCATCGACAACAACTATGCAATCTGGCGGGCCATTGGTAACAAATACTGGCCTGCGCATTATTTCATCGATGCCACTGGCCGCATCCGCCACCATCATTTTGGTGAAGGAGAATATGTGCAATCTGAGCAGGTGATACAACAATTGCTGGAAGAAGCAGGCCAAAAATATGTCGCCAATGATGTCGTCATCGAGACTGGTGCTGCCGGTGCACAAATGGCTGCCGATGACAGCCAGGTGAAATCGCCAGAAACCTATCTTGGTTATAGCCGCGTGCAAAACTTTGTGTCACCCGGTGGCGTACAGCAAAACCGCAATGCTGATTACAGCTTGCCAGCGCAACTGATCCTGAATCAATGGGGTCTGGCAGGTAATTGGAAAGTACGGGAAGAACATGCCGCGTTGGAACAGGGAGGAGGGCGCATCAGCTACCGCTTCCATGCCCGTGACCTGCACCTGGTGCTGGGGCCTGGCAAAGACGGCAAGCCAGTGCGTTTCCGTGTGACTATCGACGGTGCTGCGCCTGGCGTTGCGCATGGCAGTGACACAGCCGCAGATGGTAGTGGCACAGTAACTGGTCAGCGCTTGTACCAACTGGTACGGCAGTCTGGCAAAGTTGCAGTGCACACTTTCAGTATAGAGTTTCTTGATCCGGGAGTAGAGGCTTACGCCTTTACTTTTGGTTGATTTTCCTTCTACGAGGAGTACGACATGAAAATAGCAAATAGGTGGACAGCCCTGGTACTGGGCATAGGCGGTGTCGCTGTAGCGCTGGCTTTGAATGGTCAGGTGCGTGCAGGCGAGGCAGCAGTAGTCATTGCCGCGCCTGTGGTAGATGTACCAGCAGGCAGCGCAAAAACGGAGACCGCGGTGTTTGCCGGTGGCTGCTTCTGGGGTGTGCAGGGCGTATTCCAGCATGTACGCGGCGTCACCAATGCAGTCTCGGGCTATGCCGGTGGCAAGGCAGCGACTGCCCGCTATGAATTGGTAGGCTCAGGCGCAACTGGTCATGCAGAAGCGGTGCAGGTGACCTATGATCCCACCCAGATCAGTTATGGCAAGCTGCTGCAGATATTTTTCTCAGTCGCGCATGATCCAACTCAGTTGAACCGCCAAGGGCCGGATAGTGGCACGCAATACCGTTCGGCAATTTTTCCTGCCTCACCTGTGCAGCGCAATGTCGCAGAAAAATACATCGCCCAACTGAACGCTTCGCACGCCTTCAGGGCATCACTGGCAACGACCATTGAGGCAGACACAGGTTTCTTCGTGGCAGAGGCCTATCATCAGAATTACCTGACATTGCATCCTAACGAGCCTTATATCGCCATCAACGACTTGCCCAAGGTCGAGAACCTCAAGCGTGTCATACCGAATGTTTATAGGCCTGATCCGGTTCTGGTGCGCAGGATTAATTGAGCACGACCTTGTCTGCTGAGTTTCATGCAATTTGAGCGGATTAGCACCAAATCCGATTGATGCTGCACCATGTGTTTTTGCCCTGGATTTATACTCGATCTGTATAAACTGCCAGATACCGGAGCGCAAATTGACACTGCAGCAAGAAAGGAAGCCTGAGACAGCGGCGATGAAGCGTGAAATCCATGCCCGGCAGGGGCTTGGTGCTGCCGCTCATGTGGTGCAGGCCAGCGGGCTGGAAGTGCACCGCATCCATGTAACGCAGGCAGCCCTGATTTTCGTTGACAGGGGCGACAAGTCTGTATGCACGGGCAAGGGCGCACTGGTCAGGGCCACACCCGGACAAGCCATCGTGCTCAGCAGTAACCAGTCCCTGGATTTTACCAATGCCGTGCAAGACGGCAGTTATTATGAGGCACGCTGGCTACTGTTTGATCCTGTACTGCTGGATGATGCTTATTATTGCCATTTACGTCAGCAACAATATGGGTCAGAAATCCGCGGCAGGGCAGCACAGGCGACCTGCCTGCTACCTCAGGTGAGTGAGGGGCTGCGTGAAGCATATGTGCGCGCAGCCGCTGGACTTGATACGGCAAGCAAAATTCCTGTTGCGGTCGCAAGACAGCGCATGCTGGAAGTCATGCACTGGCTGCTGGATGAAGGCGTCGTTCTGCATCATGCACCGCATGATTCCAGCACCTCGCTGAAAGTGCGTGGCCTGCTGGCGGGTTCCCTGGACGACAATTGGACGGGCAGGCGCATCGCAGGCGAGCTGGCCATGTCCGAGGCCAGCCTGAGACGCAAGCTTGCTACCGAAGGCAATACATTGACCGGTCTGCTGCTTGATGCGCGCATGTCTACCGCACTGACGCTCTTGCAGGCCACGACGCAACCAGTATCTCAAATTGCGCTCTCTGTAGGATATGAATCTGCATCGCGCTTTGCTATCCGTTTCCGCCAGCGCTTTGGCTTTGCACCGACCACGGTGCGTGGGCATGAGCGTGCCAACTGACTTTTTCAACTACTTCTGCTTTTTATACCATGCTGAAACTTCACCATCTGGGCCATTCCCAATCCGAACGTATAGTCTGGCTGTGCGAAGAACTGGGCCTGACATATGAATTGCTGCACTATGCGCGCGACCCTGTGACCAGATTGTCCCCGCCCGCACTCAAGGCCCTGCACCCGCTGGGTGCGGCACCATTGCTGGAGGATGGTGAGTTGCTGCTGGCGGAATCGGCGGCTATTGTCGAATACCTCATCACCAGGCACGGCGGTGGCAGGCTCAGACCAGGACCACAAGACTCCAACTATGCAGACTTTCTGTACTGGTTTCATTTTGCAAACGGAAACCTGCAACCAGCGATGTTGCGTTATATGACGGTCAACAGGGCGCAACTGCCTGCAGACCACGCACTGCCAGCTTCAGTCAAAGACAGGCTGGGCAAGTTGCTGGCGCTGATGGAGCAGCGCCTGGTGACAGTTCCTTATCTCGCCGGCCGGGAGTTCTCAGCGGCAGATATCATGAATGTATTTTCCCTGAGCACGATGCGCCTGTTCCAGCCGGTCGATCTCGCACCCTATCCGGTAATACGCGCCTATCTGCAAGGCATAGGCGAGCGCCCCGCCTACCAGTTGGCTATGCGCAAAGGAGACCCTAACCTGACTCCTTTACTGTGCTGATGCAGGCCCTGCCCAATACCTTGCTTATTTCCCCTACAAAAGGAAGGTGCTGATGTCTGGAAGAACTGGCTCTATTGAAGAGCCAGGGCCAGGTTTTATGCTGGTCTGGTAGCGCGCTGGCAATGCAGGGTCTGTGGTCAATTGCAAGTAATTGAAAAATTTATCGAAAAAACAACAAATTTATGCTTGTAATTAATTAACTTTGTTGCAAGGTACATGTCATTTTTATACACTGAAATGGCAAAAAATCATCATGAGTACCCTTTTCTTCATTTTCCACTCCCCATAGCGATCCGAGAGCATCTTATGCACAAACAATTGAAGCAAATACGCCTCCTTGCCGGCACTGCCGCCATGACTGGTGCCAGCCTGTTTTGTCATGCAGTACTGGCGCAAGAGGCCAAAGTCAAAGAAGCACCGCAGGCACCGCCACTGGCCAGCCAGATTGCAGAGGGCGATGTAGCGACAGACCTGATCAAGCCCGCTGCCAATCTGCTGAGTGCCGAACAGCGCAAGATGGTCGAAAGGTCAGGCCGTGAAATTCGCTATTTCTTGCCTATACAAATGACAGAAGGATATATCTACAATCCTTCTACTGCAGAATATGACAAAGTCTCGTTGCGCTCATATCGACGCAATATTTCTAGTGCACCAAATTTATTTCGCCCTGACTTTGTTGCTCCTACCGTGGTTATGAAACCGGGGCAGACTGTGCGCTTTGATTTGAGTAACCGCCTCGACAAGGAACCAGGTTGTGAGCTGGTGGCAAAAGACAATGTCAATACACCACATTGCTACAACACTACCAATCTGCATTCGCATGGCTTGTGGATTTCACCATCGGGCAATAGCGATAATGTGCTGCTGGCAATCAAGCCCAAGGTCAATTTTGAATATGAATATAATGTACCGGCTGATCACCCGGCCGGTACTTTCTGGTATCACCCGCATGTACATGGCTCAACCGCCATGCAAGTTGGCAGCGGTATGGCCGGGGCCCTGATCGTCAAAGGAGACAGGCAACCAACGGTACTCAGCAATGGTGATCTTGATACCTTGCTCAACCCTTTCAAACCTGCCGCCGGCAACTATGGTGAAGTGATGCTGATGCAGCAGATTCCCTATGCTTGCTTCATCAAGGGACCTGACCCCAAGAATCCGGGCAAAGAGATAGACGTGATACAGACCAATCCCAATGGCACCTGGTTGTGCAAGAAAGGGGATACCGGTGTAGTGCAGGATTTTAAAGCGCAATTCGGCTCTGACAGTTGGAAAGACTCTGGTCGCCATACCCTGATCAACGGCTTCGCACGTAACCCTGCAAAACCTTTGGTGATGGAAGCAGGTAAACTGTATCGCTGGCGCTTGATTGACGCAGGAGTACGCGAATCTATCGTTTTACGTATCCGTAAAATCGACGACGTCAGCAAATTGACGCCAACTGCCGCCACGCCTGAAGCGCTGCAAGCCGAAGTAAAAAATGCATGCAACGGTATCGACGTTCTGCAATTTGAAGTAGCAACTGATGGCCTGACCCGGCCCAGCGCGTTTGCCAAGGTGACCAATACCTTGCAACCGGGTTATCGCAGTGACATCTTGTTCAGCCTGCCAGAAAAAGGGGATTATTGCGTCTATAGCGATTCCGGTGCACCTGGCTTTGCCTCAGCATTGCCGAACAATGCGAAAGTGATCACGGTGATCCATGCGGTAGGCAATAAGACCAGCGGTGATCAAACGCAATTCGTCACCAAAGAACTGGTACGTGCAGCAGGTTTATTGTCGAGAAGTGTGCGCGATACCATCATCAGGGATTTGAAGGATGGTCTGAAGCTGACTAAATTTGTGCCGCACAAAGCGATTCCAGAATCCGAACTCACCGATCCGCAAAAACCGGTCGAGCTGACATTGGGCATCGACTTCCGTGGTGAAAAATTAAGCTTTGATGTCAATGGCGCGCCCTACAAACCGGGCGACGTCCAGCAGACCCTGATTTTAGGCCAAGTACAGGAATGGCATATCAAGTCCTATAACCCGACCAAGGATGGAGAACTAGGTGTACAACATCCTTTCCACATCCACGTCAATCCATATCAGATTATCAGTATCACCGATAAAAATGGTGTCGATGTCAGCGCACTGACAGATACGACAGCAAAGCTAATCGGGCAATACGCCGGTATGCAGGGAGTATGGAAAGACACCATCATGGCGGTGCCAGGCTATACCGTCAAAATCCGCACCCGCTATCAACGTTATATCGGCGAATATGTCTTGCATTGCCATATCCTCGACCATGAAGACCAGGGCATGATGCAAAACGTCAAGGTCGTGCTGCCAGATGGTAATGGTGGTGCCTCCACTGGTGCGCACGGGGCTCATGGTTCGCACTGATCCAGGCACTGATCCAAATTTTCGGTATTAAGCAAACTTCCTGAATATACAGTGTGGCTGCATTCCAGTAATCCGGTAGCCACACTGCTGCATTTGCCAGCCAGGCCTCGGCAACAAGAGTTAAAGGGTACAAAATGAATATCTCAAAATACCGCTTGCTGGTCGGCTTGCTGTTTGCAAGTTGCTTCACCATCAATGCCTGCGCGCAAATTGCAGCACCACGGGAAGTGAAATATCGCAAGAACATAGATGAGCTCAGCGCAGAAGAACTGGCCGCCTTCGAGCATGCAGTGAAGATGATGAAAGTCAAAAGTGCAAAGAACATTTATGACAGGACGGGTTTTTTATGGCAGGCCTGGGTCCACAATTGCACCTCGATTGCGGTGAACGACAAACGGCAATATGCACTGGCTAGTGGCGACGACAAGCAGTTGTATGAGGTCATCAACGGGCAATTAAATATGGGTAATGACATCAATGATACGATGGCCAATCCCTTCAATACCTGCAGCTTCGAGACCCAGGTAAAGGGCGCAGGTAACGTCAGCTATGAAAATCCAGGCATGTGTGAACATAGGAAAGACACTTTTTTCCAATGGCACCGGGCTGAGTTTTATTTCTATGAAAAAGCCCTGCAAGATGCTGACCCGGAAGGATTATCAGGTCCCAGCACAAAAAATGTTACTGTCCCGTACTGGAACTTCACCAAACCGCCAACCGGCGGTCGTTACCCCAAAGCCTTTGAAGATGCCGCATCGCCATTGTGGTTCAAGCACAGGCTGCAGAATCCCGCAGGCAGCAAACCTGCCATGCCCAGCTACACTTCGCCTTATCTGATGGCCTACCTGATTTACAAACAGGACTGGCAATCCTTTGGTGGCTATTCGCTTGGTGGTGCCGGTAATTCGGGCTCATTTGAATCGCAAATCCACGACACCATGCACGATGAGTATGTGCATGGTTACCTACGTAACCCTGCTACTGCCGGGCTTGATCCCCTGTTTTATTCCTTCCATGCCTTTATTGACTATGCTCTCGAAAAATGGATAGAAGAACACGGCAGCGAGACGATCACAGGTGGCAACTGGTTCATGCGTGGCGAGCAGGATGCGCGTCTGCAATTGCCGGTCGGATTTGAAGAAGGCATTGGAAAAAAGCGCGAACCCTTTAGCAATTACAGCAAAAACATGGGGCGAGCAGAACTGTATTACGATACCAAAAAACAGGGGTTTGCCTATCAGCCTGGTGCTTTTGGTGAGTTTGTTCCAAAAAGTCAGATCGACGCCATCGTTGCTAAACATAATTTGCCAGGTGCAACCCTGGGTGACAACCCGCAAAGCCTGTTCAGCGAATTGATGAGTTATGGTGCACATGGCCCGGTAGCGCGCCCGAATGCGATCGTCCAGGGCAAGGTCAAGATCCAGTCACTGGATGGCAGCAAAGCCCTGATCGACATCGTGCGCGACGCAGGCAGTGAGGATTACAGTTACCAGGTGGATGTTTATTTTCATCCGCAAGATGTCGCTGCTGATGTCGGCAATAAAGATTTTCGCACGCGTTATCTGGTCCTGAGCGCCAGCTATTGGGCCTTGTCCGGGCATCACCATCACCATGATGACGCAGGCAGTAGTGTGCCTTTGAGATTGACGCAGGATGTCAGCAAGGATATCAACAACCTGCGTCTTGGTGCCAAGGACGGGCAGGAATGGACCGTCACGCTAGGTATCAGCTCACGTGATAATCCGTCCGGCAAATTTGCCTTCAGTGCCCCCGTCATCAATTACAACAAATAAAATCAGGAGTGCGTGATGGTCTCGTTTAAAAATGATATCAAACCAATTTTTGCCCGCTACACTGCCTGCATGAAAAGGGTAGTGTTAGGTGATACACAAGGCACAGCCAATCTGGAACTTGATAACTATGAGTGCGTAAAACGTTTTTATTATCAGGTGCAAGTGGCAATCCATGGTTATGACGAAGCGGTTGGCGCGCCGCCTCTGCTGGTGAAAGAAGGCCCTGACAAGGGCAGGCCCGTCAAGGCCTCACACCCCATGCCCCCAGGTGGCAAGGACAGCCGCATGGATCAGACAAAAATTGATTTATATGACCGATGGGTAAAAGAAGGCATGCACCCCTGACTCATTGACCACCTGACCGGGTTTATTGTGTCATCCATAAATCCCGGCAGGTTTTAGCTCAATATGTGGGTTACATCATAAGTTGCAAGTACATTCGCAATAAAATCAATAGGTTAGAGCGTAGCAGGACGGCATAAGGTGCAAGCAGTAAACGCCATATGTTGCAATTTCCTCCTGGAAGTTACCCATAAGCTGCCAGTTTCTAAATTTCGTCTACTGACGTTAATGCATGAGCCTTCTATTGTATAGAAAAGACAGATTCGATTTGGGTAGCATCTCGAAGATTAATTTCTTGCATGGACGTCGTCAATTTTTGGCCTGGCGGATCCATGAAAACAGCAATATCCATCCAGATGTACCATGTTGGCACCGCAAAGGGCCACGCCACACCCAAATTTCGTGCCCGCGGCCTGCAAAGTGCCGCGTAGCACACATAGCAAGGGAGTGTCTGAGCCAGTATCTACTTCGGTCGCTTTGCCATTCAGCATCATCTTGATTGAGGTCATTTATGAATCCTTTCTTGCTCGGGATAGTTGGCCTATGGCTGGTGGATTTGAGGAACGGCTGGTACATCTATTGGACATGTCAATAAGCGAGCGATCCAGGAGATGTCTCCACCAAGTCCCGGGTGACGATCATGTCCTTCGTTTCATTCAGGTATTTCTGAAAATGCAGCGCGTTGCGGTGATGCAAATATGCGCTTTCGTCAGCGTAGATCTCGAAGAAACGCAGTTGATTCGGGTGATCCTTAAGTGCAACTGCATAGATCGCAAACACACCAGGCTCCAATCGGATCGAAGCCTCGATCTCTTCGGTGACGAGTTCTCTGTAGGTGTCGAGTTGGGCAGGATCAATTTCAATTTTGGCCATGCGGACAACGGCCGTGGGTGGCGGTAACTGAGGTTTGGCACCGAGTATCACAGGCACAGCTTCAAATAGTGCATGCCCCGTCAGTAACGGCCTTGAGTCATCGCGGAATTGTTTGTAATGGGCTGACGCCATATGTGCCTTGTATGCGTTCTCGTTGGCATAGACTTCAAGCACGCGGATGCGGTTTGGATGATCCTTCTCTCCTGCAAAGTAAAACGCGAGCACACCAGGGTCATTGCGGCGGGTCTCCCGGACATTCTCTTTCCCTATAGCCCAGAATCTCTCCATGTGCGCGGGATCGACTTCCAGTTCTGACCACCGTACATATGCTGGCAATGATGTATTTGCAGGTGGGGGGTTTTGGGATGTTTTCGCTGGTTTCATAGTATCCCCGGTAACTGATTGATCATTCGCATGTGCCAGGCCACTAACAAAAAGCAATGCGAAGGCAAGTTTGAGTAGTTCCAAATTTCCAAATGAAATTTTCATAAAAATAAATACATCCCATGTTTAACGAGAAGTGATACATCGCGAATTAATGGCCGCTAATACTCTTTTTTTGAATTCCCAAACCCGCTTATCTCCGACCTGTAACATCGTGATTAAGGTCCGTGGAATTGGTTGAGTTTGTCATCTGAACCTCCTGGCTGCGTACCTGCTTCAGCTTGGCTATGTAAGCTGGATTCTTGTTTGGCGGGATATCCGGGTCGTGAAGTTCAGCAAGCGAGTGCATGGATTTCCTATCCGCGTCAACAAAGGCTTTTATCAGAGATTCGGCATCGTCTGGCGCGGTTCCCAGGGATTCCAGGGAATAGCGTCCGGCGCGTACCGCGCTGTCAAACGTTTCTCTTACGATGTCGTTGCACCCTGCACTGAACAGGTCATAAACATGAATCCGGTCGTAAGCGCGAGCAATGACATGCAGGTCGGGGCGCAGCCGTTTGGCGTGCTTGACGATTGATAGCACACGTTCACGATCGTCGATGGCAACGACGAGCAATTGAGCATGCGCCAATCCAGCAGCATCCAGTAAATCCGGTCTCGCGCCATCTCCATAGAACGCCTTCACGCCTATCGTGGTCATGGTGTCTATTATCTCGGCATTGATATCGAGTACTACGGTTTCGTAACCCTTGATGCGCAAAATCCGATTGACGATTTGTCCGAACCTGCCGATACCGACAATGATGGCAACACCTTGAACGTCGATTTCATCCGCTTTTCTGGCTTGCGATCGTATCCTTCTCGCAAGGATGACCCGATCGAACAGAATGAAGAGTATCGGTGTCAGGAGCATAGAAAGCGCCACTGCCAGAAGCAATGGCTTGGCAAGGGGCTGGGGTATGACTGAATTCTGAGTCGCAAAACCAAGCAACACAAAAGCGAACTCGCCAATCTGTGCCAAACCCAGTGAGAACAGCCATCGATCAGTACCGCGAAGACGGAATATCGTAGCAATGGTCCAGAGCACAGCTATTTTTACGCAGACGAAAGCCAGCGTAGCACCTGCAACTGTGAGCCAATTGCTGAACAGGTAGGCAAAATCAATACCCGCGCCAACGGTCATGAAGAACAATCCTAGCAGCAAGCCCTTAAACGGCTCAATGTCGCTTTCGAGTTCGTGGCGATATTCGCTGTTGGCAAGCACCACTCCGGCAAGAAAAGTCCCGAGCGCCGGAGACAGGCCGACCATCGTCATCAGCAGCGCAATGCCGATCACCAAAAGCAAGGCTGCCCCGGTGAATACCTCACGTAGTCGCGCCGAGGCAATGAAGCGAAAAATGGGTCTTGAAAAATAATTACCGCCAACGATGATAAATAGCACGGCCAGGATGGTGGCGAGTGCATTCATCCAGCCAGGCAGCCCAGCCAGGAGAGCTGCACTCTGTTGCGTGGCTCCGTGCACAGCAGGCGCAATTTCATGACTTGCCAGAAGCGGTAAAAGGGCAAGGACAGGGATGACCGAGATATCCTGAAACAATAAGACAACGAAACTGGCTTCGCCACCGTCACTTTTCAACAAGCCTTTTTCACCTAGCGTTTGCAACACGATAGCTGTCGACGATCCCGTTGCTATCATCCCGATTGCCAGGCTCATTTGCCAGTTCAGGCCGAAGAAGCTTGCACCCAGGCAGACTGCCAGCGTAGTCAGAAGTAGCTGCAAGCCGCCGAATCCTACCAGTCTGTGCCGCATCTCCCACAACTTCTGCGGTTCCAGTTCCAAACCGACCAGGAAGAGCATCATTACCACACCGAATTCGGCAAATTCCTGAAGTCTGTGGGTTTCAATACCGAGTAAAGAAATGATCGGTGCGATGCAGATGCCGGCGATGAGGTAACCCAGCACAGAACCCAAGCCAAAGCGCTTGGCCAACGGTACTGAAATGACGCCTGCAGCGAGGAAAATGAAGGCGTAAAAAAGTGTACTGTTCATGGTTCAGCCTTCGACAGGATAGCTTGTAACTCTACTGTGATTGCAGTCGAAGTGAATATCGGTTTCGGCGTGAGCCGCGTAGCCATGCACCTTCATCTCAAATTTCCTGCCGCGTCGGATGGTCATGTCTTTTCCTTTTGATGACAATCACAAACCCAGCAGCCGCTCGGCGTTGCCGTGGGCAATGAGCTGCTTGTCTGCATCGCTGACCGGGAGACGCTCGATGAAATTCCGTGCGCCATCCAGGCTCTGGTAGGGGTAGTCGATGGAGTACAGAATGCGTTCTGCTCCCATCAGCGAGTGGATGAACTGGAAGTGCGGCAACGTCAGCATACCGCTGGGTGAGACATATACATGCTCGCGATAGGTCTGCACGATGGGGCGACGCAGCCCCGAGGCTTGCTGTGGAATCGAATCCTCCAGCCGCTGCAGGAAGAAGGGCACCATCTCACCCCAGTGGCCGCTGATGAGCTGCAGCCGAGGGTAGCGGTCAAACACGCCCGCCAGCAACATGCGCACGACCTGTATGCCAGCTTCGTTGTGCCAACCCCAGGCGAACATGGCAAGCCGCGCACTGAGCTCACGCTCGAAGCCGCCGTAATACGGTGCTTGCACAGTTGGCAAAGGCAGGCCGGGATGCACATAGAGCGGTACCTTCAACTCGTCGAAGGCGGCAAGAATGGGCGTGTAGCGCGCATCGTCCAAAAAATTGTCGCCGGGGCGGCCATTGATCAGTGCGCCTTTGAGGCCCAGCTCTTTGACCGCCCGCTCCAGCTCACGTGCCGCCGCCTCAGGCGCTTGCCAGGGCAGCGTGGCGAAGCCTGCGAAACGCGTCGGGTGGGTTTGAGCCGCCAGGGCCAGCCTGTCGTTGGCTGCACGGTTCAGATCAATGGCCTGCGCTGCAGGCAATAACTGGGGAAAGCCACCATAGGAAAGCACCTGCATGTCGATGCGCGCCGCGTCCATGTCGGCCAGACGCGATGCGCCCATCTCCAGGCCCTTGCGGGCCGATTCGCTGGGCGCGATGACGTGTGGGCGAGTGGTATCAGCCACCTGTTGACCATCCACCACGCGGCTGCCCCAATCTGGCAGATAGGGAGCCTGGGCGCGGACCAGGCCCTGCGTGGCCCCAGCTATGGCGGGATCAAGTACGTGTTCTTCGACACAGATCAGTTTCATGCTTTTCCCTTTTTGTATGGCGGCCAGGCTAAGTTAGCAACTGCTCATGCCAGCAGGGCATCACGCAGTGCTTCGCCCAGACTGGTGGCAGACTGCGGGTTCTGGCCAGTGATGAGCCGACCGTCAACGACCACGTTGTTGGCCCAGTTGGCAGCATTCTGGTGATGCGCGCCACGTTCAATCAGCGTAGACTCCAGCAGGAAAGGCACCACGTGGGTGGATTGCACTTCTTCTTCCTCGCCATTGGTAAAAGCTGCCAGCCGTTTACCGGCCACCAGCAGGCTACCGTCAGCACGGCGTGCATTGACCAGCGCGGCCGGGCCGTGACACACCGCCGAGACGATGCCGCCTGCCGCATCAATCTCGCGGATGGCCTTTTGCGCAGCAGCGCTATCAGGGAAGTCCCACATCGTGCCGTGACCACCAGCAAAGAAGATGGCGGAGTAACGTGCGGGGTCCACGTCATCCAGCTTTAACGTGTTAGCGATAGCGTGGCGGAAATCGGCATCGGCCCAGTAGTGGGCAATAACCGGGTCTTTCATATCCTCCAGCCCGTCTAGCGGTGCAGCACCGCCCAGGGGTGAGGCGAATTCCACGCGAATGCCCGCTGCCTGTAATTTTTCCAGTGGATGAGTGACTTCGGCCAGGTTGAAGCCTGTCGGAATACCCGTTTCCCCTTTCACCGCGTTGCTGGTAACAACAAAAAGGACGGGTTTGAGTTCTGAAGCCAGTTTGGTCATGATTGTAGATTCCTGTTTTGAAGCAAAATAAAAGCTCAAGATTAAAGTTAGAGACTGCTGAAGAAAGACGCGAGCTTGGGCACAGCTTGATCCACGTATTCAGGTACGTCGTACAGCGCAATGTGCGTGGCCCCGTCAATTACGAACAACTCTTTTGGCCCGTTGGACAGCGCGTAAGCTTGTTCGCTGAATATCTTCGTGTCGGCATTGCTACCGGCAATCAGCAGCATAGGTTGAGTCAGCAGGGTTGGAATCAGGTTGAAGGTCGAAAATGCATACATCTTGTCCAGGCTGGTCAGCAAGAAGCGACCTTTGGAGTTGGGGTGTTGACCCCGCGGCGTCCTGTAATAGTCGTAGCCTTCCCGCAGCATGGTCGGTGTGTTCTCGTTGATGTCTTCCAGTCGTTCCGGAACAAAGGGAGCGTAAACGGCTTCTCCTCCCCTTGCTTCTGTCGTACGCTGCATGGCGGCCGCTTCCAAAGTCTGGATCAACTCGCCAGCAGAAATCGCTTGTCCAAACATACTCCTGGCTGCCTCACCCATTGGCGTTGCGCTTACTCCAGCTACTGCCTTGAAACGGCGCTCGGTCTGGGCCACGGCAAGTGCATATCCGCCTCCGGCGCAGACGCCAAAAACTCCCATACGTCCGGCATCCACATACGGAAGAGTAGTAAGAAAGTCAGCAGCACAGCGAGCATCTTCCACCCTGGTCGTTGGGTCCTCGAGGAGACGAGGTTCGCCGCCGCTCGCTCCCTGGTAGGATGAGTCATACACCACCACAACGAATCCATGCGCAGCGAGCCGCCTCGCATACAGGCCGATGGTCTGCTCTTTCACTCCTCCTGCAGGATGAATGCCGACCAGGGCGGGGTACTTTTCATCTTCCCGGAAGTTGTCAGGAAGATGAAGATGCCCCGAAATCTCGACGGCTTTGTTAGCAAATGAAACGGTCTTGACCATGGCGATTTTTCCTTACTTACGAGATGGTGTCGGATGCCAGGGGCAATGGAACTGTGCCCGGCATCGCTAAGGCATTTCTGATATTTCAGGCGTTGCCGGACGCGAAAAGTGTTTCCCAGTTCAGGAAAGGACCAAGCGGGATGACGTCCCAGTCGAGAAGTCCGGCCTTGGCCAGCGGGAATTCACGCAGAGCTGCCTTGGCGGCATCTACCGACTCGGCCTCGGCGATGATGGCGACGCCGGGGCGGTCCTGACGGAAATAGATGTCGCGCACGGTACCGCTCTTATAGAGCTGCCAGGCGTGACGGGCTTCGTCCAGCATATGCGGTTGGTATTGCTCCATGGTGGCACCGGGCTGAGGGATGTCGAGGCAAAGAAATTTCATGGTGAGGCTCCTTGTTAAAAAATAGGTCAGATAGGTGGATTGAATCAAACAGCTCGAAGGCGGCGCACGGTCTCTGCCACCCGTTGCCCGAGGTAGGCAGCGGTGTCGAGGTCACTCTTGATGGGGGTGTCATCCGGCCCCTGGTCACCGTTGGACTGAGCCATTGCGCCCAACCAGCTTCCCAGGCGATTGAGGTCGTGCACACTGCCATGGCTATTGTCGTTACCCGGCTTCAGGTCTAGCCCAACCCACAACATGCCGTGTTGAGCAGCAAACAGCGCCATCGAGATCAGCGAGTGCAATTTGTCGCCGTTTTGTGCGCCCGAGTTGGTGAAACCAGCAGCCACCTTGTCGCGCCATTTCATCCCGGCCCAGGCAGGCTTGGTCGAGTCTTCACAAAACTCCTTGAAGCGCGCACTGGGAGAACCGTTGTAAGTGGGCGAACCGAAGATGATGGCGTTGCTGGCTTCGAGTACGTCCCAGGGGATAGGGCCTTCTGATACAGCGATCAGTCGTGCCTCTGCATTAGTTACCCGTTGCACGCCTTCAGCCACGCTTAGTGCTTGTCTGGCGGTGTGGCCCCAGGTGCTGTCATAGATGATGGATATCAGCATTTATTTTTCCATTTCAAAATTCCGGTGTTTTCCAGCATTGCGGCGCAATCGTGCCAGGAACAGACAAATCAGAACTAAAAACAAATATTCCTGTGTTTTGTCGCCTGCGATTCCCGCTATCAGGCAAATTCGTATGTTAAAGTAGAAAAATATGATCTAATGTAGAAAGATATTCCCATGGAACGAGATTCAAATTCACCAATGATCCAGATTAGCCCTGCCCCTGAGCGGCAAGAACGGCTGGATGGCATTACCGTGTTTGTGGAAGTCGTGCGTCTGGGGAGCTTCGCCAGTGCGGCTGAGCATCTGGGACTGACGCGTTCGGCTGTGGGAAAGTCGATGGCGCGACTGGAGACACGCTTGGCGACACGGTTATTTCATCGCACCACGCGCGTACAAAACCTGACTGACGATGGTCACATCTACTACGAGCACTGCCTGCGTGCGCTCGCCGAATTGCAGGCAGCAGAAGCACAGATGGAATCTGGTCGGCATGAAGTGGCCGGGAGGCTGCGCGTTTCCATGCCGGTACTGTTTGGTCGCCACTGCGTCGCGCCCATCCTGCTGGATCTGGCGCGACAACATCCCTCGCTGGATCTGAATTTGAGTTTCAGCGACAGCCCTGTAGATGTGCTGGCCGAAGGCTTTGATCTTGCCATTCGCAGCGGCGTACTGGGGGCAGAAAGTGAAGGTCTGCGCGCCCGCAAGCTGGTAGTCCAACGTAAGCGCGTGTGTGCTTCGCCAGACTACCTGGCAACACATGGACAACCGCAGAACAGTGCAGAACTGGCCACGCACAGCATCCTGCTTTACCGGCGCGGCGACCGCATCAACGTCTGGCAGTTACCCGACGCCAACGGCAATATCGTGGACATACCGCTGAGCTCACGCTTGCAGCTTGACGACCTGGAAGCTATTGCTGACGCAGCCACTGCTGGTCTTGGCCTGGCATGGCTACCAGAATGGCTGGTCAAAGAACGCCTGCACACGGGAAAATTGGTCAGCGTAATGGATGATCAACCCGGCGCTACCAGACAATGTCATGCCGTCTGGCCCAGCACACCTCACATGCCCTTGCGCCTGCGACTGGCGATAGATGCACTGGTTGAACAACTGCCGAAGGTGGTGGATGGAATCCCCGGATAATTGCCGCTTGCAAAAATTTATGCTATAAGGTTTCCGTCGAAAGAGCGCAGACCAGATGGTAGCCCGGTCACCGCCCCCAATAGGGTGGCAGCTTTCCCCCAATAGGGTATCCGCGACACCTGCACCGGCTTGCCGGTCGTTAGGTGTGCCCGCGTGAACCCGGAGTCTTCGTCGGCACACCTTCTTATTCTCAACCAAGAAGGATAGTCGATATGAACTTGACATCAAACACCATACTTATTACCGGAGGAGCCGCTGGCATAGGCTTTGAACTGGCACGGCAACTTTCTGGCCGAGGCAATCGCGTCATCATTTGCGGCCGCAGCGAAGAGGCGCTGCTGAAAGCGCAAGCGCAAGTGCCAGCCCTCGTTACCCACATCTGCAACATCACTGATCACACCAGCCGCCAGGCCATGGTGAGCTGGCTGAACACCACCTATCCCGAGCTCAACATGCTGATCAACAACGCAGGTGTGCAATACCGCCGGATGTTCAAGGAGGCCGACGCGCTGGAGAATCTCGAACAGGAGGTGGCGACTAATTTCACCGCACCGGTCCGGCTTATCGGCGAGCTGCTGCCTTTGCTGAATCGCCAGCAAAAGGCGGTGATCATCAATGTCAGCTCGGGGCTGGCATTCGCGCCGATGGCGGATATTCCTGTCTACTGTGCTACCAAGGCGGCCATTCATTCCTTTACGCTCACCCTGCGTCATCAGCTCAAGGCGATCGGAGTCAGGGTGGTAGAAATGGCCCCTCCTATCGTTGACACTGGCCTGGGCGGAGGAGACCGCAGCGGAGGTACTACAGGACAACGCATGATGTCCCCTGAAGATTTCGCTGCCGAAGCACTTGTACAGTTAGAGAACGATCAGGATGAAGTACTGGTCGGCCTGGCAGCAGGTGCACGAAAAATGGGTGAGGCCTTGTTTGATCGAATGAACGGCACTTGATTATTCTTACTTCGGCAGAGACAGCTAGGTTCGTATCGTTTTCGGATGTGTTGTCCCTGTCGAAGAATTCACTTGCCCAAGCTAGCGACCAGAAGCAAAAACAATGGTGCCAGAATCTGGCACTATGGTGCAATAGACTGTGTTTCCCTATACAAAAGAAGGAAACCATCATGAGCAAAATGAAGGGCAGGTCTATGGAAACTGCTGACACCTGTGCCAAGACAATCTCCGCCGAAAATGTCACCGGCACATCGCTTGTCAGACACACCACAGGTTTCGATTTATTATGAAACGCATACAATATGACAAATACGGTGGGCCGGAACTGATGCAGCTCAAAAACTTCGAATTGGCCACGCCCGGCAAAGGCCAGGTGGCGGTGAAGGTCAGGTTTGCAGCAATCAACCCTATCGACTGGAAACTGCGCAACGGTCAGATGAAAATCGTTACGGGCAATAAATTTCCACGTGCGATGGGTATGGATTTTTCCGGCACAGTCATCTCCGTTGGGGCAGGCGTGACGCGCCTCAAAGTTGGTGATGCCGTATTCGGTCTCGCTCCCTTCAAGGAAACCGGCGCGCTGGGCCAGGCTGTGATCACTAACGAAACATCGCTGACCAAGAAGCCAGACAATGTTACTTTCGAGGATGCTGCCTGCCTTGGAACGCCGGGCGTCACAGCCTGGAACGGCCTGGTAGACAAAGCGAAATTGACAGCTGGCATGAGTGTCTTTGTCAATGGCTGCGGCGGCGCGGTGGGCGAAGCCACGGTGCAAATTGCGCGGATGCTGGGAGCGACGGTTTCAGGCAGCTGCAGTGCCGAAGCAATGGAACGGGCACGATCCCTCGGCGTCCAAACCGTTTACGATTATCGAACAAGTGATCTCTCCAAGATCAGTGATCGTTACGATGTGGTCTATGACACGGCCGCCACGATGGCTACTGCGGTGGGTCTGAGCCTGCTGCGCAAGGACGGAGTGCTCCTCGATCTTAATCCTAGCCCTGGCAAGTTCATTCGCGCTATCTTCAATCGACGCCTCAAGCCTATAGTCTGCACACCAAGACCCGACATTCTGGGCAGGCTTGCCCTTGCAGCCCAAGAAGGAGAGTTTCGACTTCCGATTGCCGAGATCGTACCCCTGAGCGAAGCGATTCAACTGCTCACCACTTTGGAGGCAGGCCGGAAGCTCGGTGGAAAAGGCCTCGTTGCGATGGATTGAGCATGTCACGAAGCCATCGATTATTTGACCTCATGCAGATACTTCGCCGGCACCGTGGAACGGTGTCCGGCAAGGAGCTCGCACGCGAAGCTGGCGTGTCACTGCGCACCATACGTCGTGACATCGCTACGCTTCAAGCCATGGGGGCCGATATCGACGGTGAGGCTGGCGTCGGCTACATACTGCGACCCGGATTCCTGCTGCCTCCGCTATCGTTTACAGAAGAAGAGATTCTGGCACTGGTAGCCGGAGCCCAGTGGGTCAGCCGTCAGACAGATGATGCCCTGGCGCGCGCTGTTCAGAATGCGCTCGCAAAAATCGACGGAGTGCTTGCTCCCGAGATGAGACGAGCTTTGGACGATAATACGCTTTATATCAGTCGCAAAAGGGAAGACATTTCCGGCCTTGATTTGGCGCGGGTCCGACAAGCAATACGCGAGCAGCGCAAGATGCGCATCACATACAAGGATCAAAACGGGGCAACGTCGGAGCGGACCATCTGGCCCATCATGTTAGGTTTCTTCGAATCTCAACGGTTCATTGCTGCATGGTGCGAATTGCGTGACGACTTTGGCCGTTTTCGTGCCGACCACATTGTGAAGGTCGATTTCCTGGACGAACACTATCCGGGTACTCGCCAGCGATTAGTCAGAGAATGGCATGCTCGGGAAGATCTCCCATGCAACCGACAAGATGACAGTTAAAGGATATCTAAACAGGATCGACGGGCAGTTGCCAGGATGGTACAAGACAATGTAGTTGAGTTGGCCGAGAGCGAGCCATACACACTGTTATTTGTTTTATTTACCGATGTTCAAATGCTTTTGGAAGCTTAAGACGCAGTCACATTTGTTTGTCAAAAATTATGGGTGAGTAAGAAGAGGAAATTTATTGAGTGATTATGCAAAAAAAGCCGTCCAATTTGAAATGGACGGCTTTGCGCAACTATTTTGACATTTAAAGTACTTGCAGCTTATGGTGTCACCCACAAAATGCTACTAACAATTTTCGACTACTCCATCAACCACAAGCCCCCACATACCCACAAGAAACACAACGGCTGCAGCCATCTATTTTTTGCAGGGCATGTGCGCCGCAATCAGGGCATTTCTTACCTGTTGGAATATAACTGATAGGTGCGGTTTCACCTTCATAGGCCAGGTCATCCATGCCGTAGTGGTGGCTTCTTTGCTTGAACTTTTCTGCCAGCACGGTGATAGGGATCTGGTTGCCTGCGG
This sequence comes from Pseudomonadota bacterium, assembly GCA_040390835.1. GTDB lineage: Bacteria > Pseudomonadota > Gammaproteobacteria > Burkholderiales > Burkholderiaceae_D > Undibacterium. The sequence goes on from JAZJXP010000025.1 coordinate 101,185, forward strand.
CGTCGAGGAAGCCGCGCTTCATCAATATGCGTTGCAGAGAGTAACCAATTGCCGCAACTTCAGATTCATGGAACAGTGGTGCCTGTGAACCATCATCCTTGGTGATCATGCCGCAGCGTACCGTACCCTTGTCCCAGACCACTTCACGCATGTCAGCCAGTGCCTTGGCAATCGAGCCGCCAGAGCGTGCTGCCATCGACAGCAAACGCATGCTGGCCGATATCCATTGCTGGCCATCGTTCTTTTGTCCAGCAGGCATGAAGAATTCAAACGGGCGCTCTATGGTCGCGCGCTCGCCACCGACCACGCCATCAATGTGGATGAAGCTGACTGTCAGGTAGACAGTCTTCTTGCCTTCGTAAGTCATGTACTGCACTTTGGACGTGACTGATTCGAGGTCGCCAAATGGGCGGCCATCAAATTGCTTGCGCAACAGGTCGTCGTCAGGTGTCTGCTTGACTTCTGCTGCGGCTTCAGTGGAGACAGATAAAACGCTGCCGAGTATGCTATTCGGACGGTAAGTTGCCAGGCCTTTGAGACCAGCGCGCCAGGCATCCATGTACAGGTTCTGGAAATCTTCGTAAGGATAATCTGCTGGTACGTTGACGGTTTTGGAAATCGCAGAATCAATGTATGGCTGCACGACCTGCAACATCTTCATGTGGTCGCTGGCAGACATATTCAATGCCGTCACAAACTGCTTTGGCAGCTTGCTGTCGTCGGAGACATCATTACCCAGATTGCGGTATAAACGCCATGCATGGTCAGCCACTTCATAGACTTTGGCATCGCCAACTGCCATGCGTTTTTTGCGGTTATAGACCCAGGAGAAAGCCGGTTCTATGCCATTCGATGCATTGTCGGCAAAGGCCAGGGTGATGGTGCCGGTAGGGGCGATGGACAGCAAATGGGAATTGCGCAAACCATGTTTTGAAATTGCATTACGTACATTTTTTGGCAGGCGTTTGGCGAAAGCGCCTGACAGGTATTTTGTACTGTCGAACAATGGGAACTGGCCTTTTTCTTTTGCCAGTTCTGCTGATGCCAGGTAGGCGGCATCGCGCATGACTTCAGACACTTTTTGTGCGAAAGCACGGCCAGCATCGGAATCATAACGCTGACCCAGCATGACCAGACTGCTGCCCAGGCCAAGGAAACCCAGGCCCACGCGGCGCTTGGACATGGCTTCAGCTTTTTGCTGTGGCAAAGGCCAGGCAGTAGCGTCGAGCACATTGTCGAGCATGCGTGTCGCAACGCTGACGACTGCTTCAAAGGCAGAAAAATCAAATTCGGCGGCATCGGTGAATGCACCCTTGATGAAGCGCGTCAGGTTGATAGAACCCAGGCAGCAGCAACCATAGTCAGGCAAAGGTTGTTCTGCACATGGATTGGTGGCTTCGATTTTTTCGCAATAGTAGAGATTATTCTCTGCATTCATGCGCGACAAAAACAGGATGCCTGGTTCTGCATGATCGTAGGTCGATTTCATGACCTCATTCCACAGATCACGCGCGCGCACTGTTTGATATACCCACAGACCATCTTCACGCTGATAAGTGCCGGCTTCTTTTTTGTCTTCGCCAGGTTCTGCTTTATGTACCAGACAGTAGTCAGTGTCTTTGGCAACGGCTTCCATGAACTCATCGGTGACGCCGATGGAAATATTGAAGTTCGTCAAACCGCCCTGGTCTTTGGAACGGATGAATTCAAGGATATCAGGATGGTCACCGCGCAAGACACCCATCTGCGCGCCGCGACGGGCACCGGCAGATTCTACAGTCGAGCAGGATGCATTGAAGACCTGCATGAAAGACACCGGGCCGGAGGCGCGTGAGCGGGTCCCGCGCACCAGGGCATCCTTGGGGCGTATGGTAGAAAAATCATAGCCTACACCACCACCACGACGCATGGTTTCGGCGGCATCTGCCAGTGCTGTATAAATGCCGGGTTTGCCATCGGTGGCGCTGGAAACAGAATCACCTACCGGTTGCACGAAGCAATTGATGAGGGTGGCGTGGAGATCCATACCAGCGGCAGAGTTGATGCGGCCTGCAGGCACGAAACCATTCTTTTGTGCCCACAGGAATTTTTCTTCGTAATACGCCTGGAAGTCTGGCTGCTCTACGCTGGCGAGTGCCTTGGCAACGCGAGCCTGCACATCCTGGATGGTGACTTCATCGCCTTTGGCGTATTTTTCGAGCAAGACATCAAGGGAGATTTCTTGAGGAGACATTTCTGTCAATCCTAAAATTTTTTCGTTTGCGTTCATGTGAGAAAGTTTTCTTTGTTACTTGTTGCAGAGATGATTCCGAAAGCTCGCCAATCAGGATAAATAGTAAGGCGAATACCAGACTGATTTATTCCGTTCGGGGCTTTTTAAGAAAGGCGAAGACGCAGGGGGATATTTCCATTTCAAAAACAAGCCCTACAAGTATTGCTCTATTGAAAATAAGGCACTGAAATGCCGGGCATCCTGGCGGCTGATGGCATCCATTATAAACCCCGTTGCCACATTTTTTCTTGAGCTGGATCTAGATAAGGACAATCCTCAAAGCAAGACATAGCAAAATTACCAAGCTGAAATTTTCATGGAAATCACTGAATTTTGCGGTTAATGGAAGCTACCGGATTGATGCAGGATTTTTGTATAGAAATGCCTGAAGTTGTTCTTTATGACAAGTATGCTTGTATGGAATTGCCAGACGCTTGCATGCAAAAAAATTCGTTATGGGGCTTGCTATTCAGATATATGTTTTTACAAACAAAATAGCTACTTCATCGTTTCCGATATTGGTCTGATGTCAGTAAGTCTTGCCAATATTGCCGCTTTTTCGCGATTTCCCTACAAACTGTAAAAAACTCTGTGAAAGACAGGAATATCGATGATTTCTTGATGACTGAATAACATATACTTGAACAAAAAATTCAACTAAAAAATCCGGTAAATTCAGAGGGCACATAATGAGGCAGGACAGTTTGGCTAAGCGATATCTTTATCCTCAGTTTCTGTTCACCTGCGCCAGCTTATTGTGTCTGGCGCTCTGGCTGACTTCAGTACTATTTTGCCAGCCTGTTCTGGCGGCCAGCGTACAAAGCCTGCGCTTTGAGCAAGTCGGGCGTGACCAGGGCTTCCAGCATGAATCGGTGCAATCCATGCTGCAAGACCGCCAGGGCTATATGTGGTTTGGTACCCAGGGTGGCCTGCACAGGTATGATGGTTCCAAGGTGGTATTTTTTCGCCACGACCCCAGTCGCCCGGACAGCCTGACAGATAACTGGGTCTGGGCCTTGCATCAGGATGATAAGGGCAGGATCTGGGTAGGTACGCGCAATGGTGGCCTGCATAGATATGACATGGCGACCGAAACCATGGTCAGGTACAAGCGCAACCTGGCTGATATCCGCAGCTCCGGCGGTAACCAGATACAAGCCATCATCAGTGACAGCAGTTCTGGTTTGTGGCTGGCGACTGGCGATGGCCTGGCGCATTTTGACCCGGACACGGCGCGCTTTCAGATTTTGCGCCATGATGACAAGGATGCCACCAGTATCGCCAGTGATCAGGTCAGTGCGCTAAGTCTGGATAAAGACGGCAATTTATGGGCGGGCACCAATGCTGGTTTGAGCGTCATGTACCGGGGCAAGACCGCTTTCGAGAATTTCCGTCTCGATAGCGACGGTAAACCAGACCCACGCCACAATAATGTACAAAGCGTACTTAGCGACAAGCAGGGCAATCTATGGATAGCCACTGCTGCCGGTCTGGAAATCTGGCCTAAAGAACGTACGAAAAAACGGCGTCTTGGTCTGGCTGAAGGCTTGGACCCCGGCCCTGTTTCCTCTCTGCTGGAAGACAGTGATGGTGTCATCTGGATAGGTACAGATGATGGCCTGAAGCGCTGGAATGCTGCTGACAACAAATTCACTTCATACCGGCATCATGCCAGCGACAGGCATAGTCTGGCGGACAATCGTGTCACCCGTTTATTGCAAGACCGCACCGGTACCTTATGGGTAGGTACCTGGCTGGGTGGGGCCAGCCGTACCAATCTATCCAGTGGCGGTTTTGAACGCCTGCTGCATTTGCCTGGCGAGGCCAGGACCCTGAGCAATAACACCGTGTCAGCCATCACCAGCAAGGATGGTGTCGTGTGGATAGGTACGGGCGAAGGATTGAACCGTCTCGACAAGGCCAGCGGTCAGATACGTTCCTACCAGCACCAGGATAAGCAGCCAGGCAGCCTGAGCAACAGCAAGATCAGGGCCTTGAAACTGGCACCTGAAGGCAAGCTATGGGTAGGCACGCAAGATGGTTTGAACCTGTTCGATACCGCCACTGAACATGCTCAGCACTTCCAGAATGACCCCAAGCAACCTGACAGCATCAGTTCCAATATCGTGCATTCGCTGGCATATGACAAGGCAGGTAATCTGTGGGTGGCCAGCGATGACGGTTTGAATCTCATGCAGGGTAGCAAGTTCAAACGTTACATGCATAACCCCAAGGACAGTGACAGCCTTAGTCATGGCCGGGTAGTCTCCATCTTGTTTGATCATCGCGACCAGTTTTGGGTAGGCAGCTTTGGTGGACTGGACAAGCTGGACCGCACTACTGGTCGTTTCGAACATTACCGGCATGAACCGGATAATACCGATAGCCTTAGTCATAGCCGTGTGTATGCCGTGTATGAAGACAAATCGGGAGTGATCTGGGTAGGTACAGCCAGTGGCCTGAATCAAATGGTACAGGGTGCTGATGGCAAGATCAGTTTCATCCGCTATGGTGGTGCGCTGGGCAATGATGCGACCGCTGGTTTTGCTGAAGATGAAGCAGGCAATCTTTGGATCAGCACCGATGGTGGCTTGTACAAGCTGGGGCCGGACAGGAAAACTCTGAAGAAATATACTGCCGATGACGGTCTGGTCGATGGCACTTTCACGGTGGGTGCCAGCCATCGTGATGCCGATGGTGCCTTGTACTTTGGCGGCTTTCAGGGCATGGCCTGGTTTTATCCCAAAGCCATACGCGACAATAATGCCAGGCCGGTCACGACGATTACGGATTTCCAGATTTTCAACCAGTCTGTGCGCGGTGGCAAATTACCAGCAGGCGTGAAAATGGATGGCAATATTTCTGATGCCAAGTCCATTACCCTGTCTTACAAACACAGCGTCATATCGATAGAATTTGCAGCGCTGAATTATTCTGATTCCCAGCATTATCGCTACGCCTATAAACTGGATGGCTTTGATGAAGACTGGGTGCAGATAGATGGTGCCCACCGCGCTGCCAACTACACCAATCTGGGCGCAGGTGAATATGTCTTCCGCACCCGCGCCGCCACCAAGGATGGTGAATGGAATGATCAAGGTGCCAGTCTGCTCATCACCATCACGCCACCATTCTGGATGGAATGGTGGTTCAGGATTATCGTCAGCCTGATCTTGCTGGGACTTATTTATCTGGTGTATCGCTGGCGTGTCAGTCGTTTTTCTGACCAGAAAATTTTGCTGGAAGAACTGGTCAGGCAAAGAACTGCCGAGGCTGACCGTGAGCGCAAACGCTTGACTGACCTCACTGATGTCTTGCCGCTGTCGGTCTACCAGTATCGTGAAAGACCAGATGGCCAAAGAGAATATGCCTACGTCAGCGAGAATGTCAAAAACGTCATGGGCGTGCCAGCAGCAGACTTGCTGGCTGACAAAGACGCCCGCTGGCGCACCACGCTGCCTGAAGACAGGGAAATTGCCGAGACCAGCCTGAACCGGGCTGTCGATAACCGTACCTCCAGCAATTTCCACCAGCGCGTCCTGGTCGATGGCAAGGTACGCTGGTTGCGTTCGCAAACCGTGGCACCCAAACGTGTCAATGGTGACTGGATATGGAATGGTTTCTGGATCGATGAAACCGAAACCTATCTGCAAAAAGATGAGCTGCGTGAGGCCAAGGAACAGGCAGAGCAGGCCACTGTTGCCAAGTCTTATTTCCTGGCGAACATGAGCCATGAAATCCGTACGCCTATGAATGCCATTATAGGTCTATCCCACCTGGCCAAAAAAACCCGCCTGACGCTGAAGCAGCGCGACTACATCGATAAAATCCATAGCGCCGGTACTTCTTTGCTCGGCGTGGTGAATGACATCCTGGATTTTTCCAAGATAGAAGCAGGCAAGCTGGATATAGAATCTGCCGAATTTGTACTGGCCGATGTCATCGACGATGTCGCTACCATCGTCAGCCATAATGTCGCAGAAAAAGATATAGAACTGGTATTTGATATCGACACCCATGTCCCCCACAGCATGCGCGGTGACCCTTTGCGTCTGGGGCAGATCATTACCAACCTGGTCAATAACGCCATCAAGTTTACCGACCGGGGCTCGGTCATCATACTGGTCAAGCAAGTGCAGGCAGAAGTCGACAAGGTGCAATTGCAATTCAGTGTGCAGGATACCGGTGTTGGCATGACAGAAGAACAGCAAGAAAACCTGTTCCAGGCCTTTACACAGGCGGATAGTTCCACCACGCGCAAATATGGCGGAACGGGCCTGGGCCTGACGATATCGCGGCATCTGGTTGAACTCATGGGCGGTACTATCTGGGTCGAAAGCCAGGTAGGCAAAGGCAGTCATTTCCATTTCACTTGCTGGTTCGCTTTTGCCAGCCCGGCACCGCAAATCATCTTGCCTGCGCAAGTACAAAACCTGAAGTTGCTGGTGGTGGATGACCATGATGTGGCGCGCCTGCATTTGCAAAAACTGGGGCAGCAACTGGGCCTGACCGTGAATGCTGCCAACAGCGGCAAACTGGCACTGCATATGCTGAGCGAAGCCAGGGTACTTGCTCACCCTTATGATCTGCTCTTGCTTGATGCCCACATGCCAGACATGGATGGTGCCGCCACCATGAATGCCATTGCTGCCAGTATGGGCAAGGAAACACCGCAAGTCATCATGCTGACCACCATGAGTTTTGACGAAACCACCATGCAGGCCAGGACCTATGCACCACTTGCTTATCTTTCCAAGCCCACCGGAATGGCAGGCTTGCTGGAGATATTGCTGCGCATCAGCGCTTCATCGCGTGAAGCGCCGGTCAGCACCGCAGCCGAGACGCATAATGATTGCCGCTTTGAAGGCTTGCGTGTCTTGCTGGTGGAAGACAATCATATCAACCAGCAAATCGCTGCAGAGTTGATGACTGAGGCAGGCATCATTGTTGAAGTGGCCGACAATGGCCGCATCGCCATCGACAAGCTGAACCGTGGCAATCCTTATGACATCGTACTCATGGATTTGCAAATGCCCGAGATGGATGGTTATGCAGCGACCACCGTCATTCGTTCTTACCCTGAATGGCTGGACTTGCCCATCATCGCCATGACAGCCCATGCCATGAATGAAGAGCGGCAACGTTGCCTCGATACCGGCATGAATGACCATATTGCCAAACCGATAGACCCGGACAGTTTCTTTGAAACCCTGAGCCGCTGGTGTGGACGTCGTATGCCTGGTTATCAAACCGATCTGCCAGCCAGCGCAGGCATACAGTCGTCTGCTGCAGTTACGCCTGCCGCAGCAGCAAGCAAAGCTGAACCAGCGAAGCCAGAAGTTGTCATTCATGATCTGACTATACCTGGTGTCGATGTCGCGCCAGCCTTGCGCCGTTGTGGGCAAAATCTTGACCTGTATTTGCGGTTGCTGCAAATCTTTGTCGACAGCGCTGCGTCCACTCCAGACAAGATCAGGCTGGCGCTGGAGAAGGGCGACCGTGGCACTGCCGAGCGTGAAGCCCACACCATGCGCGGTGCCGCTGGCAACATCGGTGCGACTACGTTGGCGGCGGTATCAACCGAGCTGGAACTGGCAATTGAAAAGTCGGAAGAGAACGAGGCACTGATAGAAAAATTTACTGCAGCCAGTGCCGAGCTGATCAATGCATTGAAGCAGGCTTTGCAGGAACAGGCGGCTAAGGCAGCAACCGAGGAGGCACATAAAGCAGCAGCCAAGGATGCTGATGCAGCAGAAGCAACAGAGACAGCCCAGCTATTTGTCACACTACGCCAGTATCTGGAAGAGTCAGACAGCGAGGCACTGGATTATTTTAATACCCATAATCTCAGCATGCGCCAGGTGCTGGGGGCGCAGGCTGAAGAGTTCGTGCAATCGCTGCAAGTGTTTGACTTTGAAATCGCCTTGCAGATACTCGACAGCGTCGCTCCTGCAGACAGCGCCACTTTATAAATATTTTTCCAGCATCTGCATGGTGCGCGCAGTCGCACCCTGATGCTGCAGGAAGAAGGCATGGGCCGCTACGCCCATGCGCTTGCATTGCTTTTTATCTGTCAGCAAGGCGTGGGCTTGCCGGAACAGGCTGAGCGCACCATCCACACGGAAAGCCGCACCACTGGCAATAGCCTGGTCAGTGATTTCAGAAAAATTGAAGGTATGTGTGCCCGTCAGCACGGGCTTGCCCATGGCACAGGCTTCGATCAGGTTATGGCCGCCCAATGGCACCAGGCTACCGCCAACAAAGGCGATATCGCAGGCTGCATAGTACATATACATCTCGCCCATGCTATCACCCAGCACGACTCGTATATCTTCACCTATAGGAGCGATTTCTTCATGGTTCAGACTGGAGCGGCGCAGGTATTTGATGCCATGCGATTCCAGCATGCTGGCAACATGGTCAAAGCGTTGTGGGTGGCGTGGCGTGATGATGAGCAACGGGTTGGTTTGCAACAAGGGCACTTGCTCGACAAAGGCTTGCAAGATTAATTCTTCTTCACCATCGCGGGTACTGGCACACAAGATCACCTGGCGCTCGCCAAAACTGCGGCGCAGGGCGGCACCGCGTTCTGCCATCAAGGGTGGTGGTGTCACATCAAACTTCATATTGCCGGTCACGCCTGGTTGTTCTATACCCAGCTCATGCAGGCGTAGCGCATCAGGATTTGATTGCGCTGCCACGCAACTTATGGCGCGTGCTGCAGGCAATATCAGCGAAGCCAGGCGCTGCGCCTTGCGCAAAGACTTTTCTGACAGGCGGGCATTCACCAGAGTTACAGGTATGGACTTTGCCGCACATTGGGCTATCAGGTTGGGCCAGACTTCTGTCTCTATCAGTATGCACAACTGCGGAGAAAAATGTCGCAAGAAGCGCACTATCATCCAGTTGATGTCATACGGTAAAAACGCCTGTTGCAGGCGTGGGCCTATATCGGCAAACAGCTTGCCGCCAGTTTCACGCCCGGTGGCTGTCATGTGCGTGAGCAAGATACGGCGTTCAGGACAACGTGCCAGCAGGGCACGTATCAGTGGCTCTGCCGCACGGGTTTCTCCTGCGGAGACTGCATGCACCCAGATCGTCGGCATGCTGGCAGAGGCAGGGTAAAACCCCAGGCGCTCACCTATATGCTGGCGATAGCCAGGCTCAAGGCGGCCACGCCACCAGAGGCGGAACAGGGCAAACGGCAGGGACAGACCCCATACCAGGGAATAAATAAGACGCATGCTTTATGTCCGACGGAAATTCACCAATACAATACCACCACAGACCAGTACTGCACCCAGCGCAAAACGCGGGCTAATGGGATCGTGCATAAGAATGACACCAGCGGCCACGCCGAACAAGGGTGTCAGGAAAGAAAATACGGAAAGACGTGATGCCAGATAACGCCGCATCAGCCAGAACCAGGTCAGGTAACTGGCAAAGGCAATCACCACCGTCTGGAAAACCAGGCTGATAATGCTGGTCATATCCCATTGCACAGGCAGACTCTCGCCACGCAGGAACACAAAAGCCAGCAAGATCACCGCAGCCACCGCCAGTTGATAAAACAAGGTCGTGGTCGGTTCCGCTTCAGACAAGTTGGATTTACGTATGGTAATCGTGGTCGCCGCCCATAGTATGGCTGCGGCTACCCCAAAACTGTCACCTATCAACATATCAGCCACATCACGCTGGCTACTACTGAAGGCACCGGAGAAGGCGATTGCCACCCCCGCAAAAGCTGACAGGATGCCCAGCCACTGTGTTGATTGCAAACGCTCAGCCGGGATCAGCCAGTGCAGGCCCAGTACAGTAAAAATAGGTGCAGTATATAAAAACACTGACATATGCGAAGCCGTGGTGTATTTCAAGCCCAGCGATATGCATAAAAATTCTATGGCAAACAAGACGCCCGCCGCAATACCTGGCACAACATGCTTGTCACGCAGTGAAAATGGAATCTTTTTGATAAGGATCAATAACAACACCAGCACCGCCGCCAGCCCAGAGCGCAAACCCAGTTGCATGCTGGCACCAATCACCGGTGCTGCCAACTTAACCGCCACCTGCTGTAAACCCCAGCACAGGCAGAGTACCAGCATCAGGGAAATGGCAAAACCATCAAGATTTTTACGTTGAGCGGACATCAAGCTTGGGAGTGTGAGCGAAGAGGTGGGAATATACCTGAAAACGGTGTACAGAGGGGTATGTCTTGCTTGGGGTTAATACGGAGCAGGGGATGTATTTTTTTATTAACAAGAGATGCAATTCCCCCAAAAAATTGTAATTATTTGTCTTTAATGTAAGTTCTGTGACGCTGCAGACTGGGTAGTTTAATACAGGCAAGGCGCTAGAATTGTCGCTCCTGCGCAGGCAAATCCCAGTGGCGTTCGTCGCTGGCCACGTTGCTTGAAAATTTAGTAAAGCTGGATAAGGGACTTTGCAGTTCTGCAAAACCACCCTCATAAAATGATATCCTATGCCTCTTAAACAACATGCAAGACGCATGTTAAACCATCCACCCATCTGGAAATGAAATAGATGAGCACAGATATCTTTTGGCAAGCACTGGCAAATGCCCAGCCACAATTGCAGCAAATGGAAGCCCGTGATGCGATGGAAGCCATTAATGCATTGCTGCAACCCCACTTCCCCAACCTGGCCGCAGAATTGCAAGGCAAGCTGGACGGTGGCGTGTATGACCTGATCATCACTGCCCACGGCGCGACCGAGCATTTTCAGGATGTCATGACGCTCACGCAATCAGCGCCCAAACTGGCCATGTTTCAGCATGTGACTGCTTTCCGCGCGCGCACAGAAATGGGCGATTTTGGTATGTCCATGGATAATTTCAGCCTCAGTCCAGCTGATGTCCTGGTCGGTCATTATGCTGATGCGGGCAGAGTGGGTTTGCAATTATGGTTTGCCAAGCCAATACCGCAAGACATGCTCGACCACGCCAGGCATATGTCCTTCATCCTGCTTGACCATGCCATAGGTGAATATGATTTCGCCATCAAGATAGGCCCGGTAGAATTCATGGACGATGCGCCTGAACAGACCACTGTCAACCTGGCGGCCTTCCCGCCAGTGCTGGATAACTTCTGGCGTGATGAGCTTAAGCATACCGCCCTGTTTCCCACTGGTGAAAATGAATGGACAGGCTTTGAGCTGGTCAGCAATACCGACCCCGACGACAAGCTGCTGGTACAACGCAATGAATCTGCCATGTCTTTGGTAGGCAGGGCAGACATGCTGTGGCGCGTGCAAGTCGATGTGGTACTGGATCATAAAGATGATCTGGAAGCCGCACGCGAGTTTGAAGACCAGCTGGAAACCCTGCTCATGCAAACCCAGGAAGGCATCACCAGCCAGATCACCCTGCATGGCAATGTGCGCAGCATGAACTGGCATGTCAGTGATATAGAAACTGCCCTGGCGAAGGCGCATAAACTGGCGCAAAATTTTGCCCCGCTGGAGTTTGATATCAGCAGCGAATTTGACCCGCAGTGGCAAGACTATCTGCGCTGGGTTTCTTGAAAATATATCGCCGGTACCTACAGCTAACAATCTATTTTTACTGAACTGGAATCATCTTGACTACCGTAGCCATCACCCCAAAAATTCAGGCCAGCAACCAAAGCCCCTTCGTCCTGTTCGGCGGCATGAATGTACTCGAATCTAAAGACATGGCCCTGCGCGTCGCCGAAGAAT
>JAZJXP010000026.1:0-37358 GCA_040390835.1 Pseudomonadota bacterium
TTGGAGCGGGAGAAGAGTCTCGAACTCTCGACCTCAACCTTGGCAAGGTTGCGCTCTACCAACTGAGCTACTCCCGCATTTGGAGTCCAACATCATAGCAGCAAGCGCTTAATATTGCCAGTGCTACTTAGTTCTTGATAACTTGGAGCGGGAGAAGAGTCTCGAACTCTCGACCTCAACCTTGGCAAGGTTGCGCTCTACCAACTGAGCTACTCCCGCGTTGCGAAGACCAGAATTATATATCATCCAGCCATTGTGTCAACTACCCATTCGACGATCATTGCACGCTTACCCCATTTTATCGGTAGTTTCCTTGATCAAAGGCCATGCTTTGCGCAGGTAATAGAACATGGACCAGACCGTGAGGATGGCGGCAATCAACAGCAACCATGAGCCCAGTAGCTTGGTGTCTATCATGCCAAACAACATGTCGTAGTACAGCAGCATGGGGATGGCGATCATTTGCGCAGCGGTCTTGATCTTGCCCAAAGAGCTGACTGCCACTGATTTGGAGGCGCCTATCAATGCCATCCATTCGCGCAAGGCAGAGATGGTAATTTCACGACCGATGATAACGAAAGCAATCACGGCATTGACGCGATCCAACTGAACCAGCACCAGCAAGGCTCCGGCGACCATGAGTTTGTCGGCCACGGGGTCAAGGAAGGCACCGAATGAGGATGTCTGGTTCCATCTGCGTGCCAGGAAGCCATCAAACCAGTCGGTGACTGCGGCGACGATAAAAATCGTGGTAGATGCCAGGCCTTTTTCAAAGGGGCTTAACCAAAGATCGGGCAGGTAAAAAACACCAACTACCAGCGGTATTAGCGCGACACGTAACCAAGTCAGCAGGATAGGAAAATTGAAAGGCATGTTGTTGTGGTTTTTATTCGGTTTATGCATCAGGCAGGCTGGCTACAATGCCAGCGTTTGACGCAATTATATTTCCCTATCGCAGCCGCTTGTAAATTTCTTCTGCCAATTGGCGAGAAATGCCTTCGACACTGGCCAAATCGGCGACGCTGGCATCGCTGACACCTTTTAAACCACCGAAACGCACCAGCAGGCGCTGGCGGCGTTTGGGGCCTATGCCTTCTATCTCTTCCAGTTGCGAGGTCTGCCTGGCCTTGTCGCGCTTGGCACGCATGCCTGTGATGGCAAAACGGTGGGCTTCATCGCGGATGTGGGCGATCAGCATGAGGGCGGCAGATTCCTTGCCCAACTCCTTCGCTGCGCGGCCATCGACAAACACCAGGGTTTCGAGGCCGACCTTGCGGCCCTCGCCTTTGGAGACGCCGACGATGAGGCTGATATCCAGACCAAGCTCAACAAAGACTTGCCGTGCTATTTCTACCTGGCCCTTGCCGCCATCGATGAGGACGATGTCTGGCATGTGGCGCACATTGGCCTCTTCACCGCCTGCATCACCACTGGCGACTTTCTCATAGCGGCGGAACAGCACCTGGCGCATGGCGGCATAATCATCGCCCCCAGTAATATCCTTGATATTAAAACGGCGATATTCACTGTTCTGCATGGCGTGATGATGGAACACAACACAAGATGCCTGAGTCGCTTCGCCCTGGGTATGGCTGATGTCAAAACATTCGACGCGCAGCTCTTCGAGATTTTCTACCTCCAGTTCCAGCACGGTTGCCAGGGCGCGGGTGCGGGCCTGTTGCGAGCCCTGCTCAGACAGCATGCGCGCCAATGCCAGCCTGGCACCCTTGACGGCCATGTCCAGCCAGGCGCGACGCTGCTCCTGGGGCTGGAAGGATAGATGGATGCGGTGACCACATTGTTCGGCCAGTGCCAGCATGAGATCAGGCGCATCAAGTTCCACATTCATGACCAGTGTGGAAGGGATGAACTGGTCAACATAGTGTTGCGCCAGGAAGGCAGAGATGACCTCTACTTCGATTTCATTTTCTGCGACGCTGAGGGCATCATCGACATGGGTAGGGAAATAAGCCCGGTCACCCAGATGCCGCCCGCCCCTGACCATGGCCAGGTTGACGCAGGCACGACCGCCCTCCACTACCACAGCCAAAATATCGATATCGACATCACCTGCGGTTTCCATGCTTTGTTGATGCAAGACTTTGGACAGAGCCTGCATTTGATTGCGCACGGCGGCGGCCTGCTCGAATTTCAGTTCCATGGAAAAATCGAGCATCTTTTTTTCCAGGGTCTGCATGACTTCGAGCTGGCGGCCACGCAAAAAGTCAGCGGCATTGTTGACGTCTTGCTGGTAGTCTTCTGGCGCAATAATCTTGACGCAAGGGGCGCTGCAACGGCTGATCTGGTGCAGCAGGCATGGGCGGGTGCGGTTGGCAAACACACTGTCTTCGCAACTGCGCAGCAAAAAGACTTTCTGCAAAATCTGCATCGATTCCTTGACTGCCCAGCCCGATGGAAATGGCCCGAAGTACTGATGTTTTTTATCGATCGCACCACGGTAATACATCATGCGTGGCGTTTTTTCTGTGGTGATTTTCAGGTATGGATAAGACTTGTCATCACGAAACAGGATGTTGTAGCGCGGCTTTAAGGCCTTGATGAGGTTGTTTTCAAGGATCAGTGCTTCGGCTTCGCTGCGGGTGACTGTGGTTTCGAGCTTGGCGATTTTCTCTACCATCATCGCGATGCGCGGGCTGGAGAGGTTTTTGAGAAAATAGCTGGAGACGCGTTTTTTTAAATCACGCGCCTTGCCGACGTACAGCACCTGGTCATTGCTATCAAAATAGCGGTATACACCCGGTAGGTTGGGTAATTTGGCAACCAGATCGAGCACTTGCTGGCGTGCTTCTGAGATATTTGGTTCAGTCATGATGCAATCAATCTGCAGCGCTTGTGGAAGCCGCTACTTTAGCAGGGATTGTTCAATTTCGATGATGACGAAGGCGATGGCGTAATCAGTTTCGTCACTGACTGAGATACGCGCCTGCAAACTGCGCTCCTGCATCCATTGCAGCATATTACCGTTAGTCTGCACGACAGGCTGGCCCTGGTCGTTATTCAGCGTTTGCATGGCATGCCAGTTCATGGGGTCGCGCATGCCCATGCCCACAGCTTTGGAAAAAGCTTCTTTTGCAGCGAACCGGGTAGCCAGATAACGCAGGCCGCGTGCCTCTACCAGGGCTTTGCGTTCGTGGTAGATGGCCAATTCTTCTGGACCAAGTATCTTTTCAGCAAAGCGTTCGCCGTTGCGCGCCAATGCATCTTGCATGCGCGAGATTTGTACGATGTCGGTGCCTATGCCGTAGATCATGTCAGGCTGCTCTGTGTAAAGTCGCCAATCGGGCTTTGACCATCAAAGCCTTCATGTCGCTAATGGCTTTTTGCCAGCCGACGAACAAGGCCTGAGCAACGATGGCGTGGCCTATGTTCAATTCTGATATTTCAGGAATAGCGGCAATGGCGGCGGTATTGTTCAAATGCAGACCATGACCGGCATTCACTTTCAAACCATGACGTATGCCTGCAATGGCGGCTTGCGCTATGTGCGCCAGCTCTTGCGCCTGCAATGCCGGGTCATGCGCATCAGCATAGCGGCCGGTGTGGATTTCTATGACGCTTGCACCTGCCTCTGAGCTGGCTTGTATCTGCTGCTCATCTGCATCGATGAATAATGACACACGTATGCCAGCCGCCTGCAATTGCCTGACCGCGGCCTGTACTTTGGCAAAGTCACGGGCGACATCAAGGCCACCTTCGGTCGTGACTTCTTCACGGCGTTCTGGCACCAGGCAAACATCTTGCGGCAGGATGCGGCAAGCCAGATCCAGCATTTCATTATTGACTGCGGTTTCTAGGTTCATGCGCGTCAGCAGGCGTGGGCGCAGTTGCTCTACGTCTGCATCGCGGATATGGCGGCGGTCTTCACGCAGATGCAGGGTAATGCAATCTGCGCCCGCCTCTTCTGCCAGCAAAGCTGCCTGCAAAGGATCAGGGTAACTTGTACCGCGCGCATTGCGCAGGGTGGCAACGTGGTCAATATTCACGCCCAGTTCTATCAACTGGCTTTGTTGATGGATATTCATAGATTTTGCAAATCGATCAGTATTTGCCGGGTATTTAACGCTGCGCCATGCAAATGATGGGCAAGCAAAAAGCGCATCAGCAGCTTGCTTTGCAATTGCGTGCTTTGTTCAGCATAGTCGCCGCGCTGCATGGCCAGCAAAGTCTTGCCGCTGACCCTGGGCACACTGTCGGCCGGCATTGCGGGTCTGGGGCCACGTTCAGGGTCAAGTACATAGAATTGCTCTGCCTGTACGCGTTCACGCTGTTGCGTGCAGCGGGTCAGGTCGCCCAGCAAGCCGGATTCGCGCAATAGTGCAAGTTCAAAGCGGCGCAGGACGATGGTGGCGGGTTCATCATGGGCCAACTGATTCAGCGTAGAGACGTACAGGTCAAACAATTCCGGGTGCGCTTCATCGCGCATGAGGAACTTGACCAGCAATTCATTGAGGTAAAAGCCACAGAGCAAGGCAGATTTTTCCAGTGGCAGCATACCGCCTACCCAGTCTGCGGTCGTTAGCGTGCGGATTTCACCCTTGCCTGTCCAGCCCAACTGCAATGGCTGGAAAGTTTGCTAGACACTGCGCAATTGCGAATGCGGGCGCTTTGCGCCCTTGGCAACCAAAGCTATGCGGCCATGGTCACGTGTCAACACATCGATGATGAGACTGGTTTCTTTGTAGGGCCAGGAATGCAGGACAAAGCCTGGCTGCTCCAGTATGCGCAAGTCTTTGGCAGGGGATTTGCTGGCAGCGCGTGGGGACGCTAAGCTTGCCGAGGTTACTTTAGGTACCCGTGGTCGGGCAGCAGTTTTTTTGACGGCAGGTGGCGCTGGCGGTACAGCAACCGCATCTTCAACTGCGCTGCCTTCCTGCACGGCGACTGCCTGCTCATCCATGACTGGATTTACTCGTAACCGTAAGCACGCAAACCGGCTTCATTGTCTGCCCAGCCAGATTTGACCTTGATCCAGATTTCCAGATACACGGGGCCACCAAACAGTTTTTCCATATCCTGGCGTGACTGGGTGGAGATGTCCTTCAGACGTGCGCCCTTGTTGCCAATGACCATGGATTTATGGCCATCCCTGTCCACCAGGATGGCAACGAATACGCGACGCAAATTGCCTTCTTGCTCAAACTTTTCTATCAACACGGTGCTGGTGTAAGGCAGTTCATCACCAACAAAGCGGAACAGTTTTTCGCGCACGATTTCTGCGGCAAGAAACTTTTCGCTGCGGTCGGTGATATCGTCTTCGCCAAACATGGGCGGGTTCAGCGGCAGGTATTTGCGAATTTCACCTTCCAGGTTTTCCAGCTGGAAGCGCAAGGTTGCCGATACTGGCACGATCGCAGCGAAAGGATGGAGTACTGCCACTTTCTGAGCAAACGGCATCATCACAGCTTTGTCTTTGACGCGGTCTGATTTGTTGATGACGAGGATACAAGGTACATCTTTAGGCAGCAGATTAATAACCTGCTGATCTGCCGGGCCAAAAGTGCCTGCTTCTATGATGTACAAAATCACGTCTGCGGCTGTCAGCGTTGTCGTGACAGTGCGGTTCAACGTGCGATTCAGTGCATTTGAATGGCGAGTCTGGAAACCCGGCGTATCAATATACACAAACTGGGTATTGTCTTTGGTTTGTATGCCAGTAATACGATGGCGGGTAGTTTGCGCCTTGCGCGAGGTAATACTGACCTTGGCACCAATCAGGGCGTTCATCAGGGTCGATTTACCGACGTTAGGTCGCCCGACGATGGCGATGTAACCACAGCGGAAATCAGGATTGTCTATTAATTCAGTCATGCGGTCGTCAGGCAGTCTTAGGGTGAGTCTCTGGGTGAATATCATGGGTCAGCAGTTCGTCTGCTGCAGCCGTGCTGGTAGTGCTGGTTGTACTGTTTGTGCCTGGTGTAGCTTTTGGCTTGTCGGCCTTGGGTGTCTCAGTATCCAGCAAGCTTTTTTGCTTGGCCGACTGCGGCTTGGCTTCTGCCACTGCTTCGCCTTGCACTGTCGCTATGCCAGCCAGCTTTAACTGCGAAGCACGTGGCTTGGCCTTCTTGGCTGCAGGTGAGCGTACCAACATGGCCAGTGCAGTTTCCAGCGCCAGCTTGGCTGCGGCCTGCTCGCCGGCACGGCGACTGCCACCAGTACCAAAGACCTGGATCTCAAGCTTGGGCACCAGGCATTCAATTTCGAATTCCTGATTATGTGCAGCGCCATGGGTTGCTACAACATTGTATTGCGGTAAAGCGATTTTTTTACTTTGCAAAAATTCTTGCAACAAAGTCTTGGCATCCTTGCCCAGGGTAGTAGGATCAACGCTGGCCAGCACTGGCGCATACAGTGCGCGGATAACTTCTCTTGCGGCATCAAAACCGGCATCAAGGAAAATCGCACCGAACAAAGCTTCTAGCGTATCTGCCAGGATAGATGGGCGACGGAATCCGCCGGATTTCAATTCCCCCTCACCCAGACGCAGGAACTGTGACAACTCTATTCTTTGGGCGATTTCATACAACGACTGTTGCTTGACGAGATTGGCACGGACCCGCGACAAATCACCTTCATCAATATTGGCAAAACTATCAAACAACAAAGAAGCGACGACACAATTCAAGACTGAATCGCCGAGAAATTCCAGACGTTCATTATGCAAAACACTATGACTACGATGTGTCAAAGCCTGCTGCAACAAAGCGGGGTTGCTAAACTGGTGCCCCAGCCTTTTCTGCAATAGTTGTTGATTCATACGATAAACTTAATCTGCCCTGGCAGGTTTTGTAACGACGACACCGTTCTTTGCAGTAGTGCCCGAATACTCCATCAATATGCTGGCTGGACCAACCAGAGGAATTTTCCTGGTATATGAAAAATTGAGGTCAAAACCACCATCGTTATTTTTTACGATAACCAGATCCTTGCCAGTCACTGCATCAAAATAACCGACTTCCCTTTGCTTGTCGAAAGCAATCTGAATTTCCCTTGGGGTAGTTCCTGCATTTTTCGAGCTATTCATTGCCTTGGAGATGGAATTATATTCGATCATGGTAGGCACCACTTTCATTGCAATCATGGCAAGAACAATGATTACTGCAATTGCCATGATCAATCCGATCAAGGTAATGCCTTGTTGCTTTTTGAATGTGGAATATTGAATATTTGACATAGATTTTTCCTGATTAAGACTGAAATTTAATGAAAACTACCAATGCGTTCGATATCACCAAAATTCATCCAGATAAAAAATGCTTTTCCAACAATATTTTCATCTGGCACAAAACCCCAGTAGCGACTGTCGAGACTATTATCCCTGTTATCGCCCATCATGAAGTAACGGCCTTGCGGCACATTACAGGTAAAGCCATCATTATCATAAGTGCACAAGTCCCGGCCCTTGAAGTCATGCGGATTATCAACATAAGCAGGTCTTTGCTCATTCACCAAAATACGGTGACTGACGCCAGTCAAGTCTTCCTTGTATTGCTTTAAGTAATCAAGATTATCACGGAAGTCAGGCATGTTCGTATATGAAACTTCTTTACCATTCACTGATAAACGTTTGTTTTTATACACAATTTTATCACCAGGCACGCCCACCACACGTTTAATATAGTCCACGCTAGGGTCTTCAGGGTATTTAAATACCATGACATCGCCTCTTTGCGGATCATTGATGGAGATGACTTTTTTATTAATTACGGGCAAACGTATGCCATAAGTAAATTTATTCACCAGTATCAAATCACCGACATACAATGTTGGCAACATTGAACTTGAAGGAATTTTAAATGGCTCGAACAAGAAAGAGCGTAAGAAAAACACCAATGCGATCACTGGAAAGAAACTGCCGGAATATTCTATCCAGACGGGTTGCCTGAGCAAACCAGCTTCCATGTCATGGCGTGTGCTTTCTTCCAGGCGTATGCCTTCAGCAGTCAGCTTGGCTCTGCGTGCGTCGTATTCAGCCAGCGCCTTGTCGGCGTTTTTACGGCGCTGTTTGGCAAATATAAAGACATCAAGAAACCAGATAACACCAGTAACAACGGTCAAGACAAACAGGATCAGGGCAAAATTGCCCAAGATTGATTGAAAACTCATTTTTCATCCACTTGTAAAATCGCCAAAAACGCTTCTTGCGGGATCTCTACCGAACCCACTTGCTTCATGCGCTTCTTACCTGCTTTTTGTTTTTCCAGCAATTTGCGCTTACGGCTGATATCGCCGCCATAACATTTCGCCAAGACGTTTTTACGCAAGGCTTTGACGTTTTCACGTGAGATGATGTTGGAGCCGATAGCGGCCTGAATTGCCACGTCAAACATCTGGCGCGGGATCAGTTCACGCATTTTGGCAGCCACGGCACGGCCACGGAAATGACTATTCGCTCTGTGTACGATAATCGCCAGTGCATCGACCTTCTCGCTATTGATCAACATGTCAACCTTGACCACGTCTGCGGCGCGGTTTTCCTTGAATTCATAGTCCATGGACGCATAGCCACGCGAGGTGGATTTGAGGCGATCAAAGAAATCCAGCACGATTTCAGCCATCGGCATTTCATAGGTCAGCTTGACTTGGCGGCCGTGATAATTCATGTCCAGCTGTACGCCCCGCTTCTGGGTACACAGGGTGATCACCGAACCTACATACTCTTGAGGCATGTAGAGATTGACGGTGACGATAGGCTCACGAATTTCTTCTATCTTGGATGGCTCGGGCATCTTGGACGGATTATCCACCATCAGGATACTGCCATCGGCCATCAACACTTCATATACCACCGTTGGTGCAGTGGTGATAAGGTCCATGTCGAATTCGCGCTCCAGACGCTCCTGGACGATTTCCATGTGCAGCAAGCCAAGGAAGCCGCAGCGGAAGCCAAAACCCAGCGCTTGTGACACTTCAGGCTCATACATCAGGGCTGCATCATTGAGCTTGAGCTTTTCCAGGGAATCACGCAGAGCATCATACTGATTGGCTTCAACTGGGAACAAACCGGCAAAAACTTGTGGCTGCACCTCTTTAAAACCAGGCAAAGGCTCGGCAGCAGGCTTGTTGGCAACCGTAATCGTGTCACCCACTTTGGCTGACTTCAACTCTTTAATGCCGGCGATCACAAAACCCACCTGACCAGCTGACAATTCTGTACGGCTCAGTGACTTGGGCGTAAATACGCCTACGCTTTCAACCAGATGCTGCGCTTCTGTCGCCATGAACAGGATCTTGTCTTTCGGACGCAAGGTACCGTTCTTGATACGCACCAGCATGACAACGCCGACATAATTATCAAACCATGAGTCAACGATCAGTGCTTGCAGAGGCGCAGTTGGATCACCTTGGGGTGGTGGTACTTTAATGATCAGTGATTCAAGTACATCTTCAACACCCAGGCCGGTTTTTGCAGAGCAATGGACAGCATCTGAAGCATCTATGCCGATGACTTCTTCGATTTCCTGGCAGGCATTGTCAGGGTCGGCAGATGGCAAATCAATCTTGTTCAAGACTGGCACTACCTCAACACCCAGTTCAATGGCGGTATAGCAGTTCGCTACTGTCTGCGCTTCCACACCTTGTGACGCATCGACAACCAGCAAGGCGCCTTCGCAGGCAGACAGGGAACGGCTTACTTCATAACTGAAGTCAACGTGACCCGGTGTATCGATCAGATTCAGGTTATAAATCTGGCCGTCGCGCGCCTTGTAATGCAGGGCCGCAGTCTGGGCCTTGATGGTGATACCACGTTCACGCTCAATATCCATGGAATCAAGCACTTGCGCTTCCATTTCCCGGTCGGAAAGGCCGCCACAAAGCTGGATAATGCGATCTGCCAGTGTGGATTTGCCATGGTCAATATGGGCAATAATCGAAAAATTGCGGATGTTATTCATTGAAATTACGAAAGAAACAAAGGTGAAGCGAATACCAGCTATAAAAAAAGCGCTCTGAGCTGGGCAAGTTTCCCCAGGCGAGCGCCTTCAGTTTGGGTTTTGCAAAACGCCATTTTACCGGATTTCACCCCGGAAAGCCGAGAAATCGTCGAGATGATGTCAGTCAGTCACTACAAAAAAGACAAGAAAGCCAGCGTTTCCACCAATTCTCTTTGCGGCAGGCTCCATTTGTCTTCATAGTCAATTCGCGCAAGATACAAACCATCGGGCATGAAGGTCGGCGCAGCGATTTCGCGGTTCATACTGAACAGGACTTCGCCCATCCATTCCGGTTCTCTTTTGCCCGTGCCGACAAAGATCAGCGAACCAACGATGTTTCTGACCATGTGATGCAGGAAGGCGCTGGCGCGCAAGGTAAAAATGATCATTTCTCCCTGACGCCGTATCTGTATATCATACATATGCTTGACCGGGGTTTTGGCCTGACAGCCAGAAGCGCGGAAGGCAGAGAAATCATGCTCCCCCAACAAATGAACAGCGGCAGTGCGCATGCGTTCTACATCAAGCGGGCGAAAGGTCCACCCTGCCCGCCCACTCCACATGGGTGAACGGATTGCAGCATTATGCAAAATATAATGATAAGTGCGGGCGCGGGCACTAAAGCGCGCATGAAAATTATCTTCCGAGTCAGGGTCCATGGGCAACTCCTTCGCCCACTGCACAGCCACGGAGGCAGGTAAAAAGGCATTCACGCCATTCACCCATGAATAGGATTCGCGCACCAGTTCAGTATCAAAATGCACGACCTGCTCTATGCCATGCACGCCAGCATCAGTACGACCCGCGCAGGTGGTTTTGATGGCACTTTTGGTAAATTGTTGTAGCGCCCGTTCCAACGCGTCTTGCACGGTATTACCAGAAGGCTGAGTTTGCCAGCCTTGCCAGGAATTACCGTCATACTGCACACCTAAAACTAATCGTTTCGACACAATGCAATTTCCAAAAAAACAAAACGGGCGCCAGCATGTGCTGCGCCCGTCATGACTACCTCAAGAACATCAAGCCATTTGGGCTATCATGGACTTGGCTCTTTCTACCTGATCAGTGGTACCACCTTTGAGTACTTCGTCAAGCAATTCGCGGGCACCTTCTTTATCACCGATTTCATGATAAGCAACTGCCAGATCAAGCTTGGTTGCCATTTCAGCATTGTGTGCTGGCGCTTCCTCAATTGCTGGTGCTGCTGGCGTAGCTGGTGCTGGCTCCAGGTCAAGATCAATGCCAGACAAATCGAATTCAAAAGCTGACATCGCATCTTCTTCAGCTTTTTTGGGAGCTGTCAATTCTGGCAATGGTGATTCTGCAGCTTCACCAGCCAGAGATGCTGCCAGCAGGTTTTCATCCAACTTGTCGTCTGGAGGCAAGATATCCAGAGACAAAGGATCTGACGCAGGCTTGTCTGATGCAAAATCAATATGACCCAAATCGAGCTCAAATTTCTCGACATCGGGATCAAGCGCTTTTAATGGAGCAGTTTCCGCAAGCACAGGCGCATGAACTGGTTCAGGATCTTTAGTGCCAAAATCAAAATCTATCGTACCAAAATCAACCTCAGGCGCAGTTGATGGCTCTACAGCAGGAGCAGCGTGGGCAACTGGCTCAGGAATTTTTGGTACTTCAGGTTCTGGGATGGCAGAAATATCCAGATCGAAATCCAGCGCATGCTCATCCATGGCAGCTTCTTCTGCAATGGCATTGGCTTTTGCGGCACCACCATCACGCTGGGCAGTATCGATAATGCTGATCGCTTCAAGCATGTCCTGAGACAGTGAATTAGCCAGCAAAGCCTCTGGATCAAGATCTTCCAGCGGCTGAGTACCAGAACCCAAACCAGATGCGGCTGCCATATCTGCCTTGGCTTTACCGCCAGCATACAAAGGATTGCCTGGCTCCAGCACGATACCCATGGAAGCTGCTTGCGCCCAGTCTTCACCCTCACCGCTGGTCATGCCATACAACTCACTGGCGAGGCGTTCAAAGGTTTTGGCATCTTTACGGCCAAAGTAAATTTCCAGCAATTTAACCCTGACTGCATGACGGTCTGGCTGAGTACGCAATGCTTCTTTTAGAATTTCTTCTGCCTGAGAATCACGTCCATAAGCGATATACACATCAGCTTCAGCAACAGGATCAACTTCATTGGCATCCAACTGGCTGGCAGATGGCGCAAAATTAGAGTTGAAAACGCTGTTATTGGTATCAACACTCTGGCCACCAGTAGAGCCGAACATAGAGTTGGCTTTCATGCTGGAGCCAGTCAGGATACTGTCTTCAAACTGCTGCAATTTTTTCTTGCGCTGGCTAGTCCAGATACCCACGCCACCCAAGATGGCTAGCAAAGCTATACCACCTGGCAACAGATAGTCAGAAATGCTGTCCAGGAAACTTGGTTCTGGTGGAGGAGGAGGTGGCGGCGTCGCAATCTTGCGTTTGACTGGCGGCTTGGGAGTAGCAACGGAAGCTGCAGATGCAGCAACGGCTGGCGTGCTGGCAGTGGCAGGCGCACTGGCTAGCACAGATGCAGCAACCGAAGCTGGTGCTGGCACAGAGACCGGTGCCGGAGCAGGCACCGCAACTGGTGCAGCTACACTGGCAACAGCTGGCGCAGGCGCTGATGCAGGAGCACTTGCCTTGACATCAGGTTTTGCCTTGGTCAGCTCCGCCTGCTTGGCAGCCATTTCTTTGTTTTTGATTTCTATCTTCTGGGCTTCCAGCAAACCCTTCAGATCACTAACGTTTTTCTCTAGCTCTTTGACGCGTGAATTGGCTTCCTGCGCCGCTCTTTCTTTGGCCAGTTTATCTTCTTCACCACCCTTACCTGAAGTGCGTGCAGAAGCAGGACCAACCTTGGACAACTTCAGTTTATCAGGAGAATCAGTAGTAGCATTCGGTACTTCTTTTACCTTGGCCGTGATCTTGCCGCCACCACTTTGTTTGGTGGATGGCGCTTTTTCTGCAGGCGCGTCCGCGACCTGACCAGCCAGTTTATTGCGATAGGAATTGAAGTCAGCTGCATGCGCCACGACCACAGAGTGCGCCTCATTCGTGGTACCTACACTGGCACGTGCGGAATCAGCATCTGGTACAGTCAAAATCTGCCCGGATTTCAGGCGATTCATATTATTGCCAGCAAAGGCTTGCGGATTGGCGCGATAAATACTAACCAGCATCTGGTCGAGCGAAACACCCTCAGCACGGTAATTACCGGCAATCTTGCTTAATGTATCACCAGCCCTGACCTGATAATCGCCGGCAGATTTAATTTCTTTGCCGGCCTCAGCGTTTTTTGGTGCTGGCGACCTATCGTTTCTTAAATTGGGATTTGTTGCAACCGCATTGGGGCGCGTATTTTTAGCGGCATTAGATGCAGATGTGTTTTGTGGCTGGTTAGCAACAACCACCGGATTACTGACTTGCGCAGATTGACTATTTCGCAATTCAGCAGGATCCAGCAAGAAGGTGTATTCTCTAAGCAGCTTGCCATTTGCAGAGTTCAACTCCAGCAACATATCAACGAAAGGTTCGTTCATGGCTTGAGCTGAGCTGATGCGGATTACATAATTTGCGCCACGCTGCTCAACTGCAAAACGCAGTGACAATAATGCGACATTAAAGTCTATGTTCGCTTGCTTAAAAGCCTCCTGGGATGCCAGTTTGGGCACCAGTGAATCGATTTCCTCCTTGGAAGGAGAAGTCAATTCTACCTCTGCGCGCAAGGGTTGCCCCAGAGAGGAGAGCACAGTCAGCTTGCCGAGACCGGTAGCATGCGCGCTCGACAACATGAACAAGGAAGACGCTACAGCTACACTTAACGCCTTGCGTCCCACGGTAATCACAGACGATTTTTTTTGATTATGCATTTTGTCAGACATATTGGGAATTTTTGGCGAACAAAGTCCGCTGGGTGACGCTTTACACATTGCCTAGCGACGCGTCCTAATGTTTCACATTAACATTACAAACATTGCCACGCAAGCTTAACGCGATTTATCACAGTGGTAAATACATTAAGAACCCCGAAGTGCAAGGATATCGCATAAATGTTGTTGCCAAATGACAAGTGAAAAAATAATCGCCAAAATCCTAATTATTTATTATTAAAATTAAAACTAAATGCCCGTCAATAAATTAGACGAAGCTTTTTGAAGTTTCAAAAACGACAAGGGGGCGTTAAACGCCCCCCTATATTCTACAACAAGTTTTAACAATTACTTTAAAACATCAAGTTTTGCTGACTTTTTAATCAATCAAGATACGCAACATGCGGCGCAGCGGCTCTGCTGCTCCCCACAATAACTGATCACCTACTGTAAAGGCACCAACATATTCTGGGCCCATCGCCAATTTACGAATGCGGCCAACCGGAATTGTCATGGTGCCAGTAACGGCAACAGGCGTCAGATCACGGATGCTGGCTTCGCGGGTATTCGGCACAACTTTAACCCATTCATTATCGGCAGCAATCATGGCTTCAATATCCGCCAATGGCACATCTTTTTTCAACTTGAATGTCAAAGCCTGGCTGTGGCAACGCATGGCACCGATACGTACGCAGAAACCGTCAACTGGTATAGCTGCCGTACCAAAACCTGCACCCTGGCCCAGGATCTTGTTGGTTTCTGCCATGCCTTTCCATTCTTCTTTCGACATGCCATCACCCAGATCTTTGTCGATCCATGGGATCAGCGATCCACCCAGTGGCACGCCAAAGTTGGCTGTTTCGTCAGCGCTCAGGGAACGTTGTTTGGCAATCACTTTACGGTCGATTTCCAGAATCGCGCTTTTCGGGTCATCCAGCAAGGAGCGAACTTCTGCATTCAAAGTACCGTATTGCGTCAGCAATTCACGCATATGCTGGGCACCGCCACCAGACGCTGCCTGGTAAGTTTGCGTGCTCATCCATTCCACCAGACCAGCCTTGTACAGAGCACCAACGCCCATCAACATACAGCTGACTGTGCAGTTGCCGCCTATCCAGTCTTTTTGTCCATTGACCAGCGCTTGCTTGATCACTGGCAGATTCACCGGATCGAGTACGATGACAGCATTTTCATTCATGCGCAGGCTGGACGCAGCATCAATCCAGTGACCATTCCAGCCGCTTGCGCGTAGTTTTGGGTAAATCTCATTGGTGTAGTCACCACCCTGGCAGGTAATAATAATCTCGCACTTCTTGAGCGCATCAATATTATTTGCGTCTTGCAAGGTCTTTTCATTCTTTGCCATTGCAGGGGCCGTACCGCCTGTATTGGACGTTGAAAAGAACACGGGTTCAATATGATCGAAATCACCTTCTTCCTGCATGCGTTGCATCAGGACAGAACCCACCATACCGCGCCAACCTACCAGACCCACCAGTTTCATCATTTTTCCCTAAAATTTTGCAGGACGTCCCTGCCCTTCATCAACAACAATTAACTTAATGCCTGGAGCACTGCCTGCCCCATCTCCTCAGTACCAACCTTGGTCGTGCCTGCCTCATAAATATCCGAAGTACGCAAACCTTGCCCCAGTACTTTTTTAACGGCATTTTCAATACGGTCAGCCTGCTCCGCTTTATTCAGGGAATAACGCAGCATCATGGCGGCAGACAGGATGGTTGCCAGTGGATTAGCCACACCTTTGCCAGCGATATCCGGTGCCGAACCATGAGAAGGTTCATACAAACCCTTGTTATTCGAATCCAATGAAGCAGATGGCAACATGCCGATAGAACCGGTCAGCATGGATGCCTGGTCAGACAGGATGTCGCCAAACATATTGCCGGTGACGATGACATCAAATTTCTTTGGCGCGCGCACCAACTGCATGGCGGCATTGTCAACATACATATGATCTAGCGCCACGTCTGGATATTCTTTATGCACCTCAGTGACGATGTCTCTCCAGAATTGGAAAGTTTCCAGCACATTGGCTTTATCTACACTGGTCAGTCGCTTGTCGCGCTTTTGCGCAGCCTGGAAAGCCACGTGGGCAATACGGCGAATTTCTGATTCAGCATAACGCATGGTATCAAAACCTTCGCGCTCACCTTTGAACGGGCCATCAGGGCACTCACGCACACCGCGTGGCTGACCAAAATAAATATCGCCTGTCAATTCGCGGATGATCAGGATATCCAGACCAGAAACCACTTCCGGCTTCAGTGTTGAAGCACCGGCCAATTCCGGATACATGATGGCCGGACGCAAATTAGCGAACAGCTTCAGGTTTTTACGCAAACCCAAAATGGCTTGTTCAGGACGCAATGGACGATCCAGAGTGTCATATTTCCAATCACCAACTGCGCCAAACAATATGGCATCTGCTTCCAGCGCCAGTTTCAGTGTCGCTTCTGGCAAAGGATGGCCAGAAGCTTCATAGCCAGCACCACCGACGGGCGCGGTTTCCATTTCAAAAGACTCGCCCAGCGCGTTCAAGACCTTGACTGCCTGTTCAACGATTTCCGGACCTATACCGTCACCCGGCAAAATAGCAATTTTCATATTCTCAAGAAATTAATTTAGATGGCTTATTTAGTTGGCTTACTTAGTTGGCTTATTTAGCTAGCTTAGATGGTATTGGCTAGCCATGGTTGCGCAGCGATATGGCGCTCTTCAAAGGCCCGTATCTTGTCAGCCTGACGCAGCGTCAAGCCAATATCATCCAGGCCATTGAGCATGCAATATTTGCGGAAGGCATCAACATCAAAGCCATAGCTGGCACTGCCATTGGTGGTGCGCACGACTTGCTGTTCGAGATCAACGATCAGGCGATAGCCAGGGAAGGCTTTGACTTCATTGAACAGAGCATCAACTTGCGCCTCACCCAATACGATAGGCAGCACACCGTTTTTATAGCAGTTATTGAAGAATATATCGGCAAAACTCGGTGCGATAATGGCGCGAAAACCAAATTGTTCCAAGGCCCAGGGGGCATGTTCACGCGAAGAACCGCAACCAAAATTTTTACGCGCCAGCAAGATGGATGCCCCCTGATAACGTGCTTGATTCAACACGAAATCCGGATTGACAGGACGCTTGCTATTGTCTACGCCAGGTTCGCCATGGTCGAGGTAACGCCATTCATCAAACAGATTAGGGCCAAAACCACTGCGTTTGATGGATTTCAAAAACTGCTTGGGGATGATGGCGTCAGTATCCACGTTGGCCCTATCCATGGGCGCAACCAAACCATCAAGTAAAGTAAATTTTTCCATGTCGGTACTTATTTTTTGCCTGCATTTTCGACTGCTTCGCCAGCCTTTTTAACGTCTTTACCCAAGCCCTGAACGGTATTGCAGCCTGCCAGGATGAAAGCGCAAATCGCCAGCGCAAATAATTTTTTCATGTCTTTCCTCCGCAATAATTAATTCAAGTTACGTACATCAACAAAATGTCCGGCGACACCAGCTGCAGCAGCCATTGCGGGTGACACCAGGTGGGTGCGGCCACCTTGCCCCTGCCGGCCTTCAAAGTTACGGTTGGAAGTGGAAGCGCAACGCTCACCAGGCTCCAGCCTGTCGGCATTCATGGCCAGGCACATGGAGCAACCTGGCTCACGCCATTCAAAACCGGCCGCCTTGAATATCTGATCCAGACCTTCACGTTCAGCCTGTTCTTTGACCAAACCAGAGCCTGGCACAACCATCGCCAGTTTGACGTTTGATGCACGATATTTACCACGCACAACAGCAGCGGCAGCACGCAAATCTTCTATGCGCGAATTGGTGCAAGAACCGATAAAGACTTTATCAATACGGATGTCAGAAATTGCAGTATTTGGTTCCAATGCCATGTAGATCAGGGCTTTTTCTATGGCGTCACGCTTGACGGCATCTTTTTCCTGTTCAGGATCAGGTACACGGCTATCTATCGCCACCACCATTTCAGGAGAGGTGCCCCAAGTGACTTGCGGCTTGATTTCGGCAGCATTCAGGGTCACGACCATGTCGAATTTGGCGCCTGCATCAGTATGCAGTGTGCTCCAGTATTCAATTGCTCTATCCCAATGCGGCCCAACCGGCGACAATGGACGACCTTTGACGTAGTCGATAGTAGTTTGATCTACCGCCACCATGCCAGCGCGCGCGCCTGCTTCAATCGCCATATTGCAGACGGTCATGCGACCTTCCATGGAGAGGCTGCGGATAGTCGAGCCAGCAAATTCAATTGCATAGCCCGTGCCGCCTGCGGTACCTATCTTGCCGATAATGGCCAGGACGATATCTTTCGCTGTCACGCCCACAGGCATGGCACCATCAACTTGCACCAGCATGGACTTGGATTTTTTTGCAATCAGGGTCTGGGTCGCCAGCACATGTTCGACTTCAGATGTACCAATACCATGCGCCAGGCAGGCAAATGCACCATGAGTAGATGTATGGGAATCACCGCAAACGACGGTCATACCTGGCAAGGTTGCGCCCTGTTCAGGCCCGATGACGTGCACGATGCCCTGGCGCTTGTCTGCCATGCTGAAATAGGTTAAACCATATTCTTTGGCATTGGCATCCAGTGTTTCCACTTGCAGACGGGAAATCGGGTCATCAATACCATTGATGCGGTTTGTGGTTGGCACATTATGATCTGCCACCACCAGGTTGGCGGATAGTCGCCAAGGTTGACGTCCAGCCAGCTTCAAGCCATCAAAGGCTTGCGGGCTGGTGACTTCATGCAACAAATGGCGGTCTATATAGAGAATTGCAGTGCCATCATCTTCGGAATGGACTACATGGGATTCCCATAATTTATCGTAAAGCGTTTTAAGCATAATCTGAAGCCTGGAAATAAGTCATTGGTTCTTACTACATCCTGTACTGCATCTTTTTTTCGCATTTGATTATGCCACAATTGTGCAACGCAAAACCAACCCTCACGCCAAATTGGTGCATGAAAGTTTCAATACAAATGCGTGGGTTTGATGAGAATCGCCAAATTTTCATCTGGATTTTGATGGCAATCAGGAAAATTGCCAGTGAATATTTTGAAGCAGATCAACAGACATGGCGTACAGAGTAGCGCCAACAAGAAAGGGAAGAGTTCAGGAGCTGCAGCGCACGGAAGCTACAGGGAAATTATAAAAGCCAGTGTAACATGTTCCTGCCCTACTCCTAAAACGAATAGAAGCAGGAACAATGGTCAATATCAATTACCCGGTTTGACGTCACCACATTGCGCCCTGTGACGCAGAGCATGATCCATCAAGACCAGGGCCAGCATGGCTTCTGCAATCGGGGTAGCTCGTATGCCGACGCAGGGATCATGACGGCCAAAAGTTTCAACCATGACAGGATTGCCATCTTTATCTACAGATCTTCTTGGCGTGCGTATTGAAGATGTAGGTTTGATGGCAATGGAAACCGTAATATCCTGACCTGTAGAGATGCCACCAAGTATGCCGCCAGCATTATTACCAACAAAGCCCTCAGGCGTCAGTTCATCGCCATGCTCAGAGCCACGTTGCACAACTGAGCGAAAGCCGGCACCAATCTCCACTCCCTTGACAGCATTAATCCCCATCATGGCGTAGGCAATTTCTGCATCGAGCTTGTCATAAATAGGCTCGCCCAGACCAATTGGCACATTGGATGCGACCACATCGATCTTGGCGCCGATGGAATCTCCATCCTTGCGCAAGGCGTCCATATAGTCTTCAAGTTGCTGTATTAACGCAACATCAGTCGTAGGCGCGAAGAATGGATTAGCTGCAGCATGCTCCCAGGCTTGAAAAGGGATGACAATCTCGCCCAATTGGCTCATGCCACCATGAAACACTGTTCCATATTGTTGATTCAGCCATTTCTTGGCTATCGCCGCGGCACCAACAACCGGCGCAGTCAAGCGAGCAGAAGATCGTCCACCACCGCGCGGATCGCGGATGCCATATTTATTCCAGTAAGTGAAATCGGCATGTCCAGGGCGAAAGGTTTCGGTGATATTGCCGTAATCCTTACTGCGTTGATCCTGATTACGGATCAACAGGCCGATAGGCGTGCCTGTGGTTTTACCCTGATATACACCGGACAGGATTTCTACCGTATCAGGCTCTTGCCGCTGGGTCACATGGCGTGAAGTACCCGGTCGACGACGGTCAAGTTCTGGTTGTATGTCTGCCTCAGACAATTCCATGCCCGGCGGGCAGCCATCAATCACGCAACCTATGGCCGGACCGTGAGATTCGCCGAAGGTTGTAACAGTAAACAAGGTGCCAAAAGTATTACCGGACATAATATTTCGAAAATGAGAGGTTAGACAGAATAAACCCCATTTTACCAGTGAAGCGCCCTGTACAGAATTTAGCCGCAGTCTGAAGTGACAAAAGATTTCACTATTTTTCGCACTTTACAGGCGAATTCAGGGCATTTTTCTTCCCGTTCAGACGAATCTTGTTTTATTCTTACCAATGAAAAATATATGAAGCTTGGCGCCTGATACTTTTAGTGTCATAGTTCCGCAAGGAACCAATTTTGCAGTGCCCTTACCATACGATATGCCAAGCATGGAGCCGCATTACAGATGAATTCAACGATCCACTCTTCTGAAGATGATCTGGTTTTCTTAGATGAACCAGACAGCGATGAAACTGCGGCGACCTCGCGGCCTGCCCAGACTTGGCGGATCATGATTATTGATGATGATCCAGATGTCCACTCGGCCACAACGTTTGCGTTGGGCAGCCTGGAGATCCAGCATCGCGCCCTGAGTTTTCTGCATGCTTATTCAGCGGCAGAAGCACGCGACATTCTGAAAAATGAAACCGACATCGCTATCATCCTGCTGGATGTGGTCATGGAGCAGGAAGACGCTGGCCTGCAACTGGTCAGCCATATACGTAAAACTCTAAATCTGACCGATGTGCGCATCATACTGCGCACCGGGCAACCAGGTTATGCACCAGAAATTGATGCGATACGCGATTACGACATCAATGACTATAAAACCAAATCTGAACTGACTCGCACCAAGCTGTACACCGCCGTTACATCAGCTATCCGCTCTTACGAGCAGATTTGCGCCATCAGTGCCAGCCGTCGCGGCCTGGAAATGATTATCCATGCCAGCACAGAGTTGATGGCCTTGCAGGGCCTGCAAAATTTTGCAGCGGGCGTACTGGTACAGATTGCAGGTTTGCTGGGTCTCAATACTGAAGGATTTGTGTGTGCCAGGCAGGTGCCGGTGGAACTTCAGGATGATAGTGACGACCTGTACATTATCGCCACCACCAATATGTATCTGGGCAGCTTGAATAAGCCTTTGGAACAGCTAAGTAGCCATGCAACTGGCGATATTGTCAAACGTTCGCTGGAAGCCCGTCAAAGCATATTTGAAGCTGAATCAACTGCACTGTACTTCAATAACGTCGCGCAAAAAGATTTTACGCTTTATCTCAATACTGGTCTGCACTTGAATGAAATGGACAAACGCCTGCTCGGCGTATTCTGCGGCAATGTATCGGTAGGTCTGGATAATGTCATGCTGACTTCACGTCTGCATAATTACGCCTTTTATGACCCGCTGACAGGATTGGCGAACCGTCTCAAGCTTTTACAGACCTTGAATGAGACCCTGCTCACCTCACTGAAAAACCACAGCTCACTATCACTCATAGACATAGACCATTTTGCCGAAACCAATGATGCGCTTGGCCATCAATTTGGTGATCAGTTACTGTCCTCAGTTGCCCAAAGACTGGTGGCGAATTTTGGCGAACATTGCCAATTAGCAAGAGTCGGCAGTGACACCTTTGCCTTGCTGGGTGATGAAACCCTGGTCTGCCCGGATAAAATTCTGGCTTTATTCAACTCACCTTTCGATGTTGATCAGCAAGATGTGCAATTGTCGGCGACCATAGGCCTGATCAAGCTCGATGACTATGACAGCGATGGTTCAGAAGCACTGAAGGACACCAATATCGCACTGAAGCGCGCAAAGATGAACCGTCGTGGTGGCTACGAGTATTTCACCCGCAATATGGGTGTAGAGATACGCGAGCGCGTCTTGCTCATGCATGCCCTGCGTGCAGCATTTGAACAAAAAAAATTATTCCTGGTTTTCCAGCCTCAGATTGATATGCGCGACGGCCGCGTGCTCGGCGCAGAAGCTTTGTTGCGCTGGAAAACCGATGAAGGCAAGTTCATTCCGCCAGATCAGTTTATTCCCATCGCCGAATATTCTGGCCTGATTGTCGATATAGGTGAATGGGTCTTGCGTACCGCCTGCCTCGAACTCGTGCATTTGCGCAGCCTTGGCTACACCAATTTCCAAATGGCCATCAATGTCTCACAGGCACAGTTTTCACACCCCCTGTTCATGCAATCACTGAACAAGGCGCTGGCCGATACCCAGGTACCACCAAAGTATGTGGAATTGGAAATTACCGAATCCATGGCCATGAAAGACCCGGAGTTACTGATCAAAACCCTGCATCAGATCAAGCAACTGGGCATGAGTATTTCTATCGATGACTTTGGCACTGGCTTCTCTTCGCTGAGCCACTTGCAAAAACTCGATGTAGATAAATTGAAAATTGACCGTGCCTTTGTCAATGAGATCCAGAAAAATCCGAATGAAGGCAGCATCGCCAAAATGATTGTTCAACTCGGTAAAAACCTGGGGCTGTCCATCATCGCCGAAGGTGTGGAAAGTGAAATGCAGGCGAACACCCTGCTTTCTTATGATTGTCATATCGCTCAGGGTTATTTGTACTCCAAACCACTGACTCGCGATGATTTGCATGCCTGGCTGGCAAGCAGATAATCCCACGGCACGCAGCAGGCTGTTTATCCAGCTCTGATGCGTGCACCAAAGCCCGCTATTCTGACTCCGTTGTGTCTACAAGCATGCATATTAAATGAGGCATTTTCCATTCTGTCCCGCATTTCTTGCAGACTGTCGCAAGTCGCTATCAAAGCAAGGACGATTTCCCTACAGTATCAACATGGACTGAAGAGTCGTAAGCAGCCAATGCATGACAAGCAGGCTGATATGTCAGGGATAACCGTTAAAAGAGAAGCATCATGAATAATACCAATGCAGATACGATCAAGCAGCTCATGGCAGACCTCATGGTCTGGCTCAGCAAAAGCTTTGACACAACGGCAGCCTGGGTCACCAAATTATCCTGGTGGAAGTTTTTTTTATTTGCCATTATCACCATCACGGCTGGCAGCATGTTGCAAGACATGCTATTTACCTCTGAAGAAAATGTGGTGGTGACCAAAAGCAAATCACCCGGCAAATCAAAAAAAACCAGCAAAATCACTGATGGCGACACCAGTATAGAGATAGACAATACTGGCCTGCATATCCGCAAAAACAATATCGACGGCAAGGGCAAACAGATAGAGATCGATGAGAATGGCGTTCATATCCGCAAAGACGGCAACATTGTTCCACCTGCACCGCCAGCCGCACCAGCAGCGCCCAATGCTTCTGGTGTAATAGTGCCGCCAGCACCGCCAAGTCCGCCATCCATCTCGGAAGGTGACGATATTCACATCAAATTACCTGCCGAGATAGCAAGGGAAATCAGTGAGGAAATCAACAATGCCGTGGCCGATGCAGCCGATGAAGAGGTAAAGAGCTACAAACGCACATCATCTAAATGGTTTGTCAACTTCGTCGTCTTGCTGGTCTTTGGTCTGTTCGGTATGAAGGCCCTGATGAGTGGCAAAGTTAAGGCGGAAGAAAAAGCCAAGGAAGCAGGCATGGCAGCAGAGCGTGAATCACTACTGCGCCAGGTCAGTGAAGCACAGATGCAAATGATGCAGGCACAGGTGGAACCACATTTCCTGTTCAATACCCTGGCTTCAGTGGAGTATTTGATAGAAACCGATCCACCACGTGCAGCTGCCATGCAACGCAGCCTGATCGCTTACTTACGTGCAGTGTTGCCACAAATGCGGGAAAACGCCAGCATCACCAATCTGGGGCGCGAAGCGGACATGATCAAATCGTATCTGGAATTGTTGAAAATGCGCATGGAAGAAAGATTGAATGTTGACTTCATCATGCCTGAAGGTTTGCGTAGCGCCTCCTTCCCGCCAATGATGCTGCAGTCCCTGGTTGAGAATGCGATCAAGCATGGTCTGGAATGCAAGGCAGAAGGCGGCACCATACACTTCCGCGCAGAGGTAGCGCATAACAAATTGCGCGTCTCGGTCACAGATGATGGGCTGGGATTTGGTGCCATGCCCAGCAACGGCACTGGCCTTGGATTGCAAAATATACGTGAACGCCTGAAATTGATTTATAAAGAAAAGGGACAAATGATCATTACCCCTAATCAACCTAGCGGAGTTTGCGTTACTATAGAAATCCCTTACGAATTAGCCAACTAGTTTCAATGACGCTGACCATGCCTACTGCCATAATTGCTGATGATGAAAGAATGATGCGCGACCAGTTAAAGTCGCGCCTGGAACAAGTCTGGCCTGAGCTGGAAATTCTGGATGAAGCAAAGAATGGCGAAGAAGCCGTCGCCCTGGTGGAAACACATAAACCAGATCTGGTTTTCCTCGACATACGCATGCCAGTCAAAACAGGTCTGGAAGCAGCCAAGGACATCGGCAACAAGGCCCACATCGTGTTCATCACTGCGTATGATCAATATGCCATACAGGCTTTTGATCATGGCGCAGTAGATTATGTCCTCAAGCCTGCCGATGTAGAAAGACTCACGCGCACAGTAGAAAGACTCAAGGCAAGGTTGACTGCTCAAAGCCAGCCAAACGACATGAGCACCATGCTCTCGCAGTTGGCCAAGCAAATGGGCATAAGCCCCAAGCCAGATTACCTGCAATGGATACAAGCCTCTATAGGCCAGGAATTACGCCTGATCCCTGTGGAAGAAATTTTGTTCTTTCAATCCGATGAAAAATATACAAGGGTGCAAACCGCAACTTACGAAGCCCTGATACGCAAGCCTGTGCGTGATCTGGCAGATGAACTGGACCCTGCTCTATTCTGGCAAATCCACAGATCCACGCTGGTGAATGCCAAGGCGATCTCAGGTGTGGTACGTGACCTGCGTGGCCGCCATCTGGTGCAAATCAAAGGGCTGACAGAAAAACTCGAAGTCAGTCGCAGTTTTGTGCATTTGTTCAAACAAATGTAGCCGATTCCGACAGCAGACCTGCAATAAAAAAGCGCCTCAGTTTTTTCAACTGAGGCGCTTTTTTTTGACTGGCGATTACCAAGAATTACAGAATATGTCTGCCTATCCACCAGGCTATCGCGGCCACAAAAGCAGAGGCAGGTATGGTCAGGATCCAAGCCCAGACAATATTGCCAGCTACGCCCCAACGCACCGCAGACATTTTTTGTGCTGAACCGACACCGACAATCGCGCCAGTAATGGTATGCGTTGTCGACACAGGAATGCCCAATACAGTTGCCATGATCAGAGTGATAGCACCACCGGTTTCAGCACAAAAACCACCTACAGGTTTGAGTTTGGTGATTTTTTGACCCATGGTTTTCACAATGCGCCAGCCACCAAACAAAGTACCCAGACCGATCGCTGCATAGCAGCAATACACTACCCAGCCTGGTGGGCCTTTATCGGCTTCGCTGGAATAACCCGCAGCGATCAACAACATCCAGATAATACCCATGGTCTTTTGCGCATCATTACCACCGTGACCAAGACTAAAAACAGAAGCCGACACCAGTTGCAGGCGGCGGAACCATTTATCTACTTTCCTTGGCGTTGATTTAACGAACAACCAGGACACGATCAACATCATCAAAGAACCGAGGAAAAAGCCCAGCAGCGGTGACAAGACGATAAACAAAATGATTTTGTAGAGACCAGCAGCAATCAAAGCACTGGTACCCTCTTTCGCTACCGCAGCACCAATCAAACCACCGATCAGAGCATGGGAAGAGGAAGACGGAATACCGAAATACCAGGTCACCAGATTCCAGAATATCGCCCCGACCAGAGCGCCAAAGATGACGTAGTGATCAACAATAACAGGATCGATTGTGCCTTTACCTATGGTTTTGGCCACCGATAAATTAAAAACAAAAAAAGCAAATACATTGAATAAGGCAGCCATGGCCACTGCCTGGCTGGGCTTCAATACCCCCGTTGAAACAACGGTTGCGATCGCATTGGCGGCATCATGGAAGCCGTTCATGAAATCGAATAACAATGCCAGCACCACCAATAAGATGACGACGTGCAGGCTCATATGAAAGGATTGCATAAAAGTGAATTCCCTTGTTCGCTCTCTGCATTGACAGAGAACTGTTAGGCGTCAAAATAAAAGAGTCAGACGCTTAAGCGTTCTCAACAATAATGCCTTCTATGATATTGGCAACATCTTCACAACGATCCGTTACTGTTTCCAGTATTTCGTAAATCGCTTTGAGTTTGATCAGATTGCGGACATCAGGTTCGTCACGGAACAGTTTGGACATGGCGGCACGCATGACATGGTCAGCATCTGATTCCAGGCGATCAATTTCTTCGCACAGCGCCAGAATTTCACGGGAATTATCCATGTTGTGCAACAAGGCTACAGCGGCTTTTACTTTTTCAGCGCACCCCAGGCAAAGCTCTGCCAGGCGTTTTGCTTCCGGCGTGATTTCGCGGATATCGTACAGGGAGATAGTCTGGCCAGCATCTTCCAGCAAATCCAGAATATCATCCATGCGCGTGATCAGTTTATGGATGTCATCACGATCAAGTGGCGTGATAAAAGTTTTGTGCAACAACTCTATCGTATTGTAAGTAACAGTATCTGCCTGCTTTTCTATGCTCTCTATAGCGTGAACACGGATCTCCAGATCATCAAAGTTCGTCATCAAGGCAACCATTTCCTTGGAACCTTTGACACATAACTCTGCATGTTGATTGAAGAGTTCAAAAAATTTGCCCTCAGTGGGCATCAAGCGTCCAAACATTTTATTCTCACTGAAAATATAAGATTTCTAGAATTACTCAGGCAAGTGCATGCAATCAAGCACGCCTGGCAACACAGTTCTACTTTTTAAGTCTTGATTTACTACTTTGCGTCTACCCACCAGCACCAGCATTTTTTCTTTGAAATTATTCACTATCACCATAAATCGACAGGGAACCAACATAATTATCGAACTTGGTATATTCGCCCAGGAAAGTCAGACGCACACTGCCAATAGGACCATTACGCTGCTTACCAATAATGATTTCTGCCGTACCCTTATCTGGAGAGTCCGGGTTATACACCTGATCACGATAAATAAACATGATGACGTCAGCATCCTGCTCAATCGCGCCTGATTCGCGCAAGTCAGACATGACAGGACGTTTATTCGGTCTTTGCTCCAGCGAGCGGTTCAACTGGGACAAGGCAATCACCGGGCAATGCAGCTCTTTTGCCAAGCCTTTCAAATTTCGGGAAATTTCAGAAATCTCGGTCGCACGGTTTTCACCGGCAGAGTTGGCTGACATCAATTGCAAGTAATCGACAATCACCAGACCCAGCTTGCCACATTGACGCGCCAGGCGACGTGAACGTGCGCGCAATTCTATAGAACTCAGCGCTGGTGTTTCATCGATATACAGTTGTGCTTCATTCATCTTTTGAATCGCGTGCGTCAGACGTGGCCAGTCTTCATCAGTCAGCTTACCAACACGCAAACGGCTTTGATCCAGACGCCCTACAGAGCCCAGCATACGCATGGCCAGCTGTGCCCCACCCATCTCCATCGAAAACACGGCAACCGGCAAGCCACTGTCTATCGCCACGTTCTCGCCGATATTGAGCGAGAAGGCGGTCTTACCCATCGATGGACGACCAGCAACAATCACCAGATCACCAGGCTGCAAACCTGAAGTCATCTTGTCCAGATCGGTGAAGCCGGTAGGCACACCGGTAATATCATTTTGATTATCGCGGTTATACAACTCATCAATGCGCTCAACCACCTGAGTCAGCAAGGGTTGGATCGCCTGGAAACCCTGGGCACCGCGAGCGCCCTCTTCGGCAATCGCAAAAATCTTGGATTCAGCCTCGTCCAGCATTTGCTTGACTTCTTTACCCTGCGGGTTGAAAGCATTGCCTGAAATTTCATCTGCAACGGTAATCAGCTTACGCAACACACCACGGTCACGAACAATTTCTGCGTAGCGGCGGATGTTCGCGGCTGAGGGCGTATTCTGCGCCAGTGCATTCAGGTAAGTCAGGCCACCTGCATCTTCTGCCTTGCCTGTGCTGGTCAGTGCCTCAAAAACGGTAATCACGTCCGCCGGGCGTGAGCTATTAACGAGTTTGACTATGCACTGGAAGATAATCCTGTGGTCATAACGATAAAAATCTTCTTCGCCAATAAAGTCAGCGATACGGTCCCAGGCCGCGTTATCCAGCAATAGACCACCCAGAACAGATTGCTCTGCTTCTATGGAATGGGGGGGGACGCGTAAGGCGTCAACTTGAGGATCAGAACCAGCTTTCATGGCGCGCATTATAACCGTTAAATCAAATTACCAGAGGGTTCAAAGTACGAGAAGTTGGCGAGTTTGTGACAAGTTTGTGACAAACAGATAAATAGTGAAAAATTGCTGTCAAACATGAAAAAAGCCGGGAATCCCCGGCTTTTTTCCAGCAATTTGCAAAAAGCAAATTACGCGTGCTCGCCCACTACTGCAACATTAACATCAACAACAACGTCAGTATGCAAAGCAACGGAAACACTGTGATCGCCAGCGATCTTCAACGGACCTTGTGGCAAACGTACTTGTGCTTTTTCTATCGCGAAACCTTGTTTAGTCAGGGCTTCAGCGATATCAGCGTTAGTGACGGAACCAAACAAACGGCCATCTACACCAGATTTTTGCGTGATTTGTACGGTCAGACCGGACAGTTTTTCGCCTTGAGCTTGAGCAGTTGCCAATTTGGCGGCTGCTGCTTTTTCCAGTTCAGCGCGTTTTGCTTCGAATTCAGCAACTGCAGCTGTCGTAGCACGACGAGCCATACGTTGTGGAATCAAAAAGTTACGTGCATAGCCGTCTTTAACGCGAACTACATCACCCAGATTGCCGAGATTAACGACTTTATCCAACAGAATAACTTGCATATTTTTCTCCTTTACCTTGTCGTCAATTACGCTGTGTGCAAATCAGTGTATGGCAGCAACGCGAGGTAACGTGCACGTTTGATTGCAGTGTCAACTTGACGTTGATACAGCGCTTTTGTACCGGTCAAACGTGCTGGCATGATTTTGCCGTTTTCTTGCACGAAATCTTTCAGTGTGTCGATGTCTTTGTAGTCAACTTTTTCTACATGTGCTGCTGTGAAGCGGCAGAATTTTTTGCGCTTGAACAAAGGGTTTTGTTGTTGACGCTTTTGCTTCAA
Organism: Pseudomonadota bacterium; assembly: GCA_040390835.1. Classification (GTDB taxonomy): domain Bacteria; phylum Pseudomonadota; class Gammaproteobacteria; order Burkholderiales; family Burkholderiaceae_D; genus Undibacterium. The sequence continues at coordinate 29,299 of JAZJXP010000026.1, forward strand.
TTTGCTTTTGTCGAATTTTTTACCGAATGCCATTTTTGGCTCCTAATCTAGTAAATGTGTCTCGAATTCAGTGATATGAAAAACGAGACTTTTGCTATTGCGATTTTTGCGCGCTAAAAAACCAGTAAATTCCATAGGCTGGTCCAGGGCAATTTCTGTAAAGCGCTGGGATATTTCACCAGCAGCCATTGCAGAAATTTCAAACTCGACCTGTCGAACTGTGTTCGCCTCACGAGTTTCTGAACTATGCATCAAGGTAGCAGAAGCTATCGGGATACCGGCCGGGGTGTAGCGCAATGCGCTTTTTTCCACAATCCGGGCTACGAGCTTCAGCTGATTCACTATTTTTTTACGCGACCTTTGTCAATTATTAAGCAGCAGGCGCTTCAACACGTTGCGCTTTTGCAGCATCTTCTTTCTGAACAGCTTTCATCATAGGAGAAGGTGTTGTTTCTGCTTTTTTCAATTTGACTGTCAGGTGACGCAAAACAGCATCATTGAATTTAAATGCTGTTTCCAACTCGAGCAGAGTCTCAGCATCGCATTCGATGTTCAAACAAACATAGTGTGCTTTTGCCAGTTTTTGAATCATGTAAGCCAATTGACGACGGCCCCAGTCTTCAACGCGATGGATTTGACCACCACGGGCTACAACACTTGCCTTGTAGCGCTCGATCATTGCAGGAACTTGCTCGCTCTGATCTGGATGTACGATAAATACGATTTCATAATGACGCATATATTCTCCTTGTGGACAATAAAAATAGCCCGCCTCGGCGTCAAGACGAGTGCGGGAAGAGGAAAGCCGACAATAATAACCCAGTTTTTCATATTGATCAATTAGATCAGTGACTTAGGCAATTTATCCGCCAATTCTTCAAGCTAAGTGAGGTATTTTTTTCACATTTATGTGTAATTGAGGTTATTTTGACTTGCATATTCAGCTTTACTGTATAAAAATACAGACTGCTTGTATATACAGCACCTTAACACTAGAAAACACCATGCTTAAACTCACCGCCCGCCAGGAACAAATCCTGAACCTGATTAAAGACGCCATTCAAAACACGGGCTTTCCCCCTACCCGCGCTGAGATTGCGACAGAATTGGGCTTCCGCTCAACCAATGCAGCAGAAGAGCATTTGCAAGCCCTGGCACGCAAAGGCGTTATTGAGATTGCCGCAGGCACTTCGCGTGGCATACGTCTGCTGGAGTCTGAGTTGTCCAGTCACATCACAGGCAAGCAACTGGCCTTGCCCCACCCTGCCCTATTGCAACTTGCCCTGCCATTAGTTGGTCGCGTTGCCGCTGGCTCGCCAATACTGGCAAGCGAGCACATTGAATCCACATATCACGTGGACCCTGCCCTGTTCTCTGCCAAGCCTGATTTTTTGCTGAAGGTACGCGGCATGTCCATGCGCGATGCCGGCATATTTGATGGTGACTTGCTGGCAGTCAAAAAAGCAGACAGCGCCCGCAATGGCCAAATCGTTGTCGCACGCCTGGGTGATGATGTGACAGTGAAGCGTTATAAGAAAACCGGCAACCTGATAGAACTGATGCCAGAAAACCCGGACTACCCCATCATCAAGATTGGTGACACTGAAGAAGATTTCGCACTGGAAGGCTTGGCTGTCGGCCTCATGCGCAACTGGGTTTGAGATCAGCCCGGACGTGATTCAGCCCTCTCATTTGCGTCATGCCCGGGCAGTATCTCAAACTTATTAGCAACTGCTTATTAGCAAGTTTTTATAAGCGACAGGCATAAAAAAACGTCCGGATATCCGGACGTTTTTTTATGCCTGTCGCCGTAGTATCTGCAGGTGTCTCAGTTGGTGCTGTGGCAGGTGCCGCAGCTACCACTGGAACAGGCTCATCCACCAAAGGAACAGGCTGAGTTTCCAGTGCGATTTCCAGAACTTTGTCTATCCACCTTACCGGGATAATTTCCAGTTTATTTTTGACATTGTCAGGAATCTCCGTCAGATCCTTGGCATTTTCCTCAGGTATCAGGACAGTCTTGATACCGCCACGGTGAGCAGCCAGCAACTTCTCTTTCAAGCCACCGATAGGCAATACTTCACCACGCAGTGTGATCTCACCTGTCATGGCAACATCAGCACGAACCGGGATGCCAGTGAAAACCGACACCAGAGCCGTGGTCATGGCGATACCAGCAGATGGGCCATCTTTTGGTGTAGCACCTTCGGGTACGTGGATATGGATATCACTCTTCTCGAATACATCCGCCTTGATACCCAGACGCTTGGCGCGGCTACGTACCACGGTGCGGGCGGCTTCAATGGACTCTTTCATGACATCGCCCAAAGTACCTGTGCGAATAACACCACCTTTACCTGGCATGGCTACGGCTTCTATGGTCAGCAAATCGCCGCCCACTTCTGTCCAGGCCAAACCAACTACCTGACCAATCTGATTGTCTTTGACAGCAACGCCAAAGTCATAACGACGCACACCCAGGTATTTATCCAGGTTCTTGGAATTGACCGTGGCTTTTTTCTCGGTCTTTTTCAGCAAGAGCATTTTCACGACCTTGCGGCAAATCTTGGAGATTTCCCTTTCCAGCGAACGCACACCAGCTTCACGTGTGTAATAGCGGATGATGTCACGCAAAGCGCTTTCAGCCACAGTGATTTCGCCGTCTTTCAAACCATTGTTCTTGATTTGCTTAGGCAACAGATAGCGCTGTGCAATGCTGGTCTTTTCATCTTCGGTATAACCCGACAGACGAATGACTTCCATCCGGTCCAGCAAAGCTGGCGGGATATTGTAGGAATTGGACGTCGCCACGAACATTACGTCAGACAAATCGAAATCGACTTCGATGTAATGATCCGAGAAAGTGTGATTTTGCTCAGGATCCAACACCTCCAGCAAAGCAGACGAAGGGTCCCCACGGAAATCAGCGCCCATCTTGTCCACTTCATCCAGCAGGAATAATGGATTACGCACACCGACCTTGGACAGGCTTTGCAAAATCTTGCCTGGCATGGAGCCTATGTAAGTACGGCGATGACCGCGAATTTCAGCTTCATCACGCACGCCACCCAAGGCCATGCGTACAAACTTGCGGTTTGTGGCACGGGCGATGGATTGCCCCAGCGAAGTCTTACCCACGCCTGGAGGGCCTACCAGACACAGGATAGGCGCTTTCAGCTTGTCGACGCGCTGTTGAACTGCAAGATATTCCAGGATGCGTTCCTTGACCTTATCCAGGCCAAAGTGTTCGTCTTCCAATACTTTTTCAGCATTCGTCAAATCATTATTGACCTTGGATTTTTTCTTCCATGGCAAATTAACGATGGTGTCGATGTAATTGCGCACGACAGTGGCTTCTGCCGACATCGGCGACATCATTTTGAGTTTTTTCAACTCGTTCTGTGCTTTGTCGCGGGCTTCTTTAGGCATCTTGGCGGCCAGGATTTTTTTCTCCAGCTCGTCAATATCGGCGCCTTCTTCACCCTCGCCCAACTCTTTCTGTATCGCCTTGACTTGTTCGTTCAGGTAATACTCACGCTGGGATTTCTCCATCTGGCGCTTGACGCGGCCACGGATACGTTTCTCAACTTGCAGGATATCGAGCTCGCCTTCGAGCTGGCCCAGCAAATGCTCAAGACGCTTGGCCACGCTGAAAATTTCCAGGATGACTTGTTTTTGTTCCAGCTTCAGAGGCAGGTGCGCCGCGATAGTATCAGCCAGGCGACCAGCATCATCAATACCGGACAGGGATGCCAGAATTTCTGGCGGAATCTTTTTGTTCAGTTTGACGTATTGATCAAATTGCTGAACGATAGTGCGGCGCATGGCCTCCACTTCCGACTCATCACCTTCGTCAACGGCGATAGGTGTCAGATCGGCAAAGAAATGCGATTCAGAATCATGGATCTTGCTGATGCGCGCACGTTGCGCACCTTCGACCAGCACCTTGACGGTACCGTCGGGTAATTTCAGCATTTGCAAAATATTGGCAATACAGCCAATTTCGTAAATGTCATCTGCCGAAGGTTCGTCCTTGGCAGCGGCTTTCTGGGCGGCAAGCATGATGCTCTTGCCCTGATCCATGGCGGCTTCGAGGGCTTTAATGGATTTGGGGCGGCCCACAAACAGGGGGATTACCATGTGCGGGAATACAACGACATCACGCAGTGGCAACAACGGCAATTGGGTTTGTTCGGTAATCAGAGTAGTCGTCATGGCGCACCTTTCATAAATACTGGTTAACAATGTTGGCGCACTGGGCGGAAACACAAGCCCATTCTGGAAAAAAACAATAAAAAAAGCCACTCAGAGAGCTTCTCCGGGTAGCTTTACGATTGAAGCCAGAATCGTTTTGTTAATCCATTGTACTTCGAATCAAATTAAAACAAGGCAAATAAATAAAAAATGGGGAGTCAACTCCCCATTTTTCTTACTTCCTGGCAAACAATACTATCAGGCACCTGAAACTTTTGGCTGTTCATGGTAAATCAACAAGGGTTTTGCGCCATTGGTGATCGTACTTTCATCAATAACAACCTTCTCCACATTCTGGTGGCTAGGCAAGTCATACATGACATCCAGCAAGGCATGCTCAAGGATGGAACGCAAGCCACGGGCACCAGTTTTACGCTTAATCGCTTTTTTGGCAATCGCCTGTAAGGCAGCCGGGCGAATTTCTAATTCAGTACCTTCCATCTCCAGCAATTTTGCATATTGCTTGATCAGGGCATTTTTTGGTTCGACCAAAATTTGAATCAAGGCAGCCTCATCCAACTCATTCAAAGTGGCTATCACCGGCAAACGACCGACCAGCTCAGGAATAAGACCAAACTTGATCAAATCTTGTGGCTCAGCATCTTGCATGACTTCGCTGGCGCTCTTTTCTGCCTGGCTCTTGACGCTGGCAGAGAAACCTATGCCGCTGCGCTCAGAACGGTCAGAAATGATCTTGGCCAGGCCATCAAACGCACCACCGCAGATGAACATGATATTGGTAGTATCAATCTGGATGAAATCCTGGTTAGGATGCTTGCGTCCACCCTGAGGCGGCACAGATGCCATGGTACCTTCAACCAGTTTCAGCAAAGCTTGCTGCACGCCTTCACCAGAGACGTCACGGGTAATCGATGGGTTGTCTGATTTACGGGAAATCTTGTCAATTTCATCAATATAAACGATGCCCTTTTGAGCGCGCTCGACTTCATAATTGCAATTTTGCAGCAATTTTTGAATGATGTTTTCTACGTCTTCACCTACATAGCCAGCTTCTGTCAGGGTAGTCGCATCAGCGATCACGAAAGGCACATTCAACATGCGCGCCAAGGTTTGCGCCAGCAAGGTCTTGCCAGAACCAGTAGGCCCCACCAGTAAGATGTTACTCTTTGCCAGTTCGACGTCGTCTTTTTTACCCAGATGCTTGAGGCGCTTGTAATGGTTGTACACCGCCACCGCCAGAATACGCTTGGCACCCAACTGACCAATGACATACTGGTCCAGCAAGTCAGTGATTTCTTGCGGCGTAGGCAATTCAGTTTTCGCGCTGGCAATATTATCAATTTCGGACACTTCGTCACGAATGATGTCGTTGCACAAATCGATACACTCGTCGCAAATGAATACGGATGGCCCTGCAATTAATTTTTTAACCTCATGCTGACTCTTGCCGCAAAACGAGCAATAGAGCAACTTTTCTCCGCTGGAGGATTTTTTATCGGGCATGATACGTATATGAAATAAACAAAATTAATCTATAAAATTAGCAAATAAGCTGCGGCTTGACAGAATTTCACTCAGGCTTTGCCCGCGCAAATTAAGCACAAATTTCCTCAACTTCTTGGACTTGCATATTACCTGCAAAAACGGCTTTCGTCATGACATCAATATGCAATCATGGGGAGCAATGAGACATTATAGAACAGAATAAAAAAACGCCCGGACCATCACGGAACAGGCGTTCTTTTTTTGACAAGCTACGTGGTTAAGCAACTTAAGCGCGATGTGCCAGCACCTTGTCGATCAGACCATATTCCGCAGCAGCATCTGCCGACATGAAATTATCACGATCTGTATCTTTAGCAATTTGCTCCAGGCTACGGCCAGTTTTTTCAGCCAGTATGCCATTCAAGCGCTCACGCAAATACAGGATTTCACGTGCCTGGATTTCAATATCAGATGCCTGACCTTGGGCGCCGCCCAGAGGTTGATGAATCATGATACGGGAATTTGGCAGGGAAAAACGCTTGCCCTTGGCACCAGCAGCCAGCAAGAAGGCACCCATGGATGCCGCCAGGCCAGTACACAAAGTCGACACATCGGGCTTGATGAACTGCATGGTATCAAAAATCGCCATGCCAGCAGAAACTGAACCACCTGGGGAGTTGATGTAAAGTGAAATATCTTTATCAGGATTTTCACTTTCCAAAAACAACAACTGCGCAACAATGAGGTTAGCAGCCTGATCATTGACCGGACCAACCAGGAAAATCACACGCTCCTTGAGCAAACGGGAATAGATGTCGTATGCACGCTCACCTCGGCCACTTTGCTCAATCACCATAGGCACCATGCCCAGCATATTTGTGTCCAGTGCCGAATTACGGATGATGCCTGTCATGTGTTTTCCTTTATTTGTTACGCTTGTGCGTTGTTACCCATCAATTCGTCGAAAGGCAGAACTTTGTCTGTGACTTTCGCTTTACCCAGCACATAGTTAACGACGTTTTCTTCTAATACAAGGGCTTCAACTTCAGCCAGACGGTTGCGGTCGCTGAAATAATATTTAACGACTTGCTGCGGGTCTTCATAGCTTTGAGCAAAATCTTCAACTTGCGCTTTGATTTGTTCAGTTGTTGCTTGCAGGCTGTTAGCCTTGACCAGTTCAGCCAGGATCAAACCCAGGCGAACGCGACGTTCAGCTTGGGCATTGAACAGGTCAGCAGGGAATGGTACGTCGTTGACGTTCATGCCGCGTTGCGCCATGTCTTGACGTGTCATTTCAGCCAGACGTTCGCTGTCTTGGGCAACCAGAGTTTTAGGCACGTCGAATTCAACTGTTTTAACCAGTGCATCCATGACGCTTTCTTTGGTCTTGGACTTAACGCGGCCGCGCACTTCGCGCTCCAGGTTTTCCTTGATGTCTGTACGCATCTTGACCAGGTCACCGTCTTCTACGCCCAGCATTTTGGCAAATTCGGAATCCACTTCAGGCATATGCGCCCATTCCAGTTTTGTCAAAGTGATGGTGAATTCTGCAGTCTTACCGGCAACATCCTTGCCATGGTAGTCTTCAGGGAAAGCCAATGGGAAAGTCTTGGATTCACCAACTTTCAAACCGATAGTTGCTGTTTCAAACTCAGGCAACATGCGGCCTTCGCCTAGTACGAATGCAAAACCATCAGCTTTGCCGCCAGCAAATTCGACGCCGTCGATCTTGCCTACGAAATCTACTGTAGCGCGGTCGCCATTTTGTGCGGACTGGTCTGCACCACCGTCGCCATGCGCGCCCTGCTCGCCTTTAACGTGGAAATGCACGCGTTGCTTGCGCAGGATATCGATAGTTTTATCGATTTCAGCGTCGGTCACGTCAGATTTGACTTGCTCTACTTCAGCAACAGACAAATCACCGACTGTGATTTCTGGATACACTTCAAAAATTGCATCGAATGCCAAGCTGCCTTCAGCCACGTCTGATCCAGACTTTGGCTCTATGCTTGGGTAACCAGCAACACGTAATTTGTTTTCATTTGCAGCAGCAGCAAAAGCCTGGCCGACTTTGTCGTTCAGCACTTCTGTTTCTACTTGATAGCCATATTGCGCAGCTACCATTTTCATAGGTACTTTACCAGGACGGAAACCAGGCGCTTTTGCTGTGCGTGCGCGCTGTTTCAAACGTTTTTCAACTTCCGATTGCACATCAGCGACCGGGAAGGAAATCGTCAAGCGGCGTTCCAATTTATCTAAAGTTTCGACTGCAGTTGCCATGAAAATCGTCCAAATAGTAAAAATTCTGTGGTGCGAGGAGGGGGACTCGAACCCCCACACCATTGCTGGCGTCAGGACCT
>JAZJXP010000027.1:0-23329 GCA_040390835.1 Pseudomonadota bacterium
TATGATTTTGGTGTGGCCAAAGCGCATCTGGCTTATGGCGTCAACAAGGGTTTGAATAGCTCACCTCTGCGCAATACAGCCAATCCTTTCGGTAGCCTGATCGCCCCAACGGCATCCACGGATTCCAATGATCTTCTGTTGGGTGTGACGGTACCATTTGGCAGCAGCAAAGTATTGGCTTCTTACATCCGCAAAGACGACAAGACCGTGAAGAACCAGGACGCCAGCCAGTTGGCTGTGGCCTACATTTATTCATTGTCCAAACGAACGGATCTGTACGCAGCATATGCAAAGATAGACAACAAGAATGGTGCTGGCTACACAGTAGGCAGCGCGATTGAAGCCGGTTCCGGTGACAGTGCCCTGCATGTGGGTATACGTCACAGTTTTTAATGCATAACAATGCAAAATAAGCGCACATCATCAAGCGACACAATGAATTGACTTTGCTGCAGGCAATGAGTTTACTTCTTCTGAACAGACTCATTGCCATCTGAAATTTCAAGGCATGGTTGGACTTGCACAAAATCGTCCCAACAAGGCGTAACGACGAAGACAGTACTTTAGTACGGCTAGGAGTTACAACGCAGTTGGGGCGGTTTTGTGCAAGTCCACCTGATGAGTGTGGCATCTGAAAGAGGTTACAAGATGCGCACCATTTTTCTATCCCTGCTGGCAATCGTGCTGGCCCTGCTGCTCACTCCTGATAGTACTGCAGCCACTTTCAAACTGGCAAGCCTGAGTTACCCGCCCTATGAGTATGTAGAACAAGGCGAAGTCAAAGGCATAGCCGTCGATATTGTTAAAGAAGCTTTCCGCCTGATGGGGCATCAGGTTGTCATCAATATTTACCCCATGCGACGCAGCCTGGAGATGGTAAAAAGCGGTGAAGTCGATGGGATCTTTACGGCTTTCAAAACACCAGAGCGGGAAAAATTCATCACCTACACTAATGAACCAGTTTTACTGTTAACCATCAGCCTGTGGGCAAAAAATGACAGCAATATCAGTTTTGATGGTGATCTCAGCCACTTGTCGCAATACAGGTTTGGTGCAGTGAGGGGTATCAGTTATGGCAGCAAGTTTGATGAGCTCAGCAAGAGCGGCTTGTTAAACCTCGAGCTGGCCAGCGATCAGACCAATGCCATCAACATGGCGCTGGCAAATCGCTTTGACATACTGATCAGCAACCACTTTGGTGCAATTCATGAAATGAAAAAAATGGGCTTGCTGAACGACTTTAAAGTTCTCTATCCTGTCATCCAGGAACAAGAAACCTTCTTCGGTTTTGCCAGGAAAGCCCATCTTGAACCACTCAGGGATGAACTCGATCAAGTCCTGAGATTGCTCAAGCAAAATGGCTACTACGATCTGGTCCTGAAGAAATACCGGGATATCGTGATACCCCGGTGAACGTCATTTATTAGCGGTAGGCGTTGATGGCGTCACGTGTTTCCAGAGCCACACGGCGAACGGCATCAACCGTACTTTCACCAGCAGCTGGCTTGGCATACAAAATGGCGCGTGAAGAATTAATCATCATGCCTGTGCCTGCCGCTGTTTTACCTGCCTGCACAGTCGCTGCAATATCACCGCCCTGAGCACCGATGCCCGGCACCAGCAAAGGCATATCGCCTATAACTGCGCGCACCTGCGCCAGCTCTTTTGGAAAGGTAGCACCGACCACCAGCGCGCATTGGCCATTGGTATTCCATTTATCGGCCACCAGTTGTGCCACATGCTGATACAGGGGCTTGCCACCGACATCAAGAAATTGCAAGTCAGAGCCACCCGCATTGGACGTGCGGCACAACACGATGGCACCACGGTCTTTCCATTCCAGGTAAGGTGCGACGGAATCAAAACCCATATAAGGATTGACTGTTACCGCATCAGCGTCATAACGCTCGAAAGCTTCACGTGCATATTGCTCTGCCGTTGCCCCGATATCGCCACGTTTGGCATCGAGTATCACCGGGATATGCGGATAAGCAGACTTGATATAGCGGCAGATTTCTTCGAGCTGGTCTTCTGCGCGCAGGGCAGCAAAATAAGCAATTTGTGGTTTGAAGGAACAAGCCAGGTCTGCTGTCGCATCAATCACGGTTTTGCAGAATGTATAAATGGCATCTGGTTTACCCGCCAGCTCTGCCGGGAAGCGGCTGACATCAGGGTCAAGGCCTACGCACAACAGGGAATTATTGTCTGTCCAGGCAGCGGAAAGTTTTTCTATGAAAGTCACGGTTTACCTCTTACAGTGGGGCGTGGCAGTGCACGCGCAATGGCCGACATTATACCTTGCTCCAACAGTGTCAGAATTAACCAGCATGTCAGCAAGTTCAGCACGGCGCTGGCAAAAACTGTTTATCATGCCTGCATATCATCCATTCACGAATTTGCCAGAGTGCCAAAATGAAAACACCCGCAGAAACACCCATCAATATGCTGGCACTGGAAAATCAATTCTGTTTTGCTCTTTATTCGTCGTCTCTGGCGCTGACCAAGGCTTACAAGCCCATGCTTGAAGACCTTGGCCTGACTTACCCGCAATACCTGGTCATGCTGGTCTTGTGGGAACAGGATGATGTGCTGGTCAAAGACATAGGCCATGCCCTGTTCCTTGATTCAGGCACGCTGACCCCCTTGTTGAAGCGCCTGGAAGCCAATGGCATGCTGCAAAGGCATCGTGATGAGACTGACGAGCGCCAGGTCAGGATTACCCTGACACCTGCAGGCAAAGATTTGCGCGATGCCGCCCTTGATATACCGCAAAAAATCCTCTGTGCCAGTGGGCAAAGCAAAGAGACGCTGATGGAATTGCGCAGCCAGCTCAGTGATTTACGCAATGAATTATTAAATCCATGACCGAATCATTCTTGACTTAATGATTCCAAAAATTACTAAATACTTAACATTTTTCATCGTTTGAACTAATCTAGGTTGCTGATGCTATCGCGATGATAGAAAAAGACAATCACAATTTAGATTGCACACAATTAAATTGTTCGCTATAGTTCATCCATCGACTCACCGGTCGTGCGAAATAAAACCCAACAAACCCAGCAAATCTAAATCAGGAGTTCATCATGCAAGTACTTTACACAGCAAATGCAACAGCAACTGGCGGTCGTGATGGCCGTGCCGTTTCCAGCGACAATCAACTTTCCGTCAAATTGACGACACCAAAAGAACTCGGTGGCGCAGGTGGCGAAGGCACCAATCCTGAGCAATTGTTTGCTGCCGGTTATTCCGCCTGCTTTATCGGCGCGATGAAATTTGTTGCAGCTGCTGGCAAAATCGCCCTGCCCGCAGACGTATCCATCAATGGCCTGGTTGGTATAGGCCCGAATGGCAAAGGCGGCTTTGGCCTGGCAGTGACGTTGAACGTCAGCCTGCCGGGCATGGACCGCGCCGAAGCAGAAGCGCTGGTACACAAGGCACATGAAGTTTGCCCATATTCCAATGCAACACGCGGCAATATCGAAGTGACTTTGAATATCCTGTAAATTCAGCTGCCAGACTCGACTGACAAATCGGGCCCCTGCAATTGAATAAGAAAAAAATCCCCAATGGTGTTTTCACGATTGGGGATTTTTTACGCTTACAAAATACTTAGTGGTGATGCGCAGCTTCTGTTTTTTCCAATACCTCCAACACTGGTGCTGGTGTTTTCAAGCCCTTGGCAGTCTGGCCATCTGCCGGGATTTCTGCCCAATCCAGCCGACCTTTTTCACATAGCTGTGTCACCTTGAAGTTGACCTTGCCCGCTTTCTCTGGCAATTTCACCTGTATCGAAAACTCATCGTAATAAGCATCTGGCAAAGGGCCCCCAGTCCAACTGACTTCACGCACATCCTGACTGATGGTTTTTCCATGCGAGTTATACGGCACACTCAAGGCCTGTATGCTGGTATCGATTTTCCAGCCCGCTTTAGGCATGGGTTTGGCACCACTGACGTTTTCAGGGATGCTGACTTTCACAACATTGGTTGCACTGCCCTCGCAACCATGGCCAATTTTAAATGTCAGCTTATGGTACGCACCCGCATTAGCTGTAGCCTGATCCAGCGTGACATGGGCATGTGCAATTTGTGTCAACATATTGGCGGCGGAGAAGAAGCTGATGAACAATAGTTTTTTCATGTGATTATCCTCGGGGTATTTTGTTGATGAGCAGGCAGGAATTGAAATTCAATCACTGCAGGCCTGGCTTCACGTGACATTGCCTGATGCAGATAAAATGCATAGGCATGCCACACCGCCAGTGCACAAATCGCTGCCAGATTGAAGCACTGCAACAGCTTCATGACACTACCAAATCCAGTTCTTTTGGTTTTATTCATATCGCGCTCATCAGTGTTGCGTTGCCTGGTTCAAGGGTTTGACTACCGCTTTGACTTCTATGGTTTCGCGCTTCTTATCTTTGCCTTCCACCACCAGCGTCACCGGTACCACATCGCCTTCTTTGACCTGTGCTTTCAAATCCAGCAGCATGATGTGGTAAGCACCGGGTCTAAGTTCTACCACCTTGCCAGCAGGCAAATCCATGCCATCGACAGCACGCATCTTCATCATATTGCCGACCATTTCCATTTTATGGATTTCAGCAACACCCGCCACTGGCGAACGTACTTCCAGCAAGCGCGCATCCTTGATGGATTTGATTTGCATGAAAGCGCCCGTTGCTTTTTGCTGTGTAACAGTGGCACGTACCCAGGCATCACTGACAGTGACTTGTGCCTGGGCTGATATTGCCAAAGCAGATGCGGCCAAAGCCATCATGATTTTATTGAATGTGTTCATTTTTTTCCTTAACGTATTTTAAGTATTCATCAGTGCGCGCAAATCTTTCGCACATTGTTCTGCAGTTTGCTCATGCTTCAAGGCCAGGCGTATCTTGCCCCTGGTATCAAATGCATAGCTGATGGAACTATGGTCCATGGTATAAGAACTGCCGCTGGGCACCTTTTGATAAAACACCCTGAAAGCAGCTGCCACATCCTGCGTTTGCTTCATGTCGCCATACAGGCCCAAAAAGCTGGGGTCAAATGCTTTCATATATTGTGTCAGCAATTCCGGCGTATCTCTTTCCGGGTCTATGGTGATAAAAATCACCTGCAATTGCTCAGCCTTGTCCCCCAATAATTTGCGTATGTGTACAGCACGACTCAAGGCTGTGGGACAAATATCGGGGCATTGGGTAAAGCCAAAGAAGATCAGCACGCACTTACCCTTGAAACTGGCCAGGCTATATTCCTTGCCATCGTGCCCACGCAGCTGAAAATCATTGGCATAGTTGGCACCGGTAATGTCAATGCCCGTGAAAGTCACAGGCGTGCGGCTGCAAGCCAGCAATGACATGCTGCCCAGCAGCGTCAATACAGAACGACGTTTCATTTCGATTTCTTTTCTTCATTCATCGCTACTCCAGACAACGAGACAATGCGATGATGGATTGATATCGTCTTACCCGCCCACAATCAGCAAGCCCAGGTAAAACAGGATGGAATTCAAGTAAGCTGAGCGGATGGAACAGGCGGACCACGCGGCTGCGCCGCCGTCCAGATAAATAAAGTATGTGGGGATTGATAAAACAGCAAGGGTGCAGCCTCTGCCAGATTGCCCTGCGGCAGACAGGCAAAAGAGCCCGGCAACACAAAATCATGACCTGCATGCGGCAAGCAATAAGCACAATGCGCCGCCATATGCTGCTTGTCTTGCGCCGACTTGCCAGCAACCAGCTTGATCAGCTTGCCCGTCACAGCATCAATCAGTTTGACGCCTTCAATGCTACACACCTCAACGACGCCAGGCGTGCTGCCAACAGCCGTAGTCACATCCATTCCGCCAGCCATGGCTGGCAGCAAACCATTGAACAGCAATGCAAAACATGCAAGCCATATCGTCAAGTGCCGGAGTGAGGAGGAAATACGCATGGGCAGATTATAACCAAAGCAGAGCTGATTAACCATGCAACAGGAATATTGCTCTCGTGGCCACAGAAAAATAATTTCATACAAGCTGTAAATTTCTCCTGTCCCCTGCGAATAAAAGAGTAAGAGTTTAGCGATGCATTACTTCAAGCACGCTAAACATGTACTCATCATTTCAGGGAGATATCATGGTCGGTTTGATTCTATTACGCTGTTTTGTAGTTGTCTTATTTTATGCATGCTGCTCTTGCACTGCATTTGCCCAGCCAGCCAAAACCAGCTTGTCAGCTACAGCGACCTTGACACTGGAGAATGTCATGCAAGGTCATCTGGCGGCGCTGGGGGATTTCAGCAAGGTGCAGTCACGCAGGGTCAAGTTGCGCATCATAGGGATGGCACCGTTTGAAATCCCGACGACGGTAGAAGCAAAACGTCCTAACCTCTTGCGCCGGGAGGTACAGGTACAGGGGCAAGTGCAAATTTCCAGTTATGACGGCAAGGATGCATGGAAGATTGATCCCTTCCTGCCCAGCGGCAAGCGTGCCGTTGATCTGTCTGCGGAAGAATTGCCAGCCATGCTGGAAGAAAGTTATTTTGACGGGATATTGGTGGCGGCGCAAAAGCAAGGCTTTCCACTGAAATATATCGGCATCGAAAATTTGGACGGACGGCGTGTGCATGTGCTGAAGGTCAGCATTCCGGCCACGGGTGAATCGACTATCTATCTGGATGCGGGCAGTTTTCTGGAAATAAAGCGTCTGCAAAAACGCCAGATCATGGGCCGCATGACAGAGCTGGAGGTGTATACCAGCGACTATCGCTTGCAAGATGGCTTGATGATGGCACATCGCTTTGAGATTGGCACCAGGGGTTCTACGCAACGCATGAGCATAGTGGTGGATGCGGTGGAGAATAATCCGGCGATTGCGGCCAGCCGTTTCCAACGCGCTGCTGCGAATTGAGCCGCCATGCAAAGCGATCTGACTATCGATGCAGTCGTCCCGGGTTTATCGCCAACGGCTGAGAAGGCTGTAGCAAAGGATGTCACTGCTGAAGCCATTGCTCAAGTCACTAATGAACGCCTGCATGGTCTGGATGCCTTGCGTGCAGGGGCGCTGATGCTGGGGGTGTTATTGCATGCGACCATGTCTTTTTTACCCGATGCAAAATTCTTTTGGGTCGTCAGCGACAATCAAAAAACTGAATTGTTAGGGCCAGTGTTTTTTATCATCCATTTATTCCGGATGCCCTTGTTCTTTTTACTTGCCGGTTATTTTGCGCATCTGGCTTTGCAAAAGAAGGGCTTGGCTGGTTTCATCAGAGACAGGTTCAAGCGCATAGTCTTGCCCTTGCTGGTCGGCTGGCCGGTGATATTTACTGCTATCGTCGCCGCGATTGTGCTGGCAGCCTGGGTACGCAATGGTGGCAGCCTGCCAAAAAAAATGCCGCCCTCGCCCGAGTTTACGGCGAATAGTTTTCCACTCGCGCATTTATGGTTCTTGTATATGCTGACGCTGTTGTATCTCGTGTATCTAAGTGTTTGGGCGTGCTGCAAGCGTCTGGGCATAGTGCCGCATGTGAAGAAGTTCGCAGATTTTCTGATGCCAACACTGACAGGTTGGACAGGCCCATTACTGCTGGCGCTGCCTGTAGCGCTGGCCTTGTTTTATACGCCGTACTGGGTGAGCTGGTTTGGCGTACCTACGCCAGATCAGTCGCTCTATCCTGGTCGTGCTGCCTGGGTCAGTTTTGGCATGGCGTTTGGATTTGGCTGGATGTTGCAACAATCGCCTGCTACGCTGGCACAGTGGCAAAGGCGCTGGGTCTGGCACCTGGGGATGGCTGCATTGCTGGCGGGGGTTTGTCTATATCTGACGAGTCTGGCACCGCAACTGGTACCAGCAGTACATGATGACAGCAAATTGATCTATGCTTGCCTGTATGCCGCCGCTGCCTGGAATTTTTGTTTTGGTCTGACCGGCCTGGCATTAAAATTCATGAGGCATGCAAGTCTGACGGTACGTTATCTGGCCGATGCATCTTACTGGATTTACCTCGTGCACTTGCCTTTGGTGATGGTTTTCCAGACACTGGTG
This sequence comes from Pseudomonadota bacterium, assembly GCA_040390835.1. GTDB lineage: Bacteria > Pseudomonadota > Gammaproteobacteria > Burkholderiales > Burkholderiaceae_D > Undibacterium. Next base: position 8,030 of record JAZJXP010000027.1, read on the forward strand.
TCGCGCGGTGAATGGCATTGGGCATTCAAGCTGGCAGCAGTCTTAATGGCGACGCTGGCAATAGCTATATTCAGTTATCACTATCTGGTCAGATTTACTTTTATAGGCAAGGTCTTGAATGGCCGACATATTGTAAAGTCTGCGCGGGCCTGAGGATATGGACGAAGAACTCTTCTTGCAGCAACTCGCTTCACACAAACGCCTGTTATACAAGGTGGCCTATAGCTATTGCCGTCATGCCGAGGACAGGCGTGATCTGGTGCAGGATATGGTGATGCAATTGTGGCGCTCGTTCCGCAGTTTTGATCAGCGTGTGCAGTTTTCTACCTGGATGTACCGCATCGCAATGAATGTCGCTATCTCTCACTACCGCAGTGAAACCCGGCAAGTGCGCGACACGCTGCCGCTGGAAGAATTTGGGCTGGACATTGCCGAGGCAGACCAGCTCTACAGTGCCCAGAGCGACAATATGCGCACGCTGGACAAACTCATCAGTGAGTTGGATGAACTCAACCGCGCCCTGATCCTGCTATTCATGGATGGTTACAGCAACGATGAAATTGCCAGCATCATGGGCCTGAGTACCGCCAATGTTGCCACGCGCATGACGCGTATCAAACAGAAATTGCAAACCCGGTTTGCAGAAAGTAGCTAAGATGAATCTCGATCTCTTGAAAGCGGAGTGGGAAGCCAGGGACCAGCGTCTGGAACAGGCCATCAGAATGAATACCCAGATGTTGCGCCTGTCTTTACTGGAGCAGCACCGCCGCGAAATCGCCAAGTGGGGCTGGGTAGATAAATATGAAATCATCGCCGGCACACCTGTCTTTATTTACCTGATCTGGTTCCTGGCGCATCACATTGGTACATGGCAATTTGCCCTGCCTGCCTTTGCCTTGCTGGCGTGGACCATCGCCATGCCCATACTCAATCATAAGCTGCGTCATGCCTTGCAAGACATGGATTTTGGACAGCCTATCATGACAGTACAAAAGCAATTGGCCGGACACAAGGCGCGACGCTTGAACTTGCTCAAATGGGCGTTTTTGCTGGGCCAGATAGTCTGGTTCATCCCCTTCATCCTGGTGTTGTTCAAAGGGCTGCTTGGTGTTGATCTGTATCTGAAGACAGAGAACTTCATAGTCCCCAGTCTGATAGGTGGTGTGCTGTTCATCCCGCTGGCGATAGGTATGTCCAAATTGCTGTCTGGTCGTTTAAAACGTTCTGCCCGCTTCCAGGCATTTACCGACATGCTGGCAGGCAAGGATATTATCCAGACGCGCCAGTTCCTGAGCAAGATTGCTCAGTTTGAAGAAACGCCAGATGAAACCAGCGCCAGCGACGGCAGGTAAAGCAGCGGAATTATTGATTCGGATGCTCATAAATTATGTTATCTTTAACGCCATTTTTAAAATAGCAACTTCTCCTTTCATTCGCCCTGAGGTGACTCATGCGTTTTTGCATAAATCTTGCTACCTTTGTTTTTGCACTAATCTTACAAACTTCTGTTTTAGCACAGACGAATGACAGCCCTGTCACTTTGACTGGATCAGGATTGACGCAGGTCACGTCTATGGAAAAATCCATGACTGTACTGGCAAAGAACCTGCTTGAACGCGGTGGCATGGACGGCAAAAAATGGGACGCCAATCAATTATTCCGCCTGCAGTTGCTCAATGCACAGCCTGAAGCTGCACGTCAGGCAATACAGGAATGGCGGGCGCAGGCGAAGCAACGCGGGCAAAATAATACTGACACCCTGTTTGTCGTTTATGAGTTATATGCAAAGACACTGGAATTGCAAACCCAGCGCAAACTGAGTTTTGAAGAAGCATATAAGCTGACTTTTCAGGATGTGTTTTCTCACCTGGACGGTGAAGCAGCACAAGATGCCAGCTTTGCACTCGGCACTTCAGTAGAACGCCTGGAGGCAGAATTACAGCGGCAATTGAAAGAACATAACGGTAAAACGGAGTTAGCCCTAAAAGATGCAGTGAACCTGAGCCGCCAATATCTGGCATGGCTGGCCTATTCAAAAATTATTCCTTTAAGCCCAGCGCTGCTGAAGGAAGATGACCAGCGTCGCTATGTCACCGAAGAGTTACTGATACCAACAGCTGATGGTGCACAGATTGCGACTCTACTGGTGCGTCCTAAAGAGCAAAACGCTGACGTGAAAAAATATACGACATTAATGAGCTTTACAATTTATGCGGACGATAACTGGAGCCGTGCCGATGCAAAAAAAATGGCTGCGCACGGTTATGCCGGTATCGTCAGCTTTACCCGTGGCAAAGGCCACAGCCCGGACAAAATCGTCCCGTATGAACACGACGGTGAAGATGCACGTGCAGTCATCACCTGGATAGAAAAACAGAGCTGGAGTGACGGCAAAGTCGGCATGTATGGCGGCAGTTACAGCGCCTTCACCCAATGGTCTGTAGCAAAAAAACTGCCCAATGCCTTGAAAGCCATAGCTGTCTCTGCCAGTACTGCACCGGGTATAGATGTACCTGCTGAAGGCAATGTCTTCATGAATTTTTTATATCCATGGATACCCTACGTCACCAACAACAAAACCCTGGACAACGATGCCTATGGTGATGAGCAGCGCTGGAAAACCCTGGACAAGAACTGGTACACAAAAGGTGTGGCTTATCGCGAGCTCGATAAGCTAGATGGTATTCCCAATCCCATACATAGACGCTGGCTGGAGCACCCTGCCTACGATAATTACTGGCAAGCCATGATCCCGTATCAGCAAGAATTCTCGAAAATTACTATCCCCATCCTGAGTACCACTGGTTACTTCGATGGCGCGCAAGTTGGCGCTTTGTATTACTTCCAGCAGCACACACGCTATCTGCCAAATGCTGACCATACTTTGTTGATTGGTCCCTACAACCATTTCGCCATGCAGGGCGGTGTACCGGCGACGGAATCTGGCTACACCATAGAAGAAGTAGCAAAACTGGATTTGGCCGCATTGCGCCTGCAATGGTTTGACTATCAATTCAAAGGCGCAGCCAAACCGGCGATACTCAAGGACAAAGTCAATTACCAGGTGCTGGGGGCAAATATCTGGAAGCATGCTCACAATCTGGCTGCCATGCACAGCAGCCATATCGATTACTATCTGGGCGCACTTGCACAGCAAGGAACAGCACATCAATTATTACAAAAACCTGAAGCGAAGCAGCGCCCGCTTACCCTGACGGTTGACATGACAAAACGAGATGACGTCAATCAGCAGGAAAGCCTGCCACGCGTCAGCAAGACCTTGAATACCCGCAATGCACTAGTCTTTGTCTCAGATACCTTGCCGCAAGCGACAGAAATCAGCGGCCTGTTTGCAGGCCACCTGGAATTCATCGTCAATAAAAAAGATGTAGACCTGAATGTCACACTGTTTGAGCAAATGCCCAATGGCGATTATTTTGAACTCGCTTCTTACCTCGGTCGAGCCAGTTATGCCAAAGACCGCACTCAGCGTCATTTACCAGTACACATTGCTCCTGGCCTGCTCAGAGCCGGCAAGCGCCAGCTTGTTGACTTTGTCGCTCAGCGCATCACCAGCCGCCAAATGCAGGCTGGCAGTAAAATAGTCATCGTCATTGGCATACCCAAACAAGCAGATCTGCAAATCAATTATGGTACGGGCAAAGACGTCAGTGATGAAACCATCGCCGATGCAGGCAAGTCGATTGCATTGCAATTACTTAGTGGCAGTTATATCCGGGTACCGTTCGGACAAGTCAAGAAATAAGCGCGCTTATTTTTCCTGCTTGAGAGTGCGCAAAGGTGAAAAAAACCGCTCGCCAAGAAATTATAGGAATGAGGTTTCATTAATGAATCTCGCCATAAAATTTTCTGAGCTCCAGAGACAACTTTAGCGTATCAGCCAGACTGACTATGCCAGCCAGGGCACTAAGTGCTTCTTCATAATCGGGAGTAATTTGTAAGGCACTTTTAAAGCAGCTTATCGCTTGCTCATATGTTCCTAACGCACGGTAAGCCAGGCCCAAATTAAAATATGCCTCGTCTTTTAATGCATGGTCGCCACGCAGCGCCGTTTCAAAACATGTAATTGCAGTTTCAAATTCGCCCAAGGAAATCAAGTTGGAGCCTCTGAGTATCCAGGGCCAGCCAGAGTCAATGCCTGCATATTTACAGCCACTCTCAAACCACGGACACGCATCTTCGGGAGACTGAAAATCTTTTAACAGCACTGCGATTTGCATTGCGACATAGGCTTTATAGGTTTCGGGGCGAGCTCATAAGCTATAGTTAAAGCTTGCAAACCTTCTTTGTTCCTCCCCAAGTTCTTCAGCGCCTCTCCATACAGCACCCAAGCTCTGGCGTGATCAGGCCGTAACTTTACATAAATTTCGAGCAGTTCCACGACATGGACTTGATGATGATCTTTCTCTGCTAGCTCCTTAGCCTGGGCAAAAATTCCATCCAAAAACTCAACCTTAAATTTACTCATTGCAAAAACTCACAAGCTAATAATAAACTTCGCACCACCACCAACGGTTGCGGCATATCTGACTGTACCGCCATTCCCCTGTATCAATTGCCTGACCAGTGCCAGACCTATGCCGCTGCCATGTTCCTTGGTGGAGAAGAACGGCGTAAAGATTTGCGAGATCAGGTCTTCGGGCACGCCGGGGCCATTGTCGCTGACTTCTATGCGCAGACGTGCGCCACGGCTGAGTTTGGCTTGTATGTGCAGCTGTGGTTGACTGATCGTTGCAGTCGCTTCCTGAGCATTCTTGATGAGGTTAATCAATGCCTGTTCCAGTTGTGCTGGATCTGTCATGACCTCAAGATTTTCTGGTTCCACATGGAATTGCAATGTACCGCCACGCGCCTGCCAATGCGGGCTGACAAGGGATGAGATGCGCATTAGCAGGGCTTGTAATTGCACTCTTTCAGTCTGGGCAGCAGGTAAATTGGTCAGGCTGCGATAACTGCCGACAAAATCCACCAGACCATATGCGCGCCGGCTGATGGCGTCAAGTGCCAGTGCCAGGTCGATGGCGCTTTGCGCTGGCAATTGCAAGTCATTGAGCATGTCATGGGCGGTACTGGACAAGGACGCGACAGGCGTTAATGAATTCATGATCTCATGCGTGAGTACGCGTATGAGTTTTTGCCAGGCTTGCTGCGCTTCCATTTGCAATTCAGTTTCTACCGGCATCAATGCAACAATGATCTGCGTCTGAGTTTGTATGGTAAGACTGCTGCTGGCCAGCAAGGCACGTTCCAGGCCCTGCTCAGTCTCAAAGCTGATCATGCTGCGTTTGCCGGTTGCCTGGGCGAGGATTTGTGCATATAGCTGGCTGACCTCAACTACCCTGCCAGGCGCGATCAGGCGGCGCGCATTGCCATTCAGAGGCCGGACATTTTTTTCAGCGGTCTTATTCTCTACGCAGAAAAGGGCGATGGGTGCATGCTCAAGATGGCTTTCCAATGTCAATGCCAAAGCCTGCAAGCCCTCAGTCTGCATGGAGGGTGGCTGATAGCCAGCCTCTGGTTTGGCCTGGCGCGCAGTCAGCCCATTCAAGCTCCAGCCAAATACGCCCAGACCAATTGCAGCCAGCATACTCAATAAGATAGTCCAGCGCAGTTGATGTGGATTTTGTCCGATAGTGAGCATGTGCGTCGCGGCCACTGCAACGCTAACGACAATCAATATGCTGGTGACCGCAGCCAGCTTTCTGTGCGGGCTGGAGGTCAGATCAAATGTCATGCTTTTCCAGCTTACGGTAGAGGGCTGCACGGCTTAGCCCGAGCAATTTTGCAGCCTGGCTGATATTGCCTTCAGCCTTGTTCATGGCATTGGCAATGGTTTCACGCTCCAGGGCTGCCAGCGTGTATTCAGGCGTAGCCGCTGGATTTTCAGTCATGACTGGATTTTGCAGTGCTTGTGAGGGAGTAGGTTTCGTCAATGCTGTGCCGCCAGCAGACAAACCAAAGTCAGTGAAGGTATAGCAGTCTTGCGTTGCCAGTATGACTGCCCGCTCACAGGCATGGCGCAATTCCCTGACATTGCCAGGCCAGGCATGGACACTTAAGGCTGCCAGTGCTGATTCTGAAATTTCACGGGCAGGACGCTGGTATTGTTGCTGATAAGCATGCAGATAATGGCCTAGCAACAAGGGAATGTCGGCTACACGTTCACGCAATGCAGGCACACGCAAGACGATGGTATTCAGGCGAAACAAAAGGTCGGTGCGAAACAGGCCGGGATCAAACAGACTGGCTTCATTCAAATTGGTGGCGCTGATGACGCGCACATTGATTTTCTCTGCCTTGTCTGCACCTATGGGTGTTACTTCACGGCGCTCCAGTGCGTGTAATAATTTTGCCTGCGCGCCATGCGGGAGATTGCCGATTTCATCGAGAAAAAGTACGCCACCTGTAGCAGTTTGAAAGCGCCCTGCCCGGTCTTGTCTGGCATCAGTAAACGCGCCTTTTTTATGACCATACATTTCGGTTTCAAATGTCGATTCGGGTATGCTGCCCATATCCACAGGCAGGAATGTCGCCTTGCTGCGTAGTGAATGTTGATGGATGGCGCGTGCCACCAGTTCTTTACCTGCGCCGTTTTCACCGAGTATCAACACATTCGCTTCTGTGGGGGCGACACTTTTGATCATCGCTTTCAGTTCACGCATGCTGGCCGCATGCCCCATCAATTCTGGAAAATCCTCATCCTGCAAAGTCTGGCTTTGCCTGGTGTAACGGCTGGCAGCACTCAATACGGCTGCAAGCAGTCGTTCATTATTCCAGGGTTTGGTGATGAAGTCACAGGCACCACGCTTCAAGGCCTCCACCGCCAACGGGACATCGGCATAGGCTGTCAACATGATGACAGCAGGTGCGGGATGCATGGCGCGCAATTGATCCAGCAAGGCCAGACCTTCTGCACCGTCGGTGCGACCTGGTGTGAAATTCATGTCCAGCAAGACGACATCCGGCATGCCCGCTTGCAGGCAAGTATCTAATTGAACGGCGTCAGTCAGCGTGCTGACATGCTGGCAATGCCTGCGTAATAAAAGCTGGGCAGCACAGGCAACATCAGGGTCATCATCAATGATGAGTACAGAAGTATTCAATACTGCGTTTTTAACAGTGTCGGGGGCTTGCATGAAGGATTTGGTAGGAACTCAGTGTCGCATTTGTAAATTTGAATTCAGATGATTGTAATCCTGCATTCCCGCAGCGGCAATCAGTACCCCGGCTTTATTGAAGTTCTATGGACAAACGCTTGGTTTTGTCCATTTGTGAACAGCCACAGTGTGCGGAAACGGACACCAGAATCTGGCTAAGTGCTGCCCCGCACTTTGGGAATATGGGTTTTGGGTAAGAGCAAGCCATACAAGAATTTACTCTTTTTAACCAGGCTAAGTAATAGCAAGGGCAGCAATAATCCTGAAACAAATGCCAGGCTGGCGTTCAGGTATTCAGATGCACTCCAGCGTGCCAGCGTGCCGAATATTTTCCACTCTATCCATGAATGGAAAATCATGATGAATAAACTGCTGGTGCCCAGATAGGCCAAGGCTGTGCCCAAGCTACCAGCATACTGCAAGCAGCTTGATATCGACAAAACCAGATAGATACCCAGCAAAGCCTGTGCAGTTGATATCCACCAGTTGCCATACAGGCGCATGTTCAAGTCTATGGTTTCATCAAAAAAGAAATGCAAGGCCGCGAACAATATCAAGGTAGTGGCAAAAATCCAGGGCTGGAAGCTGAAGCGCATGACATGCTCGTGCATGACATAGCCAAGCAAGATGAAAGCAGTGCTGATGCCTATCATGTCCAGACTCCATGGCAAACCGGGAAAATTATGTAGCCGATTACCGAGCAAAAGATTGAGTCCGTCAAATTGCCGTACATCCAATCCGGCATAAAAGTGTGCCGTGATGATACCCAAAGCCAGCAAGGCCCCTGTACAAAACACTGGTAGCAATAATCCAGGGCGCAGGTGATTCGTCAGACGCAGAATTATCCAGGCCAGCAATATGGCAAGGAACAAATGTGGTAGATACCATAGTGGTACCCACTCTATGGTGTTGCCAGTACCATATAGCATGCCCAGCAAATAAGTGCGCGCATCAATACCTGATAAGACGATTCGCGCCAGACCCCAGGCGGCCAGCACGACAAAGAAAGGCTTCAATAAGGCATCAACTTTGAATGCCAGAAAATCTTTAAAAGCAGTGTCATGATGCAAGACTGCTCCGGACAAAAAGAAAAACAGGGGCATGTGGAACGAAAAGATGATACGGAATAGCTCGCCATGATCATGGGCAATGATCCAGTTGTGTCCAAAGACGACGAGGATAATACCTATGCCTTTGGCGATATCGATGCTGGTATTGCGCTCTGACATAGGCTAGGTTAATGACCCCTCACTGGAACATGATGCATGCTATTTTTGCGCCAGATATTCTGGCTGCGCCTGCCAGTCTTGTCGCAATAAAGAATGCACCGCTGCAGTCACAGGAACACCGCCAACCATCAGGCGATTACGTGCCATACATTCCAGTTGGGCGCCTACTTTTTTTGCGACGGCGATACTGTTGACATTACCTTCAGCCGCGACTATCTCTATGCGGTTAAAACCCAATTCCCTGAAACCCGCGTCAGCCAGCAATATGCTTGCCCTGGTGGCGATGCCCTTCCCTTGTTCAGACTGCCTGATCCAGTAACCGAGATTGCAGTAATTATGCAATTTGCTGATCATGTTCAAGCCTGCACCACCCAGTAATTCCTTGCCATCTTCACTGAAGATACCAAACTCATAGGCCGTGCCTTCTTCCCGCCCTTTATCGCATGCAGCAAACCAGTCACGTGCGTGGTCGTTATTAAATTCTGCATGGCACCAGCCCATCCAGCGGCCTACGGTTTCTACTGATTCACGGACTACGGCGGCAAACACGTCAGCATCACCAGCCTCATAGGCGCGCAGGCAAATACCAGGGGCAGTAATTTTTTTCATTATAAATAATTAGCATTGGGATATGACAAGTATAGCCTGATCAATACCTTCTGCGATTAAGTGAACAGGTAAAAAAAAGCCCTGTATTTAACAGGGCCAGTTTTTATATCCAGACTGCGAAAGAGAGGAGCAAGAGCAAAAGCATCCACAACAACAGCGCTCGCCAGACCAGGCCGACTGCGCTTTGCAAGGCGCGTGGTGAAGCTTCTGCACCTGGCTGGCTTTCCAGTTCCAGGCTGTCGACATCGACTGCCGTTGCATCTGCTTGCAAGACCATGGCTTTTTCTTCTGGTTCACCAAGACGCACACCGAGGGCGCCGCCACCGGCAGACAGGATGATGCCTACCAGTTCATCCGACCAGCGGTCAGCATAATTGCGCCAGGAGTAGACCGCGTCTTCAAAATTGCCAACCACGGCAAAGGCGACCGCAGTCAGGCGGGCGGGCACCCAGTCTATCCAGTAAAAGACTTTGGCTGCATAGATACCAAATTCTTCGTTTTTCATATGCTCAGGTTCATTCCATGCGCGCGACAGATATTCTGCTGCGCGGTACATGACAGCACAAGCCGGGCCTACAGGCATGAGGAACCAGAAGAACACGCCAAACACATTGCGGTGGGTGGCGATCAATGAACGTTCGACGGCAAGGCGGGAAATTTCTGATACTTCCAGGCCGGTAGTATCCAGATGAGTCCATTCAGCCAGATAACGCCTGGCAGTATCTTCATCGCCAGAACTCAGGGCCAGTTGTATCGAAGTGAAATAATGGCTATAGCGGCGGAAACCCAGGGTCAGGTAGACGATGAGCACATTCCACAACAAGGCAGCAATCGGGTTCAGGCGCAGGCACAGCCAGTAGATCAGCGCCGTCGGCAAGGTCAGCGAGGCGATGACTATCCACCAGCCCAGGCGGCCATGCTTGACCTTGCCTGCATTGAAGGATGCTTCGATTTTGTCAGCCAGCGTCTGGATTTGCGTATAGATAGGGTTATCTGCCCGCAAGGGCTTGAGCTGCTCAATCAACAACGCTAACAGGATGGAAATAAAGGTCATGGTAGACTGGACTTATGTTGCAGCGCAATGCTGCAAACAATCAATTTGCAAATGCGGCAAGTGTAAACCGATTTGCCCAGATTATGAAGCTTTGTTCTAGTGCCCTGAGTTATTAATTCATTCAATAACAAATTTGGAGAAATCGTTACGAGGCAAGGAGCAAAGCACAGCAAGGCTGGTGCCTTGCGCGCATTTGAGACGCAGTATCGTGGCGATTCTCGCCGGATTTGTTGAATGAATTAGTAACTCAGGGCACTATAGGCAAGTCTATAACTGTCATGCACGCAGGAAATGAAACAGATTGCGCAGCATGCCAGCCGTTGCACCCCAGATGAAATGCTGCTGGTAGGGCATGGCATAAAAATGCCGTTTGCCTGCATTGTCAGGCAAATCAAAGCTCCTGCGCTGGTGGTTTTTGCCATCCATCAGAAAATCCAGCGGCACCTCAAAAATCGAGGCCACCTCCGACGGATCGGTTCGTACGGGAAAACCAGGCATGATCAATGAGACGATGGGACTGACCTGATAGCCCGTACCTGTCTTATAGTCTGGCAAGCGTCCCAGGATTTCAACATATTCGCGCTGCAGGCCTATCTCTTCTTCTGCCTCACGCAGGGCCGTGGTCACCGGGTCAATATCTTCCTCCTCAAAACGCCCGCCAGGGAAGCTGATTTGGCCAGGATGATGATTCAAATGCGCCGCCCTTTCAGTCAGGAGCATGGTCAGGCCTTCATCACGCATGACGATGGGTATCAGTACCGAGGCTGGCCGGAAAGGCAGGTTTTTCGAGAAAAAACTCTCATCGACAACTTCTGGCGTCCATACACGTTGCTGCAAGAAGCGTTGGCGCAACCAGGCTGGCGAAAGATGCGCTGCAGGCACAGCACTTTCTTCACCCAAGGAATGTACAGGGAAGCTTTCTGGATCAAAAACTGGTTTGCTCACAATGACAATTAACTTTATTATTGGTCTGAATATTTTTGACTTGTATGGCAACGAACATTTGCCGACCGTTCACCAATAAAAAAAGGATGCCGGAGCATCCTTTTTCAATACGGCTAGAACAGATATTACTCTGCTTTTGCTGCAACAACTTTACGTGCTGGCAATTTCTCTTTGATACGAGCAGATTTACCAGAGCGTTCACGCAGATAGTACAGTTTTGCACGACGTACATCACCGCGACGTTTCACTTCGATAGAAGCGATCAGTGGGGAGTACAACTGGAATGTACGCTCAACGCCTTCGCCGGAAGAAATCTTACGGACGATGAAGTTGGAATTCAAACCACGGTTACGACGGGAGATAACTACACCTTCGTAAGCCTGTGCACGTTTGCGAGTACCTTCAACAACGTTGACGCTCACAACTACTGTATCACCTGGCGCAAAGTCAGGGATGCTCTTGCCGAGGCGAGCAATTTCTTCTTGCTCTAATTTTTGGATCAGATCCATTTTTTACTCCTATGACCATCTTGCCGACGCTGCAGAATCTGGTTCTGGCTGATGCCCGGTAGAGGATGGGGTTTAACATGTGAATCATTGAAGATTCACGCTTATTAATTCCCGCCCGAGAGCAGGAAGATACTACAAACTGCTTAAAAACTTTTCGTCGGCACGGCTTAACAAGCCTGCCGCACGCGCTGCGATGATTAAATCCGGGCGCTTTAACTGACTGGCTTCCAGTGCACGCTGACGCCGCCACTTTTCGATTTCAGCATGATTACCACCCATTAACACGGGTGGCACAGCCTGGTCTTCAAAGACTTCTGGCCTGGTGTAATGCGGACAATCCAGCAAACCATTGACGAAACTGTCTTGCACTGCCGACGCATCGTCATGCAAGACGCCAGGGATCTGCCGTATGACAGCATCCATCAGGGCCATGGCTGGCAATTCACCGCCAGACAAGACAAAATCGCCTAGGCTGATTTCTTCATCGACGTAATTATCCAGTAGACGCTGATCAACTGCCTCATACCTGCCACACAATAAGACCAGACCTGGCGTTGCCGCCAGTTGCATGACCTTTTCATGCGTCAGTGGTGTGCCCTGCGGTGACAGATAAATCACTTTGGGTGCCACTGCAGACAAGACAGTCTGGCGCGCCTTGGCAGACTCGATTGCGGTCTGCAAGGGCTTTGCCAGCATCACCATACCTGGGCCACCACCGTAAGGCCGGTCATCCACGGTACGATGCCTGTCAGTCGTAAAATCACGCGGATTCCACAGCTTTAATTCGCATTTTTGTTGCTCGAAAGCCCGCCTTGTTACACCTGATTGTGTAATGGCAGCGAACATTTCGGGGAACAGCGTAATGACATCGAACTGCATGCTTATGCCCTCTGAGAACCTATTTACGATCTTACTGCGCGAGCGTGATCGGGGCTCATGTGCTGCTCAAAATGCTCATGTACTAAAGTACATTCCGCTTTTTGCGCTGCGCTTTTGTTACATCTACCCCGCTGACGCACGCTCGCTACAGATCGAAAACAGGTTCTGAGTTCATCACGTTAATAATCACTACCCCAGTCGACCTGGATTTTGCCTGCTTTTTGATCGACTTCCTTGACGAAAGTCTCTACAAAAGGGATCAGGCGTTCGTGTTTCGCCAGTTCATTTTCAGGCACATCCGCTGCCGCCACCCGTAAAATCGGATGCGCACCGTTGTCCATCAAATCCCTGACCACACCTAAATTCTCACCCTGAAGATTATCTACCTGCAAACCTATCAGATCGAGCCAATAGAATTCACCGGATGCCAAAGCAGGAAAATGCTTGCGAGAAACTTGCACAGTTGCACCTTTCAGTGCTTCTGCGGCATTTCTGTCAGGCACACCCACCAGCCGCGCAACGACGTCTTCCCCATGGATTTTGACTTCCAAACGGTCAACATCACGCAACTCAGGCTTATCCAACCACCAGGTTTTTGCTGACATCAATGCATCAGCATCAGCAGAATAAGGACGTATCCTTACCCAGCCGTGAATACCAAATGCTCCCGAGATATAGCCAACCAGGACCAGATCATCAGGAGCATGGACTGCAGCAGTCATAAATAAAGCTTAGCAGCGATTAAGCTGCTGCTTTACCGGACTGAGCTACCAGGCGAGCAACTGCTGGAGACAATTGAGCACCAACACCTTGCCAGTAAGCCAGGCGATCTGCTGCAACGCGTACTGTTTCTGCATTACCAGTAGCTACTGGATTGTAGAAACCGATGCGCTCGATAAAGCGACCATCGCGACGATTACGGGAATCAGTTGCAACGATGTTGTAAAAAGGGCGCTTTTTTGCGCCACCACGAGCTAAACGAATAACGACCATAATATTTCCAAAAAATGTCTGAACGCGGAAAAAGCTGTAGATTATAGCCCGCTTATTGAGTAAGTCGCAAGGACTATCCCACTTTTCCCTTGCCGAAGAGTGATTTTATTGATCAGCGTGACTATTGAGACACACTATACCGTCATCGCATACAATCACAGCTTCAACTTTGATGGTTTTTGCAATGACACCCACAGATATAAGCAACTATACAACGCCACATAAAAATAAAACCCTGGCAACTTTACTGGCAGCTGTATTCGGGGCCATAGGCTTGCACCGCTTTTACCTGGGTGGCAAAAAAGATAAATGGGGCTGGTTACATTTTATTACGCTGCCGATCAGCATGATCATCCACTATTTCTATTTTGGCAAACCCGAGATTGTGCAATATGGTTTTTTACTAGTGTCTTTTCTGATCGCCATTCTGGAAGCTCTGGTCATGGGCCTGACGCCAGATGAAAAATGGGATGCCCGCCATAACAGCAAATCCGGCAAGACCAGCGAGTCCAACTGGCCGCTGGCACTGCTGCTGGTATTGACATTGGCTGTAGGCGCGTTTGCATTGATTGCTGCCATCGCCCGCACTTTTGATTTGCTATATACCGGTGGCGCTTACGGCTAATGATTGCGTGGAGTGCTCCCAAAAAAAGAAAATGGCTCATTGTAAAAATGAGCCATTTTTTATTGCAATATCTGCAATCAGATTGCAGGCATTTTTTCAACGCACAAACAAGGCAATCAGGATAACGATAGGAAGAGGTATGCCAAGTAACAAAAGTAAGATCGAACGCATGATAGGCTCCAGAAAATAATAGTTTGTTGTTTGCCCTTGCTACCTTCAAGAGCAAGGGCAAGGTTTTATGCAGATGCTTGTGCAGAAGTTTTTGCTGACTTAAACAATCACGTGTGCCTCATCACGTTGGCGGCCACCCAGTGTTGCTGCCAGGCTGGCAACGAACGCACCCAGCAACAAGGCAACGAACATCCACAGGGCAGAGTTTGCAGCAGCTTTACGGGCCTGGTCAGCAGCGACTTTGGCAGTATTTTTTGCATCGGTAACTGACTTGTTCAGTTGGTCAAATACGGCATCAACACGCTTGGTCGCATCTACCTGTGTCATGCCAGTACGTTGAGCAACCAGTTTGGCCAGGTAATCACGGTCATTTGGTGACAGAGAACCGTTGGCGATATCAGTCGACAAGATGCGTCCAACTTCCATGCGTACTCCGTTGTTATTACCACTGCCAGCGCTGGCAGTATCAGTTGGCGTTTGCTCTGTACGCAAAAGCATATCGGTAAAATAATCCACCGGATTGACCTTGGCATTACCAGCCACATTGCCAGCTACTGCCGCTGTTGTAGTAACCGCCGTGCCAGCAGCATCTGCTGCATCACTGAGCATGCTTTGCGCAGCACTTGCCAGCAAACCCACCGTCAACAATGAGGCAACCGCCCATGCCAGCATGCCATGCGCAGTGTCGCGAAAGTACACTTCGTTGTCATGCACATTGCTCCACTTGGTACGCAGGCGGCCCGCGATATAACCACCAATGCCGGATGCCGCAAGTTGTGTGAATCCTATCCAGGCGATGGTGGAAATTCCCATTACTGTGGCGTTATAAGACCACGGTGAAACCGCGGACAAACCAAGACCAGCACCCAGCATCAACAAAATCAGAGACAGTGCCGCTGCTGCCACAGCGCCCCCAAGCACAGCTCCCCAGGACACACCAGAAGTGCCAGCACGGGATGCATTTTCCTGGGCGACTACCAACATGTTTGCTTCAGTAGTATTGTTATTCATATAGGTATCCATCTGCTTTCAATTGATTAGGACATACGAAATAAAATCTCAAGTTTTTCATCATCAAAACCGCCTGAGAATGTCATCAGGATAGGTG
>JAZJXP010000028.1:0-72369 GCA_040390835.1 Pseudomonadota bacterium
TGTGTTGGAATCCAAAGACATGGCCTTGCGCGTCGCCGAAGAATACGTGCGCGTCACCAGCAAGCTGGGCATCCCCTATGTTTTCAAGGCCAGCTTTGACAAGGCCAATCGTTCTTCCATCCATTCTTACCGCGGCCCTGGCCTGGAAGAAGGCTTGAAGATATTCGAGGCCATCAAGACAGAATTCGGCGTACCCCTGATCACCGATGTGCACGAGCCTTGGCAAGCTGCGCAAGTGGCAGAAGTGGTGGATGTCCTGCAACTGCCAGCCTTCCTGGCACGCCAGACTGACCTCGTCGTCGCCCTCGCCAAAACTGGCCGCGTCATCAACATCAAGAAGCCGCAATTTCTCAGCCCTTCACAAGTACAAAATATCGTCGAAAAATTTAGGGAAGCAGGCAACGATCAACTGATACTCTGCGACCGCGGTACCTGCTTTGGCTACGACAACCTGGTGGTCGACATGCTCGGTTTTGCCGTCATGAAAAAAGTCACCAACGACTTGCCCGTCATCTTCGACGTCACCCACGCCCTGCAACAACGCGAAGCTGGCGCAGCAGCCTCCGGTGGCCGCCGCGAACAAATCGTCGAACTTGCGCGTGCAGGCATGGCGACTGGCCTGGCTGGCCTGTTCCTCGAAGCACATCCTGATCCAGAGCAAGCCAAGTGTGATGGCCCTAGTGCCTTGCCGCTGGATAAGCTGGAACCTTTCCTGGCGCAGTTGAAATCGCTGGATGATTTGGTGAAGTCGTTTGCCAAGTTGGAGATTTGATATCAAAGTCAATTTGAGGACTCTGTTGGCCTTGCTTGGTCTTGATCTGATACTTTTAAAAAAATGCTCAAAAATAAAATCTCTGCTTCCTGTTTCGTTTTACTAACACTGTTCAATGTACATTATGGAATAGCAAATGCTAAACCGCAGGCTGAATCAAAGGCAGACACGAACAATGAAAAATCTGGTCAGGTTCAGGGAACTGCTCCAGAAAAAGCTTCTTTACTTGATCGTTGCAGAACACCCGAATATTCGCGAGGCATAGCGCTCTCCGGGATAGATGGTAAAACGGTAGTTGACATCGTTATAAGTTCTACCGGACATGTGGTGATGGCTGAAGTAGCCCGTAGCAGCGGCTGGCGGATTTTGGATGAAGCTGTGTTGATGGCTCTGAGAGGGTGCAAGATTTATGAAAGCCCTGGCGAAGGAAAAAATCGTATCAGAGTAAGGTACATATGGAGCCTTGAAGACCAGCCTGAAAAGAGACCAGAAGTGCTGGCCGACACCTGCATCAAATCCGAGTTTGTCAGTTTTGCAAAGGACGATGAGCCTGGACGTGGCATCGTGATAGGCGTTCGTCTGAACGTGGATGGCACTATAGATAAAACCAATCTTGAATGGTCAATTGACTCCAAATTAAACGAAGAGAGTATGAAGCTCGTCAACTCTTGCAAATTCACGCCAGGCATGAATAACAAAAGAAACCGGTCATCATATATTTCCTTGCGCCTCTTGCCGCTGCGTTCAAATTAATTGTCCTGCATCATTGGCAAGTGAATTTTCCGGTAAAGATGTTTAAAGCAAATATGTTCGCAGACCTCGATCATTTTTACCGCTTCCCCACCCGAGCCGCCATTGATGCGCTGGCATTACGCTTCAATCTGCCCAATACAAGAAATATGCAGGATTGGGAATATGAAGTTGCTGATGCTAGCAGGATAGATGAATTTCTTGCCGCTTATGATAGTGGTGAATTGAGCGAAGATGAAAAATTCACGCTGATGTCTATGCTCATGCAGTCATCTTGTGACGCCATAGATGAAGACAGGAAGTTTTTATACAGTGAGAACTGGAAGCATTTTCTGGACGTGCTTGAACTAGACATTCAAATTCATATTCATCTTGTCTGGTATTGGTCATGCACCGATCTCGACGATTTGAGTGACGCTTGGTCGATTACCCCATTCATTCGGCCAATTCTTTTGAGGCATCAGGAAAAATTTTCAACCATTAGTTCGCCTATTGAGTTTACTTAAACTGGCTTGATAAGCGGATTGCTTTTTGCTTTGACCTGCACGTAAATTTCTTTTGGTGGCTGCTCAAAATATTTGAGCAGGGCCGGGCACAACCAGCCTTCCATATCCAGCTGTTCTGAAAAATACCAATTGCCATTGCTGTCTGCCCTGCGCCAGGAAAGTGTGATTTGATGGCCAGGAAATGGGTCGGCAGAGAACAGCATGATGAAACCTGATTCCGGATCAGGAATCGTGGCAACTACCTGATCTATCATGGTGTCTGCACCGCATACAAAAGGTTCTTGCAACAGACCTACACGTTCATCATCAAATACCCACATGTCGAGGTATTTATAGGGAGCGATTACGTTGATGGCATTCATTTTTTAAACAGATAAATGGAGTTTGGTTATGCAATGACGGCTGATGGTTTGTGCTCAATAACAATAATCAATGTGCACATGAATTTTCAACAATCATACATGCGCACAGATTTTATGGCATTAAGGCTTTGCGAAATTAAATTTTATAAAATTGTTTTGAACAGCAAACACGCCTGAGTTGGTTCTTATCCAGGTAACCTGATCATTTTTTGCTATCAGCATGCCTATTGATTCAATTTCAATTCTGGGAGTAAAAAAACTCGACTTGAACAGGATTTGTTTTCCAGTTTGTGAAGTTTGAATTTGTTCAGACTTGATCTGCTTTAATATTTTTTCATATCCATCGGCAACGGCCATTTCCAGTCGTTTCATGCCCTCATCATCAAGTTTGGCTATTTCTTTTAATGTAGTGGATTGTGCCAACTGATAAAGATACTTGCCAGTCCATTTATCTTCGCTTTGATCAACTATCAACCCCGCAGCCATGAGAATTTTTTCATCGTCAATTTTAATCAGATAAATGTAAGGG
Organism: Pseudomonadota bacterium; assembly: GCA_040390835.1. GTDB lineage: Bacteria > Pseudomonadota > Gammaproteobacteria > Burkholderiales > Burkholderiaceae_D > Undibacterium. Next base: position 2,920 of record JAZJXP010000028.1, read on the forward strand.
GAAATTTGAGGTTTGACTTTGCCGCTATTCTCACCATTTATTAATTCTTTGCTGGCAACCTGGGAAAAGATATTTTTTGGTGAAAGTGTGATCTTGTCTTTGATGGACTCAGCATCCTTTGTCGTATTGCTATTAATCATGCCAATATTGGCTGCTACACCAAGTGGACCAAGCAATCCAAGAGCTACGCCACCACCGCCAAAATTTTGTGAATACAAAATATCTTTGCCCGAATTGGTGTGTTGTATAAGATGATTTGTGACATCCAGGATTGGGGAGCGACCTAATTCAAATCCGGATAAATTGGTGGTTTTGGGAACGGAAGCCTGGAAAACTGGTGCGCTTGCACAGCCACTTAAAATTGCAGCGAAAAGTAAGCAGCCTAATAACTTCATTTTTTGCATTATTTGTCCTAGGGAATGCGGGTGATGAGATTTTCTTGAGAAAATAATTAAAACAGGGCCGGAGTTTAGCAAATAAGTAGGGATGAAAATTAGTATGGGAAAATTAAATCTAATCAGCATCGACTAGTTTTTTTGACTTGAGCTGGTTTTTTCCTGGCACGATGTGCTGATCGGGGAGCAGTCGCCTGGTATCGCCTGCCTGGTGGATTCCAGCTAAAAGCAGGCTGGAATGACGTTACTAAGGATATGGCGTTATCCTCAACCACCAGACATATTGCTATGCGCCAGTTGCTCTCATTAGTACGCTAATTGCATCCCGAACTTCTTCAACAGTCGCAGGCTCCCCATTATCCCCAAGATTAATAATCCTGTCCGACCAGTTACCCTCAGTCTTCCAGCGCGGAGAAGCGCAGTAGATTTCTATAGTGGGTGTTTCGTAGGCTGCTGCGATATGCGTCAAGCCGGTATCCACACCAATGGCCAGGCATGCCTTTTGCGCCAGCAGAGTTGCAGCCTGCATGGATAGTGCAGGCAAGACGCTGGCGTTAGGCATGACGGCAGCCATCGCTTCGGCCTCAGCTTTTTCAGCAGTACTGCCCCAAGGTAGCAGTATCGGTAATTCGTAGTTTTTTAATTCGGCGGCAATCGCTTGCCAGTGATCGCGCGGCCATTTCTTGGCTGCACCTGCGGTGCCATGGAAGAGCACTGCATACGGCGTAGCTGGTAACCATGCACGCTGGTCAGCGGGTATATCCGGTGCCTGCAAGCCAAAGCTGGCAGGCGTGTTGACGGTATAGCCGCCAGCAGCGGCAGCGACCAGGCGGCCGCGCAAGACGGCGTGGGTGCGCTTGTCTACCGGTACGCTGATGTCGTGGAAGATTCTGGATATACCTTCATAGCCCGAGCCCTCGGTACCATTTGCCAGGCCGACTTTCTTGCCACCTTTGACGGTTCTTGCCAGGCCCATGATGATGCCGGTTTTCAGCAAGCCCTGGGTATCGAGCACCAGGTCATATTGCTCTTGCCTTAACTGACGAAAGAAATTTTTGATCTCTTGCCGCGTTGCCGCCTGCCCCAAGCTTTTGCGCCAGCGGCGCAGGGCGAAGGGGAAGACTTGATCAACACCAGGATTGAGACGCACCAGTTGCACATAGGCTTCTTCCACAACCCAGTCTATGCGCGCCTGCGGGAACTGGCGGCGCAAGTCATCCACGATGGGCATATTATGCAAAACATCGCCGAGGGACGAGACACGAACAAGCAGGATTTTCACGATGATTATGAGACCAAAAATCTCACCACAGAGGCACGGAGATACTGAGGTAGCGCGGAGAAAAAGTAAAGGCGTGAAGAGTCATTACCAAACACTTTCAGCTTAAAAGATTTTCTCTTGTTTTTCTCTGTGTCTCTGTGGTGAGTTTTTATGTTTTAGGTTTAAATAAAATTAATATGGCAAAACAGCATCTGGCTTCACAGCCAGTACAGCCTGCTTCATTGCGCCCTGTATGCGTGCCAGTGCTTCCGGGTTTTCTGCTTCGAAACGCATGACGATGACGGGGGTGGTGTTGGATGAGCGGGCCAGACCGAAGCCGTCCGGGTATTCAACGCGCAAGCCATCAATGGTGATGATTTCGTCTGAGCCAGGGAAGTTGGCGTTCGCCTGCATCGCAGCAATGATCTTGAAGTTTTCGCCTTCGGCCAGTTGCAATTGCAGCTCTGGTGTCGAAGTGGATTGTGGCAAATTGTTCAGCGTGGCGGTCATGTCGGCCACGCGGCTGACGAGTTCCAGCAAGCGGGCACCGGCGTATAGGCCATCATCAAAACCATACCAGCGGTCTTTGAAGAAGACGTGGCCGCTCATTTCACCACCAAGCGGTGAGCCGGTTTCGCGCAGCTTGGCCTTGACCAGGGAATGGCCGGTTTTCCACATCAGCGGTACACCACCGCGTGCCTTGACCCACGGAGCGATGTGGCGTGTGCATTTGACGTCATACAAAATCTGCGCGCCGGGGTTGCGTGTCAAGACATCTTCGGCAAACAGCATGAGCTGGCGGTCAGGGTAGATGATCTGGCCATCCTTGGTGACGACACCAAGACGGTCGCCATCACCATCAAAGGCCAGGCCTATCTCTGCATCAGTGGTTTGCAGGCAGCGTATCAGGTCTTGCAGGTTTTCTGGATGTGCCGGGTCAGGGTGGTGATTAGGGAAAGTACCATCGACTTCGCAAAACAGTTCTATGACTTCACAACCCATGCCACGATACAGTTCACCTGCAAATGCACCAGCCACGCCATTGCCGCAATCGACGGCAATTTTCAGAGGGCGGGCAACTTTGACGTCGCCGATGATGCGCTCAAGGTAAGCCGCCTTGATATCGTGTGTGCGGTAGTTGCCGCTGCCTTGCTTGAAATCCTTGTTCAAAATGGTCTGGTACAGCGCTTGTATGGCATCGCCATAAATCGCTTCGCCAGCCAGCACCATTTTGAAACCATTGTAGTCAGGCGGATTATGGCTGCCAGTGACCATGATACCGGAGGTGGCACCCAGTACATTGGTACCAAAATACACCATGGGAGTGACGACCACGCCCAGGTCGATGACATCAACGCCTGTGGATTGCAAGCCCCTGGCCAGCGCAGTGATGAGATCAGGACCAGACAAGCGGCCATCGCGGCCTATGACCACGGTTTTTTCACCCTTGGCGATGGCGGCACTACCAAAGGCCTGACCGATCAGGTGGGCAACTTCTGCATCCAGGGTTTTATCGATGATGCCGCGGATATCGTAGGCTTTGAATATACTGGGGGAGAGTAGTGACATGATTATTTTTCTTCGTTAAAAAGTATCAGTGGAGCAGGCCGGTGGCTGCCTGGTCTTCAGAGCCGACTTGCTGGGCTTGCCAGATCAGGTCTTCAATACCGCATTGTGGTTCATATTCTGCCACTATTTGCAGCAGCAGGGCGCGGATTTGCGCATAATCAAAGGCGGTGCAGGCGGTATTTAATTCCTGCAGCAGGGTATTGAGTTGATCCCATGGCAACTCATTTTCTTGCGCGCGCATGATCAGCGGGTGCGAGGTGCCTTCAACGTTGTCACCTATCAGCAATTCTTCATACAGTTTTTCACCGGGGCGCAGGCCGACGTGCTGGATTTCTATCGTGCCGTCCGGCGTGTTTTCGCTTTTTACTTCGAGGCCGCTCAGATGCACCATGCGGCGCGCCAGGTCGATGATACGCACAGGTTCGCCCATGTCGAGTACAAACACATCACCACCTTCACCCATGGCCCCGGCCTGCAAGACCAGTTGTGCGGCTTCAGGGATGGTCATGAAGTAGCGCGTGATCTCGGGGTGGGTCAGGGTAATGGGTCCACCTGCCATGATCTGTTTACGAAACAGCGGTACGACTGAACCGGATGATCCCAGCACATTGCCAAAGCGCACCATGCAAAAACGGGTATGTTGCTGGCGGCGTGAACAGGCTTGCAAGATCAGTTCTGCCAGGCGTTTGGTGGCACCCATGACATTGGTCGGGCGCACCGCCTTGTCGGTCGAGATCAGCACAAAATTCTTGACCCTGGCGGCCATGGCAGCTTGAGCCACGGACAATGTGCCGAACACATTATTGCGTATGCCCTCTGCCGGATTGTGTTCCACCAACGGCACGTGTTTGTAGGCCGCAGCATGGTACAGGGTTTCGACTTCGCAAGTGGTGAAGATGCGATCGAGCTTGGCGCTGTCGAGTATGGAACCGAGGAAGGGCAGAATTTCCACATCCAGCTTCAGTTGCTGACGCAGGCCAGTCAATTCCTGTTCTATGGCATACAGGGCGTATTCCGACATTTCCAGCAAGACCAGTTTGGTGGGGCGCTGACGCAGGATCTGACGGCATAACTCAGAACCTATGGAGCCACCAGCACCGGTCACCATGACACGCTTGCCAGTGATGCAGATGCTCAGCAGGCGGGCATCTGGTTCTACCTGGTCACGGCCCAGCAAATCTTCTATCTCGACTTCACGTATGTCTTGCAGGCGCAATTCGCCGTTTACCAGGCTTTGTATCGATGGCGTAACCTTGATCTTGAGCTTCAGCGGCTCAAGCTGATCAAGTATCTGCTTTTGTCTTGTCTTGCTGATGCTGGGCATGGCCAGCAGAATCTCGCGTATGTCGTGGCGGTCGGCCAGGTCTTTCAACAGTTCAGGTGCAAATACCTTGACGCCGCCTATGGTCGAACCTTGCACCGACTTGTTGTCGTCGATGAAGGCGGCGCACACATATTCACCACCTGCACGAAGCGCTGTTGCGAGCTGCGCACCTGCCTTGCCCGCACCATAGATGGCAATGCGGGTGGCGTTTTCAGCCATGTCAGCCTGTAACAGCCAGGCCCTGGCCAGGAAACGGCTGGCGCCCACATACAGGATGGAGCCTGCCCAGAAAAAGCCAAACACGGCACGCGACAATGGTGTGATATGCAGCATCACCGCAACAAAGGCCATGAACAGCACCGACAGTGTGACGCCAAAGACGACGACGCTGATGATTTTCTGATCGATGAAACGAATCACTGCACGGTATAAACCTATGCGTATGAATACTGGGATGGCTATCAAGGAAGAAGAAACGATGAGCCAGAAGTAATGATTGAACAGGCTGACGTTAAAAGTTTCATAGCGCAGCCAGATCGCCAGGATAAACATCAGTGGCAGGCAGACGGCATCAGCCAGGGCAGCAATCACCTGTTTTTGCAGACGTGGCAGATTGAGTAGGGATTGCATCATGATAGCGCAGCCTTATTAATGTGTAACACCATCACGACGCACCACCTTGTAGAAGGTCAGGAACAAAATACGGATATCCAGCATGAAGGATTGATGCTGCAAGTAATAGGCATCCAAATCCACTTTGACAGGAATAGGTAATTCATCCCTGCCATTGATTTGTGCCCAGCCCGTCAAACCAGGTGGGATAGTATGCACTTGCTTTTCTGTGCGCAGGGCAATCAGGTCATCTTGATTGTACAGGGCAGGACGTGGTCCCACAAAGCTCATGTCACCACAGAGTATGCTCCACAATTGCGGCAATTCATCAAGGCTGGATTTGCGCAGGAAAGAACCTATGGGCGTCAGGTATTGATCAGGATTGCTCAGCAAATGGGTGGCAACTGCAGGTGTATCAATCAGCATGCTGCGGAATTTGGGCATCTTGAAGATGACATTATTGCGCCCGACACGATCGGACCAGTAGACCATGGGGCCGCGTGAAGTCAGCTTGACGCAAATGGCAACGATGATCAAAGGGATGATCAAAAACAGGCTGGCTGTCAGTGCAAGGACGAGATCAAAAAAGCGCTTCAACATATTTTCATTCAACAGGTATGGCTGCAGCTGTGGCCTGCAAGCCTTGTTCTACACTATAAGGCGGCGACCAGGCCAGCAACTTTCTGGTCTTGCTGATATCCACTTGCAAAGACTGGCACAAGCGGTCAGCGACATTTCTCTTGCCCAGCATGCTGGCAGCAAGTGTCAGCAAAGTTGCAGGGAAGGGCAGCAGGCGAGACTTGACTTGCAAAGCCTGCGCGCACAGACGCAATAACTCTGTCGTCGATAAATCCCTGCCATCAGATGCCAGGAATACCTGATTACGCGCCGCTTCATGCAAACGGCAATGCAGGACGAGATCGACCAGATTGCCCAGATACACAAAGCTGCGCTGGTTGTGTATGCTGCCCAGTGGTAAAGGCAGGCCACGGCGCACCATGCGCAGCATGCTTAAAAAATTGGCCTTGACACCTGGGCCGTAAACCAGCGGCGGGCGTATGATGGTGACAGCCATGCCAGTTGTCTGTGCCAGTTGCAGCAAAGCCTGCTCCGCTTCCATTTTGGAGATGCCATAGGCATCTTGTGGCATGGGCTGATCGTCAGCGGTATAGAGATGGCCAGCTACGGTCGCTTCGCCATTTACCTTGACTGAGCTCAGGTAAATAAATTGTTTCACCCCTGCAGCCGCAGCCTGGCGCGCCAGTTGCAGGCTGGCGTCCACATTCACAGCGCGGAACTGCGCCAAAGGGTCGCTGGCGGTCTCTTGCATGACATGCACCCGTGCTGCGCTGTGGATGACGATGTCCACTGCTTGCAGATGGGCAGTCCAGTCGGTGTCGGCTGTCATATCGCTGATAATGGGATTGCGCATCTCTGCCGCTTGCCAGTCCAAAGGACGACGAGTGGGGCAAATCAGGGCGATATCGTGAGACAGGCAGGCACGCGCAATAGCCTGGCCGACAAAGCCGCTGGCACCGGTCAACAAGATTTGCTGCTTCATACTTTATTTGGCAGCAGGCAAATTCGACCGTCTGTCATAGACAAAATAGCGGCGCGAGAGGAATTTAAGGAAGCTGCGAAAAAACCAGCTGGCATGACGTGATACCAGATTGCGGTTTTTATGGGCGGCTGTATGGGTGGCGTCAAGTTGTGGATAGAAGCGTATACCTTTCCCCAGCAATTGCTGGGAACGGTAACAGATATCCACATCTTCAAAATACATGAAATAACGGGTATCAAAGCCTTGCAGCGCTCTATAGTGCGATGCATCAAAAGCCAGGAAGGCACCAGAAGCCCAGTCTACATGACAGGTTTCTGTCATGGTTTTCTTGTCATACGGCTCGGACAGGGAGCGCACTGCCACCATGCGCAACAATGAAATCACATTCGGGAAGCGGCGTACATTCGCATCCACATACAGATGCTGGTCATCGCGGTAGAGATTGATAGTCGCGACCGGAAAAGCGTCGCGCTGCATGTTCTCAACCAGGGTGACGATGGTATCTGCACTGATGGTGATGTCAGGGTTCATGACGATAAAACTGTCACCTTCAGCAAAACCTATGCTGCTGCTGATCAGGTCAAACAGGTAATTATTGTTTTCACCAAACCCCAGGCCGGGTTTATCGTCTATGTAAGAGACGCCATGTTGCAGGCAATAGGCCTTTAAGGCTGGGGAAGGGTGGTTATCTTTGATCCACACGTGCATGTTCGCAGCGGCATCGCGCAAGCCACCCATGCCGCTTGCAATAAGCAGATCTTCATGGCCGTGACTGACGATTGCGACATGTATCATAGTTTGCTAAGTGATGCTGCATTAAGTCTGGTAACTGAGTCGACAACTAAGCTGGCAACTAAGCCTGACGACTAAACTGGCGACTTTGTATCCAATACTTTAAAAATAATACGCCCAATTTCCAGTCAGGGAAGTTATGGATGGGCGGCGTGAACAATTTCCTTGTGTACCAGATTTTCTCATAGAAATCACAGTTTATAGGTGCGGGATTTAACCATGGTGGTTGTTTTTCTTGCGCATTCGCTGTTTCTGCCTTGCTGATACGTCTTGCTACTTGTTCTATTTCGTGCGCTGCCCTGATTTCTAGCAGTATCGCAGCCTGATCCATGCCAGGGCGTTGCTGTTGTGTTTTCTGTTGCGCTTGCTGCCGGGTTTCCTTCAAATAATAGCTCATGTCATCCAGCAAGGTATCCTGACTGCTCGATTTGAGTTGATCCGCCGGGGAATAACCATGCGCCCCGGTCAATATACCAAAGCAAGGCAAGCCCTTGACCACCATTTCCGGAAAGGCCGTGCCACCGGTCAGGGGGAAGCTGTCTACATATACACTGGCGTCGCGCATGCAGACCAGATAATCCTGATAAGCCATGCGCTGGTGGAAAATCGCCTGCTTGCCCATTTGTCGTGCAGGCTTCCACCACCACCAGTTAGTTTTCAGGTTGGGGCCTATCAACATCAATCTACGGCCCGTCCTGGCTTGCAGACGTACTGCAAAGTCAGGGAAGGAATACTCACCACCTGGCTTGTATTTATAGGCTGAGCCTGCACTGGCGATATGGCCTGTGGCATTTTCTACCCGCTCTGCAGTGGTATCCTGCAACTTTAACGGGATACCGGCAAACACGCATTTTTCATGGCTGCCACGCAGTTTGCTGAGCTCCCAGCCAAAATAACTGAGTTCCAGCACCACATCTGCCATGCCGTGACCATAAGAGAATACATGGTCGGCATGGTTGTACATATAGATGTGGGTGCCGCACAATTGTCTGGCTAAGCCGGCAGCGATGACAGCATCGATATCGTAGGGGTGGATGTGCAGCACTACAATCTTGTATTGTGCAAAATGATTCAGCAGTGCCTGTATCTTTTCTTGCCGCTTGCTGTATTTTGGCAGACAGATGCAGGGATGGCCGGGCGTGCTCAGTTTTTCCCAGGTGGCAGGTGGTGCTTTTTCTGTCACCAGTACGGCAGAATCCTGCAATGCCTGGCTGGCGATCAGGTGCTCTACTACACGGGTATGACCACTGGCGGTATAAGCCTGGCTCAGTACATGCAGATAAGTTGCCTTGATTGCCTGTTGCTCAGGTAGCGTGAACAAATGCTGGTAGCGTTGCAGCAATGCCTGTTCCAGCTCAGGCAGAGCATACTGACCCAGATTGTTTTTCCATAGCAGCTCACCCAGTGCGCGGGCACGCCGCACGCAACTATCCAGTTCGTCCGCTGCCAATACACGGTCTGTGGATTTTTGTATGAACTTGGCGAGCTTGTGAGTGCGTTCAGCGGTAGGCATATTTTTTCAAAATCCAGGCGATACATGCCCAATACAATACATAGTTAATGCAAAAAGCAATGACCGCACCCTGCAAGCCATACGCCGGTGTCAGCAGATAAGTCAGAGCTACCAGTGACAGGCTGAAGACTATCTCGGTAATCACGTACGGTTTCGTGAGCGCCCGGCCCAGCATGACAAAGCCCAGCACCCAACTACCTATCTTGATAAAGTCGCCCACCAGTTGCCAGGCCAGAAGCTGCAACATGGGGCGAAATTCTTCTGTGAATACCAACCACAACATGAGGTCGCGCAAGAGATAGACCATGACGGCACCCAGTGCAGTCAAAGGTAAAACGAAGCGATACACACGGGCGATTTCTTTTTTCAGCTCTGCTGCTGCCTTGATTTCTGCCAGACGTGGCAGGTAATACACGGTCAACGTGGTCGTGATCAGCATCAGGTAGATATCACTGATGCGTGTCACCGCCTGCCAATAACCAGCCTCTTGCCAACCAAAGTCTTGCACCAGGTGATTACGTATTAGCATCTGGCTCAGAGGCACAACGGTAGCGGTGACCAGGGCCATCAGCGCGTACGCGCCCAGTTTGCGCAGCATGTCCTTATCTGCCTTTGCAAACAGCATGCCAAAGCTGAACCATTTGCTGCGCAGGCACAGCGCGAGTGTGATGATAGCGACGAAGGATTGATTTACCGCCAGCGCTACCAGTGCGCCATACAGGCCCCAGACGCTGGCCAGTAACCAGGTTGCCAGCAGGGTGACGATGCTGGTCGCAATATTGGCACCTACATAGGCAGCAACCGCTTTTTTTCCATTCAGAATAGCCAGCAGCAAGGTATTTAACACAAACAGTACCAGGCTGGCAGCCAGCCATAAAAACACGCTGCCATACTGCGCATCTTTTAATAGCAGCAGCGCCAGTTGCTGGTGAAACACGGCAATGACAGCAGAAGCCGCCAGTGAGCAATACAGCGAGATACGCGCCGCGCTGGCCCAGACCTTTTGCTGAGCAACAGCATCATCGCCATGCTCGGCCGTGTACTTGGTAACGCCAGTGGAAATCGCACCGCTGGCAAATGACAAGATCATGGTCACGGCATTCTGGAACTGGCCGATGACGGCATACCCGCCTGGCCCCACATACACCGCCAGCAATTTGTTCAGCCCCAGCATGGTCAGCATCCTGACCATGACTGCAATCGCATTCAACAGGCTGGTACGTACCAGTGTCATTGTTAGATAGCTGAAGTAGCTGAGCCAGCTTGCAGGGCGAAATCGCGCACGGCGGCGATGACGCGGCTGACATCTTCCGGTGCAAGATATGGGTCTAGTGGCAGGCTCAGTTCTTCTGCATGGATTTGCTCAGACAGCGGGAAGCTGCCCACGCCCAGTTGTAATTCAGCATAAGCCGGTTGCAGGTGAGGCGGGATGGGGTAATGCACCAGGCTGCCTATGCCAGCGTCTTGCAAATGTTTTTGCAAGGCATCGCGCTTGGCATGACGCACAGCATAGATATGCCAGACCGGTTCAGACCACTCTGGCACAAAGGGGATGACCAGGCCAGGCAAGTCTTTCAAGCCTTCATGATATTGCTGTGCCAGTGCACGGCGCTGTACATTCCAGCCGTCGAGCCTGCTCAGTTTTACCCTTAACAAAGCTGCCTGCAATTCATCAAGGCGCGAGTTATAACCTTTGACTTCATTATGGTATTTGATTTGCGAACCATAATTACGCAAGACTTTCAACTGCTTGGCCAGCTCGGCATCATTGGTGGTGACCCCGCCAGCATCCCCCAGCGCACCCAGGTTCTTGCCCGGATAAAAACTGTGCGCAGCAGCATCACCCAGGCCACCAGAGACACGCCCTTTATATGTTGCACCATGTGATTGCGCTGCATCTTCTATGACTTTCAAGCCATGCTCACGGGCGATAGCGATAATCGGGTCCATGTCCGCCAACTGCCCATACAGATGCACGACCATGATGGCCTTGGTCCTGGGGGTAATGGCAGCAGCGATTTTTGCCGGGTCGATATTGTAAGTAGCCAGGTTCGGTTCCACCGCAACCGGCGTCGCCCCTGCGTACGACACTGCCAGCCAGCTGGCGATATAAGTATTCGAAGGCACGATGACTTCATCACCTTCGCCTATACCATAGGCACGCAAAATCAGGTGCAGTGCATCCATGCCATTGCCAACACCAACGCAATGCTGGCTGCCGCAATAAGCCGCATACTCAGCTTCAAAAGCTTCCAATTGTTTGCCCTGGATAAACCAGCCACTATCCAGCACTTCATTAAAGGCCTGATTCAACTCCGCACGCAAATCCTGGTGCTGAGGCTTGAGTTCCAGATAAGGTAAAGATTTCATGTTATCCATTCGCTTATTTCACGTCTAAGAAGGAGGGCACCGAGACACATTTTCTTGATAAGATTTTCTCTTGATTTTCATTGTGGCTCTGTGCCTCTGTGGTGAGAGGTCTTTTCCAGACTGACTGATGTCAGTCAGTCTCTATGAATTTCAAAAACTCATCATACTTGCGCAAATAATCTGCCTCGTCATAATGCTGGTCAGCAAACACCAGCAAGACACAATCTTCCGTAAAATTTTTCATTTCATGCCAGATGCGTGTGCCTATATAGACGCCCTTGGCTGGGGAATCAAGTTCCAGTTCGACGCGCTCTTTGCCGTCATCAAACACCATGGTGCAGGAACCGCGCGCAGCGACTGCCACCTGCTGCAAAGTCTTGTGCGCATGAAAGCCGCGCTCTACACCTTCCAGTGTGCCAAAAATATAGTAGACCCTGGCGATGGGAAAAGGGATGTCCTGGTTGGCCTCGACGGCGACCAGACTGCCGCGCTCATCACCGAGCACGCGCATAGGTATCATTTGCAGTTTCACGTGGTCTGGCCTTGAACTTGAGTTGTTGAGTAGGGTAGTGCAGAAGCAGGCATTTGCACGCTTTGCATGCAGGCACCCAGAGGGATGCGCCAGTCCGGTATGGATAATCCAAAAGCAGTCTGCAATTTTTCTGTATTCAATAAAGAGTTATGCGGGCGGCGAGCCGGCACTGGATATTCGCTGGCTGGTATGCAGCTTATCTGCGGTGCAGGTTTGCCGAGTTTGTTTTGCTGGTCTGCCAATTCTACGATGACAGTGGCAAACGCAAACCAGTTGGTCGTGCCTGCTGCGCTGAGGTGATACACGCCACCCAATTCCTGCCACCAGTTCATTGCATCTTTGGATTGCTGTAGTTGCGCCAGTATCTCGCAAGTAGTTGTAGCCAGCCAGTCAGCCGAATTGGGCGTGCCCCACTGGTCATTGACGACGCGTAATTGATCGCGTTCACGCGCCAGCTTCAACATCGTCAGGAAAAAATTCTTGCCAAAGTTTGAGTACACCCAACTGGTGCGCAAGATCAGATGCGCGCAGCCACTGGCAATGATAGCCTGTTCGCCAGCCAGCTTGGTTTTGCCATACACATTCAATGGACCCGTTGCATCGGTTTCGACATAGGCTTGCCAGTTACCTTCAGCATCTGCCTTGTCACCGGCGAAGACATAATCCGTCGAATAATGAATCAGGCCGGCACCGAGCTTGCGTGCTTCTTCTGCCATGATGGCAGGAGCAGTCGCATTGATGGCATCGGCTTTTTCTGCCTCACTCTCGGCCAGATCTACCGCTGTATAGGCAGCCGGGTTGATGATCAGGTCTGGCTTGAAGTCAGTGATGCACTGGCGCAATTGCGTGGCATTGCTCAAATCCAGTTCTGCTCTTTGCGGCGCATGCACTATTGCTGTTGCAGGCAAGCGTGATAAGTGTAGCAGCAGGGCATGGCCCAATTGCCCACTCGTGCCTGTCAATAATATCCTCATGCAAAGACCTCGGCATCTGCCAGGGGTTTGCCCAACTGGTCTTTGCCAGATAACAGTGGGGCATCCTGCAAGGGCCAGTTGATGTCCAGGACAGGGTCATTCCACAGCAGGCAGCGCTCATGTTCGGGTGCCCAGTAATCGGTGGTCTTGTACAAAAATTCTGCGCTATCACTGGTGACCAGGAAACCATGAGCAAAGCCCGGCGGTATCCATAATTGGCGCTTGTTTTCTCCAGACAGGGCGACAGCCTCAGACTTGCCAAAAGTCGGTGAAGACTTGCGCAGGTCGACGACCACATCAAAGACCTCACCAGCGATGACACGCACCAGTTTTCCCTGGCTTTGTTGTATCTGGTAATGCAGGCCGCGCAAGACATTTTTTGCTGACCTGGAATGGTTATCCTGCACAAAATTGGCATCGACGCCAGTCAGTTCTGCAAAGGTCCTGGCATTGAAGCTTTCATAGAAAAAGCCGCGGTCATCACCAAAAACTTTGGGTTCTAGTATCAGAACGTTGGGCAGGCTGGTTTCTACCACTTTCATCGTAAAACTTTCATGTGTCAATATGCTTTCTTGTCCAATAATTTCAACAGATACTGGCCATACTCATTTTTCTTTAGCGGTTGCGCCAGCTTCTCCAGCTCGGCGTCGCTGATGTAATGATGGCGGTAGGCAATTTCTTCAGGGCAGGCAACTTTCAGGCCCTGACGTTTTTCTATGGTGGCGATGAACTGTCCGGCTTCCAGCAGCGATTCATGGGTGCCGGTATCCAGCCATGCCATGCCCCTGCCCATCAGTTCTACATTCAGTTTGCCGTGCTTCAGGTATTCATTGTTGACATCGGTGATTTCCAGCTCGCCACGTGCCGAAGGCTTGATACTGGCAGCGATATCACAGACCTGGTTGTCATAGAAATACAGACCGGTGACGGCGTAATTGGATTTCGGGCTTTTTGGTTTTTCTTCTATGCTGATAGCCTGGCGTTGCTCATTGAATTCTACGACACCATAGCGTTCAGGATCTTGCACATGGTAGGCAAACACGGTCGCGCCACTTTGCTGTGCATCAGCCTGGCGCAATTGTGGTTCAAAATCATGGCCATAATAAATATTGTCACCCAGGATTAGGGCGGTATCGGCATTGCCGACAAAGTCCTTGCCTATGATAAAGGCTTGCGCCAATCCATCAGGTGAGGGCTGGACTGCGTAACTCAGTTGTATGCCCCATTGATTGCCGTTGCCCAGCAATTCAGCAAAGCGCGGCGTATCCTGCGGTGTGGAAATAATCAGGATGTCGCGTATTCCCGCCAGCATCAGCGATGTCAGCGGGTAATAAATCATGGGCTTGTCATAGACCGGCAGCAACTGCTTGGAAATGGCCTGGGTCACAGGATACAGGCGTGTGCCCGAGCCGCCAGCCAGAATGATGCCCTTGCGTGCTGACGTATTGGCTATACTGTTATTCACATCGCTACCACCGCTCATACCACGTCCCCATCTTCATCATCTTCATATTGCAGTGCTACCCAATTCAGGTAATCGCCTGACTGTACCTGCCTGGTCCAGTCATCATTGGCGAGATACCATTCCACGGTTTTTTTAAGGCCGGTACTGAAAGTTTCTTCTGGCTTCCAGCCCAGTTCTTTTTCTATTTTTCTGGCGTCTATCGCATACCGGCGGTCATGCCCTGGTCTGTCGGTGACATGTTTGATCTGGTCTTTGTAACTGCCTTGTGCTTTGGGTTGCAACTCGTCCAGCAATTCACACAGGGTATGCACCACACTGAGATTGGTTTGCTCATTCCAGCCACCCACGTTATAGGTTTCACCGGGTTTGCCAGCTTCCAGTACCCGGCGGATTGCCGCGCAATGGTCTTTCACATACAGCCAGTCACGTACCTGCAAGCCATCACCATAGACCGGCAAGTCTTTGCCTGCGCGGGCATTGGCGATCATCAGGGGTATCAGTTTTTCTGGGAAGTGGTAGGGGCCGTAATTGTTTGAACAATTGGTCGTCAATACCGGCAAGCCATAAGTATGGTGATACGCACGCACCAGATGATCGGATGCAGCCTTGGTCGCAGAGTAAGGGCTATTCGGTGCATAGGCCGTGGTTTCGCTAAACGCGGCATCGTCTGCAGCCAGCGTGCCATATACTTCATCAGTGGATATATGCAGGAAGCGGAAGTTGGCTTTGTCCTCGCCTTCCAGGCTTTGCCAGTAAGTGCGCGCTGCTTCCAGAAGATTGAAAGTACCGTTGACGTTTGTCGTGACAAAGGCGGCCGGGCCGAGGATGGAGCGGTCTACATGGCTTTCCGCAGCGAAATGGATGATGGCACGTGGCTGATATTCAAAAAACAAGCCACACAGGTGCGCACTGTCGATGATGTCGCCTTTGACAAACACATGGCGCGCATCATTGTTGAGGCTGGTCAGGTTGTTTAAATTGCCAGCGTAGGTCAGCTTGTCGTAATTGAGGACAGACTCATCCGACTGGGCCAGCCAGTCCAGAACAAAATTGGCACCGATGAAACCCGCACCTCCTGTGACAAAAATCATGCCTCACTCCTCTAATAATCGCTGAAATCTGCTGAATTGCTTGCAACAGGCGATTTTACTTGAGATGAAGCTGTTTTCGTTGAAGAGGGCTACTAATCTATGCGTTTATTTACTATGTTTTGGCAATTGTTTTATGGAAGTAGCAGGCAAAAAAGCTGCTGGCGAGTCTATAAACTTGCCACTATTGAAATGCGCTTATGCCGTATCAGCTATGAAGCCAGAGGATTTGTCTGGGACAGGCAGATCCATGCAACAGTGGCGACAGTGTAGGCCAGTAAGATCAGGGAGATGAGTGAGAGTTTCATGGTTATACCTCCAATGAAGATATTTCTTACACATCATTTTAGGATGCGTCGCAGCATATTCCAGTAATGAATTGTTCTTACTTTGTTACGAAATGTGTTTATTTGTACATTAAATGTAGCTTGAGATAGAGCTTAAATTAGAGCTTGCATAGAGCAGGACAACCCCAATGTTGGAGCAAGTCAGTGCAAATAAGAGAAGTTCAGGAAAATTTGAAGATAAAGCCTTGAAATCGTAAGGATATATCCCCAGATGCAGGGGTAATGTATGTTTTTGATCGGGAGAGTAAGTATGCAAGAGCAAGAAAACCAGCGAGCGGAAACGGTAGAAATAAAAGAAGCCGCGCCGGAAATTCAACTGGATGGTGTTGTTCAAGGTGAAACAGTGCAGACGTCTGCACCAGAAGCTGCCCAGGCTGCAGCACCTGCACAAGAAACTGCCGAGCAAGTGATTGCCAAGCTCGAAGCGAAAGTGCAAGAATTGCAAGATTCTTTCATGCGTGCCAAGGCCGAGGGCGAAAATATCCGCCGCCGCGCCCAGGAAGATATCAGCAAGGCACACAAGTTTGCGATTGAAGGCTTTGCCGAAGCCATGGTGCCAGTCAAAGACAGCCTGGAAATGGCCCTGAAGATTGACACACCGTCTATAGAAGCGCTGAAAGAAGGCGTGGAAATGACATTGAAGCAACTTAGCTCGGCATTTGAAAAGAATCGTTTGACCGAAATCAATCCGGTGCAGGGCGATAAGTTAGATCCTATGAAGCACCAGGCCATCTCCATGGTGCCTGCTGAGCAAGAGGCCAATACCGTCGTGACTGTATTGCAAAAAGGTTATACCATTGCCGACCGTTTATTGCGTCCGGCTTTAGTGACAGTAGCGCAAGGAAAGTAAGAAAAGCGTAAAAAAACACGCAAAAATGGCTTGAAAAGCGTGTTTTTTACCATATATCCGAAACAGACGAATCAGATTCTGCTAATTCAAAAATAAAGCTGACTGATTCACCAACATTGACAAAAAAATCTACATTCTGAGGGAATTATCATGGGAAAAATGATTGGTATTGATTTGGGTACAACCAATTCTTGCGTTGCTATCATGGAAGGCGGCCAGCCAAAAGTGATCGAAAATGCAGAAGGTGCGCGTACTACGCCTTCCATCATTGCGTATCAAGAAGACGGCGAAATCCTGGTTGGCGCATCTGCCAAACGCCAGGCTGTTACAAATCCTAAGAACACACTGTTCGCGGTCAAGCGCTTGATCGGTCGTAAGTTCGAAGAAAAAGAAGTGCAAAAAGACATCGGTTTGATGCCTTACACTATTTCCAAAGCGGACAATGGCGATGCATGGGTATCCGTGCGCGACAAGCGACTGGCACCACCGCAAATTTCTGCTGAAGTTTTGCGTAAAATGAAAAAAACCGCTGAGGATTACCTCGGTGAAGAAGTGACAGAAGCAGTTATCACTGTTCCTGCTTACTTTAACGATGCACAACGTCAGGCAACCAAAGATGCAGGCCGTATCGCCGGTCTGGATGTCAAGCGCATCATTAACGAGCCAACCGCTGCTGCGCTGGCCTTTGGTCTGGACAAAAAAGAAAAAGGCGATCGCAAGATTGCTGTGTATGACTTGGGCGGCGGTACTTTCGACGTATCCATCATTGAAATCGCTGACGTAGATGGCGAAATGCAATTCGAAGTATTGTCCACTAACGGCGATACTTTCCTCGGTGGTGAAGATTTCGATCAACGCATCATTGATTACATCATCGACGAATTCAAGAAGATCAATGGTCTGGACTTGTCCAAAGACCCTATCGCTTTGCAACGTATCAAGGCATCTGCCGAACGTGCAAAAATTGAATTGTCGAGCTCGCAACAGACAGAAATCAACGAGCCTTACATCGCCATGGCAAACGGCGCACCTGTGCATTTGAACTTGAAAATCACACGTGCCAAGCTGGAAGCCCTGGTTGAAGAACTGATCCAGAAAACCATCGATCCTTGCCGCATGGCGATCAAGGATGCAGGCGTGAAAACCACAGACATCGATGACATCATCCTGGTCGGTGGTATGACACGCATGCCTAAGGTGCAGGAGATTGTTAAAGAATTCTTCGGCAAAGAACCACGTAAAGACGTCAATCCTGATGAAGCCGTTGCCGTTGGTGCAGCGATTCAAGGTTCCGTTTTGTCTGGTGACCGTAAAGATCTGTTGTTGCTGGACGTGACACCGTTGTCCCTGGGTATCGAAACCCTGGGTGGCGTCATGACCAAGATGATCCAGAAAAATACGACCATCCCGACCAAGTTCAGCCAGGTATTCTCTACTGCAGACGACAACCAGCCTGCGGTAACGATCAAGGTGTACCAGGGTGAGCGTGAAATCGCTGCAGGCAATAAAGGCCTGGGTGAATTTAACCTGGAAGGTATTCCGCCATCAGCCCGTGGCACGCCACAGATTGAAGTGACTTTTGATATCGACGCCAATGGTATTTTGCACGTAGGTGCGAAAGACAAAGCCACAGGCAAAGAAAACAAGATCACCATCAAGGCCAACTCTGGTTTGACCGAAGATGAAATCCAGAAAATGGTGAAAGACGCTGAACTGAACGCGGAAGAAGACAAAAAGGTCAAGGAATTGGCTGAGTCCCGCAATCAGGGCGACGCTTTGGTGCACTCCACCAAAAAAGCGCTGGCTGAACATGGCGAGAAACTGGAAGCTGGCGAAAAAGAGAAAATCGAAGCCGCCATCAAGGAACTGGAAGACGTATTGAAATCCGGTGACAAGGCTGAGATCGACACCAAGCTGGGCGCATTGTCCACAGCATCTCAAAAGCTGGGTGAAAAAGTCTACGCCGACATGCAGGCACAACAGGCTGCTGCAGGCGCAGCTGCTGGTGGTGCAGGCGCTGCCGGTGCAGATGCCAAACCTAAAGATGATGATGTAGTTGACGCTGACTTCAAAGAAGTCAAAGACAGCAAGTAATACTAGTGTGACGGGCTTGCCCGTCATGACGCGCCGGGTGGCTCGCTTTGCGGTGCCTGCCCGGCGTTTGCGCTTAAGTTTGATGCTTAAGTTAGTAGCTTAAGTTCAAGAACAATACTGAGGTTAACAAGAGATGGCGAAGCGTGATTTTTACGAGATTCTTGGGCTAGGCAAAAACGCCACCGAAGACGAGATCAAAAAGGCCTATCGCAAAATGGCGATGAAGTACCATCCGGACCGCAATCCGGATAACAAGGTCGCGGAAGAAAAATTCAAGGAAGCCAAAGAGGCTTATGAGATGCTTTCCGACAGCCAGAAGCGCGATGCCTATGACCGTTATGGTCACGCCGGTGTCGACCCGAATATGGGTGGCGGCGGTGGTGGTGGTGCAGGTGGTTTTGCTGATGCCTTTGGCGATATTTTTGGTGATATTTTTGGCGGTGGCCGTCGCAATGCCGGCCCGCAAGTATATCGCGGTGCTGACTTGCGCTATAACCTGGAAATCTCGCTGGAGCAAGCGGCCAACGGTTTTGATACCACCATCCGCGTACCTAGCTGGGATTCTTGCGATACCTGCCACGGCTCTGGTGCCAAACCCGGCACTTCGCCAGTCACTTGTACTACTTGCGGTGGCCATGGCCAGGTACGTATGCAGCAAGGCTTGTTCAGCATACAGCAGACTTGTCCTAAATGTCATGGCACGGGCAAGATGATTCCCGACCCATGCCCGACCTGTTCTGGTGTTGGCCGTATCAAGCGCAACAAGACACTGGAAGTCAAAATCCCTGCCGGTATTGATGACGGCATGCGTATCCGTTCATCCGGTAACGGTGAACCAGGTGTCAACGGTGGTCCGCCAGGCGACTTGTATGTGGAAATCCACATCAAGCAGCATCCGGTATTCCAGCGCGATGGTGATGACCTGCATTGCGAAATCCCGATTTCATTTGTCAAGGCAGCCTTGGGTGGTGACATCGAAGTGCCAACCCTGAGTGGCAAGGCATCATTCACCGTGCCTGAAGGTACTCAGTCCGGCAAGACTTTCCGCCTGCGCAGCAAGGGTGTGAAGGGCGTGCGTTCTGGTTATGCGGGTGATTTGTTCTGTCACGTTGTCATCGAAACACCGGTGAAACTGACAGAAAAGCAAAAAGAACTCTTGCGCGATTTTGAAAAGCTGACTGTAGAAGGTGGGCCCAAGCACAATCCGCAAAGCAAAACCTGGATGGACAAGGTCAAGAAGTTCTTTGAATAGACGCTATCATTTCTAGTAGTTTTGCAAAAAGACCTGCAAAACTCCACAAGCTCTGCTTAAAAGCCTGCCCAACTTGTTTTGGCAGGCTTTTTTGTTGCTCACATACCGCGAAACCATTTCTTGCATATCAAGACAGTAATTCTGCCTTTCACCCATATGGCATTCTGCTACTATGATGAGAGCAGAATATTGTTGCCTGCGAGTTAAAAATAAATCAAGAACAAGCTTTAACAAAACCGCGCAGAACAAAAAAAGCAGCACATTAAAATCTGTTTTCAGGATTCATACCGCCTTGATGGATAAATCATATATCGGCTTGTCATCCAGATATCCCAGGCTTTTTGCTCTGGGGGTGGCTATGATTGTGTTCCTGGGTTTGTGGGCCATCGACAATAATGAGCGCGAGCTGGCCATTCAGAAGCAAAAAGTCGACATCATAGAAAAGCTGGTGGTCTTGCGTACCAAGCTCGGCACTGGCATGACTTCAAATATTTCTGCCGCCCGCGTATTGGCCGTCACCTTCGCCACCAAGCAGGATTTATCTGAGCAGGAATTCAAGGTGCTGGCAGCTGAAGTGGCCAGTGCCAATCCCAGTATCCGTAACCTGGTCCTCGTCAAAGGCACGGTAGCCAGCTATGTCTATCCCTTTAAAGGGAATGAAAAAATCCTCGGTGCCGATTACCGCCAGTTGCCCAAACAATGGCCAGTCTATCAGCGCATGATAGAAGAGCACACCATACAAATTGCCGGGCCACTGACGCTGGTGCAGGGTGGTGTTGGACTGGTAGTGCGCATCCCCGTCTATCAACATGAAAACCGTGATGAATTCCTGGGTTCGATTGCAATGGTAGTCAATTATGAGCAGTTGCTGGAACAGGCTGGCGTCGCCCAGATGCAAAATGAAATCAATCTGTCCATACGTGGCCGTGATGCCAAGGGCAGCAAAGGCGAAGTGTTTCTGGGTGACGGTAGTCTGTTTACTGGCGACGCGGTCAGACAAAGCATTTTGCTGCCCGGCGGTAGCTGGGAACTGGCAGCATTGCCACATGGCGGCTGGCAGGGCACCACCAGGCTATCGAGATTTATCGAAGTCTTTGGTCTCATCGTTTGCCTGATGGCCTGGATGCTCAGCTATCAATCAACCATCAAACGCAGGCAACGTGAACTCAATGCAGAAGAATTACGCGAAAGCGAAGCTCTGCTGCGTCTGCGCAATGAAGCCCTGAGCGCCACTTCACAAGGCGTGATGATCGCTGGCAGTGATGGTCACATCAACTATGTCAACGAGGCTGCCTGCCATTTGAGTGGGTATCCACAAGATGCCTTGCATGAAAAAAAACTCGGTGATTTATTCGCGCCTGCTGTTGCCAGCATGCTGGGACAGGATAATGAAGAGCAAAAACCACTGACACTGGAATACAGCAGGCCAGGTAACAATGGTAAGTTACTGTGGCTGGAGTTATTGCTTACTCCCGTCTACGACCAGCAAGCCAAATTACAGCAATACGTCGCTTTGTTGCGCGACATCACCGACAAAAAACTGGCTGACAAAGAGCTGGAAATTGCTGCCATGGCCTTTGAAACTGAAGAAGGCATATTGATCACCGATGCCAACCTCATCATCTTGCGCGTCAATAAGGCGTTCACCCGCATCACCGGTTATGAAGCCAGCGAGGCGATCGGCCAGGGCACGCGCTTGTTGCAATCTGGCCGTCACGACGAGTCTTTCTACAGCCAGATGTGGGAAGAGATACGCCGTAATCATCGCTGGCAAGGTGAGCTGTGGAACCGCCGCAAGAATGGTGAAATCTATTCCGAGCGACTGGTGGTGTCTGCCGTGCTGGATGAGGATGGCAAGGTCAGTAATTATGTCGGCTCTTTCAATGACATTACCGAGCATAAAGTATCAGAAGAAAAAATTCACCAGCTGGCTTTCTTTGATCCACTCACCAGTTTGCCGAATCGCCGTCTTTTGCTCGACAGGCTGGCGCGCGCCTTGTCACTGAGCCGCAGGCATCTGCGTTATGGTGCGATTTTGATGATAGATCTGGATAACTTCAAAACTCTGAATGATACTCAGGGTCACAATATGGGTGACTTGCTGCTGACCCAGATAGGCAAGCGCATCCATGCCTGCGTAAGAGCTGATGATACGGTCTCGCGCACAGGTGGCGATGAATTTGTGGTCTTGCTCGAAGGCCTGCATGAAGAGCAGCAATATGCCGCCGGACTGGCTGAAAACGTCGCAGAGAAAATCCGCCTGACCCTCAGCCAGACCATCAATCTTGGCCACATCGATTATGAAAGTTCGGGCAGCATAGGCATCACCATGTTTGGTGCCGAGGCTGTTGGCATCGATGAATTATTGCGTCGCGCCGATATGGCCATGTACCAGGCTAAGGCACTGGGTAAAAACAGTGTGCGCTTCTTTGATCCCAGCATGCAGGCGGCGCTGGAATTTCGCACCGCCATGGAAACTGATTTGCGCCATGCTCTCATGCATGATCAGTTTGTTTTGCATTATCAACTGCAAGTCAGCGCCCTGGGTGATCCAATAGGTGCAGAAGTCTTGCTACGCTGGCTGCATCCTGGCCGTGGACTGGTGTCTCCACTGGATTTCATCCCTCTGGCAGAAGAAACCGGCCTCATCTTGCCGATAGGGCTATGGGTACTGGAAAAAGCCTGCAAGCAAATCGCCATCTGGGCAGACGACCCCGTCAAATCCGGCATGCAACTGGCGGTGAATGTCAGTGCTCGTCAGTTCCGTCATCCGGGTTTTGTTGATGATGTGAAACGCATTCTGCATGAGACTAATACCAACCCGGTCTTGCTGAAACTGGAGCTGACTGAAAGTGTCGTACTGGAAGACGTCACCATCGTCATCGAAAAAATGCATGCCATAAAAAAACTCGGCGTGGGATTTTCCATGGATGATTTTGGCACTGGTTATTCATCCCTTTCTTACCTGCAACGCTTGCCGCTGACACAACTCAAGATAGACCGCAGTTTTGTGCACAACCTGCCAGGCGATGTAAATAATGCGAACATCGTCCGTACCATCATCAGCCTGGGTGCCAGCCTGGATTTGAATGTGATTGCTGAAGGGGTGGAAACCGAACAGCAGAGGGAGTTTTTACTGCAAGCTGGTTGCCAGGCCTATCAGGGTTACCTGTTCTGCAAGCCTATTCCCATAGATGAATTTGACCGCTTTATCAGTAACCGTCACACGCTACAAAAAGCCGACAGCCCAAAAGTTGAAATTCAGGTAAGCTAGAGTCGCGACTATCGTATCCCAAAGCGATGGCGCGTAGTTTACAAGTGGTATTAAAATAAAAGGGGAGACAAATGCGATTGAACAAAACAGTAATGCGCCTGGCAGGACTGGCGCTGGCTATGTGTATGAGTGTACAGGCCAGTGCCACAGAAGTTGCTGGTGTTAAATTTGATGAAAGCGTACAGGTAGGCGGCACAGAGTTGAAGTTGAACGGTGCTGGCATACGCTACAAGGCCATTTTCAAAGTCTATGCAGCGGGACTGTATCTGAAAGAGAAAAAGACCACAGTACCAGAAGTACTGGCATCAGCCGGGCCACGCCGCGTGACTATCGTCATGTTGCGCGACCTCAGCAATGAAGAATTCGGTCGTGGCTTCATGACCGGCATTCAACAAAATACCGAAAAGGCAGAAAAGTCCAAAATGACTTCGCAATTCATCCGCTTTGGTGAATTGTTTGCGTCCGTGCCTGAACTCAAAAAAGGCGATGTCATGACCAATGACTGGATACCCGGTGTCGGCACAGTAGTAGCACTGAATGGCAAGAAAATGGGTGATCCTTACCCGGATCTCGGTTTTTACAATGCCTTGCTGCGTATCTGGCTGGGAGAATCCCCAGTAGACCGCAGCCTTAAAAAAGCCATGCTGGCTGAAGAAGATACGCGCGGTCGTTGATGCGATGTATTTACTAAGGTGAAGTAAAGAGGAGAGAGGCAAGAATTTGCGTCTCTCTTTTGGTTTATTAGGCCTACGAATCTTGAACTTATATGCAATAAATCTACTTTTCAAATGGCTGTTCATTACAGATAAATCGGACACCTGCCTTGATATAGGCTTAAGCATTAGATTTTCAAAAGCGCAAACGAGGATCTGCAGCAGATCCTTGCCTTACATTTCAAACACTAGTAGCGCACCCCTTTAAAATAACTCTTGCCTTCAATTGAAAGTACAAAACTATAGTCAATTTAAACATTTCACAAAAATTTTTGTAATGGCGTATGATAATTTACTTGTGATAGTTTCAATTCTCTTACACATTTCAAATGGCTATAGTTTATCTTTCTGATTTTTCTAGGGTGTTTATCTCCGTCATTCTTTTTTCAGCGCTTTTAAATAAAGAGAACCGTCCGTTGCTGGAACATGAGGGAGTAAATTCCACATTAAATGTATTCGTCAGTTTCTTGGAGACGGTACATTTACCCTTTTCTCTGTTTTTAATCTACGCAGTAGCTGGGACTTCCTTTTCGGCGGGTCCAGTCATAGGTGCCGTGTTACTGCTATCTATGATGGCTGCTCGCATTGTCTTGAAGAAAATGAAAATTATTGAAAGTTGCAACTGCTTTGGCTCTCTTGCCAAAAGCGATTCAAATAGAGCACGAATATTAGACATCATTCTATTTCTTTGCTCTGGAATAATTGTAATTTTTCATTTTTTTCAAAATGGAAATGACTCAATTTTCAAAATAGAAAATGCCAATGTATGCATTTACATTCTGATTCTGTTTTTATCGACAGTCATTTCCAACTTGGAGTCTATCTATACGACCATCAAACACTCAGAGAAGGACCAACCAAAATCTGACTTGCTCGGCAATAAAGGCGCACCTGAACCTATTTCCTACTCAGGCGGACTGATTGTTGGAAAAAATGGTAAAGGGGAAACAGTTTTACTTTCAGATTTGGCTCAACTGAGTTCGCTTATCATGATTGTCGGCCTATCAAGTAACTGCCCATCTTGTAATAATGCCAAGCCAATTTTCTTTAGACTGGCTGAGGCTTTTAATATGGAAATGAAAACAATTTTTGTATTCGATGGAGAGCGTGATAGATCAAAGAAATTAGATGGATTACTGCAAATTGATGGGGCTACCGAGTTTTTTTCTAAATTAAATATTACCAACTACCCATTTAGCCTTGTAATTAATAGCCAAAATTTCAATCAAGTTGGAGAGATATCGTACTCGGCTCATTCAGTCTGGGCTATGTTTTTTCGACTACTTAGTGTAACGATCAAAAAGGCCCGTATTTAATATTTAATACAGCTTTTAAGAAGTGAATTTTTGTGTAATTTGAATTATTAAAAATTAAGTTACATATAGTTACCATAAACATACAATAACAATTAAGAAAGATATTGCCTATTTAGAATCGTTGCTTTAAGTTAATAGACGGGTGCAACATGATCGACACCTGCTTAACGTTAATAGGTCATTTATTGGAGAATAAATATGAAACAACTGAATCAAGAGAAGCAACAATCAAATCGCATCTTGGGCCATGTAGTGGGTGAGCAATTCACTGCACAAGAACTGGAACAAATCGCTGGCGGCTTTGTAGCAGATTGCGGAAAAAACACAACTTCCTTTCCATGTGGCGAAGGCTGGCCTGCTGACTGCATGGGTTGTAAGAACGACGGCTAATTGCGATAAGTAGTTTGTGCTTGGCATCCAGCCTGTATGTCAAGTGGTGCCAAGCACTAATCTTTAGCAATAATTACTTTCGAACTAAGGTGCACTGATTAATTCGGCGGTAAAACAAAGTGTATCTTCCATGTTAAACGTAATATCAACACTTTTAAGCTTGTCTATAAATGAACATTTTGATTATTGCGGACCCATTAGATTTACATGCAGATGCTGTTAATTGGGGGTTAGCAAAATTAGGTTACACGGTGACAGTTTGGAATTGGGCGGATTTTCCAATTTTCGATTCTGGAGTGTTTGAAATAAACAGAAATGCCCAAAAATATACAATGACAAATTTGGGGCAACGTAATTCCTCTCATTTTGATGTCATATGGGTAAGGCGAAAAGAAACTTCTACTCCTTTCACGGACTGTCATATAGACGATAGAGAGATGGTGTTAAAAGAATCGGCTATTTTTTTAGAGAGTGTTTTACCCTACCTTGGACACGATGATACAAAGTGGATCAATGACATTGAAGCTGATAGGTTTGCTGGTAATAAAATCAATCAAATTTGTCTGGCAAAAAAAGTTGGATTTGCTGTTCCAGATACTCTACTTGGGAATGACTACGAACGAATCAAGAAATTTTTTGATGAGCATGAAGGCCAAGTTATTTTCAAATCATTCTCTCCCAAAATGTGGTTGAATGACGACGGTTCATCTACTGTACAACGAACATCTCAGATTAATCAAACCCAAATTCTGAACGATTACGCCATTCGTGCTTGTCCAGGCATCTATCAAAAATTGATTGAAAAAAAATACGAACTTCGTATAACTGTAATTGGTGAAACTGTCATTCCCGCAAAACTTGACAGTCAAAAATTTGGTGCCACAGTTGATTGGCGTTACGACACCGATGGCGGGAAAGAAACGCTAACGACAACGACAATTCCTAGAGATATTGCTGAGAAATGCAGGCTCTTTTGTAAGGAGATGAAATTAAATTTCGGGGCGTTCGATTTTATCGTAACCAAAAATGATGAATATTATTTTTTAGAAGTAAATCCTGCTGGCCAATTTCTGTGGATTGAAACATATGATCCAAGCATTAGATTATTGGATGAATTTTGTCGTTTCGTTGTTTCTCATGACCCAAAGTTTATAAGTGGCACGGGAGAAAAATTGACCTTGCAGAATTATGAGATTTCAGATCATCGCAAGATACAGAGAGAAAAATTCAGGGAAGCTTCACGTCGTTTAAAATTAAATGGTTCTGGAAAATGAAGAAAAAATTTCTCCACTGCGCAACACTTGCATTGATATTTTCTACCTCGCTGATTGCGCACGCTGAGGAAACTGCGACACCTGTTATTGCGCAAAAAACCGATAGATTAAAGAATTTAAAATTGGCGGAAAATCAGGTCATTGAATTCGAATCGCTAAACCCCAAGGATTCAAAAACTTTGGGTAGTAAATTAGAAAATGCATTAGTCCGTTTGAGCTTTCAGCGCACATTTGTTGGCGATACTCAAGGTGCATTGGAAGCTTTTAACAGGACGCTGGAAGATAATGGTAACCCTGATATAAGCGATTTTGAGAAAATCAAGACAGCAGAAACAGAGGATGCAGTTACCGCAATTGTGCGTGAAGCAAAGAGCAGGCAAATAGTTATATTAAATGAGTCGCACCATGTTCCAATGCATCGCGCGTTTGCTATGGTACTAGCACGGGAATTGAAGAAGTTGGGGTTCACATATTTGGCCTGTGAGGCATTTAGTCCATATCAACCGCCCCCTTCCTCTAAAAAATACGTTGCTCAAAATGCAGGGATATACACACAAGAAGCGACCTATGCTAATTTTTTAACGGAGGCAATTCAGGAAAATTGGAAACTCATAAATTATGAGCCAATTGCAGGGCTAAGAGAATATGAAATGGCAAAGAATATTGTTGACAGAGTTCTTAAAGATGACCCAAAAGCACGCATATTTATTTATGTTGGGTATTCGCATGCTCATGAATTTCCCAAGGCGGAGACGGACAATGATAAATCGTGGATGGCCGCACAACTAACACGTATAACCGGAATTGATCCCTTAACCATCGACCAGACGATCCTATATCAACACTCAGACACAACTCGTCAAATTGCATTGTATAACGCAGCATTAAAGAAGCAAACGAATGACAAACCCTACGTCCTAAAAACCTCTGCTAATAACTATTTGAAGATCGGTTTGCAATCGGAAAAAGTTGATATGCAAGTCGTTCATCCCAAAGCTAATATAGATCCTCAAACAGGTCGTGCAACCTGGCTACGTTCGATGGCAGGACTGACACCAAGGATCATCCCCTTAGAGCTGTTACCAAAAAAAGGGAGGCGCTTAATTTATGCTTATCATTTAAAAGACCCACAGGATGCGGCTCCTGCTGATGTTGTAATTGTTGAAGAAGGTAAGTCTATCCCTAAGTTTATGCTCCCCAAAGGTGAATTTCGCTTCGCATTTGAAGAGTAGCCTAGTTGGAGGCTCAATAAGTGATTTCTATTGAGCGTGAATATTAATTTACTGACTTCCATTATTAATCCATGCCACGATGGTCATGACCTTTTTTTGTTAAAAATCTCTTTCATGTACCGAGCCCCAAAGAATGTCAAAAAGAAAAATAGACGCAAACCTTTCTCCATTGGGGAAAGTAGTGTTGATTCAGCCGCTGTCCTTTTATCTATTAACAGCCTGCGCTTTATTTAGTGCGTTATCCATTCTTGCATCGTTGCACTTCATTGCTTACTCAAAAAAAGTACAGGTTGTTGGTGTATTGCTGCCGGAAAATGGGCTCATAAAAATACAATCTCCCCGTTCGGGTACAGTGACAGAACGCAGAGTGAGCGAGGGGCAATTTGTCAAAGCAGGTGACATTTTATATGTCTTATCTAGTGATGTTATTTCAACCAGTCCGAAAACGTCCGACGGGAAAATTGGCACTTCCGCTGCAATTTTAGATTCATTGAAGACGATGGATAGCAGTCTTCGCGATGAACATGCGCAATTTAAGTTGGCAACGCTCCGTCAACAATATCACTTGCAAAGTCAGCGAGACAATCTGGGCCTGGAAATTAAGAAAGTAGATCAAGAGATTGAGATTCAGCAGAAAAAAATTGAATCGGTTCTTGCACAATATCAAAGATATGTCAGCTTGGAAAATCAAGGCTACTTTTCATCTTTAGCAATGCATCAAAAAAATAATGATTTGCTTGACCAACAAGCGCGCATAGAAACCATTAGACGAAGTAAATTAAGCATGATACGCGAGTTGGCAAATGCAAATAACGAACTTGCCCTATTGAAAGATAAAAGTGATCACGAGCAAGCGCAATACGATCGGCAGTTATTAGAGTCAGACCGGAACAAAGTAACGACTCAGTCCTCTGGAGAAATTTATATAACATCCCCACAATCTGGAAAGGTAGCTGCAATTTTGGTTGAACCAGGCCAGATGGTCAGTAATCAAACATTGTTGACTGTCTTGCCAGAAAACTCCTCTTTGGAAGCACACATTTATGTTCCTGGTTCTGCGGTTGGCTTTGTTAACTTTGGAGATAAATTAGCACTTCGTATTGCTGCCTATCCACATTTGAAATTTGGGAAAATTGAAGGGACTGTAGTTGAAGTCTCTCAGACTTCGATTTCAACACAGGAAATGTCTGGACAATTAAGTTCTTCTAAAGTCACCTCTATTAATGGCACTAACGAAGCGATGTTTCGACTCAAAGTTAAATTGAGCAAGCAATATGCGCAGTCGCAGGACCAGAAGAAAATACTACTATCTGGGATGGAACTCGATACAGAGATTGTCCAGGAAACACGCACACTGCTTCAATGGATTTTGGAACCTCTCTATCGCTTACAAGACAATTTATGAATATGAAACTTCCGGAACTTCACTTTGGATTTGGTCGAAAAGTTCCAGTTATATTACAAAGCGAAGGTGCTGAATGCGGCTTGGCTTGTCTTGCAATGGTTGCTGGATACTATGGTCATCATATTGATTTGCCGAGCTTACGTTCACAGATTTCGCTCAGCTTACGTGGAATGACATTTAAAGATTTGATAGATGCCAGCAGCGCACTAAAGTTTTCGAGCCGTGCAATTAAAGTTAATATCAACGATATCAGATATGTGCAAATGCCTTGCATTTTACATTGGAGCTTTAACCATTTTGTCGTTTTAAAAAAAATCACATTTAAATCCAATGGAAGCGTTAGATCGTATTTAATTAATAATCCCGGGCGTGGCGAGGTTACCGTTTCGCCAGAAGATTTTGAGGAAAATTTCACTGGGGCAGTCTTAGAGCTTACTCCTGCACCAGATTTTGAAACCAAGAAAGAAGTAAAAAGAATAAATTTATTCTCCTTGATGCGAAGCGCAGTTGGATTGAAACGGGGTATTCTCCAGATTTTTTTGCTAGCGCTTGCCTTAGAGATATTTACGGTAATTTCACCTTTTTTTATGCAACTGGTTGTGGATGGAGCGATATTTTCTTCTGATCGCGACATGCTCCTTGCCCTGGTATTTGGTTTTGGTTTATTGATGTTGATACAGCAAGCAATTGTTGCCTTTCGTGCTTGGGCTGTGCTTTATATGAGCACGCACTTAAATTTGCAGTGGGTCTCAAATGTATTCAGGCATTTGTTGTATCTACCTAGTAATTTTTTTGAAAAACGTAACTTGAGCGACATTTTATCGAGATTTGGTGCCGTGCATAGTATTGAGCAAGCATTATCAACCAAATTGGTTGAAGCAGTCCTCGACGGGATATTTTCAATATCTATATTCCTTATGCTGCTGTTTTATAGCGTGACTCTCACACTCATAGTCTTGGGATTTTTGATTGTATATCTATTGGTACGATGGGCGTCTTACGCTACATTTAAGCGCGCTAATGAGCAGCATTTAGTATTGCAGGCACGAGAAAACAGTATTTTTATGGAGTCAATTAGTGGAGTACAAGCCATTAAATTGTTCAATGAGGAGAATAATAGTTGTTCACGCTGGATTAATGCGCTAGTCGCTTCAATAAATCGCAAAGTGGCTACAAAAAAAATGCAGGTTGGATTCACCACCCTTGAACAAGTCTTGAAGGGATTAGAGAACCTGATCGTGATTTGGATAGGCGCATTATTGGTGATAGATCATAAGTTTTCATTGGGAATGCTATTCGCATACATCACCTATAAGACGATGCTCGTTGGTAGAATGTACTCCTTCAACGAGAGCGTGTTTGAACTTAAAATGCTGTCCCTGCAAAGTGAACGGTTAGCCGATATCATTTTAGCTAAACGTGAAGATGATTCTGTTGATGATGTAACTCACAAAGCACACCAATATGGCAGTTCTCTGAAAACACTAGATGATTTTACAATCGAAATTAAAAACATTTCTTTTCGGTATTCTGATGTTGAGCCCTGGGTGATTCGAAATCTTTCGTTAATTATCAACCCTGGCGAGTCTATTGCCATTACTGGAGCTTCTGGCTCGGGTAAAACAACACTATTGAAGCTGCTAATGGGTATGTTAGAACCTGTTGAAGGGGAGATTCTCGTTGGTGGGGTGCCACTAACACAATTTGGTTATCGAAACTTCAGAAACATCATCTCAGCCGTTATGCAAGATGACCATTTTTTCTCGGGCTCTATTGCAGATAATATTTCTTTTTTTGATCAGACTGTCGATGTTGTTAGGTTGCAAGAATGTGCAGAGTCCGCAGCAATCGCCAACGATATAAAGGCAATGCCGATGGGTTATCAAACCCTCATAATTGGTGCAAATGCGGGCATCTCAGGAGGTCAAAAACAGCGAATATTATTGGCGAGGGCACTATATAAGAGGCCGAAAATTCTATTTTTAGATGAAGCGACGAGTCATTTGGATGTTGCAAATGAATCTCATGTAAACGCTTCAATTCAAAAATTGTCATTGACTAGAATTATTGTCGCTCATAGGCAAGAGACGATTTGTACTGCGGAACGCGTTGTTAAACTGGAAGATGGTGCAATTATAAGTGATACCAAAATTGCTGCAATATACCAATGACTCTACTCGCACGGATATGAAATTGCTTCGGGAATGAAGTAAATATTTGTGTGAACATGCAGTCACGCTACGAATTCATGTTTTACTGACACATATCAAGTATCCAGAATAAGCTATTTCGCAGTCGCTATATATAAGTGTATATTACGCTTCTTGTTCGACACTTAATCTTCTGGATACCTCATGCAAATCAAGACCTTGAGCAAATTAATTGCCAGTATTGCTTTATGTGCAATCTCCCTAAGCAGTTTAGCCACAGAAATCACAGTCTCTGCCGCTGCCAGCCTGACCAATGCCTTCAAGGAAATCGCACAAAATTATCAGGCGCAATATCCTGAAGCCAAGGTCGCCCTGAACTTTGGTGCATCCGGTGCCTTGCTGCAGCAAATTGCCAAAGGCGCACCGGTCGATGTATTTGCCTCTGCCGATCAGGAAAGCATGGATGAAGCACAAAAGCAGGGTCTAGTCATCGCTGCCGATCGCCGTGATTTTCTTAAAAACACTCTGGTGCTGATCGCGCCCGTAGACAGCACTTTGTCCATCAAGCGCCTGGAAGACCTGAACCAGGCTGGCGTCAAGCGCATTGCTATCGGTAACCCGGCCAGCGTGCCGGTCGGGCGCTATACCCAGCATGCGCTGACGGCAGCCAAGCTCTGGCCTGCGCTGGAAGCCAAGGCTATCTATACCCAGAATGTGCGCCAGTCGCTAGACTATGTGGCCCGTGGCGAGGTAGAGAGCGGCTTTGTGTATGCCACCGATGCGGCCATCATGAAAGACAAGGTCAAAGTCGTCATGGACGTACCGCTGGACATGCCTATCACTTATCCCGTCGCCAAGATCAAGGCCAGCACTAATGGTGAAGAAGCCAAACGCTTTATCGCCTTTTTGTTCTTGCCTCAAAGCCAGGCTATCCTGACTAAGTACGGTTTCCAGAAACCGTAAAAAACTTTAAGGTTACAGATGAATCCAGCATGGACAGCCCTGCTATTGTCACTGAAAGTCGCGGGCTGGGCCACGCTGCTGAATCTGGTTTTTGGCATAGGCGTAGGCTATCTGCTGGCCCGCAAGCACTTTCCTGGCCGCGATTTGCTCGATACCTTATTGACCTTGCCCATGGTCATGCCACCCACAGTGCTGGGTTATTACCTGCTGGTCTTGTTGGGACGACGTAGCGCACTCGGCGCATGGCTGCAAGACCATTTTGGTTTCAGTTTCATTTTTACCTGGCAGGGTGCGGTCATTGCGGCGGCCATCGTCGCCTTCCCGCTGGTATTCAAACCGGCGCGGGCTGCCTTTGAAGCTGTCGATGGGCAGCTGGAGCAGGCAGCCAGGGTCTTGGGTATTAGCGAAATGGCGATCTTTTTCCGCGTGACTTTGCCGCTGGCATGGCGTGGCATTCTGGCGGGTGTCTTGCTGGCTTTTGCCCGCGCCCTTGGTGAGTTTGGTGCCACATTGATGGTGGCTGGCAGCATACCCGGCAAGACCCAGACTTTGTCGATCGCCGTCTATGAAGCTGTGCAGGCCGGGCAGGACGATGTTGCCAATACCCTGGTCTTGCTGACTTCGGCAGTCTGTATTGCAGTCTTGCTGCTGGCGGGCAAGCTGGCACCTGGCCGCATCGCCAACCGCATGTGAAAGGACATGATGCAATTTGACCTGCACATACACAAGCGCCTGCAATCTGGCCAGCGCAGTTTTGAACTTGATGTTGTGGTTCGCAGTGACAGCCAGCGTCTCGTCATACTTGGCCCATCCGGTGCGGGCAAGAGCCTGGTGCTCAAAGCCATTGCCGGTTTGATGACGCCTGATACTGGTTATATCCATGTGGCGGGCAATACCCTGTTCGACCATACGGCCCGCATCAACCTGCCGCCTCCGCGTCGCCAGCTTGCTTACCTGTTCCAGGACTATGCCTTGTTCCCGCATCTGAACGTGGCACAGAATATTGCTTTTGGTCTCAGTCATGGCTGGCGCAATCCATCTGCCAAAGTGCAGGATGAAAAAGTCGACTACTGGCTGGATGCTTTGCAGATAAAAGCCCTGGCCAGGCAAATGCCGCATGAATTATCAGGCGGGCAAAAACAGAGAACAGCCCTGGCCCGCGCCCTGATTGCCGAGCCGCGTGCACTCTTGCTCGATGAGCCCTTTGCTGCCCTCGACCAGCCCCTGCGCATCAGCATGCGCAAAGAGCTGGACACTCTGCAAAGGCAATTGAACATCCCCATGATACTCATCACCCATGATGCAGAAGACGCTCAGGTGTTTGGTGAACATGTGTTGAACTTGCAGGATGGCAAACTCATTAAGATTGCTCGTGTATAGCATGAACGACCATGGAGACGACAAAGCAATGAATGCAAAAAATAAATCCATCGCCCTGCAAGGCTCAGTATGGATGACCGTTAATGGAGAAAACCTTGGCGGACAAAGCCGCATTGCCTTATTGGCCCAGCTTGCCGAAAGCGGTTCCATCACCCAGGCCGCAAAAGCCGTCAAGATGAGCTATAAAGCTGCCTGGGATGCCATCGACACCATGAACAATCTCGCAGGTGAACCCCTGGTAGAACGCCTGACAGGTGGCAAGGGCGGTGGTGGTACAAGGTTGACCAGGCGCGGTGAACAACTGGTCAGCAATTTCAAGATCATAGAAAAAGAACACCGCGACTTCATTGCCCAGCTAGACAAGCGGGCAGAGGGCATTGCCGACGACTTTTTATTGATCAGGAAAATGAATATGAAAACCAGCGCACGCAACCAGTTCCTCGGCAAGGTCAGGCAGGTCAAACCCGGTGCCATCAATGATGAGATAGAACTCGAAATAGCCGGCGGCCAAAAGATAGTCGCCATCATCACCCATGAGAGTACATTGGAACTGGGTTTGCAAATTGGGGCAGAAGCCTTTGCATTAATCAAGGCTTCTTCCGTCATCCTCATGGAAGAAGACTCCAAAGCCAGGCTCTCAGCCCGCAACCAGCTCACAGGCAACATCAGCCGCATCCTGCCAGGCGCAGTCAATACTGAAGTGGTGCTTGAATTGCCAGGTGGTGCGACTTTGGCCGCCATCATCACCAATGAAAGCGCAACCAGCATGGGCCTGGTAGTAGGTGGTACGGTGACGGGCCTGTTCAAGGCTTCCAGTGTGATTTTGGGTGTGGCGGGTTGATTGCTGGCTGATTTTCAGTGCGAGAGGTCCCAGACCTGGCACCTCACTTCAACGAATAGCACGGGATTGTGTGGTCCGGATAATTTTGCCAGAATACGCATTGACCAGTATGGATTCCATCTGTGTACTGTAGCCGTTGTCCGATAATATCTTGGTATATCTCCAAACGAGAGTATCAAGTTCTTTATCGTATTCGAGCATGACAGTCATGTTTTTCTCGAACAAGCCTTTCTTGACGATAGCACCGTCTTCATCGTGTTCGAATATGAAAGCCATGTTTTTTTCGAGAAAACCTTTTCTGGCTATGATGCCTATCAGTTCTTTGAAAGAATGAAACACTTGTTTGTCTGCTGAGTTGGCATAAGCGGGAAGGTTAATTTCTTTGATCACGCTTGCATTGGATCTTAGCGAAATTTCAGCAGGAAAAATGACTTTGGGTGTTCCTGGTAATTCAAAATCGAATTGCAATATATAGGCTGGAATTTCCCATTGATAGTCCCTGGAGTCAGGTTCTGTTTTACGTAACTCTTTTGCGTCTATCAACTGGCCACCTGCAAATTTCAAATGAGCGTATTGTGTTTCACCCAGGCGTTTTTTAAGATGTTCGGTAAGATGCGCTACTACAGGCCGCGGGATATCTGTCAGTGATTTTATTTGTTTCGTCCGGTAGCCACCGAACCCAACCAGGCCATGCCCATCTGACTCTGGAACAATTTCTGCAGACGCAGGGCAAGCTAGTTGAATCAGCAAAGTGAGAAAAAGTAAACGCCTTATGAACGTATTCATCATCGTTAAGAATTTACATCTTTAATGTGGTCAGTGGTTGGCATAGAAGTTAATCGCTGTGTACGTACAATAATATTATTCCACTGTGAATCTCAGGTCGCGATTGTCCTTCGCCACATTCCCCGCAAAGTCGGCCGCATGGATACGCAAGACATAATTGCCAGGTGCCAGCTTGCTGACATCCCAGCTACCTTTTTTAGCAATCCCATCCTTGACCGAATTGCTGGCCATGTACAGGAAGCGGGTTTTCTTGGCACCGTGCACGGTGATACCGCTTTCTTCTGCATACAATAATTTGACCATTTCACGGTCGGGTGGCAGGGCGTTGAATTCCATGGTCATGCGTGGATTTTCATAGCCGGGTACAGGGCTGCCATCGGTGTACAGGAGTTGATAACCCAATTGGTACAGGCCCAGACGGCGGCGTTTGGCATTGCCATCTACCTGGTCATAAGCATCAACGACGATGCCATAATCTTTGACTTGGCTGGACAGGAGCAGGCGGCCTTTTTGTTTTTCTTTGACTTCCTTACCACTGCCATCAACGATCGTGATCTCTTCTATCTGCGGTGCGACGGTATCGACCATACCCGGAAAATTCAGTTTCAAGGGATTGATTTTGAGACCTGAGTGATTGTGTTCCAGATGCACATGGAACATGCGGTTGATAGTGCCCAGTGCTTCACCAGTCTTGAAACGGGTACCGCGCCTGACGCGCACTGCATAGGGTTTGCCTTCTGCATTAATCTGTAGCTGGAATTTATCTTCATCGAGCAAGGCATCTTTTGCGGTGCGCCCCACCTTCATGTGGATATAAGCCATGCTGTCGAGCTTGATACCTTCGCTGAGACCGTTAAAGCCCCAGCTACTACTGGTGCCGCGTACTTTTTCGCTGGCGATCGCATACACGGTCGTGCCCATATTCGCCTGCACATCGAGGCCACCGTGAAAATGATCACGGCTTTCACCATCATAGTTGCCACGCACTTCGCCCATGGTGCCGACTACTTCATGCGGTGATTTTTGTGGCTTGATGGGCCAGGAGTAGGATTTGATTTCATCGTCAAGGCGGGTATTCTTTATTTCCCGCGTGGGTGCCGGTGCTGCTGGTTTTTGGTCGGCTGCAGTATCTACAGTGCCGCGGGCGCGTATCCTCAGCAACTGCAGGCGTGCTGAATCGCTGACGAACAAAGCGCCTTTGTCATTCAGGGCTATGCCTGTGGGTTGGAGCAAGCGTGGCGTCGTTTCATCACCGGGTTCAAAATTGATACCCACACCTGTCACGCCTCGCATTTCACCTGTCGGTGCAATTTGTATGATGCGGCCCTTGCCGCCTTCGCCTATGTACAAATGATCGTCATAGGTGGCAACGATACTCAGCGGACGGCGCATCAGGGGTTTCTCTTCATCATCCAGAGCGCGGGCTAGGGTTGTTACCTGCCCCTCTTTGCTGAGTCTGCGTATGGCGTCGTTCTTGCTGTCGGCGATGAGTATGTCGCCTTTGCTATTCAGAGTCAGTGCTGTTGGCGTATCAAACAGGGCAGTCGCTGCTTCCCCGTCCAGGTAACCAGAACCATTGCCACCGGCCAGCGTGCTGACCTGGCCATCCGGGCTGATTTTGCGTATGCGGTCATTGTAAGTATCCGCCACGTAGACATTGCCAGCAGCATCCACTGCTATTCCTACCGGGCCATTGAATTGTGCCTCCGTACCAATGCCATCGTGAAAGCCGGGTTTGCCATTGCCAGTCAGGGTAGTCACGATACCTTCAGGGCTGATACGGCGTATGGCGTGATTACCTGTATCAGCTACTAACAGATTGCCTTTAGTATCAAGAGCAATGCCAGACGGTGTATTGAAAGCCGCCAACTCCGCCTTGCCATCAGTAAAACCTTCGACTGAGCCTGCATAGGATGTGACTGCACCCTCAGCGCTGATCTTCATGATCTGGTTATGTTCACCAGCATCGCTGACAAAAATATTACCCTGCTTGTCTATAGCTACTGCGTATGGATCGGAGAAATAACTGCTATCGACATCAGGCACGCCCGCATAGACATCGAGCTCCGCTTGCCATTCAAATGAGGTTGCTGCGGGTTTTTTGATCACGCCTACTTTAGCCAGCAAATTCTCTGGCGCAATATCGCTATTATCCCTGCCCAAATAGCGTGCCAGTCCCAGGGTTATGGCGATCAATGCGATAACAAACAGTAGTCGTGTGAAGATGGTTCTGAGCATGGGGCAAATAATTGGATTACGGCACAAGTCGTGCAGCTTAGCCCAAATACTGTGTACTTGCCATCATAGACATTGCGGTCTTGCGCAGAAAATTCATAAATGGATTAGCATCTGGTTTCTGCACCTAAAAGGTCGCTATCAGATCAACCCAGGAAGGAAACACCATGTCCCGCTCTGTCATCAACAATTTCCCCATCAACAAAAAATGGCCTGCACAACATCCTGAGCGCCTGCAATTGTATTCATTGCCGACGCCGAATGGTGTAAAGGTCTCCATCATGCTGGAAGAAACCGGCCTGCCATATGAGCCGCATCTGGTCAATTTTGAGACCAATGATCAAATGTCGCCAGAATTTTTGTCGCTGAACCCGAATAATAAAATTCCCGCCATCATCGACCCGCAAGGCCCGGGCGACAAGCCACTGGCCCTGTTTGAATCAGGTGCCATCCTGCTGTATCTGGCAGACAAGACTGGCCAATGCATACCCACGGATGCGGCAGAGCGCTATGAATGCATACAATGGCTGATGTTCCAGATGGGCGGCATAGGCCCCATGTTTGGTCAGCTTGGCTTTTTCAATAAATTCGCCGGTAAAGCCTATGAAGATAAACGCCCGCGTGACCGTTACGTGGCAGAGTCCAAGCGCCTGCTGGGTGTAGTCAATGAACGCCTGGCCGACCGCAAGTGGATCATGGGCGATATCTATACCATCGCCGATATCGCCACCTTTCCATGGATACGCAATCTCATCGGTTTCTATGAAGCGGGCGATCTGGTGGGTATCAATGATTTCCCCCATGTACAACGTGCCCTGGCTGAGTTTGTCGGGCGTCCAGCAGTGCAGAGAGGCTTGTTGATACCTGGGCGCGGATAGAAAAAACTTCCTGCTGATTTCCTGATATTGTTGCTTGTATTGTTACCCGATTAAGCCTATAAAATATTTTTAGCGCTTTGTCGATTTGTCCGTATCCCGAACGTCATTGTCATGACGGTGCATCCTGCCCGTTATATGTTGAAGAGGAGAAAGTCATGCAATACATGTTATTGATCGCAGCAAATGAAGCCGAAGAGCAACAAATCCCGGATGCCGAGATGGTGCAGATGATTGCTGCCTATGGTGCCTATACTGAAGCGCTGATACAGGCTGGTGCCCTGGTATCCGGTGAGCGTTTGCGTGAATCGACCAAGGCAACCACGGTGCGCGTGCGTGAAGGCAAGACTACGGTGCTGGATGGCCCTTATGCCGAGGCCAAGGAGCAACTGGGCGGCTTTTATATCATCGATGTTGCAGACCTGGATGCGGCCTTGCACTGGGCGGCGCGTTGCCCTGGTGCCGCCTATGGTTCTATCGAAGTCAGACCGGTCTGGCCTACAGAAAAAATGTCTGGCGACGAATGCTCGGCAGCAGTCTAGCGAGTATTGTTACTGTCGTCGAGGCAAGCAAGGTAGCAGAGGCAGCCGCCCGCAACAGTTATGGGCGGCTGGTCGCCATCCTGTCTGCACGTTCGCATGATGTGGCATGGGCAGAAGATGCCCTGTCCACGGCTTTTGAAAGTGCCTTGCTACACTGGCCGCAAAGCGGCATACCGGCAAAGCCTGAAGCCTGGTTATTGACTGTCGCCAGGCGCGCCATGATAGATGGTGCACGCCAGCGGCAAACACAGGCGGCAGCCTTGCCGGATTTGCTCTTGCTCAGCGATGAGTTGATGGATGAAGTGGACAGCGCTGCTATCCCCGACCAGCGCCTTGCCCTGATGTTTGCCTGCGCCCATCCGGCCATAGACGCCAGCATGCGTGCGCCACTGATTTTGCAAACTATCCTGGGCCTGGATGCGGCGGCAATTGCCTCGGCCTTTCTGGTATCACCTACCACCATGGCACAAAGACTGGTAAGGGCGAAAGCCAAGATACGCGATTCCGGCATTCCTCTGCTGATACCCGACCAGAGCGTCATCGGTGAAAGACTGGATGCCATCACCGACGCCATCTACGCCATTTATACCGAAGGCTGGGCCGATACTACTGACACAGAAGGACAAAGGCCAAACCTCGCAGATGAAGCGATATGGCTGGCCGATTTATTGGCAGCCCTGAAATCTGATGAAGCAGAATCTCTGGGTTTGCTGGCACTCATGTTGTACACAGAATCGCGGCGGCCAGCGCGGCGTGATGCCCTGGGCGACTATGTGCCGCTGGCCCGGCAAGACACCAGCTTATGGGATGGCAAACTCATTCATGCCGCCGAGAAAATCCTGAGACGCGCCAGTGCTTTGCAACAAGCCGGACGCTACCAACTGGAAGCCGCCATACAGTCCGCCCATGTGGCAAGACGCATCAGCGGTCAGACTGATTGGCCAGCCATAGTGCAACTCTATGCGCAGTTGATGCGTATGACTGATTCGCCCGTGGTCGCGATTAACCATGCAATTGCCGTGGCAGAAACCGCTGGCCCGCAAGTTGCTTTGCAGATATTGCCTACAGTGCAGGCGCAGCCTCGCTTGCAAAACTACCAGGCATATTGGGCAGCTCGTGCGCATTTGTTGAAAAGTGCAGGTGAATGGGCGCAAGCATGCCAGGCTTATGATGTTGCGATAGGGCTGGAACCGGATGCTGCCGTACGGCGCTTCCTGCAAAAGCAGCGTGCCAGTCTGGATTAGAACTCATTTCATCAATATGGATGAGATGAGTTCTAGTGATTCTTGCGTAACAAGGCTTCCAGCCTGTTCGCCAGATCGGTATGTTTTTTATGCAGGTAATGGTAGAGCGGTATGGTGCTGATAGGCGGTGTCAGCATATGTACAGTGCCTTCCAGTCCCATTTCCTTCACCAGTTGCAAACCGGCTTGCTCATCAATGATGATCAGTTCTACCCGTTTGTTCAGCATTTGCCGGAATGCTGCCTTGATATTGTGCTCGGCATGGCCAGTGGTAAAGCCCAGGGTATGTTGCTCTATGACCTTGGTGCCAGTTTCATATGAAAACGTGTGTTCACGCAGGCTGGCCCAGCCTTTATCGAGATCTATATTTTTATCCAGCGCAAATGCCACGGTATTGGTGGTCGCCAGCGGCACCATGATTTGCAAGAGGTTGGGATATTCCACGCTCAAACCCGCCTTGCGCATGAGTTCACCATCCAGGCGTCCGCTATTCGATTCCTGCAAGGCACGGTTACCGGGCAAGTTAACGAATTCAACTTGCACGCCCAGCTTTTTATAATTTTCAGTCAGATACACGGCGGCGGCTTTTTCCATGGGGCCGCCTTGGCCAAAAGTGGCAATGCGTATGCTTTCTTGTTGCGCCTGTGCCAAGCTGTTTGCACTCAGGCAAGCAATGCTGAATGCGCAAAACCAGGTTACCACTGTCCTGCCATACTTTCCCAAAGTCATGCCTGGTTCCCCATATCCGCAGCAGTATGTTTATTTTTGCCAAGTATTGCTGATACTGACGTGCTTCGCAATATGAATATTTTGCTCATGTCACATCGACCACGTCAGGATATATTATGCAGCCAAACGCCAATACGGTTAGAATCTCGCCTGTCTAAAATAAATGGGCGAGAGCATGAACGCAACAAGCAACACTGGATTGACTCCACAGCAATTATTTGAAAACAACCGCAATTGGGCTGCAGCCATCACGGCAAAAGATGCTGACTTTTTCAAGAAACTGGCAGCACAGCAAAGCCCCGAATACTTATGGATAGGCTGCTCTGACAGCCGCGTTCCAGCGAATGAATTACTGGGTCTCTTGCCTGGTGAATTATTCGTCCACCGCAATATCGCCAATGTCGTCGTTCACTCTGATCTGAATTGTCTGTCGGTATTGCAATTCGCGATAGACGTACTGGGCGTTAAACACATCATCATCTGCGGCCACTATGGTTGCTCAGGTGTGCATGCGGCATTGACCAAACGCCGTGTTGGCCTGGCCGACAACTGGCTGCGCCATGTGCAGGATGTACATCAAAAGCATGAAAAATACCTGGGCGAAGCACTGTCTTTGCAGCAACAAAGCGAACGCCTGTGCGAATTGAATGTCATCGAACAAGTCGTCAACCTGTGCCAGACCACCATCGTGCAAGACGCATGGGACCGTGGCCAGCAATTAACCGTGCATGGCTGGGTATATGGCTTGCGTGATGGCTTGCTAAGCGAACTGGGCATGACAGTCAGCTCAGCTGATGAACTGGCCCCGCATCTGGAAGCCAGCCTGGCACGTTACGACTGATGTGATTGCGAGGCTATAGCATGTGCTACAGCAAGTGCATTACTTCATGCACTTGCTTGCGCGGCTTTTGTGGCCAGTTTCCTGCTGCCGCATAACCCACCGTTATCAGCATGACCGGGATTTCTGTGGCATGCAGTTCAAACTCACGTGACACCGCTTCGGCATCAAATCCACTCATGGCGCAAGACGCCAGTCCCATGCCTTGTGCTGCCAGCATCAATGTCATCGCCGCCAACGAAGCTGATCGCAGTGCTTCATCTCTTTGCAGCTCCGCATTATTGGTATGGCTTTGCTCAGCCATGCCTACCCAGGTAGTGAGCATTTTGTCGTCAATGATTCCGGCATCAACAGCAGGGCGCAAGGCGGGTTCCAGTTGGGTATGGGCATTGAGCGTGCCGCAGATGATGAAAGTCACCGCAGCATCGCTGACCTTTTGTTGATCAAACGCGGTCGCCTGCAAACGCTGTTTGGCTTCATCGCTGACGACTGCCAGGAATTTCCAGTTCTGGAAATTATAAGCAGATGGTGCCAGCGTCGCCAGCCGCACCAGCTCGCTGATCTCGGCATGGCTGAGCTTGCGGCTGGGATCATAGTTATTCGCAGAGACGCGGGATTCAATAATTTCTTGTATGGATGCATGCATTTTGTTTTCCTTGATGAAGGTGGGGGAAGGTGAATGTGATAAAAGTTTCAGGCCTGGCTGCGCATGCTTTTCTGCACGACGACGACACTGGCCAGGACAATCAATAAACCCGCCAGTGACATCCCCCGCATACTTTGGTCCAGCACGACCCAGCCCAGGATGACGGCAGTGATAGGGCTTAACAGGCCAAGCGAAGACACTGCAACAGGTGACAAACGTGCTATCCCTCGAAACCACAGGCTGTAGGCCAGCAAGGCACCGGCAATCGACAGATAGGCATAGCCCAGTATCTGCGTCAGGCTCAGGCTTGGTAGTGGGTCATCGACCATGAGGCTCAA
Source organism: Pseudomonadota bacterium (assembly GCA_040390835.1). Classification (GTDB taxonomy): domain Bacteria; phylum Pseudomonadota; class Gammaproteobacteria; order Burkholderiales; family Burkholderiaceae_D; genus Undibacterium. The sequence goes on from JAZJXP010000028.1 coordinate 46,089, forward strand.
AGGCAGCAGGATCAAACCACCCAGCAAGAGCTGCCAGCCAGTGAAAGCCAATACCGGCAAACTGCTTTGCCAGCGTCGTGATAAATACGTACCGCCCGCCATACAAATCGCCCCTGCGGCAGCGGCAGCCAGGCCCACAGCATCCATGACGGCTGTAGCCGACAGCAGCAGCGCTGCCATGCCCAGCACCGCACAGACACTGGCCGAGATCGCCAGCGCGGCTGGCCTGCGCTTGTCCAGCAACCACGCCATCGCCATGATCAGCAAGGGTTGTATAGAACCAATCACGGCAGCCATGCCGCCAGGCAAGCGGTAAGCAGCAATGAATAACAACGCCTGGAAGAAACCTATATTCAAAGCAGCCAGTACCAGCAAGCGCCCCCATTCACGCGACAAGGGCAGGCGCTTGCAAAACAGCACCAGCAAAATCCCGCTGGGCAGGCAACGCAGCAAGGCCGCAGTAAATGGCCGGTCTGGCGGCAAGAATTGCGTTGTGACGATATAAGTCGAACCCCAGATGGCAGGTGCCAGAGCTGTCAGCAGGGTATCGAGCCAGAAGCCTGGTCGGGATGGTATATTTGCAGTTTTCATGATTATGTCTTGAGTTCAAGATAAATAATGGTAGCACAAACTATCTTGATATCAAGATAAATTCCACATGTGTCGTGTGGTCTTTAAAGACGTGAACAAGAGCCGCAGCAGCCAAATGCCTGAATCGCCAGGGCCGCGCATATAATGGCAAGCTCATGCAAGAATGAATAATCAGGGAGCGAATAAGATGGGGAAAAAGACGATGGACGCAGTCGACAAGATACTGGAACAGTGGCGCAATGCCAGGCCAGACCTTGATTGCAGCCCCATGGAAAACATAGGCCGCCTGCGCCGTTGCAGTGACTTGCTGGGGCGCGAACTGGAAGCCACCTTCAACAGCTTCGGCATGAGCTCCTGGGAATTCGACATGCTGGCCACGTTGAGACGCTCCAGCGCCACTTTCTGCATGAGCCCGACCGACCTGTTCTCCAAACTCATGGTCACCTCAGGCACCATGACCCACAGGCTGCAAAAACTCGAAGCCAGCGGCTGGATACTACGCCTGCAAAACCCCGACGATGCCCGCAGCATGCTGGTGCAATTGACCGATACCGGTAAAGACCTGGTAGACCGCGCAGTGGTTGCTCATGTGGAAAATGAGCGGCGCATCATGTCTGGTTTAGGGGCGGGGGAGTTGAAGCGTTTGAATGAGGGGCTGAGGGCGATGTTGGCGGTGTTGGAGAAGGTGGAGGCGTGATACTGGAGAGCTTGATGACTCGATTTATTTGTCCGCCGTTTTGACAACTTTTAATTTTTACAAACATCCCTATCATCAACGCTCAGCCTTAAAATAAGCATCACACTAAATTTTCAACTGGATCGAATTACAGATACTTATGACAGAAATCAAAATAACAAAAGATAGAAATCAAGGTGCTTTTGTCCGTAACATAAAAACTTCCTTGCCACTGTGGTTACTCGCCACGATGATAATTATAAATATTCTATTTTATAAATCTTGGATATACCCTGCTGCCCTGATTGTGGCGTTGCTGATCAGTTTTCCGTTGATTTTTCACAACCGGAATAAATGGGGCGATCAATTGATTTTCACTCCAGAAAGACTGACAGTGATGAGTGCAAATGCAATTACGAACGTCATTGCTTATCAAACACTGAAGCATAAAAATCTGGACGAGAAGACATTTTCCTGTTTGTGGGAAGTCGATGGCAAGAGAAAGTACGTCATTGTCGGACGTGAAAGCTTTAGTGACGAAAGTTGGCAGAGGTTGGTTGACGCATATGGTTCTTTGAATTCTCAAACTGTCTAATGGCTCTTTATTAGAATTAGTGAAATCGTTACTGCACAAAGACATGTGCTTTCATTGGAGGTGGAGACTTTCAATCCCAATTGGGCACATGTCATCCCAATCTGTGACTTTTGGTATTTTTTTGTTTGGCATTTCTGACAGTAAATCTTCTAGCTTGTAACGATGCTTGCTCGAAGCGTTTGGCTTAACAGTTGAGCGTTCAACTGGTGAATCTTCTTCCTGGTTGAGTATGTTCACTGAATGTCTTCGGATTAGTCTTCGTTAATGCATTGCCGTTGTGTTTTAATTTCTTTCGCATGTACTCACCCGATCATTCATTAGGTTCGTTAATATGATACATATTTCTATAAATATGCAGCAGATGCGTGCATCACACACGACATAAATATTTTCCCCCTCGGGAATATTGAAACACCATGCGGCGCATTGCAATGCGCCCTACCTCGCGGCGATGGTGGAAAATGAGTTATGCGGGCGATTGTGCAAAGCTGATCGCGCCTGCACCAGTGCGGCTGAATGAACGCAGCAAACCGCACTCCACCTCAGTACCAATCAAAGTATCCCATTCTCCCGATAAGGCTCATTCCTTTCAACGCGGGCATATGACAAGCGCGACAGGTCTATCGTTTCTTGATGGCCTTTGACTATCATCTCTGCAATGGCGCGGCCAGCGGCTGGGGCGTGCATCATGCCATGGCCGGAGAAGCCGGCGGAGACGAAGAAATTGTCGAAGTTTCCTTTCCAGTTCCCTATAATGGGGTTACCGTCCAGCTCACATTGTTCATACAGACCTGACCATGTGCGGTGGCATTTTGTGCCTTCAAATGCAACAGGGAAGCGGTGTGCCAGTGCTGGCCAGACTACGCGTTCAAAGTAATCATGATCAACGTCGAAATTGAAGCCGCGCGGCTCATCAGAATTGACCAGGCCGCCTGAGTAGCCCACACCTTCAGGGCGGAATGCCAGGCGATTGCTGTCTTTGACATAGGGCAGTGCTTCTATCTTGTTTTGACCTGTGAAGTAATGCTCAAAGCGGCGTAGCGGGCTGACAGGTAAATGCATGCCTATCATGTCGCAGATCTGGCTGGCCCATGGGCCGGCAGCATTGACAAAGTAGTCGGCGCTGATTTCGCGCTTACTGGCCAAAACTGCGTGGGTAACAGCATGCTTGTTGGAGTTCAGTCCTGCGACTTTGTCCTGTATGTAATCTACACCCATCGAACGTGCCTTCTTGCGCACGCCTTGCAAGAAGCTGGATGGGTCACACCAGCCATCGCGTGGGGAGTATGCGCCACCATCCAGGTCATCGACATTCATTGATGGAAAATGTTTGAGCAACCCCTGGCGATCGAGTAGATGAATTTCTGCACCAAGTGCTGTTTGTATTTTTTCATTTTCTTCAATGACGCGCAGATGTTCACCCTGGACAATGAACAGATAGCCTTGCTCCTTCCAGTCAATAGGTGCAAGCTCGCCATTGATGCTCATTTCTGTTGGAAACGCCTTGATGAAATCAATGCTGAAGTTGGACATCTGGATATTTTCCGGGCAGGAAAACAAGCGTCTGGCACCACCAGATGCCCTGACCGTGGATGCAAATTCATAGGTCGGGTCTGGTTCTATCACCGCAATCTTCATGTCCGGGCTGGCCTTCTTCAAGAAGTAAGCCGTGCATGAGCCGACAATGGCCCCGCCTATGATCACGGCGTCATAATGAGTTTTTTCAGAAGTGTCCATTGTCATCCCTGTTGGAGAAAAATTTGCTTGCTTGCAGCCAGAACCAAGGCGATGAAAAATTGTATCTTAAATTGGATCCAATAATGTATAATTTTTGTGTGAATTAAAAATACTAGGAATTGAGCGCTTATGAGCAAGCCAACATCAGACCAGATTAGCTCTTCATTGAAAAAAAATATTTATGATGGGGTGCTCTCAGCAGGCGTGCCTTTGAAGCAGGAAGAACTGGCTGAGCAATTTGGTGTCAGCCGTATCCCCATCCGTGAAGCGCTCAAGAAGCTGGAGGCGGAAGGACTGGTCAAGCATGAACCCAATAAAGGTGCTGTGGTCACCACGCATTCGATACCAGAGATTATCGAGATGCTCGATATACGCATCGGCCTGGAGACCAGAGCTTTAAGGCTCGCCATACCCAGGTTGACGCCGGACCATCTCGACAGTTGTCAGACCATACTTGAGCGCTATGATCAGGCCAGCAAGCCCAGTGTCTGGTCTGCACTCAATCTTGAATTTCATTTGACACTGTATAGCGCCGCTGGCAAACCGCGCCTGTTGAGGATGATAGAAGACCTTGTGTTGAGAACTCAGCGTTACACCAGAATTTATATTTCCCATGTGGTAGGAAGAGAGCAGCCGCAACGCGAGCATTATGAGCTTCTTGCTGCGTTGCGTGCAGGTGATGAAGATAAAGCCATCAGGCTGCTGGAAGAGCATATTGCGCATACGCAACAAGCTATTCTGGCTGCTCAGGATGATTGATTTGAATGTAGAAGTCCTGCATGCGTCCGATTACGCGGGGCTAATCGGACCTACATTGGCTCTGTGCCAGCATCAAGCCACTCCGTAATACCCCAAAAACATCCCCGCCGTCAGTCCTATCAATACCTTTTGCTGAGGCTCTTCCAGCATGGGCTGTCCCATCGCAACCTGCGGCCAGAAAGCCAGGGACTTTAGCTGGCCTTGCAGCATGTCGCCCATGAAATACGGGTCGCCAGTCTTTAACTTGCCATCTGCCTGTGCCGCCCTGATCCAGGCGACGATGCCTTCTTCGCGTTTGCTCATGCGTTCTACCATGTCGCGGGCGCGGTCCGGGGTGTGGATAGTGGCAGCGACGGCGACGCGGACGAGGTCGATGAAATTGGTGTCGCTCATCAAGTGCATCTTGTTGCCAAGGAAAGTTTCTAGCTGTTCGCGCAGGTTTTTATCGGCTTGGTAACGAAAATCATCCTGAGAAACTGCGCTTTGCCACAATTTTAACAATATTGCGGCGAACAAATCGTCTTTACTAGGGAAGTGGTTGTACACCGTGCGTTTGGAGACGATGGCCGTGGCGGCGATCTTGTCCATGCTGGTTGCATCGAAACCATTGAGGCGAAATTCATGGATAGCTGCCTGCAAGATGGCTTCGCGCTTGCGGTCGGTCTGGCGTACGGGTTCTGACATTTTGTAATTTTATTATCTGAGGTACTGGTTGAGCCTGTCTGGCTGCGATAAAAGAATTTTACACTAAGTAGTTTACTTTTTCAGATTTAGAAACTACACTGTGTAGTGTAATTTGATGAAGCAATATTTCATCGCAGTATTTCAGCTTTGTAAGCAGTTTATAACCTTATGCCCCGACTTTCGCGGTTTGTATTCAGTCTCTTCATGACAGGAGTGTTGATCACCATGGCCTATGTTTCTTATCCCGGCAATGCCCAGAATTTGCCTGTAGCTATATCTACTGTTATGCCTGTAGTTGGAGCTGCAGCCCAGCCTGATATGCAGGCGCCCACTTCAGCGGGTGGTTTTGTCAATGACAAAGAAATGCGCGAACCTGGATTTTTGGGAAATCTGAAAATCATGTGGAAGTTTTTCTTTGATAAGCCCAAAGACACTGTGCCTGGTGGCAGCATCCCCGTGTTTGATCTTACTCAAGAGCAGTTGCTGGCCGCACCGGATAATACCCTCTACCGTCTTGGCCATTCGACCATGCTGATGAAACTCCAGGGCGAATTCTGGCTGACTGATCCGGTGTTTTCTGAGCGTGCTTCGCCATTCCAGTGGATGGGGCCAAAACGTTTTCACCAGCCACCGATCAGCATTGCTGACCTGCCACCCATCAAAGGCATCATTCTCTCGCATGATCATTATGATCACCTCGACTATGCAGCTATTCTGCAACTGGCGAAAAAAACTGAGCATATCCTGACACCGACAGGTGTGGGTGATCGTCTCATCAAATGGGGTATAGATGCAGACAAAATCCAGCAATTAGGTTGGTGGCAAAGTACCTGGATCAATGGCACGCAGTTTGTCGCCACACCTGCCCAGCATTTTTCTGGCCGTGGCTTGCATGACCGTGACCAGACACTGTGGGCATCCTGGAGCATACTCACACCAGAGCTGAAAATATTTTTCAGCGGTGACACTGGCTACTTCAAGGGTTTTAAAGAGATAGGCGATAAATACGGCCCCTTTGACCTGACCATGATAGAAACTGGCGCCTATAACAAGATGTGGCCCGATGTCCATATGCAGCCAGAACAATCGCTGCAGGCTCACATCGATTTGCGTGGCAAGACCATGCTGCCCATCCATAACGGCACCTTTGATTTGTCCCTGCATAGCTGGTTCGAGCCGTTTGAGCGCATCGTCGCTCTGGCTAAACAGCATGATGTGCGTATCAGTACGCCGCAGATGGGTGAAGAGGTTGATATCGCCGAACCGCAAACCGGCAAGCGCTGGTGGCTGTTCCCCATGGCGCAGGCCAGCAAACCGGTGTCTTTGCAGTCGGTGCTTGCTGACTGAGTTGTTGGATGAAGGAGATTTGACCAGGTTTTTCGGCATGCAGTTCCGCCGTTATGACCTGGCCTTTGGACAGTCAGTTTGTGGGGCGTTCGGCTTTACTTCACCAGAGGTAAGGCCGCGCCTATAAAAACAAACAGTGACCCGCAAGCACGGTTGAAACGTTTCTCGCCGCGTTCTAGCCAGGGGCGGATTTGATGTGCCAGCCTTGCCAATAGATATTCCACTGCAAATTCCATGATCGCAAATGTCGCGGTCATGATCACGAACTGTGGGAATAAGGGCCGTTGCATATCAATAAATTGTGGCAGGAAGGCGCCGTAAAATAACAGCACCTTTGGGTTTGCCACCGCAGTGAGCAAACCAACGCGTAACAGGCTGAGGCCATGCGGCGCTTCTGTACTTCCGTTGAGCGCAAGACGAAGCGCAGGTGCACGCCATAATTGTATCCCCAGCCAGACGAGGTAAATCCCGCCACCTATTTTTAATACCAGCAAAGCATGTGACGACGCTTGCAGCAAGGCACCCAGGCCAAACATGGACAAGGCGATCAGGCAGGTAAAACCCATGACGCCACCTGTCACTGTCCATACTGCTTTCTTTGCACCATACAGCGCCCCATGCGTCATGGCCAGCAAACCATTTGGCCCCGGCGTAATCGATAGCCCCAATACCGCAATAGCGTAAATAATCCAGGTGTGCAAAGCCATGTGTTTTCTCCAGTGTCTTTCGACATAGTCTAAAGAAATCGATGATTCTTCAATGGTATTATTTAGACGTTTATAGATAGATTCTGGACATCGATATGCAGACTGAAACCACCGTGGCAGACATACGCCTATTATTAATGCCATTACCAGAATTTGCACTACTGCCTTTTGGGGGATTTCTGGACAAGCTGCGCTTTACCGCAGACGAGGCTGACTATAGCCGCCAGCGGTATTGCACCTGGCATGTCCTGGGTCTTGATGCTGGCAGTATCAAATCAAGCAGCGGGATTGATATACAAATCCAGGTTACGCCTGCAGAAATTAATTATGCTGACTTTGATTATCTGGTGGTATTTGGCGGGAGAAATGCCAAGGCGACACAGGCACTGGCGCCGCGCTACAAAAACACCCTGCGCAAGGCCGCAGGGCATGGGATAAAGCTGGTTTGCGTCGACAATGCATGTTTTCTGCTTGCCGCCTGTGGTCTGCTGTCTGGCCACAGGGTTGCGCTGCATTGGCGGCACGAAACCGAATTTCGCGCTTCATTCCCGCGCATAGAAGTCGTGAGTGACCAGATGTATTGCTTTGATGGCGACCGCATTTCATGTGCGGGCGGCACGGCAGCGATAGACCTTGCTATAGAAATACTGGCACGCGCCTGTGGCCGCAGCCGCGCCCTGAAAGGTCTGGCCGACATGCTGGTAGATGAGGCACGCAGCAGTGGCCATCAACTGCGCTCACTGGATATTGAGGCGACAACAGGCCGCCATGTGAGCCGCGCCATCGCCCTGATGCGCAGCCTACTCAGTTCCAGTAAGACGACGGAAGAGCTTGCCAGCATGGTCGGCATTAGCAGGCGGCAACTGGATCGCCTGTTCCTGGCCAGCCACGGCATGACTGCAAAAAATTACTGGAACGAAGTACGCTTGCAGCATGTGAAGTGGCGCTTGCTGAATTCTGATCATAGCCTTGCCGCAATTGCGGATGAGGCAGGGATTGCAGATGTCAGTTATTTGGGGAAGATATTTCGTAAACACTTTGGGGAAACGCCAGCTCAATTCAGAAAAATATCACCAGATGTGCTCCCAGCCCTCTAGCTGCGCATGTATGTGGATTGTGATTAACAAGCACATGTTCAGGAATACCGTGACGTAGGGCGCATTGTAATGCACCCTACATTAAGCACTTCCCAATCCCTGATCTGGTTTACATCGCCTTGAGAATTTCCTGTCTCTTTGCTTCGTATTCAGTTTTGCTGATCAAACCATCTTTAAGAAGTGCATCAATTTCTTTCAGTTTATCAGCAGTCGATGTCGGTGCAAGTTTTGCCTTGGCAGAGTTTGCTGCTTCCATCTTCGACGGACAGGCTTGCGCACAGGTTTCCATTGCGGTCTTGCAAGATGCTTCATTCGCCAAAGGAAACAGCTTGAAACCACTCATACAAGTCGTGTGATTGGCCGAGCATTGCTGCGCACACGTACTATCGATGTTTGCAAAATCAACTTTGGGTGCGCCAACGCAAGCTGACAGCAAGAAAGCTAATGCAGAAATAAGAGGTGTAATTTTTCTCATTGTTGTATTCAAGATGGTGATGATAATGATCGAAATGTATCCAGATTAAAATATATATCGCAACCCAGGTATTGTATCGGAGTCGGCAAACCTAATTCGATACATATTTTTTAAAACCGATAATTCTTGTTGTGCCGTGTGGAGACATTGCATGCCGGAAAAATAATCTGTGCCGAGCGCATCGTTTTACATGCGGCGCATTGCAATGCGTCCTATAGTATCTATTTTTTTACCGTCGCCAAGCATTTCCTGTTTTTCCTGTTTCAAGGTTGTCGGATAAAATCCACCAGTTCCAATGTCTTCTGATCCGGCTTAGGTGTAAAAAAACTGACCACAAGCATGGTAATAAAACCTGCCGGTACGCCGAATACGCCTGCAGATATCGGGGCGATGCTGAACCACTGGTTGACAGGGTTGCCGCCGAATAAAGGGTGGGTAGACAGCATGTAAAACACGCAAACCACAAAGCCGGTAATCATGCCGCAGATGGCACCCTGGCGGTTGGCGCGCTTCCAGAATATGCCCAACACCAGGCAAGGAAAAAGTGCAGAGGCAGCTACTGAGAATGCAGCACCTACCAGTGACAAAATATCGGCAGGCTTGAGTGAAGCCACGTAGGCTGCCACCAGTGCCACCACCAGTAACAGCAGTTTGGATATCGTCACCCGCTTTTGCGTGGAGGCTTGCGGATCTATGATTTTGTAATAGATGTCGTGCGACAGTGAATTCGATATCGTCAGCAGCAAGCCATCAGCGGTGGACAGCGCAGCTGCCAGGCCACCGGCAGCCACCAGGGCAGACACCACATAGGGCAGTCCGGCAATTTCTGGTGTGGCGAGTACGACGATGTCACCATCCAGCACGATCTCGGCCAACTGGACTATACCGTCATGGTTGATGTCGGTGATATTTACCAGAGGATTATTGCGGTCTATGTTTGCCCAATAAGTGACCCAGGCAGGTAGCTTGGAGAATTCTGTGCCAACCAGGGAATTATAGATATCGTATTTGACCAGTATCGCCAGCGCCGGGATGGTGATGTAGAGCAGCATGATAAAGAACAGCGACCAGAATACTGAATCGCGGCTTTCCTTGACCGAGGGCGTGGTGTAATAGCGCACCAGCACATGGGGCAGGGCGGCGGTGCCCATCATCAGGCACAGCACCAGTGCCATGAAATTATTGCGCTTGTTGTCCGACTCACTCTTGTCTTTGGCAGCGTAGGGCGTGTATTTGGAGAAGCCGGGTTGCGATTTACTCAGGTAGTTATTGCGTATGTCGTTCCAGCGGTTTTGCGCCTCTTGCGGCGTTTTGGGATAATTCGCCAACACCCGGCTGGCAGCTTTGATATCCAGCAACGAGGCATTACCTGACTTTAATTCTTCCAGTTTTTGCTGCAATTCAAAACGGCCTTCTTCCCATGACAGTGGTAACTGCTGTATTTTCTTTTGCAACTCGTCGGCACGCTGGCGGTAGATGGCACGGACTTCTTTTTCTCTTGGATCTGACTCAAAGCTTTTTTCCTTGTTGACCAGCTCAGGCAGCACGGAGCCATACGACAGCGGTGCAACCGGGTTATTGGTATGTTTGACCGACAGCCACGCGACCGGGATCAAAAACGCGATGATGATAATGATGTATTGCGCTACCTGTGTCCAGGTTACCGCACGCATGCCGCCAAGGAAAGAACACACCAGTATGCTGGCCAGGCCCAGGAAGATACCAACAGAAAAATCCACGCCAGTGAAGCGAGAAGTGATCAGGCCCACGCCATAAATTTGCGCCACCACATAAATGAAAGAGATGAAGACGGTGGCGAACACGGCGATGATCCTGACCATATTATTCTCAGGTGTGCCAGCAAAGCGCGCACCAAGAAAGTCGGGAATCGTGTATTGACCAAACTTGCGCAAATAGGGTGCGATCAGCATGGCGACCAGGCAAAAGCCACCAGTCCAGCCTATGATGTAGGCGAGGCCATCAAAACCTTGTAAATATAAACCGCCAGCCAGGCTTAAAAAACTGGCGGCAGACATCCAGTCTGCAGCAGTTGCCATGCCATTGAAGACTGCTGGCACGCGTCGCCCGGCGACATAGTATTCGCTGATATCTGAGGTGCGGCTGACCACACCTATGCCTGCATACAGCACGATGGTGGCGAACATGAACAGATAACCTATCCATGCACGCGGTACGCCTTCTTTTTCCAGTATCGCCAGGCTGATCAGGAAGATGAAAAACAGCAGGGTGTACCACAGGTAGTACAGTGTCAATCTTTGGGTAAAGCGTTTTTGTGGCATGTGATCAGCTTCCTGTCTGCTTGCGGCTTATCCAGCGCATGCCTGAAGAATAGATGGCCAGTATCAGGACAAAGCTCAGCGTCAGGCCTTGCGCCGCCATGTAGAAAGAAAACGGCCAGCCAAAGAAAACCAGGCTTGACAATTCACGCGCAAAGAACAGCATACTGAAACACAGTGCACCCCAGCAGCACAGCAGGCTTACCGTCAGTCTTTTGGTATGACGCCAGTATTGTTTGCTGACACTGCCGGCCAATTCAGGTGCACTGTTCATGACAAGTCCTCCATGGCAAGTTCATCAAAAGGATTTAGCTGGAAAGAAATGCGGAATACGCAGCCAGCATAAGCCGGGTCTTGCGGCTGTGGATTGTCGAGTATTTCTATCCTGGCGTCATGCTGGCTGGCGATTTCACGCACGATGGCCAGACCCAGACCACTGCCCTGCACATTAGTGCCCAGGATGCGGTAGAAGCGTTCAAACACGCGCTCTCTTTCGGCCTTTGGTATGCCTGGGCCATTGTCTTCCACTTCCAGTATCGCCAGTGCCTGGTCGTGGTCTATGCGCACACGTACCGTCACACTATGGTCTTGCGGGGTGTAGCGCAAGGCATTGTCGATCAGGTTGCTGAGCATTTCGCGCAGCATCAGCGGGCTGCCAAAAATCAGCACTGCATTTTTTTCCTGCTCAAACCCCAGGTCTATCTTTTTACTGAATGAAGCCTGTATCCAGTCTTGCACCACATTGCGCGCCAATATGTTCAAGTCTATCTGTTCACGTGGCTGATTGGCCGGTGCCAGGTTTTCTGCGCGGGCCAATGTCAGCAACTGGTTGACCAGGCGCGTAGCGGCTTCTGAACTGGTGGCCAGTTGTGTTAATGATTGATGTATCTCTTTTTGGTCAGTTTGGCGCAGGGCCAGTTCTGACTGCATGCGCATACCCGCCAGCGGTGTTTTCATCTGGTGAGCGGCATCGGCGATAAAGCGTTTCTGGATGGCGATGGTTTGCGCCAATCGCTCCAGCATTTCATTGAGTGATTTGACGAGGGGCGTGATTTCTTCCGGCACATGGCGCGAATCGATGGGGCTAAGATCATCCGGCCTGCGTGCGCGTATTCTTTGCTGCAGTTCCACCAGTGGTGAGAGGCCACGGGTCAGGGCAAACCAAACAAGTGCCAGGGCAATAGGCAAAATGATGAATTGCGGCAGGATCACACCCTTGATGATTTCATTTGCCAGCAGGGCACGTTTTTCCAGCGTCTCGGCTACCTGCACCAGCGCCAGGTGTGGGTCTTTGCGCGTGTCTTGACGTTGGTCTTTATTGGGACCGCGCTTGCCAGTCTTGTTGAGGTCGATATAGCTATACGCAATGCGGATGTCGATGCCGCGCAAGACAGCATTTCTTAATTGCACCGTACCAGTCAATGGTTTTTCTTCTTCCGTTGGCGTGGGCAAGTCACGGTCACCATCGATGACTTCGCCTTTGGCATTCTTGATCTGGAAATAAATATTGTCGAGATCATCGGCACGCAAAATGTCACGTGCCGGATTACTGAGCTGGGTGATGATCTGGCCATCTATCTCTTTGACTTGCTGTGACAGCACCAGCACATTGTCTTCCAATGCCCGGTCAAACGGCTGGTTGGCAATGGACTTCGCCACCAGATAAGTAATGGCAATGCTCATCGGCCATAAGAGCAAGAGTGGGGCCAGCATCCAGTCAAGGATTTCACCAAACAATGAGCGCTGAATCTTTTCTTCAGGCTGCTTGTCTGCCGTGCTGTCAGGCGCTGTTGCGTCGCTGTCGGCACTGCCAGGCTGTTGACTCATTTTTGTTCGGGACTAGCTGGGGTTGCAGTCGTGGCTGCTGGCGTTACAGGTACCGCTGGAACAAAGAATTTTTCCAGGCAATAACCCAGTCCACGCACCGTGGCGATGCGCACACCATCAATTTCTATTTTCTTGCGCAAGCGGTGTACATACACTTCGATGGCATTGTTGCTGACTTCTTCACCCCATTCGCACAGGTGATCAACCAACTGCTCTTTTGACACCAGACGTCCGGTACGCTGCAGCAGTACTTCCAGCAAGCCCAGTTCACGTGCCGACAAATCCAGCATCTGCTCATGGATATAAGCAATGCGCCCGACCTGGTCATAGGTTAGCGGCCCATGCTTGATGACAGTTGGTCCGCCACCCGCACCACGCCGCGTCAAGGCCCGCACACGCGCCTCCAGTTCAGACAGGGCAAAGGGTTTTGCCATGTAGTCATCTGCGCCCAGATCCAGGCCCTTGACTCTTTGCTCTACCGAATCTGCCGCCGTCAAAATCAACACCGGCAAACGCGAGTTACGTGCCCGCAAGCGGCGCAAGACTTCCAGCCCGCTTAACCTTGGCAAGCCCAGGTCAAGGATCAGCAAATCAAAATCCTGGGTAGTCAGCGCAGTATCAGCCGCCTCCCCGTCATTGACACAGTCAGTGGCATAGCCGGATTGCCTGAGCGAACGGGTCAGCCCGTCGGCCAGGACACTATCGTCTTCTGCTAACAAAATACGCATGATGAATTCGTTTTACGGTGATTTGTCTCTGTTATTGGATGTCAGCATACAGGGAATTGTCTTTACCCGACTGCATCTCTTTCTATTTTGGCACGCTGCTGAGATTTGCGCTGCATGCAGGGTCAACTTTAACCTAATATCGGGGATTTTCTGGGATTGGGTGGGGATATATTTGTGCCAGGGCAAGGAATTGTCGTTGAGGGGCATCAAGGGGAAGATTGATCGCGGGGTTTTGTTGGCTGGCTGTCATCAGAGCCAAGCTTGCAAATTAATCCGTAATTTTGATATCGTCGCTTCAGCGTGTTGTTTGCGAGATGCTACCAGGCTGGTGCTTCAGTGGCGTTGGTGGTCTTGCCGTACTTTGATTAAAGCGATTGCTCTTCGCGGATGCAAGCCGGGTCTCGGCCCGGCAGCCGAAATACTTTCTTTGCGTCGCCAAAGAACGTATTCAAAGAAAGGCGACCCAGGCGTAGTCGCCCCTACGGGGTTCCCGTTTGCGCAGTACAAAAAATGGGAAAGTCCGAAAACTCGCTGCGCTCAAACATCGGCCTTTCTATTTCCATTTTCTGTACCGCGCAAACGGCGGCTACACATGGGAACTGCGAAAGTCAAAAGCAACCGCAAAACCCAAACCCAAACCCAAACCCAAACCCAAACCCAAATCGGGGTGTTTTGATTCTGGCGATTAATTATTTATCTTCACCCTGAAATAATCCACATCCACATAATCATTCACTACAACGGATGCCACCCCGTCAGCGCGTACGCTGAACAATCCCATTTGTGCACCAACCCAGCGCCCCATCGTCGCAGTAAACACATCACCAATTGCATTGAATTGCTGATTATTGATGCTGTAGTAGAAGCGGGTTTTACCACCCGCCTGTACCACCATGCGCAAGTACACGATGTTGCTCTTCAATGGCAGGCTGGCACGTATAACTTCTTCGCAGTTTGATTCTGTCTTGTCGCAAGTGGACAGGAGCAATTGTTTTTCCTTGTCTTGCTGGCGCACACCCAGCCAGGCATAGTTAAAACCATACATGACCAGGCCAGCGTTACTGCCATTTTGCAGGTGGCTGACATCCAGTTTGGCATCTACTGTGAATTGTTCTGCAGGCAGTTTTTGCAATAGCAGCGAGGGTACATCCCACAGGTTTTTGCGTTCGGCATAGCTGGTATCTGATTGCGTCAGCAGGCGCAGATGCTGTGGCCGGGCGGTCAGTGAAAACCATTCAGGTTTCCAGTTGGCATTCCACTGCCATTGCAGGCCTAGTTTGTTGCTCTTGAATTCATCCGTGGTGGCTGGTTGTACGGGTGGGAATTTGCCTGGTACCGGCATGGCATGGCTGAGTACCGGTTCGCCTGTGCCAGCGTAGTTGCTATCGTCACCAATGACGGGCCAGCCATCTTTCCAGTGCATGGGTTGCAGATGAACTATGCGCCCATAGGCGCGCTTGTCCTGGAAGTGATAAAACCAGTCCGTCCCTTGCGGGGTTTGTACCCAGGCACCCTGATGCGGGCCATTGATGGATGACTTGCCTTGAGCCATGACGATCTTGTCTTCATACGGGCCTTCGATATTGCGCGAACGGAATACCGATTGCCAGCCTTCTTCAACACCACCTGCAGGGGCAAATACATAGTAATAGCCCTGATGCTTGTAGAACTTTGGTCCTTCCAGCGTCTTATAGTTAGGCAGTTTGTTGCCATCGATGACGACCTTGCCTTCAGTATCCAGCAATTGTGTCGCCTCA
This sequence comes from Pseudomonadota bacterium, assembly GCA_040390835.1. Lineage (GTDB taxonomy): Bacteria > Pseudomonadota > Gammaproteobacteria > Burkholderiales > Burkholderiaceae_D > Undibacterium. The sequence continues at coordinate 61,366 of JAZJXP010000028.1, forward strand.
TTATTCATGCGGCGCAGGCTTAGTACATTATTGATGCCGGCGCGGCTCTTGGCCCAGGCATGCAAGAGATAAGCCCGGCCATCGTCATCCCATAAAGGTGTTGGGTCGATGATGCCCTTACCTGCCATCAGCAAATGTGGCGTAGTCCAGGGGCCGCTGAATTTTTCTGCTGTCATCACATAGATGCCCTGGTCGGGATCAGGATAAAAAATCCAGAAACGATTATCGTGATAGCGCAGGCAGGGTGCCCACACACCCTTGCCGTGCTGTGGCCTGGCAAAATCCGCCAATGGTAATTGCTGGGGCAGGGCATGGCCTGTTAACTGCCAGTGCACCATGTCTGCTGATTCCAACAGTGGCAGACCGGGGGCGCTATTGAAGCTTGATGCCGTCATGTAATAACGATTGCCAACGCGTATCACGTCAGGATCAGAATAATCAGCATGAATGATGGGATTTTGGTATTGCGCCTTACCAGTGTCAGCATCAGCCGCACGGGTGTGTGCACTCAGGCTGGACAGCAACAGGCAGGCTGCTACTAGCTGGTTCATCATTCCTGGTATTCGCTTCATATACTTTCCTAATCGATGCTTGGTTGACCAGTGTAAAAATTGGTAAGGCCAATTATGCAAGGCAATGTAAAAGCATGCAAGCCCAGTTTTCAGACGAGTGATAAAAATCAAGCGCTTGCTCACGTAAAAATTACTTGAATTATTTTGTTGACTTCAATGATTACGCGTGTAATCATTCCCTATCGATTACGTGTGTAAATGATTAAAACTTAAGATTGAAGCTTAAATTAAGCCTCGAGCCAATAATGAAAAACATTGCCATCAGTGAGGCAGAATCGCTAGTCATGGAAACCCTGTGGAAGCAGCACCCCCAGTCGGCCGAAGAAGTCAGCGCTGCTCTGGCGCAGCAACAAGACTGGCAAGAAGCCACCGTCAAAACCCTGTTGAACCGCCTGCTCAAAAAGGGGGCTATAGCCGCCGAGAAGGATGGCAGGCGCTTTTTATATTCCCCCATACTCAAGCGCGAACAATGGTTGATGTCGGAGAGCAAGGGCTTTCTCGACCGCATGTTTAATGGCCGCATCGCCCCGCTGGTAGCGCACTTCAGCGAGCAAAAGAAATTATCCAAACAGGATATCGCTGAACTGAAACGCCTGATCAAGGAGCTGGGTGATGATCAATAATTTTTTGCAGACAGGTTTGCTGGCTTGCCTGGTTGTCAGCGGCCTTATTGTTCTCATCCTGTTAATCAGGCAGCCTTTGCGCAAACTGGTGGGTGCCGGTATCAGCTATCAGTTTTGGGCCATCTTGCCATTGAGCTTGATGGCGATGTTTTTCCCGCATCATCAATATCTGGACATGCCAGAAAAGTTGAATGCGCCTGTAAATCAACTCATGCCCGGTACAACTTTGCTGGAAATTCAGCCAACCAGCATCTGGCCAACAATTCTTGTCAGTGCCTGGCTGATCGGTAGCCTGGCCATGCTGGCACTGTTTGGGATACAGCATCTGCGCTTCTTGCGCAGGCTGGGCAAGCTCACCAGGGCTGATAGCGTATATCTTGCCAATGATGTGGATGCCGGCCCCGCGCTGGCAGGCTGTTTCAATCCAAAAATTATAGTGCCCGCCGATTTTTTTGAACGTTACAGCGCGGCAGAACAGGCACTCATCATCCGCCATGAGCTGGTGCATAAACGCCGTGGTGATGTGATCGCCAATATCCTGTTTGCTGTGCTGCAATGCCTGTTCTGGTTTAACCCATTCGTGCATGTCGCCGCCAGATGCTTTCGCCTCGATCAGGAACTGGCGTGCGACGCCAGCGTGATTGCGCAAGAACCGCAAGCCAGGCGCACCTATGCAGAAGCCATGCTGAAAACACAGTTGAGTATTACCCCCAGTGCCCTGGCTTGTCATTGGCCTTCCCGTCATCCATTAAAGGAGAGAATCATGCAATTGCAAAAGAACAGTCCCGGCAAATTGAAACGTATCAGTGCCTACGTAGTATTGAGTTGCCTGTGCGGCGTCAGTGCCTATAGTGCCTGGGCTGCTACACCTGTCAGCCCGGTTCTCACGCCTGCCCAGAGCAGCCAGGCCGATGGAAAATCAGAAGTGGATAGCTATCTTATTGCGATGGACATCAACGTAGCAGGTGTAAAAAGCTCACCCCGCGTGATGGTAAAACAAGGAACACAAGCCAGTATTGCAGTGCAATCTGATGATAAACAAGCCAAATGGGATTTCAGCTTTACACTCACTCCGACACCTGGAGACAAGTACAAAGATGCCGTAACTATCGACATGATCGTCAAGAAAAATGATGAACTGATCGCCAATCCCAAGCTCATTACAGGTTTGAACCAGAAGGCAAGAATGCAGAAAGAAACACCGGATAAACAGCAGGATTTTGATATTTCAATGACGGCCAATCTGGTCAAAAAAGCGGAGTAGCTTAAACGAACTATTGTCTCTGCCTGACTACCCGTTCTGTTAAAATTGATAAGTACATGTAGCAAAAACAGGAAAAAAATGGTCGTCAGGCAGACAATCGCAAAAACCAGGGAGTATCAGGAAATCAGCAAAGTGTACGGTGATCGCCGTGCCGGACGCAGTCAGGAATTTCTGATCAAGCATATCGATGATGGTCTGGAAATCATGATCCGTCTTGACGCCAGCCTGGATGCATTGAAGGCATTTTGCATCCACCCTCTGTTCCAGGCAGATCATGAACTGGCTATTTACGCACCCATGGCATCGGCCTTTCAGGCCGAAGTGATGATGCTGGTCATGGAATATCGCCGTGCCGCCAATGCCTATTTATGCAAACCGCATACGGATGCATGGCAAATGGCCGATCTTGCCTTGCATGTGGGCTGGATACTTCCTGAAGTGCGCAAGATGCTGATGGCTGACAAGTTACAGAATCAGGCAGATTTTTTGCTACATCATGCTGACACGCATCAGCGCAGGGCAGAGTTGACGCACTATTTTGAACTCTGGATTATGTATCTCAATGAGATGAAATGAGTTCACTCGGCATGCAAACCGTCTGCACCAAACTGATCGCCGCATTGCTGCTATTTTCTGCATCGATTGCTTCGACTGCCATGGCAGCCTCCAGCAAAATCTGCACCGGCGATGCAGCCTTGCGTCAGCTGGATGGTTACTGGAGTAGCAGTCATTTCCTGAATCTGTTGAAAATCCATGGCAGCTGGGCTGGCGCTATGACAGCTACCAACAGCCAGCAAGTTGCCCTGACCATAAAAGATGGAGTCATCAAGCAAAACCTCGCCTGGCATGAAGGGGATGAAACTGAATACTGCCTGCGCCAGCAAGACGACAAAATCTGGTTGTTGGGTGATGGCAAGCAAAGGGTAGAGCAGGGGCCGTATCAACGCCTGGGCAGGCTGAATCAGAACGAGGCTGATCTCTACCTTGCCCGTATCATACAAGGCTGTTTTTTCAGCGATGGAAAAGAGCAGTGGTGCTTTCAAAACGACAAACTCAGCATAGATGACAAACCGGCCAAAGCCAGCTTGTCACGTGATTTGTCTGAACTGGATCTATATGGCACCCCGCTGCGCGTTGAAGGGCGCAAGCTGCCATTCTGGTATTTGGTTAAACGCGGTGAAACCTGGGCAGTATTTGAAGACGATTATGCGAGTAATGAAAAACGTGCGCCCGTTGATCCCAAGACCAGCAAGCCCTGGCGCGTGTTAAGAAAGCAGTAGCCAAGGTGAAGGTCCATTTCCCTGGTCTGCGTCGCAACTTCAACCTTAAGTGCATTATCCTGCTGGTATTTGCCTTGCTGCTGGCAGGATTTATTCAAGTCATGATAAGCATCGCTTTTTATCCAGCAATGCTTGACCAGCAAACTGAAACGCCTGAAAAAATCAAAGCCGATGCCGCGATTGTTCTGGGCGCATCGGTCTGGAAAGATAAGCCATCGCCTGTATTTTCCGAACGTATCAAGCATGGCATACATCTCTACAAAAACGGCCAGGTGGATTATCTCATCTTTACCGGCGGCTTGAGTGAGGGTGACATACTGTCAGAATCAGCCGCCGCCCGCCAATATGCCATTGCAGAGGGGATTCCCGCAGAAAAGATATTGATAGAACAGATATCTACAAATACCTATCAAAACCTGGTGCAGGCTTGCGAGCTCATGCAGGCGAATCAGCACAGCAAGGTAATGATAGTCAGTGATCCTTTGCACATGAAGCGGGCAATGACGATGGCCGATGAATTGCACATCAATGCTGTTTCGGCTGCTACACCCACTAGTCGCTATATTAGTTGGCGCTCAAAAAACCAGGCTTTGCTGTATGAGACTTTCTTTTATGTGAAACATAAATTAGCAGGAGAAGAGGATGTCCTGTGCAACACCGATAAATCCTGAAAAATAGTGGCGATGAGCGATCCTTTACCTGGATTCGTTGATCAGTCTCTCCAGCTTCTCCAGCATAGTAAACAGACCCCTGTCGCCTTCAGAGTAAGGATAATCAAAATACTCTATCTGCATCCATTGTGCATCCTGGTCAGGGTGTACATAGATTTCAAAGTCATCGACCAGGATGATATCGGCGACTGCGGCATCAGGTACAAACTCCAGGTTCTTGGTTTCACCTTGCCAGTTGACGTATTCAATATCGGCAAACCATGCAGGTGCCTTGCCTTCTTCCACTAATAGACGGGCGATGTGACGGAACTTGTCTTCCTTGACAGTTGTGAACATGGCCAGGCGTGGAAAAAGTACCGCGCAGCGCTCCAGGAATTCAAACAAGCCAGGACGAGGGATCTGGCTCATGGCGTTTGAGATAAGCGTGCCTTCCAGGTCCAACGCCAATACCTTGGGTATATTTTTTTTCATTTTTTTGAAAACTGATGAATGAATGCAGAGTGTCTCACTGACATCCTCGCTGACGCAATCTCAGGATGAATTTTTTTGATCGGCGACGAGAACTTATTGCCTAAATTGGGGTCAGATGGCTACTATTCCAGAGGAGATGACCGATGTTGAATTATGTTGTGGCTTCCATGCTTTTGCTTTGCACGCTACTATCTACCCATGCTGCACACGCTGTCAATAAAGGGGATGTGCTATGGGAGTTTAAAACTGATGCACAAGTATGGTCACCCCTGGCGTCGCGCGGTGACCTGGTGTATTTCGGCAGTGATGATGGCAATTTTCACGCTCTCAATACCAGGCAAAAAAAAGAAACCTGGCGTTATCATAGCGGCGCAGCGGTACGTTCTGGCGCGGCGTTTTACCAAGACATGGTGTTGTTCGCCAGCGATGATGGTTATCTGTATGCGCTCAATAGTGGTAACGGCAAGCTCATATGGAAATTTGATCTCGGAAGTGCTGGCATTGCGCGCAACTTGCCCTCCAACCTTGGTCAACCAGACTATGACTATCTGGCATCCTCACCGGTAGTTGACGGTGACACGGTGTACGTTGGTAGCGCTGACGGCAACTTGTATTCCATAGATGTTCAAAGCGGCCGTTTACGCTGGAAGTTTGCCACTGCCGGCCGCATCCGGGCCACACCCGTGCTGGCGGATGGGCAGGTTTGCGTTGGTAGTTGGGATCACTTCTTTTACTGCCTGGAGCGTGACAGCGGAAAACAGCAATGGCGCTATGACACCAAAAAAGTCATACAGTCGAGCGCTGTCGTATCCGATGGCAAGATAGTTTTTGGTGGCCGTAAACCGGCTTTGTTTGCACTTGATGCCAAGAGTGGCAAAGAAATATGGATCGCACGCTATGCCGATGGTTCATGGGTGGAATCTAGTGCAGTCGCAGATGCGGGCATGTTGTATGTAGGCAGTTCAGATTCACTCAAGTTATCTGCTTTTGAGAGTGCTACCGGCAAAGAAATATGGAAGTTCAATACAGGAGGCTGGAGCTGGATGACGCCACTACTGGCCGATGGTGTCTTGTACATAGGCGCTATTTCAGCCAGTCCCTATTACTTTCCGGATGTGACTTTACGTAGCGGTTTTTACGCAGTGGATGCCACAAGCGGTAAGCAGCTTTGGCAGTATCAACCTTCCAGCCTGAGTGGAAGTTTTATCACTGGCGGTGTATTCGCCCGCCCTGTATTGACCGCAGATGCTGTGCTGGTTGCTGACCTGGACGGCACACTCAGGGCGCTTGCCAGGTAAGCGCATTGTTTCCCGGTACCGGGAAGAAACGCACCAAGCCTTTGCGTCAGTTTGCTGGCAAATTGCCTTCAAATAATTGCTGATGCGCGGCCAGCGCAGGCTGGATTTTTTCTATGCAGGCGTTGATGCGCCGGACACGGCGCAAGTCGGGATGGCTGAGTATCCACAAGGTGGAGAGAAATTCTTCCACAGGCGCGCCCAGGCGCTTGAGTGCCGGGGCGCGATCACCAAGATAGCAGGGCAAGATAGCCATGCCCATGCCGGCGTTGGCTGCACTGACGACACCTGTCAGACTGTTGGAGCGAAATACCGCACGCTCTGTCAGGCCTTGCGCGGTCAACCACTTGGCTGAATCCAGATGGGTCAACGTGGCATCAGCCATGACCCAGGGATGCTTGCTTATACCGTTCATGTCGCTGCCAGAAATGTCTGACCAAGTTGCGGGATAGTAAATGCAGGAGGCAATATCGCACACGCGGCGGGCAATCAAATGCCCGGGTGGATCGCCGCCAGCGCGAATGGCAATATCTGCGTCGCGTTTTTCCAGGGAAAACATGCTGTTGCCAGTGCTGACTTCCAGGCATATTCCCGGCAATTGCTGCTGTACGCTGGCAAATATTGGAGGCAAGAGCTGGAACATCAGCGTGTCTGTGGTCGTCAGCCGTACGCTGCCTGCAGGTTTTTCATCCAGCCCGGCGATGCCCAGTTCCAGACGGTGGATATCCTCTTCAATTTGCTGTGCCACGGCGATGATTTCGCTGGCAGCCGCACTCGGCGTATACCCGGAGCGTTTGCGCTCAAAAAGAATGACGGCGAGTTTATTCTCTATCGCCCGGACGCGGCGAAAAACCGTGGGATGACTACTGCCAAGCGTAAGTGCTGCCTGATTCAGGCTACCTGTCCTGGCGACAGCCAGGATGATGCGCAAATCATCCCAGTCCAGTCTGGCTTGTTCATTTTTGAAATCTTGCATTGCAGGAGTAGGTCTTGTTGTAGGTCTGCGGCAAGATTACCATAGCTATAAATTCAATATGGAGTCAAAAATGAACAACCCTGAAATTTTCCAGCCGAAAACCACAGCTGAAATTGACCAGATGATAGCCCGCAATCCCCTGGCTCTGGTAATCAGCGCTGACGGCGTGAATATACAAGCTTCGCCCTTGCCTCTGATACTGCAAAGAGATGCTGAAGGCAATGCCAGTTTCGTAGGACATTTTTCCATCCACAATCCGCAGTTGGAAATCATACGCAAGAATCCGCGTGCCTTGCTGGCCTTCACTGGCGTCGAGGGTTATATTTCTTCCGCCTGGCTCAGTGACCGTCGCTATGCACCCACCTGGAATTATCAGGTCGCCCATTTTGAAGTGGAGATTTGTCTGGAAGAAGGTCCTGCTGCTGCCAGATCTGCGCTGGAAACCCTGATCAGTCATATGGATGCCAATGAGCCGCAACCATGGAAGATAGAAGAAAGCCCAAGGGCAGAGCAACTGGCAAAATTCATCGTGCCTTTCCGTGCCAGAGTCTTGTCTTGCCAGGCGCAATTCAAACTGGGGCAGGGCGATCCTGTGAGTCTCATACAAGACAGTTTGCCTGCTCTCAGAAAAAACGGTAATCATGGCTTGGCTGATGCCATGGCGAAATTGCACGAGCTGGATGCGTGAATTGCAGAGGCCGGAAACAGCCAGTCAGCCAAGCTGCGCCAGCACAGTTTTTTCGGGGAAAAAACATTACTCTTACAAGCTGGTGAGCATGGCAATTTGGGGTGCGCCGTGCGCACCATTTTTTGATGAATGCTAATCGTATTCGCCAGGATAGCTGCGCATGGCACACCCTGCAAACCATCAAGTTTATATGCTATGAAAGTTTAAAAAAACTCTGCAGTTTTTTCTTCCCCAAACTCAGCCCAGTACCAGCAAGCCATCAAGAAACTGCTGAGCTGATGATCTTCTGCATACCAGGCTTCATCATCGTTATTCCTTTGCCACACCACCGGGTCACCTTGTACCAGGTCTTGCAGGCGTATGCCCCAATCGACGACACCCTGGTTTTCATGCATGAAGATCAGATACTCTTGTTCCACATACAAATCTTCGGGTCGCAAGAGCTGGTTGTATGCGGTATTGATGGGGCTATTGCCAGCGCACAGGTAATAGGCGATCAGGGCAAGTGGCAATGTATTGAGAGGAAGCGCTGCCCGCAATTTGCTGGCAGCATCCGGCATGGCCGAGATTTCCAGTCCGGCGCTTTGCATCCAGTGCAGATAAAAATCCTGATAGATCTTTATCGCAGCTTGTGTGGTGGCGGTTTGAGCTGGATTCATATTGTCAGCTATGTGCATATCCAGATGATTTGGCTGACTCTACCTGGTTCTACTCTTTATCTACTCTTTATCTACTCTTTAGCCGCCGCGACGAGCGCATTTGCCATCGCTGTTAGCAGTTGAGTGGCTTCACCGGCAAAGAACATTTGCGAACTGACAAAGGCACCGTTGATCAGCACGCCTAGCTGGCCAGCCAGTTCATCCGGGCGTTTTGCGTCCAGGCGTACGGCGATTTCTTTAAGCCTGCGTCGCAGTTCATGCTTGTGGTTGTATGCGACCTTGCGGGCAGGATGATGCTCATCAGGAAATTCTGCCGCAACATTGATTTGCGGGCAGCCGCGATAATTGGGGCGTGCTACCCGCTCACCTATCCACTGAAAATGTGCATCAAGTTCGGCGGCGGCATCATCTGCATGGCGCTTGTGAACATTACCCCAGCATTGCCAAAAGTCTTCGTCTTCACGCTGTAAAAAAGCAGCGATGAGATCATCTTTGGTACCGAAATGACGGTAGATGCTGGTTTTTGCCACGTCTGCCTGCTCTGCCACCAAATCCACGCCCACAGCCCTGACGCCCTGGCTATAGAAAAGCCTGGATGCTGTTTCAAGAATGCGCTCTTTTACCTCTGAGGTAGCAGGCGCGTTGCCAGTTTTTGAAGTATTCATGGGAAAAAATTATAACATAATTGCTTGACATGCTACAGACCTGTATGTATCTTATAAAACATGCCGGTCTGTATCGTTTAAGTGTAAACACAAATGTGAAGTAGATGTGACAACAAACATGGAGTCAAACTATGAATACCTCAGTAAATAACAAAGTTGCTGTTTTTGGTGCCACCGGACATACGGGGCGCTTTGTGGTGGATGAACTAATACGGCGTGGTATGGTGCCGGTAGCCTTGGCCCGCGACAGTGGCAAGCTGGCTGCTGCCGGCTTTCAAGAGCGCGGCATCCAGACCAGGTGCATCTCTGTCGATGATCAGGCCGTACTGGATGATGCCTTGCATGGTGTTGCTGCCCTGATCAATTGCGCTGGCCCCTTTTCGGAAACTGCCGACCAGCTTGCTGCAGCAGCTGTGCGCAATGGCGTGCATTATCTGGATGTCAGTGCAGAGCAGATGAGTGCACACGACACCTTGAAGAAATTTGACAGCCCGGCGCGGGAAGCCGGCGTACTGGTTCTCCCTGCCATGGGGTTTTACGGCGGCCTGGCGGACTTGCTGGCTACTGCTGTCATCGGCGACTGGGATGCTGTTGACGACATTCGCATAGGCATCGCACTGGATAGCTGGCATCCGACCGAGGGGACGCGCATCACCGGTGCGCGTAATACTGCGCATCGCCTGGTAGTCACTGACGGCAAGCTGCTACCCATGACACTGCCTGCTGCTGAAATTGCCTGGGATTATGCCGAACCCTTTGGGCGTCTGGATGCTATTGAAGTACCGTTTTCAGAGGTCATACTGATGACGCAGCATCTCAAGATCGGGCAATTGCATACCTATCTGAATCTGTCCGCTCTCAAGGACATACGTGACCCGCTGACGCCGCCACCTGCTGCTGCAGACGAAAGTGGCAAGTCCGCTCAGGTCTTCCTGGTCGAGGTCATTGCAACTAAGGATGGGGTAGCACGTAAGCTGGTAGCGCAGGGGCGTGATATCTATGGCTTCACGGCACCGCTGATATGCGAGGCAGTGCAGCGGATTTTGCAGGGTGAAGTGAAAGAGCGTAGTGGGGCGCATGCACCAGGTGCGGTATTTGATGCCCGCAGTTACCTGCGTGCGCTTGCGCCTGAACTTGTTTGTTCTTTTGAGACATGATCCATGCTTGAGGCTGTGGTATGTGAGTCGCTTGTATGGCGTATCCGTCAAGCCGGATATTGCATGGGCCGACTGTTTCTGATAGTACTATGACCGCAAAAATATCTTGAATTCAGGATAATTTATGCTTTATTATGCTCGAATACATAATTTATGTATCCAGGCATAATAAAGCATAATAGAGAAAATACGGTCATCAGCCCATGAGTACATCCTTTACTTTCCGTCGCCCTGAGCTGGCGCAAGAGCTTTGCAACAGATTGCAAGGCAAGGGTTTGAGCGATGCGCGATCAGGCTTGTTCCTGGCAGCGCCAAGGCGTGTCGGCAAGAGTACTTTCTTGCGCGAAGATCTCGTGCCAGAGATCAGCCAGCGTGGCTGGCTGCCTGTATATGTGGATTTGTGGGCCAACAAGGAGCGCGACCCGGCACTGATCATTACCGAAGCCATAAAAAAGCATTTGGCCGATACCATAGGCATCATCAGCAAGGCTGCCAAGGCTGTGGGTCTTTCCAAGGTTAATGTGCTGGGGACATTGACGATAGACATAAGCCAGCCGGGTTTGCCAGACAATGTCACGCTGTCAGATGTGATTGCTGAACTTAGTCATCAAGTCAAAAAACCTATCGTGCTGATCGTTGATGAAGCTCAGAACCTTACCCCGCATGAGATAAAAACAATCATC